>NZ_JAXAFJ010000008.1:0-171030 GCF_033898525.1 Terrihabitans rhizophilus | reverse complement strand
CGCGGCTGCCCGGCCGCCTCCCGCGCATCGGCCAGCAGCGCCGCGTCCAACACCTCGCCGAGGTTCGCGCCCGCGCCGATGCCGAGCCGCAATTCCGCATCGCCCGCCACATGGCGGACGGCCAGCCCGTCCCATTCCGCCGCCACCAGCACGCCGTGCGGCTGGATGGCTCCCGGAATGTGGATGGGCTCGCGATCACAGGCCGAGAGATCGACGCTGTCCGCACCCGAGGAGCGCTCGACGAGCGGCTGGGCCGGATATGGCACCTGCTGGTTGATGAACGCACACTCCGATTCGTGAGGGGCAGTGAGATCATGCGCGCGAGGCCCGAACAATGGTGCGCGTGTCACACTGTACTGTGAATCGTGTCCGTTTTTCGGTCTCGGTGCAGTAGGGTACACGCCCCGCCTCCCCGCCCCTCATCATCGGGTGGGGTCCGGCAATGACGGAGCACCTTGGCTGCGGCTTCCCGCACGTGGAGGAAGCGCCTGCGCCGAAAGCCCGCCGGTGGAGGGTTGGTTGGGCCGGGCACTTTGCCCATCGACCCTGTCCGCATGGAGCTCCCCGGAGGGAGCGCGGGACGCCGGGAGACCTGCCGCTCCCACGGCTGCGCTGGCATAAGGAAAAAACCAGCACGGGTAGTGACCGCAGATGCGCCGATCCCTCGGCGTCCCGCGCGCGGTGTGTTTGGCTTGCTGTGCCGGGCCCCCAGAGGATTAACTTGCTACCCTCTGCTGTAGCCCACCGGCTGCTCTGGGGCCTTGGCAAACCCCGTACGAACAGCCGCCAAGTGGGCCGAGACGGACGTACTCGCCGCCAGGAACCGACACCTTGGGCCTCCGCATCTACCGGGTCCGTTACACCCCGCCGATGCGGCCACCGCACCCTTCCCCACGATCAGGCCGGTCCGGACCGCCCCTCCTCGGAAAAGAGTGGGTGGAGACTGGCATAAAATAGGAATATTGTCAAGATCGCGCAATGAACAGGTCGGATTGAATTTGCGTGGTACGCGTCGTCAAAGCGCGGATCTCATACCCGCGCAGGGAGCCTATGTCTGAAACGACCCGCGCAAGATGGTGTCCCATGTTAATCTTGCGCCATATGGATGCGTTTCCGGGGCCATGATGGCCCTGCGCGACGTCCCAAAGCTCCCGATCCGCGCGGCTGAAATCTTGGCCGGCAAAAGAACCTGAGTCGATGATTTCGCGAGCGAGACGCGGCATGGCTTCCGCGATCGTTTCACCGGTTTTCCCGCGAACTACCAAGAAGTCCTCAGGTGTACTGTACCTGTAGTGCCTTATAGCTGGAGCCGAGTGCTTTTTGAAGTTAAACTTTGCTGAGTCGGCTCCAAAGTCACCAAAGATCAAATTCTGGCGAAGTATTGGATCTTCACCTACTGCGGCTTTCCACATCGTCCACTCATGTCGAGGTGTTCTCGACGTTGATCCCTGAGCAGCCGGGTTCCTCTCCGGGTAATTGGTAGCCTCAACTACAACCCTCTCCCACAGTCCGACTTCCATTATAGACTGATAGTTGTCAGCCACCCACTCGCCTACGGTAAGCGGATCATCCAAGTCAGCACCAGCGAGGTCTAGTATCAATATGCAGTTTTGGGGTTTCAGGCCGATCTTGAGCAGAATTCGGTGGAGACGCGTTGTAAGCCCAGGATCACCCAATGCTCGCAATGTAACCCTGAGCGCAAGCCCATGAGCAAGATTCTGGATCACCGTCGAAGCCGCGCCCGACATCGGGCCTTCAAGGTCCTCTAACGAGAAGGTAGGTAATGCATTTACGTGAGCGTAGGCTGTTGCCTGGAACAGTTCGAGTAGCCCCGCACAGGTTTGTTCCACATCATCAAAGCGGACAAAACGCGGATCAACAATGCAAGGTCGAAGCGGCCAATGCTTTCCGACCCTTCGAGCGTTCTCTTGGATGATCTCCGCCTTCGTGAGCAACCGACCTTTCTCAGGATCACGCTCCTTTGTCGAAGGAAGAACGAAGTGCGGTAGAACGCGCTGCGCTACCGGGGCGTCTAGTTCCGTGACGGCGAGGTACTCACCGAGCTTCAGCCTGAGAACCGGCACATAGGATTGGAGATCCACGATCATCAAACACGCCTTTTCTAGAGGAATTGTCTACGAACCGCCCCTGCGCCAACCTCTTTTGTAAAAAGTTTATAGTTTCTTCTATCGTGCCTAATTTTCCCAAACACGATAGCCGGATGAACTCCGATCTGCTTAGCAAAATCGATTATAGTGTCGCGATCCTTGCTGATGCGCGCAGGCGAAATGCGCCACCGCTCTGGAGGGACTAACAGCGAACCAGCGAATTCGTTGGCTTCTTGCTCAAGCTCATCTGTCAACCCAGCCTCTAAATCGTCGAAGAAGCCAGCTGCCAAACCTGAACTTGAATGCAAGAACACATGCGCTAGCTCATGGAACAGAGTAAACCAAAAGTAGTCAAGCCGATCATGACGTAGCGTCATAGCGATTACCGGATGAGTGCGCAGCATGATCGCTGCGCCATCCAACCGCGTACCTGCCACATGAGGCTCAACCAAGAATACAATGCCATGATCCTGAAGGATTTGAGATACAGTCTTCAAACCGTCCTGATTAGCACTGGACCGAGCAAGCTCAACCAACCACGAAATTTCTAAGGGATCAAAATCCGGCAAGTTTTTACTTGAAGATTTCAAGCGGTCCTCGGCCAGATCAACTATCCGAGCCCGCCAAGCAGAAAGAGACAGGTCGTTCGTGATGTCTAGTGGATTGAGCCCCGTCCTCAGCAGCGCTGGGCTAGCTAGCAAGCGTTCCGGACGTTTGATATAGGCAAAGAGTGCAGCGCCTCCATCATCATCGTCGGGAACAGAGATCCAGTTGTTGTCCTTTGCGTGCGCGAGTGTTCTCGACATGTCTGACTTCGATATCGGAACCTTCTCAGCCCCAACGTCCCGACTCCAAAGAAAGCTTTCGGACCTTATGGTCGCTGTAAACTCGACCCCCAGTGCATTTGCTACTTTCCTGTAGTTTGACAGGCTAATTGAGCGATAACGCTCCGCCTCGTACCGCTGGATTTGCTGCTCCTTCAGCCCAAGGCGGTCGGCAAGTTCTGCCTGCGACAGCCCTCTGCTGATGCGCGCGAAGACCAGCATTATGCCCGGATCACGGCGAAATCTATCAAGGGACTCATCGAGAACACCCGCCTTCAACTTTTCGTAGAGTCGAAGCGCGGCTGCGGCCTTCTGCTCCAGCGTATCTACTGCTTTCCTGTGGCGTTCGATGACTTGAGGAGAAACTCCTGCGGCGGCAGCGTCGATTGCCGCTCGACCCGACGAGACCTCCTTGGCCCGCACGACGAACGCACGACCTCGCGCGGCTTCTCGTTCGTTCAGAATGAGTTGATCAGCGAACATGCCCCAAAGGTGACACAACAAATTTGTTGTGTCCAGCCGTCTCACACCTCAATCACCGCATAAGGCCGCCCGCCCTCCTTCGTAATGCCCGCCGCCACGTTGAACACCGGGATGCCCTTGGGCGTCTCGCCGCGATGGGCTCCCCGATGAGCGTGGCCGTGGACCACGGCTGAGACGCCGTCGAAGCGGTCGATGACCTCGGCCAGGCGCGAGGAGCCGAGATAGGGGTAGATCTGCTCCGGCTCTCCCACCACGGTGGCCTCGATGGGGGCGTAGTGCAGGACGACGAGCTTGCGCTCCGTGCGCAGCGAGCGCAGCGCGATTTCGAGGTGCATGCATTCCTGCTGCACCTCGGCCACGAAGGCCTTTGTCGCCGCCTCGCCGAACGCGCCGAGCATGTGGCGCCCGAAGCCGCCGCCGAAGCCCTTCACGCCCGCAAAGCCCACGCCCTTGTGGATGTGCGCGTTCTCGCCCAGGAAGCAGACGCCGGCCTGGCGCAGGATGCGCTTCACCTCCTCCGGCTGTCCGCATTCATGATCATGGTTTCCCAGCACGGCGACGATGGGCGCCTTGCAGTGCCGCAGGTCCTCCGCGAGGATTTCGGCCTCGCGGGTCTTGCCGAAATCCGTGAGGTCTCCGGCCAGCACCAGCACGTCGGCAGTGTCGGAGATCTCGGTGAAGAGGTCGCGGTAGGGGTTCGACGCCGTCTCGTGGACATGCACATCGCCGATGGCCGCGACGCGCACCGTGCCGGCCTCGCGCTGGGCGGCCGGCTCGTGCGCCGTGTCGCCGGCGGCGGCGGGGTTCAGTTCGATGACGGTGGCGTCTTCCTGCATGTTCGGCTCCCGGTGCGGTTTCCTCCTGCGGGGAATGTGCGGGGGCGCGGTGGGGTTCCCCCGGCGTGGCTTGTGGGGGGCGGCTGGGTGGGGAGGCCGATCCTTCGACGGGCTCAGGATGAGGTCTTTGGAGGTGGCTGGTCCGTTTGGCATCCCCTCCGCCTCATGCTGAGCCTGTCGAAGCCATGCTCGCGGGTGGGGGCTCGTGCTTCGACAGGCCCGGGATTGGGCTGTACGGTTCGCACGGCTGGAGATGGTGCGGCGGATGACGATGCTGGGACGCGGGCTGCTGGTGCTGGCCGGGCTGTGGGCGCTGACGGGCGTGGGGCCGGCGGCTGCCGAGGAGGCGCGGCGCGTGCTGCTGATCGGCAACAGCCGCACCTTCTACAACGACATGCCGGCGATGCTGCCCGAACTGGCGCGGTCCGCCGGCGACACCGCGCCGCTGGAGGTGGTGGTGGAGGCCCGCTCCGGCGCGCGCTTCGCCACGCATCTGCGCAACCCGGAGGTGGAGACGCTGCTGGCGCAGCGCTGGACGCTGGTGGTGCTACAGCCGCACAGCGCGGCCTTCAGCGACGAGGCGGCGGAGGCGGAATTCCTGGCCGACGGGCGCGTGCTGGCGGGCAAGGCGGCGGCCGGCGGATCGCCCGTCGCCGTGGTGGCGAACTGGCCCTATGCGCCGGAGCATTACGAGACGCGGGCGCCCGGCGCGCGGCAGGCGCACATCGCCCGCATCCAGGCCGTGACGCGGCGGCTGGCGGACGAGCTGGCCGCGCGGGTGATCGATATCGGCACGGACTGGGAGCGGGTGCGCGCGGCGGCACCGGGCCTCTCGCTCTACAGCGACACCAACCACCCCTCGCCGGCCGGCAGCTATCTGTTCGCGCTGGCGATCTATGCCGCCATACCCGGCGCGCGGCCGGGCGGGGTCACCTATGCGCCGCCGGGGATCGATGCCGCCGACGCCGCGCGGCTGCGGGCTCTGGCGGCGGCGACGCACTAGCCGACGAGGTCGGCGAAGCCCCATTCCGTGATGTCGATGAGGTAGTCCGGCGGCGAGAACAGGCGCCCGCGGCAGACCGGCGTCTTGCTCTCCGGAATGGCGCGCTGGTTCTGCAGGCGCTCCAGCAGCTCGTCGAACAGCCAGTCCGGCACGCAATGGCGCTGCGTGGGATAGACGAAACGGAAATTGAGGAGGTGGATGAACAGCACCTCCCAGTATTGCTCCATGTAGCCGAGCAGGCGCCGCCAATCGATGGCCGCGTGCTGCTTGAGGATGACATGGGCGATGTCCGCGCCGTCATAGCGCTCGCGGTTCTGGACAAAGACCTTGGAGTAGACGAGCTCGGTGGGCGCGACGAGCTGCACCTCCGTGCCGTAGATCTTGCTGGTGTGCTTCTCCGCGAACCATGAATCCGTGATGGGCGTGGCGGCGGTGCGGGAATTGAAGATGACGTCGAAGGTTTCGCGGCCCTTCTTGACCTTGGCGATCCAGCGCTCGTCCTCCACCACCGTCTTGTGGCCGAGCTCCTGGAAGTAGCGCAGGATGCGGGGGTAGTCGCCCGCCCGGCAGAACACGTCGAGGTCCTTGGTGGGGCGGCGGATGCCGGTGTAGCTGGAGACGGCGTAGGTGCCCGAGACCAGGAACGGCACGCCCAGCTGCTTCAGGTGCACCAGGCTCTCGGCATAGAACGCCTCCGAGCGCGGCGGCACCGGCATGCTGGACGGCTCGACATGGCTGGACGTCATTTCCTCGCGGCCTTTCGTCTTGGGCCTGTGCAGGCCGGTGGGACGTGAACCCTGCGAGGAGGGTCAAGGTTCCGGCGTGGCACCCGTCAGCGTTGCGATGAACCGCGCGGTGCGGGCCTGCTCCGGCTGGCCGAACAGGCGCTCCGGCGGCCCCTGCTCCACGATCTGCCCGGCTTCGAGGAACACGACCTCGCCGGCCATGCGGCGCGCGAGGCGCAGATCGTGCGTGGCCATCAGCATCGTGGTGCCTTCGCGAGCGAGGCCGGCCAGCACCTCCACCACCTCCTCCGCCAGTTCCGGATCGAGCGCCGAGGTGGGCTCGTCGCACAGCAGCACGCTGGGCGACGGCGCCAGCGCGCGGGCGATGGCGACGCGCTGCTGCTGCCCCCCGGAGAGCGTGGCCGGCCAGGCATCGGCCTTCCCGGAGAGGCCGACCTTGTCCAGCAGGTCCATGGCGCGGGCGCGGGCCTTGTCCTTCGGCCAGCCGAGCACGGTGCGCAGCCCCTCCTCCACGTTCTCCACCGCCGTCTGGTGCGGGAACAGCTGGAAATTCTGGAACACCATGCCGGTGCGGCGACGCAGGCGCAGCACATCGGCACGCGAGGGCTTTCGGTCCGGGCTAAAGGCGATGCGGCTGTCTCCGATCTCGACCGTGCCGGAGGTCGGGATCTCGAGCAGGTTGACGCAGCGCAGCAGCGTGCTCTTGCCGCCGCCGGAGGGGCCGATCAGCGCCGTGACCGTGCCCTCGGCCAGCGTGAGGTCCACGCCCTTGAGGATCGTCGCCTCGCCGAAGCGCTTCACGATCTGCTGCAGGCGGATCATGCGCGGGCTCCCATGAAGCCGCCATAGCGGTTGAGGCGCGTCTCCAGCCGGTCCTGCGCGAAGGACAGGATGGTGCTGAGCACGAGGTAGATGAGCGCCGCCTGCACGTAGAGGATCAGCGGTTCGTACGTGACGGCGACGATGCGCTGGGCGGACTGGAACAGCTCCGGCACGGTGATGGCGGCGGCGAGCGAGGTGTCCTTCACCAGCGAGATGAAGCTGTTGGACAGCGGTGGCACCGCTGTGCGCAGGGCCTGGGGCAGCACCGTGCGGCGCATGGCCTGCGTCCACGTCATGCCGATGGAATAGGCCGCCTCCCACTGCCCCTTCGGCACGGAGGCGACCACGGCGCGGATGATCTCGGAGGTGTAGGCGCCGACATTCAGCGTGAAGCCGATCAGCGCCGCGACGAAGGCGTCAAGCGTGATGCCGGCGCTGGGAAGGCCGTAGAAGATGAGAAACAGCTGCACGAGAAGCGGCGTGCCTCGGAAGATCCAGACGTAGAACCAAGCGACAGCCGCGAAGGGCCGCGGGGCGAACAGCCTGACCAGAGCGGTGCCAAGGCCCAGGACGAGCCCGAGCGCAAAGGACAGCAGCGCCAGGGGGACGGTGAAGCTCAACGTCGCCCAGAGCAGCGTCGGCAGCGACGACGTCATCAGTTCAAGCCAATGCGCCACGCCGCCGCCCTTGATCCCTGCGAGTTGATGATGGCCAGCGCGAAGCCGGCCACACCTCTACTTACTGGGCGGACACGTCCGTGCCGAAGTATTTCTGCGAGATCTTCGCATAGGTGCCGTCGGTCTTGATGTCGGCCAGCGCCTTGTCGAGCGCCGCCTTCAGCGCCGGCTCGCCCTTGCGGAACAGGATGCCGGACTGTTCGGCGGCGTCCTGCGTCGCGGCGATCTTCACCGGCGCGTCGGGCTTCTTGGTCTTGAAGTCGTAGAAGGACAGGCTGTCGTTGACGGTGGCGTCGGCGCGGCGCTGCAGCACGAGCGTGATGGACTGGTCGAAGCCGTCGGTGCCCACCAGTTCAGCGCCGGCCTTCGCGGCCATCTGGCCGAAATTGCTGGTGAGGGACTGGGCCGACTTCTTGCCCTTGAGGTCCGAGAGGCTCTTGATGCTGTCGTCGTCTGCCCGGACGATCACCACGGCTTTGGAGGTCGTGTAGGGCTCGGAGAAGTCGTATTTGGCCTTGCGGGCATCGGTAATGCCGACCTGGTTGATGACCACGTCGTAGCGGTTGGCGTCCACGCCGGCGATGAGGCCGTCCCACTTGCCCTCCAGGAACTCCGCCTTGACGCCGATCTTCTCGGCGACGGCGCGGCCGATCTCCACGTCGAAGCCGACGAGGTCGTTCTTCTGATCATGGAAGCTGAAGGGAGCGTATGTGCCCTCGGTGCCGATCTTCAGCACGCCGGCGGACTTGATGCTGTCGAGCCGAGACTGGGCTGCGGCCGGGAGCGCGGACAGGGCGGCAATGATGCCGGCCAGCAGAATGGTTCTCGTCTTCGTCATGATGGTGTTCCCGGCTGCATGCTGCCCAACGCGTGTGGGGTGATGAAGTTGCGTTCTGGTATCACAGGTTTCAAGCGTGCGTTTAGAATATCACCCTTTCTTCGCCTGGGTAATTCGATGGTCGCCGGTTGTTGCAGGATCGCAGATGCCAAGTCAGTGGTCTCACCATTCGCAGCGGGTATGGGTCCCGGCCTTCGCCGGGACGCCCGGAGCGAGGGGCGAACTCTGCGCGTCCTGACGCAGGTCAGGACCCATATGCTCCGTGGTCGAAGCCCTGCCCCGGTGCCACGAATCCCTCGTAGGGACGCCAGTTCTCCGTGATCAGGCGGACCGCATCTGCCAGCCCGGCCTCGTAGGTGAGGGTGCGGGCGAATGCGCGGCCGTTCCGCGCGATCTCGTGGCTGCGCGCGTCATGGCTGCGCACCCACTCGATCTTCTCCGCGAGGTCGGACAGATCGGCACGCACGGGGATGAAGTGCTCCCATGGCTTGATGCGGTCATAATACCATTGCCGGTAGCCGTGCTGGCTCTCCACCTTCAGCACGCAGCAGCCGTAGTGAAAGCGCACGAGCAGGTTGGACCAGGTGTTGGTCTGGCCGTCGATGTCGATGGCGAACTTGCGGCCGAGCCAAGTTTCCTCCGGAACGCGCGGGGACGCCAGCCCGTGCCGCCGCAGCACGTCCAGGGTGACCTCTCCGGGCGGCATGAAGACAATGCCGCCCTCGCAATCCGTGATGTCGCGGAGGGCAAGACAAAGAAGAAGCCGCGCCGCCCCCCGTTCTGGCCGCACCTGCGCGAGCACGGGATCATAGGTACCCTTGCCTGACGACGCGCCGACCCATGTGATCCGCGCCGAGCGGCTCTCCCATGGAACATCGTCGTTCTCGGAGCGCCTTCTCCAGTCGGCGAAGCCCTTCCACTGGAAGAAGTACGGGTCCGGCAAGGCGATCACGTCCGGCCGGTTGCTGGACGGTGCGAAGCGGGCTGCCGTGCCCGCCTCCCCGTCGGACAGCGTGATGGAGAAAACCTCTATGTCCCGCGCGCACGCGGTCAGCCAGTATAGGTAAGCAGGTCCGTGGAAGATCGCGAGTTCGGCCGCGCGCGCAACGTTGTGCATCGGCAGGAGAATGGTGAGCCCTCTCCCCTCGCGAACCGCCACGAGATCCTCTCCGTAAGGGAGGCTTGCAGTGAAGCGGACGGACAGCGGCGGGAGATCGCCGGGCGCTCCGCCGAGAATGTAGCGAAGGTTTCGGTTTAACTCGTAGGGCACCCAGTCCTGAAGAGCCCGCGCATGGTTGCCCAGCCCATGGCTCGCAAGCTGGTGCCGAAGCCTGTGATATTCCCTGATGATCTTCGGTGTCATGGGTGCACCCCCGGCCGCGCCTCACCGCAAGGTTGTGACACACGCGAAACCTTGCCGCGCCCCCCGGCTTCGCCTATGCCCTGCGACCATGTCGCACAACACCTTCGGCCACCTCTTCCGCGTCACGACCTTTGGCGAGAGCCACGGGCCGGCGCTAGGCTGCGTGGTGGACGGGTGCCCTCCCGGCATCCGGCTGACGCTCGACTGGATCCAAAGCTTCCTCGACAAGCGCAAGCCCGGCCAGTCCCGCTTCACCACCCAGCGCCGCGAAGCCGACGAGGTGGAGGTGCTGTCCGGTGTCATGCCGGGTGACGGCGTTGGGTTGGTGACCACCGGCACGCCGATCGCCATGCTGATCCGCAACACCGACCAGCGCTCCAAGGACTATTCCGAGATCGAGGCCAAGTACCGGCCCGGCCATGCCGATTACGCCTATGAGGCGAAATATGGCCTGCGCGACCATCGAGGCGGTGGCCGGTCTTCCGCGCGCGAGACGGCGGCGCGCGTGGCAGCCGGTGCCGTGGCACGAAAGGTCATCGCAGGCGTCGAGATCCGCGCCGCTTTGGTGCAGATGGGCCGGATCGTCATCGACCGCAGCCGCTGGGACTGGAACGAGGTGGACCGCAATCCCTTCTTCTGCCCGGACGCGGAAGCGGCGCGTGAGATGGAAGTTTATCTCGACGGCATCCGCAAGGCGGGCTCCTCCATCGGTGCCGTCATCGAAGTGGTGGCCGATAATGTGCCCGCCGGCTGGGGCGCGCCGATCTACGGCAAGCTGGACGCGGACCTTGCCGCTGCCTTCATGAGCATCAACGCCGTGAAGGGCGTCGAGATCGGCGACGGCATGGCGTCGGCGCGGCTGACCGGAGAGCAGAACGCCGACGAAATGCGGATGGGCAATGAGGGCAAACCCGTGTTTCTTGCCAATCATGCGGGCGGCGTTCTCGGCGGCATTTCGACAGGTCAGCCCGTGGTCGCCCGTTTCGCGGTGAAGCCCACCTCCTCCATTCTCACGCCCCGCCAATCCATCGACCGCAACGGACAGGATGTGGATGTCTCGACAAAGGGCCGGCACGACCCTTGCGTGGGCATCCGTGCCGTTCCCATCGGCGAAGCCATGATGGCCTGCGTGCTGGCCGACCACTTCCTGAGGCACCGCGGCCAAAACGGCTGATGCTTCCCAAGTCTGGAACCTGAGATGCAGGATATCTTCGCGCATGTTCGCTCTGCCATCGACGCGTTCGCGCGCGGCGAGATCGTCGTCGTCACCGATGACGACGACCGGGAGAACGAAGGCGATCTCATTTTCGCAGCCGTACATGCGACGCCTGAGAAACTGGCCTTCACTGTCCGCCACACCTCCGGCATCGTCTGCGCGCCGCTAACCTCCGAAGAAGCGCGCCGGCTGCGCCTCTCCCCCATGGTGACGGACAACGACGCGCCCATGCAGACGGCTTTCACCGTCTCGGTGGATGTGCGCCACGGGACCACGACCGGGATTTCGGCCGAGGAGCGCACTCTGACGGTGCGCGCGCTGGCCAACGGCAATATGGGTGCGGCCGACTTCGTGCGGCCCGGGCACATCTTCCCTCTCATTGCGCGCGACGGCGGCGTGCTGATCCGCTCCGGCCACACGGAAGCGGCGGTCGATCTCTGCAAGCTGGCGGAACTGCCGCCGATCGGCGTCATCGCCGAACTGGTGAACGACGACGGCACCGTGATGCGTGGCCCGCAGGTTTCCGCCTTTGCCGAGCAGCACCGCCTGACCCGCATCAGCGTGGCGGACCTGATCGCCTACCGGCAGGCGCGCGAGAAGCTCGTGACGCGCATCTCGGAGTTCGAGGTGCCGACCGAGATCGGCGTGCTGAAGGGCTATGGCTATGTGACGCCGTTCGATGCCGTGCACCATCTGGCGCTGGTCCATGGATCCATGGGCGACGGCCGCGCGGTGCCGGCGCGCCTGCACCGGGCCGATGCGCTGACGGACGTGTTCGGCGGCGGCAAATCCATCCGCGCGGCCCTGCGGCAGTTCCAGGCCAGCGGGCGCGGCGTGATGGTCTATCTGCGCGATGGCGCCGTGGGTGTGCCGGTGCAAGCGACCGGCGAGAAGTCCGCCAGCGAGAGCACGCGCGACCAGCAATGGCGCGAAGTGGGGCTCGGCGCGCAGATCCTGCGGGATATCGGGGTCTCGTCGATCCGCCTTCTGGCGTCGCGCGAGCGGCATTATGTCGGACTGGCCGGATTCGGCATCGAGATCGAGGGCACGGACATCATCGAGTGATGGTGATGTGGTTCGGCAGGGCGCGTCCTGACGAAGGTCAGGACCCATACGCTCCTCGCCGGCGGCTCAGCCCGGCTTCTTCCCCTCGAACAAACCTCCAGCCACGTCCCGCAGCGTCGGCGCTTCCCGGGCGGAGAACGGCAGCGGGCGGCACACCGCGATGGCGGCAAGGCCAATGCGTGCGGTGAGGATGCCGTTGATGACGCCCTCGCCCAGCCGTGCCGACAGCTTGGCGGCGATGCCATGGCCGACGAGCTGGTCGATGACGCTTTCACCCGCCGCCATGCCGCCGGTGACCGCGAGATGCGCCAGCACATGGCGAATGAGGCGGAAGAAACCGATCGTGCCCGGGCGCCCACCGTAGACACCGGCGATGCCGCGGATCAGCGCCGCCGATGTCGCGGCGACCACGGCGATGTCGATGACCGCGCGCGGTGCGACCGCCGTAATGGCCGCGACGCGCTTCGAGGCATTGGAGACGATGCGCCGCGCCTCGGCATCGAGGCCGGTCATCAGTTCACGTTCGGCGAGGTGGACAAGGTCCGCCCCGTCGATGACCTCCCCCCGATGCTGCTGGAGCGAAGAGCGGCCACGCGCGGTGGCCGGCACGGTTGAATAGAGCGCGACGAGTTCATCCACCACGCCGAGCGCAAGCGCCCGGTCGTCCTTCAGCACGGCGGCTTCGGCGCGGGCGCGCAGGCCGTCGATGCGGCCGAGGCGGCGCAAGGCGAGCAGTTCGCGGCCGATGATGAGCACCAGCGCCAGCACGAACAGCACCACGAGGCCGACGCCGATCCAGCCCAGCCATTGGCTGCGCGCGAACAGATCTTCCACGAGGGCCGTGACCGCGAGGCCGAAGCCCAGCGAGACGAGGCCGCTGAGCGAGGTCCAGAACAGGGTGGCGAGCGGCCTGCGCCGGGGCGCCGTGGCGGTGGCGACGGCGGAGGTCGCGGCGATCTCGCCGTTCTGCGGCAGCGGCTCGATCAGCAGATCGGCGGTGTCGGGTTCCGCCTCCTGCAGGATGAGCTCGGGATCGTCGAGCCGGAACGTGGCGGGTCTGCGGGGTGGCTGCATGTCTTCCTCGCCTCAGGCCAGCTTGTCGCCGAGCAGGAACTGCAGGACGCGGTCCATGCGGATGTGCGGCAGGCGGGGTTTGTCGCGGCTGCCTTCCACGCGCGGCGGGCGGAAGCGGATGATTCCCACATCGCCCTCGCCTGTTTCCGCGCGTCCCCGGTAGCCGCCGGGCTGAAGTGCGATGGCGGGATCCGCCGGGAGGTCTCCCGGGAAGACGCCGATCTCCTCCTCGCCATCGAGCACCTTGTCTCCGGAGCGCTCGCCGGGCTCAGGGGTGCCGACGATGATGGGGAGGTCCTGCCCGTCCTGCCTCGCGCTGGCTTCACGCGTGGCGCGGACGGCGGCGATGGCCAGCACCTCGACCTCCGCGCCGCTGAAGCTGGCGCGCTGGCGGGCGCGGTCCACGAGACGACCGAGAATGGCCTCCAGCCGGTCATGGCTGGTGTGGTGGAGATGGTCGGCCTTGGTGGCGGCGAAGAGGATCTTGTCCACCCTGGGCCGGAACAGCGATGTCAGCCAGGAATTGCGGCCGTGGCGGAAGGCGTCGAGCACGCCGGAGAGCGCGGATTCGAGATCGGCGACCGCATCGGGGCCTGCATCGAGCGCTGCCAGCACGTCCACCAGCACGATCTGGCGATCCAAGCGGGCGAAGTGTTCGCGGAAGAAGGGCTTCACGACCTGCGCCACATAGGAATCGTAGCGCCGCGCCATCATCGCGTGCAGCGTGCCGGGCGCAGGCACGGCATCGGCGGCGACATCGAGCGGCGCGAAGGTCAGGACCGGCGAGCCCTCGAGATCGCCCGGCAGCAGGAAACGCCCCGGCGGCAGCGCCGAGAGCGCGTGGCGGGCCGTGCGCGAGGCGCGGAGGTAGTGCGTGAAGAGCTCAGACGAAGCCTTTGCCCACGATTCGCTTTCCGGCGCCGCCGCGTCGGCGGTGGCGAGGTGGGCGTGCCATTCGGCGGCCAAGGATGCGCGGGCGCCCTTGCGGCTCATGGCCAGGGTCTCGGCGGAGAACTGGGCATAGGTGCGGCCCATCAGTCCGAGATCGAGCAGCCATTCTCCGGGGTAATCCACGATGTCCAGCGTGAGGTGCGAGGTGCCGAGGCGGCGGCCGATGAAGGTGTCCGACTGGAACTCCAGCACGATGCGGAGTTCGGAGATGCGGCGCGTCGATTGCGGCCAGCGGCGCTCGTCCAGCACGGCGGACAGATGCGTCTCGATGTCGAAGCGAGGCACCGCATCGTCCGGTTGCGGGCTGAGGCGGGCCGCGATGAGGCGGCCATCGGCAAAGGCGCGGAACAGCGGCAGGCGCGCACCGCTCACCAGCGCATTGACGAGCGCCGTGATGAAGACGGTCTTGCCGGCGCGGGACAGTCCGGTGACGCCGAGGCGAATGCTGGGGTTCAGCGCGCCGACCGCCGCGTCACGGACGCTGGCCGCAACGATCAACGCCTCGTTCTGGAGATCGGCGGCCTTCATTCGCCCTTGATGCCCAGATGTTTGGGCGTGACGAAGGCGGACAGCCAGGCCGTCTTCTCCTCAAGCGCCGCCCAGGGCACGTCCTCGAAGTCCAGCACCGCGATGGCGGCGGTCGGGAACTTCTTCTGGAAAAGGTCCACCACTTCCGGCTCGCCGCTTTCGGCCAGCAGCGTCACCAACATCTCCATTCCGGGATTGTGGCCGACCATCAGGAGCGTGAACACGTCCGAATCCTGTTCCTGTACGACTTCGAACAGGGTCTCAGCGGCGGCCTCGTAGATGCGGTCGTCGTAGGTCACGACGGGCGCAGGATCGAAGGCGCGGCTTGCGAGACGCCATGTCTCGCGCGTGCGCGCCGCACCGGAGCAAACCACGGCGTCTGGAACGATGCCCTGCCCGGCCATCCATTCGCCCATGCCTGCTGCCGCAGTCCGTCCCCGCGGAGCAAGCTGCCGATCATAGTCGTTAACGGGATCGGGCGCTTCGGCTTTGGCATGCCGCAAGAGGACCAGTCTGCGCATCGGTGTGTGGCTTTCGTGTCATAGAGTTCATGAATGGCAAAGGGAAAGGCGAAATCCTGTGAGAACTAATGTTCCTTAACCAAGTTTACCCCAGAGCCGCCCTAAATTCGACACGGCTGGGCAGGAAACCTTAGGCGTCACCCCGGGATAACCCCCAAGGGCGCCGCCTTTTCATAGGAACGGGTCTGATGTCACTCGCGTATGCGTATCAATCTGTCGAGCCGCTCCCAGTTGAGCGGTCGCTTGATCTTGATCACCTTTCCCGCCGCACTTCCGGCGATGCTGCGCTCGAGCGCGAAGTACTTGCAATATTCCGCCGGCAGGCGCGGCAGGTGCTGTTCCAGCTCGAAGCCATGACAGATCCTCATACCAGGCTGAAAATCGCCCAGTCGCTCAACGGTTCCGCCAAGGGCGTAGGCGCCTGGCGCGTGGCTGAAGCCGCCGAGGCGCTGGAAGCTGCCATGCGCGACGAAAGGCCCGCCGGGGCCGTGGTCGCCGATCTGGCCGAGTCGATCTCCGATGCCATCGGTGAGATCGACAACGTTCTCGAAGGCTGACGCACCTCTGGCGCGACGCAGGGTTTCGCCCTAAGTCTCCGCGTGGTTATCAACGGGAGCGGCCCGCCCGCTCCCGCACCTGCGCGAGTTCCCATGCCCAGCATCACCTTCATCGATTCCTCCTCCGAGTCCCGCACCATCGATGCCGAAACCGGCTCGACGGTGATGGAAGCGGCCATCCGGAACGGCATTCCGGAGATCGAGGCGGAATGCGGCGGCGCGTGTTCCTGCGCCACCTGCCATGTCTATGTGGACGATGCGTGGATGGAGAAGACCGGCGGCCCCTCTCCGATGGAAGAGGACATGCTGGACTTCGCGTTTGACGTACGCCCCACCAGCCGACTGTCCTGCCAGATCAAAGTGTCCGACACGCTCGACGGCCTTGTCGTGCATACGCCGGCGCGCCAGGGCTGATCCGGGACTTCCGCTTTCCGCTCTCAGCGTCTAAGAAGCCGCATCTTTTTCCCTTGGCGCGTGCGGACGCCCCAGTCAGGACTGTTCAGTCTCTATGAGCGACACCATCAAGACCGATGTGGTCATCATCGGCGCCGGCCCGTGCGGCCTGTTCGCTGTGTTCGAACTCGGCCTCCTCGACATCAAGTGTCACGTCGTCGACATCCTGGATAAAGTGGGCGGCCAGTGCGCCGAGCTCTATCCCGAGAAGCCGATCTACGACATTCCCGGCCTGCCGATGGTGACCGGCCAGGGACTTACCGACAATCTGCTGGAGCAGATCAAGGCGTTCGATCCCGTGTTCCACCTCGGCGAAATGGTCGAGTCGCTGGAGCGCCAGGAGGACGACACGTTCCGCCTCGTCACGAACCACGGCACGGTGTTCGACACCAAGGTGGTGGTGATCGCGGCCGGCGGCGGCTCGTTCCAGCCGAAGAAGCCGCCGATCTCGAACGTCGCGGAATACGAAGACGGCTCGGTGTTCTATTCGGTGCGCAAGATCGAGTCGTTCCGCGACCGTCGCGTGCTGATCGTCGGCGGCGGCGACTCGGCTCTGGACTGGACGCTGAACCTGCAGCCGGTGGCCGGCCGGGTGACGCTGCTACACCGCCGCGACGACTTCCGTGCCGCGCCCGACAGCGTCAACAAGATGCGCGCGCTTGTCGAGCAGGGTGCGATCGACCTCAGGATCGGCCAGGTGACGGAGTTGAAGGGCCCCGACGGCAAGCTGGAAGCAGCCGCCGTGAAGGGCACCGACGGCACGGTTTTCGACATCGAATGCGACGCCATGCTGCCGTTCTTCGGCCTGACCATGAAGCTCGGTCCGCTGGCGGAATGGGGCATCCACCTGCATGAGAACCTCATCATGGTGGACACCGAGAAGTTCGAGACCAACGAGCCCGGCATCTTCGCCATCGGCGACATCAACACCTATCCGGGCAAACTGAAGCTGATCCTCTCGGGCTTCCATGAGGGCGCGCTGATGGCGCAGGCGGCCGCCCGCCGCATCAGCCCCGACAAGCGCTTCGTGTTCCAGTACACGACCTCGTCGACCAGCCTTCAGAAGAAGCTCGGCGTCTCCTGACGCGCAGAGGACATGACTGCGGAAAAGGCGGAGCCCCTGGCTCCGCCTTTTTGTTTCAGCGCCGCACGGGCCATGGGCCAAAGGTCTAGAGCACGCTGCCGAGGCCGGATTCCCATCCGCCCCAGCATTCCCGGGCAGCTTCACGCCCGCAAAATATCCTGACAACTTTACGCATCCCAACAAATCAAAGTTGAGGGTTCGCGCGGCAAGGTAGATCTGCGGCCGGATCACCGGCTGTTCTTATGGTAAATGAAGCGTTAACGACGTTAGGGAAATCCCGGGCTATCCAGTTTCCAAGCCGTGCCGCTTTGCGTAAAGTTCAGGTGCGGCGAACTATCTTCGGCACGGGCCATGGCCTTTGCCGAAGCGGAGACGGAAGCCCCCGGGCGCCAGGCGCAGCCATTGTACCGGCTGGGCAGGCACCGTCTCTGATGTGGACGCAGCCGGTTTTGTAATGCGGTTCGGCAGCGAGGCACTGTAATGGCTCATCAACCCACCAAGGCGCAGCTCCCCTCGGATGCCGCCTTGTCCGCGATCGAACAGGCTTTGAACCTCGAAAGCGACGCCCCTTCTCCCGCTCCGGCACCGGAGCCCGACCCCCAGCCGCGTGCACAGCGCACAGGCGGCGGCCTCACGGCCAGCCAGCCACCGGCGAACGACGACGCCCGCTCCTTCGCCCATGTGCTCTACGGTCTTCAGCGGCGTCCGTCCTACGCACCGTTCATCGCGGCGGGCGTGGGTTCGCTGGTCTGGATCGCACTCGTCAGCCTCTATGCCGTCACCACGCTCAACATGGCGGGCGGCTTCGATGTGAACGCGCCCGGTGCGCTGCCGCAGGCGGCGATGCTGGCCGTCATCGCCATCGCGCCGATCCTGTTCTTCTTCACGCTGGCCGTGCTGTCGCGGCGCGCGCAGGAAATGCGCCTCGTGGCGCGCTCCATGACGCAGATCGCCATCCGCCTCGCGGAGCCCGAGAAGGCCGGGCAGAACGGCGTGGCCAATCTCAGCGAATCCGTGCGCCGCGAGATCGCCGCCATGGACACCGAGATCGAGCGCGTCGTGTCGCGCGCCAGCGATCTCGAAGCCACCCTGCGAGGCGAAGTGGTGTCGCTCGAACGCGCCTATGCGGACAATGAATCCCGCATGCGCATGCTGATCGACGATCTGCGCCTGCAGCGCGAGACGCTGATGTCCAACGCCCATGAGCTGCGCCTGTCCATCGAGGAGGCACAGAGCGGGCTTTCGCGCGAGCTGAGCACCGCGAGCGAGGCCATGGCCGGCCAGATCACCGCCGCCGGCGATAACGTCGTGCGTTCGCTGGAAGAGCGCAGCGCCGACTTCAGCAGCGCCGTGGGTGTTGCGGGCGAGAACCTGCTGACCAGCTTCAACAACGAAAGCCAGGGCCTGCTGGCGCGGCTTAACGAGACCGGCTCCACCTTCAACCAGAACTTCGCCGAGACCGGCGAGCGGCTGGCCGGAGAGTTCGGCATGCGTGCCGGGGCCATCCAGGAGACGCTCGCGGCCACCACCGACGACATCGCCCGCATGCTGGACGAGCGTACCCGCGCGGTGGGCGAGAGCTTCATCGACAATGGCAACCGCGTGGCCGACCGCATCGAGGAGCAGGCCCGCACCTTCGACGCCACCGTGACCGCGACCAGCGCGAACCTGACCGATTCGCTGACGAGCCGTGCGCAGATCCTGACCGACGCGCTGATGCAGACCGCCGACGCCGTGAACGACGTCATGGGCGAGCGCACGCAGGCCGTGATCTCCACCCTCACCCACACCACGCAGGAAGTGACCCAGGTTCTGGCCGAGCGCGGCGAGGACGTGGTCCGCGCCGTGTCCGAACAGGCCAACAGCGTGACGCTGAACCTGGCCGACAGCGCCCGCGAGATGGCGCAGACCCTGAGCGGCACCGGCTCCACCGTGACCATGCTGCTGGCCGACCGTGCCCGCGAGATGTCCGACGCGCTGGCCGATACGGGTCTCCAGATCGCCGAGACCATCGGCAATCGCGGCGATCTGGTGGGCGAGGCGCTGGAGCGCACCGGCCGCAATGTAGCGGCGACCTTTGCCGAGCGCGCCGATGCGCTGAACCAGGCGCTGCTCGATTCGAGCGAACTGATCGGCCGCAATCTCAGCGACCGCGTCGGCGAAGTGAACGAGATGCTGCGCTCCAGCGGCGAGACGCTGATGGGCGATATTGCGTTGCGCGGCGAGGAAGTGGCGGCACGGCTGGCCGACAGCAGCACCCGCATCGCGGACGTGCTGGGACACGGCGGCGCTCTGGCCGACAGCATCACCGAGGCCAGCGAACGTATCCGCGAGGCCGTGCTGGACCGTGGCGGCGAACTGGACCGCAGCCTGCAGGACGGCGCACGCCTCCTCATCGACGGGCTGGACACCCGCATCGGCACCATCCGCGACGTGGTGGAAGCCGGCGCCCGTGCGGCCGATGGCCTGTTCGAACAGCGCGCCGAGGACATCCAGCAGCGTCTGGACCTGGCGAGCGCACGCGCGGCGGACAGCATCGCCGAGCGTGGCGGCGCCATCGTCGAGCAGATGACCGGGTCCGTCTCCCGCATGCACGACCTCATCGTGGTGCGTGGCGAGGACCTGGAAGCCCGCATTGCGGGTGCGGCGACGGCGGCCTCCGAACTGCTGCTGCGCGGCACCGACGGCTTCGAGGAGCGGCTGGCCGGCCAGATCGAGGCCACCGTGCTCAATGCACGTGACGCACTCGCCGGCGCCGGCGACATGCTCACGCACGACCTCAACGACCGCATGACGGTGCTGACCGCGCGGCTTGCCGATCTCGGCGGCGATGTTGCCGACCGGATGGCCGAACGTGGCCAGCAGGTCAACGACCAGCTTATCGCGACGGCGGAGCGGGTCTCCGGCACCATCGTGGCGCAGGGCGACACTGTGGGCTCTGCGCTCGCCGCCTCGCTGGGTTCGTTCGACACGCTCATCAACGGGCGCGCGCTGGACATCGCCAACCGGCTCGGCTCGGACGCCGCCGAGATGAACCGGGCGCTGGACGGCCATGTCCGCAGCCTCGAGCATATCATCGACGTGCGCGGCACGGGCATTCTCGAGCGCCTGGAAGGCCATGCGGGGGAACTGGACCGTGCCTTCAATTCCGGCGCCGAGGCGCTGGACGCGACGCTGGGCCGCTATGTCGGCACCTTCGAGGACGTGCTGGGACGCCGGGCGGGCGAGGTCGAGCAGGCCGTTGCGGCCGGCACCGAGACCGTCGAACAAACCCTCTCGCGCTATGTGCAGAACTTCGACCAGCTGTTCGGCGACCGGAGCGTCGCCGTTGAGCAGGTGGTGACGCAGGGCACCGAACGCCTCGACACCGCCCTGCTCCGCCATGTCGAAACGCTGGACGTCCTGTTCGGCGACCGCGGCAATGCCGTGGAGCATGCTGTGGCCCAAGGCGCGGAACGCCTCGACGGAGCCCTGCTCCGCCATGTCGAGACCATCGACACCCTGCTCGGCGAGCGCGGCAACGCGGTCGAGCAGGCGGTGATCCAGAGCACGCAGGCGCTCGATCACACCTTCAACCGCCACAGCCTCGCCTTCCGCGAGATGCTTGAGACGCGCGGCACCGGGCTGGAGCGCAGCCTTGCCGAAACCACCGAAGCCATCGGCGCGGTGCTGGGCCAGCATGCCGACGCCTACCGCGACTTCATCGGCACCCGAAGCGATGCGCTGACCCTCACGGTCGAGCAGACCGCACAGGCGCTGGACGACAGCCTTGCTCGTCAGGCCGCCACCATCGAAGGGGTCTGGACCGGACGCGGTGCGGCCGTGGAGCAGGCCGTGGCTCATGGCGCAAGCGCGCTGGACGCCACCCTCGCCCGCTATGCCGAGGCCTTCGACACGCTGTGGACCGAGCGCGGTTCCTCGCTGGAGAACGCCGTCTCCGGTGCTGCCCAACAGGTGGAGACGGGCCTTGATCGCCAGCTGACCTCCTTCGAGCGTATCTGGGCCGAACGCGGCGCTGCTCTCGAACAGAACCTCGCAAGCGGCACCGAAGCCCTCGACGGCTCGCTCGACCGCTATACCCAGGGGTTCAACGCCCTTTGGACCGAGCGCGGCACGGCGCTCGAGGACGCGGTCAGCGGCATGGCCGAGCAGATCGACGGTTCGCTGGGCCGCCATATCTCGGCCTTCGAGAACATCTGGACGGAACGCGGCGGGGCCGTGGAGCGCGCCGTCAGCGGCGCCGCCGAGACCATCGACGCGGCACTTGTGCGCCACATCTCCGCGCTGGAAGATGTGTGGCACCAGCGTGCGCCTTTCGTGGAGCAGGCGGTCGCACAGGGCACCGAGCAGCTTCGCGCCAGCCTCACCCAGTACATCGAGGCGTTCGAGAACATCTGGGCGCAGCGCGGCGGCGCCGTGGAACAGGCTGTCGCCCGCGGCACGGACGCGATCGACACCACTCTGAGCCGCTATGCCACTTCGCTGGAGACCTCGCTGACCGAACGCGGCCAGGCCGTGGAACGCGTCATCGCCGAGGGCACCGGCACGCTGGACGCCGCGCTGGGCGGCTATGCTCAGGTCTTCGAGACGCTGTGGCAGGAACGCGGCACGGCGCTTGAGCGTGCGGTGGCCGACGGCGCCCAGAGCATCGACGGCAATTTGGAGCGCGGCGTTCGCACCATCGAGACCACGCTCGCAGACCGCAGCGGTGCGGTGGAGCGCGCAGTGGCCGAAGGCGCCAGCACTCTGGATGCGGCTCTCGGCGCATATGCCGAGCTGTTCCAGACCCTGTGGCAGGAGCGCGGCGGCGCGCTGGAACGCGCGGTCGCGGAGGGTGCCGAGCGCATGGACGGCAATCTGGAGCGCGGCGTGCGCGCCATCGAGACCACGCTCGCAGACCGCAGCAGCGCCGTGGAGCGCGCGGTCGCGGACGGCGCCAGCACGCTGGATTCGGCGCTCGGCGGCTATGCCGAGCTGTTCCAGACGTTGTGGCAGGAACGCGGCGGTGCACTTGAGCGCGCCGTGACCGAAGGTGCCGAGCGCATCGACGGCAATCTCGATCGGAACGTCCGCTCCATCGAGACCACTCTTGCCGCCCGCAGCGGCGCCGTGGAGCGCGCCGTGGCCGAAGGCGCCAGCACGCTGGAAGCAGCTCTTGGCGGCTATGCCGAGCTGTTCCAGACCCTGTGGCAGGAGCGCGGCGGGGCGCTGGAACGCGCGGTCGCCGATGGTGCGGAGCGCATCGACGGCAATCTGGAGCGCGGAGTGCGCGCCATCGAAACGACCCTGGCCGCGCGCAGCGGCGCCGTGGAACGCGCTGTTGCCGACGGTGCCAGCACCCTGGAAGCAGCTCTCGGTGGATATGCCGAGCTGTTCCAGACCCTTTGGCAGGAACGCGGCGGGGCGCTGGAACTCAGCGTCTCGCAGGGCGCGGACAATCTTCAGGGCGTCCTCACCCGTTATGCGGACGGCATCGAGACGCTGTGGCGCGAGCGCGGCGAGCAGCTTGAGCGCGCCGGCGTCGGCACGGTCGAGGTTCTGGAGCAGCGCCTTGGGGCGCAGATCGGCCGCTTCGAGGGCTTCTGGACGGAACGCGGCGGCACCATAGAGCAGGTGGTGCGCGATGGCACCGGCGCGCTCGACGAGGCGCTGAACCGCTACGTCGAGGCGTTCGGACTGGCGTTTGGCGACCGCGGCGAGGCCATGCAGCAGATGGTGGCCGCCGGCACACAGCAGCTGGACGACACGCTGGCTCGCCAGATCGACGCCTTCAACAAGGTCCTGTCGCGTCGCGGCACAACCATCCAGCAGGTCGTGCAGCAGGGCACGGAATCGCTCGACACGACCCTGGCGCGCCACGCGGAAGCCATCACGGGGGCGTTCGACGGACGCGGCGAGGCCATCCAGCAGGCAGTGGCAGAAGGCGCCCAGGCGCTGGACATCACCCTGACCCGCCATTCCGACACCATGGCCGGCATGCTGGCCCGCACCAGCCAGACGGTCGACAACGCACTGATCACCGGCACGCAGTTGATCGACGTGACGCTTGGCGGCCACGCCGAGACGTTCAACACGCTGCTCTCGCGGCGCGCCGACGAGATCAGCGCGACCGTGGCCGCGCGCCTCGACGGCTTCAGCGATGACGCCGCCATCCGCGTGGAAGAAATCGGGGGACGCCTGGACAATCGCCTCCAGCGCATCGGAGATGGCCTGGACGCCCGCGCCGAGAGCTTCAACGAGATGCTGGCTTCGCGCACCTCCGACCTCTCGCGCACCCTCAACGAGGGCGGCCGCGAGCTGGCAGAGACGCTGGACGCCCGCGTGCAACGCTTCGCCGAGGACATCGTCGAGCGTTCGGCCGGTGTGGTCGAGGTGCTGGAAACCAGCGCGCGGACGGTCAACGAGCAGCTTGGGCAGAAAGCCACCGAGGTGGCCGAGACGCTCAACAACCGCATCGGCCGCTTCGAACACGCTGTCGTCGCGCGTCTGGACGAGGTGTCGTCGAACCTCGAATTCCGTGGCGACGCCCTCACCCATCGTCTGTCGCAGGATGTCGAGCGCGTGGCGCAGAGCCTTGCAAGCGCGGTCGGTCAGGCCGAGGAAAGCCTGCAGGGTCTCGCGGGCGGCACGGTGGCGACGCTTGCCGAGCGCACCCATGGCCTTGCCGATGTGCTGGGCGAGCGCACCTCCGAACTGGCCCGCGTGCTGGAAGAGGACGGCACGCGCTTCGCCGACCTAGTGGCGGCGCGCCGCGGCGAGATCGCCGAAGAGGTGCGCCTGACGGGCGACGAAGTGGCACGCGCCATGGACCGCCAGTCGGAGATCGCCTCCCGCACCCTGCACGCCCAGGCCGAGCGCATCCGCACGGAACTTGCGGCGACGATGGAGACCGTGACTGGCGGCATGTCGGAGGATGCGCTGCGCGCGGCCGCCGATCTGCGCATGGCGAGCGACCAGCTTGCGCAGCAGCTTCAGGGCTCGCTGGCCGGCATCCAGAACACCAGCGCCACCATCGGCCAGCTCGTCATGCGGGCAGCCGAGACGGTGGACCAGCTCGGCCATCAGGCGGACCAGAAGTCCGAGGTGCTGGCGGAGCAGCTGGACGGCCTGCGCAGCCTGAGCCATGGCCTGCTTGGCGACCTCACCAGCCTTACCGAGCGCTTCGACCAGCAGGGCAGCGCGCTGTCCGGCGCGGTGGCAGCCCTCGCCAGCACGCAGGAGACGCTGGAGGACAACCTCAACGCCCGCCGCGAATCGCTGGAAGGCCTCACGGCTGCTCTCGATCGCCGCGCCCGCGATCTGGATGGTGTGCTGCGCAGCTTTGCCGGCACCATCACCCAGCAGCTGGACGAAGCGGAAATGCGGGCCCGTGAAGCTGCAGCAGGTCTCGGCCTGCAGGTGGCGGACACGACCCGCCTGCTGCAGAGCGGCCTAGAAGAGGTGCGCGGCGTGACCGAGGCCGAGCGCGAGCGCACGGCACGTGCCCTTCGCGAGACCTATGACACGGCGCTCGCGGAGATGACCGGGCTGCTGCGCAGCAGCACCGACGGTCTTGGACAGATCGCACAGGACATGCGTGGCATGACCGGCGTGATCCACCAGGAGCTGGAGGCCACCCGCGAGGAACTGCGCCGTGGCGTGCTGGCCATGCCGAAGGAGACGGAGGAGAACACCGCCGCCATCCGCCGCGTGGTCTCCGAGCAGATCCGTGCCTTGAACGCCCTCACCGAGATCGCGACCCGCCACGGCGGACTGCACGATGCGGTGGAGCCACGGCGTCTGGAGGCGGTCGCCTCGGAGGGCAGTCGCACCGCCCGCCGCGTGGAGGCGAAGCCCGTGGCGTCGCGCCCTGCACCGCAGCGCGAGGAACGGCCGTCCCAGGCTGCCGCCACCAACGAGCGCGGCTGGCTGGGTGGGCTTCTGGCCCGCGCGGCAGAGGATGAGGAGACGGTGGACACCACTGCGCAGGCACGCTCGACCCTGAGCTCACTGGACAGCCTGTCCGCCGATATCGGCCAGTTCATCAACACCGACGCGATGATGGACGCCTGGGACCGCTATCGCCGGGGCGAGGACGATGTGTTCACGCGCCGCCTGTACACCCGCGACGGCGCAAAGACCTTCGACGACCTGCGCCGCCGCTACGGCCAGAACGCCGAGTTCCGCCAGACCGTGGACCGCTATGTCAGCGAGTTCGAGCGGCTTCTGGAGGATGCCACCCGCGACGAGGCCAATCCGGACGTGGCAAAGGCCTACCTGACTTCCGACACCGGCAAGGTCTACACCCTGCTCGCCCACGCGGCGGGCCGGCTGGACGAGAAGGACTAGGGCTTGGCTGGTCCGGATGTGACGTGATCAAGGGGCGCTTCGGCGCCCCTTTTTCGTTTGGTAGTGCGGGTGAAGTTGGTTCGGCGTCCGGAAGGCGCGTTGCGCCTGTCCGTGCCCGCTGCGCCGTATGGCTGCGGGTGGAGTTCTGCCGTNGTGATCAAGGGGCGCTTCGGCGCCCCTTTTTCGTTTGGTAGTGCGGGTGAAGTTGGTTCGGCGTCCGGAAGGCGCGTTGCGCCTGTCCGTGCCCGCTGCGCCGTATGGCTGCGGGTGGAGTTCTGCCGTCACGGCACGGGGTATGGGTTCCGGACAGCGCAGGCGCTTCCGGAACGCCCGAGGCGGGAGTCTCCCGTATCTGCCGTGTCCTCCCGGCAGGAGGTCGCATGTTTCGAGGCGGGATGACGCTGCGGCAAGCGGCAGTGCGTCCCGGGAGGCGCAACGCGCCTGTCCGGGACCCATACGCCGTGTGGCTGCGGGTTAAGTTCTGCCGATACGGCACGGGGTATGGGTTCCGGACAGCGCAGGCGCTTCCGGAAGGCACGCATTATTTGTGCGTGTCAGGCGCCGGCGCTGCCCCAGGTCACGAGATCACCGAGCACCTGCCACAGCGCGGCGTTGAGGCCGTGCGTTGCGCCGGCGCCGGTGATGCTGGTCACGGGCGCCTGGCCCTGGAAGACGCGGGCGCTGCGCACGCGCCCTTCCCGGTCCACGAGGCGAGCGGAGATCTCCACCAATGCGGTGCCGGTCGTGCCGGAGGCGGACACCTCGAAGGCGCGGATTTCGGTCAGGAGCGTCAGGTCGCTGGCTACACGGTCCTGCGAGCGGGTGACGGAGCCCATGCGGCCGGAATTCTCGAAGGCCTGGACGATGCGGGTCTGCAGCAGGCCGGGCAAGGTGTCGGTCCACTGGGAGGCGGGAAGGTAGCTGACCTGCGAGCCGGTGCGAACCACGATGCGATTGGAATCGAGCACCTGGATGGCGCTCGGCACCTCCACCGCAAGGACACCGCGGCGTGCGGCACGCTCTACCGACAGGCTTGGCGGGGCGCTGAGATCGAAGGTGGTCGAGGGTGCCGTCTTGCCGAAGCCGGCGCAGCCGCCGACGAGCAAGGCAAGGCCGAGCACAAAGGTGCGACGCGCGGAAACTTGCGTGAAACCAGTCAGCACCCAGCGATCTCCAGCCCTGCTCAGACACCAGCGCCGCGAATGGGCGCCTTCAGACATCAGCGACGCGGCGCATAATCCGGAACGCCGCCTCCGCCGAAGATGAACCGCTGCGGATTGCGCTCGAGATCCCGCACCACGCGGTCTACGCCAGACAGAGTTTGGCGGCCACTTGCTACAAGTCCACTAAGATCACGCAGGCCCTGACCAGTAAACTTGTTGATGTCACCCGAAAGCGACGCCGTGCGCTTGTCGAGATTGTCGGAGAGGATGCGGATCGACTTGGCGGCTTCGCGCACCTCGTTGAAGACGCCGCTCTCCTGACCCTCGCCGAGCAGCGAGTCGGCACGTGCCAGCACGCCGTCGATGCGCACGGACGCCTTGTTGAGGCGGTCGGACAGTTCGCGGGCGTCGGCCACGATCTCGTCCACCGAGGGCGCGTTGCGCTTCAGTGTTTCCGAGAAGGTGGCGGCGTTGTCCACGACCTGCCGGATCCGGTCCGGGTTCACGGCGGCGACCACCGACTGGACGCCCGTCAGCGTCTCGTTCAGCTTGGTGCTGGAGGTCACGAGGTTCGAGGTGACCGTCTGGGCGTTGGTGAGCACCACGTCCAGCTTCGGCCCGACTTCCGAGATGCCGTTGGCGAACTGCTGGGTGGATTCCACGATGCTGGCGATGCGCTGCGGGTCCACGGCCTTGACGATGCGCTGGGCATCCGCCGTGAGGTCGCGCAGCGGGCCGGCAACATCCGCCACGGCCTTCGCCATCTCGCCGGTTGAGGCGAGGAAGCTGTCGAGGCCGGAGGCGTTCTTCGCCAGCGCGTCGGTGAAGGTCTGGACATTGGCGACCGACTTCGTCAGCGGCGCGCGGTTCTCTTCCACGAAGCTGTTGAGCCCGGTCAGCACGCTGTCGGCCCGCTCCATGATGGTGCGGGCGCCCTCCATGATGTCCTGATAGGAGGAGCTTTGCGCGATAAGCGTGGGCGGTGCTCCGTTCTGCGAGACGAGCGCCGGGGCATCCGCGCGGCCGCCCTGAAGCATGATCGACGCGACGCCGGTGAGGCCCTGATATTCCAGCTGCGCCTTGGTATCGGAGCGGACCGGCACGGACTGGTCGACGCCGATCACCGTGTAGATCTTGCCCGGATCATCCGGCGCGACCGCGATGCTCTTCACCTCGCCGACATTGAGGCCGTTGAAGAGGACGGTGGACCCGCGCACGAGCCCGGACACGGAGCCCTGAAAGACGACGCGGTAATCCACCCGGCTGGCCAGATTGGACTTGCCGCTGAACCACCAGACAAAGCTGAACCCGCCGAGCAGGACGGCCAAGGTGAACAGCCCGATGACGAAATGATTGGCGCGCGTTTCCATCGCTAACCGTTAAACCTCCGCGCCTGCCGCCGCACGTGCGCGCGGGCCGCCGAAATAGGCCTTGAGCCAAGGGTGGGTGGCACGGCGCATCTCGGCGATCGTTCCTTCAGCCAGCACCGCACCATCGCCAAGCGCGGCAATGCGGTCGCAGGCATGAGCCAGGCTGTCGAGGTCATGGGTTACCATGAAAACGGTGAGCCCCAAAGTGCGGCGCAAGGTCAAGATAAGTTCATCGAAGTCCTGCGCGCCGATGGGATCGAGGCCCGAAGTCGGCTCGTCCAGAAAGATGAGGTCCGGGTCCAGCGCGATGGAGCGCGCGAGCGCGGCGCGCTTGATCATGCCGCCGGAAAGCTCGGACGGGTAGAGGTCGGCCGCGGCCGGCTTCAGCCCTACGAGCTCGAGCTTCAGCATCGCGACCTCGTCCATCAGGCGCGGGGAGAATGTGGTGTGTTCGCGCAGCGGCACCTGGATGTTCTGCTTCACCGTGAGCGATGAGAACAGCGCACCATGCTGGAAGAGGACGCCCCAGCGCCGCTCCACCCTCTGCCGCTGGTCGGTGTCGGCCCGGTCCATGTCGGTACCGAATACTTCGACGCGGCCTTGGCGCTTCGGCACAAGGCCGATGATGGTGCGCAGCAGGACGGACTTGCCGGTGCCGGATGCGCCGACCACGCCGAGGATTTCACCGCGGCGGACGTCCAGATCCACATTCTTGAGGACGAGCTTGTCGCCGAAGCCGGCCGCGAGGCCGCGCACGCGGATGACCGGCGTGGCCTGTTCTGCGGCGATGGCGCGGGCGGATGCGGGTTCGGCCATCTAGTATCCGATCGCCGCGAAGAACATGGCGAAGAGGCCGTCGAGAACGATGACCATGAAGATGGACTTCACCACCGACGCCGTGGTGCGGCGGCCCAGCGACTCGGCGGAGCCTTCGACGTTCAGCCCCTCGATGGTGGCGATGAGGCCGATGACCATGCCCATGAACGGGGCCTTCAGCGTGCCGACGAGGAAGCTCTCCATGGTGAGCGTGGTCGGCAAACGCGTCAGGAAGACATCGAGGCTGATGCCGCCATAAACCACCGCGACGAAGGCGCCGCCGGCAATGGAGGCGAGCGTCGCGAGGAAGGACAGCAGTGTGATGCCGACGACGAGCGCAAGGATGCGCGGCAGGATCAGCACCTCGATGGCGTCCAGCGCCATGACGCGGATGGCGTCGATCTCCTCCCGCATCTTCATGGAGCCGATCTCGGCCGTGAAGGCGGAACCGGAGCGGCCGGCCAGCATGATGGCGGTGAGCAGGACACCCAGTTCGCGCATGGAGAGGATGCCGACGAGGTCCACCACGAAGACGGTGGCGCCGAAGGCGCGCAGCTGGAAGATGCTCTGCTGGGCGATGATGGCGCCGACGAGGAACGAGATCAGCGCGATGATGGGCACCGCGCGCAGCCCGACCAGTTCGAGATGGTGGACGAACGAGGTGAAGCGGAAGCTGCGCGGGCGCAGCATGACGCGGCCGAGGGTGGCGACCACCGCGCCGAGGAAGACGACCCAGGATTTCAGGTCGGTCACGGAGGACAGGACGCCCCGGCCGATATCGGCGACGAGGCCATAGCCCGCGTTTTCGCGCCGCGCTTTCGGAGCGGGCGTGTCCTGCGGCTCGCGATCCGCCGCGTCGATAAGGATGCGCTGTTCGGGACGACCGCCCTCCAAGGTGGCGGAACCGCCGGCGGCGGCGATCTCGCGGCGCAGGCGGCCCAGAAGCAGCGCGCCGACGGTGTCCACGCGCGAAATGCCGGCAATGTCCACGCGAACCTGATGACCACCGAGGCGCATCACGGCGTCGGCGACGAGTTGTTCCAGGTCAGCCGCGTGCCGTCCCGTCCATTCGCCGGACAGGCGCAGCAACTGGCCCACGCCGCCGCCGGCGGCATCCGGTTCAGCCGAAATCGCCAACGCACTGAGCCCATGGTGAGAACATGCTTAAGCTTTACCCGAGCACGGGGTTGCCGCATAGCAGCGCGACAACCGGCGCATCAAGATTGTCGCCGTGCGAGCCCCGGCGGCCACAGCAGAAGCGGGTTTGAACCAATGGCACGACATCTCCTGGTGGAGATCGAAAGCTGGCCCATTGCGGGGCGCTTCACGATCTCGCGCGGCTCCCGCACGGAGGCCGTGGTGGTGGTGGCCCGCTTGGAGGATGGCGGGCTGATCGGCCGTGGCGAGTGCGTGCCCTATGCTCGCTACGGCGAGAGCGTGGAGAGCGTGGCGGCGGCCATCAATGCCATGGCGGATGCGGTCGCACAGGGTCTGACGCGAGCGGACTTGCAGGCGGCGATGCCGGCCGGTGCCGCGCGCAATGCGCTGGATTGTGCGCTCTGGGATCTCGAAGCCAAGACCGCGGGTGCTCCGGCGTGGCGGCTGGCCGGCCTTGCGGAGCCCCGGACAGTCGAAACGGCCTACACGATCAGCCTTGGCTCGCCGGAAGAGATGGCCGAAGCCGCCGCCCGCGCCGCCGCGCGGCCGCTGCTGAAGGTGAAGCTGGGACAGGCAGGCGACGCGGAACGAATCGCGGGGGTCCGGCAAGCGGCGCCCAATTCCCGCCTCGTCGTGGACGCCAATGAGGGCTGGACGCCGGAGAACCTCGCGGCCAATGCGCAGGCCTGCGCGGATGCTGGGGTGGAACTGATCGAGCAGCCCTTGCCCGCCGCCGACGATACCGTGCTCGCGGATTTCCGCTCGCCGGTGGCGATCTGCGCGGACGAGAGCGTGCACAGCCGCCAGGGGCTGGAGGCGCTGCGTGGACGCTATGACGCCATCAACATCAAGCTCGACAAGACGGGCGGCCTGACCGAGGCTTTGGCGCTTGCGGCGGAAGCCGAGCGGCTGGGCTTTGGCATCATGATGGGCTGCATGGTCGGCACGTCTCTCGCCATGGCGCCGGCCATGCTGCTGGCAGGCCGCGCGCGGTTCGTCGATCTCGACGGACCGCTGCTGCTGGCGCGGGACCGGATGCCCGGCCTTAACTATACGGGCTCTTTGGTGAGCCCTCCGGACCCGGATCTGTGGGGTTGAAAGGGTTCCATTAAGCGGGACGCAACTCTTCTGCGGCAGGTTCTGCTCAGCAGAGAGGCCGGGCCTGCCCGGAACGGATCACGACCTGATGTCCCAGTCGAACCAAACCCACTTCGATGATGAGTACGACGCCATCGAAGCCGCGGTGATGGAGACGGAACGCGGCCGCTGGTTTCTGCGCGAGTTCGCGCGCCGTACCCGCGCTACGGAAACCGCCGCGCTCCTGGCCGCTATCGACCGGCTGGAGAATGCGATGAAGGCCGGGCTGCAACCCCTGCCCGCTGCTGAGGAAATTGCCGCTGCGGCGAACGGTTCGAAGCCGGCCCTTCCGGGCATGCGCGCGGAAGATCTTGAAGGCAACAGCTTCGAGAGCAAGATCCTCTACTTCTCCTGAAGCTCCGGGTGCTGCGCGGCGAAGACCATCTCGTCGATGAACATGCGCGCGCACTGATGCCAGGAATGCTGCAGGGCCAGATCGCGCGCCGCGCTTTTCGATAGGGTCAGCGCCCGACGTGCTGCGGCGCCCAGATCCCAGTCCAGCGCGCCAGCTGTCTCATGGCCGCCGAGCACGTCCAGCGGACCCGTGACCGGGTAGGCCGCGACAGGAAGACCGCTGGCCAGCGCCTCCAGCACGACGATGCCGAAAGTGTCGGTGACACTCGGAAACACGAAGACGTCGGCGGACGCATAGATGCGCGCCAGATCATCCCCCGTATGCTTGCCAAGGAAGACGGCCTTCGGGAAGCGCGCCTGAAGATGCGCCATGGCCGGCCCCTCGCCGACCACGACCTTGGTGCCCGGAAGGTCGAGCGACAGGAATACCTCGAGGTTCTTCTCTACGGCTATGCGCCCGACGGAGAGGAAGATGGGGCGCGGCAGGTCAAAGGCCGGCGGGCCATCGACGGGGTGGAACAGCTCCGAATCGACACCCCGGGTCCAGGGCCGCAGCTTGGTGAAGCCCCGCTCCGCCAGTTCCGCGCGCAGCGAGGCGGTGGCGACGAGGGTTCCGCGTCCCGCATTGTGGAAGCGGCGCAGGAAGGCGTAGCTCCACCGCTCCGGCACGGGCAGGCGCGCCCTGACATATTCCGGGAAACGCGTGTGGTAGCTGGTGGTGAAGCTCCAGCCACGGTTGAGGCAGGCCCGCCGCGCGGCCTGGCCCAGCGGACCCTCGGTGGCGATATGCAGGTGATCCGGGGCGAAGGCGCTGATGTGCTTTGCCACCGCCCCCGGCGGGGTGACCGAGAGACGGATTTCCGGGTAGCTCGGCATCGGAACGGTGCGGAAGCGGTCCGGAGTCAGAACCTCGACGTCATGGCCGAAGCCGCGCACTTCCTGGCTGACGCGGTCCAGCGTTCGCACGACGCCATTGACCTGAGGGTGCCAGGCGTCGGTGACGATGAGGATGCGCATATGGCGATGGAGCCGTCCGCGTGCTCAGGCGGCGTCGAGGGATGGAGTGCGAGCCTCGCCAACATTAGCATCATCGCTGACGAGTCGCAGGGAACGGTTCCAGCGGATGATCTGGAAGCTTCCGTCCTCGTTCTCGGCCAGCGCGGTGCAGCTCTCCACCCAGTCGCCCGTGTTCATGTAGCGGATGTCACCGATGTCGCGCAGCGCGGCATGGTGGATGTGGCCGCAGATGACGCCCTGCACGCCGACGCGTGCCGCCTCGCCCGACAGCGAGTTCTCGAACTCCGAGATGAAGTTCACGGCGTTCTTGACCTTGAGCTTGGCCCAGGCGGAAAGCGACCAGTAGGTCAGGCCGAGCTTGCGGCGGACGATGTTGATGTAGGTGTTGACGCCGAGCGCCGCGACATAGGCCCAGTCGCCCAGATAGGCGAGCCAGCGCGCGTGACGCACCACCATGTCGAAGATGTCGCCATGAATGACGAGGTATTTGCGGCCGTCCGCCGCCTCGTGGATGGCGGTTTCCGCCACCTCGATGCCGCCGAAATGCGAGCCGTAATAGCTGCGCAGGAACTCGTCGTGGTTGCCGGGGATGTAGATCAGGCGCGAGCCCTGCCGGCCCTTGCGTAGCAGCTTCTGCACCACGTCATTGTGGGCCTGCGGCCAGTACCAGCTCTGCTTGAGGCGCCAGCCATCCACGATGTCGCCCACCAGATAGATGGTGTCCGCATCGTGGTAGCGGAGGAAATCGAGCAGCATCTCGGCCTGGCATCCCTTCGTCCCAAGATGGACGTCGGAGATGAAGAGAGCGCGGAACCGCTGCGGCTGGGGGCGTGGAGCGTTCATACCTAAGCGAAACCACCCCCTGATCACAACGTGATGACATAAACGCCAGCACGCGGGTTTGGTTTCAGCCGGGCTGCCACATCCTGTGGAAATGATGAACCGGGCCGTGGCCTCGCCCCACCTTCAGGGTGTCGGAAGCCTGTATGGCGCCGGTGATGAAGGCCTTGGCCTCGCTGACCGAGTCGCGAAGATTCATGCCATTCGCAAGGCCGGCGGCAATAGCGGACGACAGGGTGCAGCCGGTGCCGTGGGTGTTCTTGGTGGCGTGGCGGCGCGAGGTGTAGCGCTGCAGCCCCGCTGCATCGAGCAGGATGTCCGTGCTTTCCTCGCCCTCGCCGTGCCCACCCTTCAGGAGGACGGCGCGGCAGCCGAGCTTCATCAGCCGCTCGGCCTGCCGGATCATGGCGGGTTCGTTTTCGGCCATGTCCTCGTCCAGCAGGGCCGCGGCCTCCGGCATGTTGGGGGTAATGACGAGCGCCTTGGGGATGAGGACCGTCCGCAGGGCATCAATCGCTTCCGGCACGAGGAGCCGGTCGCCGCTGGCGGCCACCATGACCGGGTCCAGAACAAGCCTTTCCGTGGCGACGTAACGATCCAGCCCCTCTGCGACGGTGCGGATGACCTCCGGCTGGGACAGCATGCCGATCTTGACGGATTTCACGTCCAGATCGTCGAAGACGCTGGCGATCTGCTCGGCGATGAACGCGGTCGGCACGTCGTGAATGGCGCGCACGCCCTGGGTGTTCTGCGCCACCAGAGCCGTGATGACGGAGGCGCCGTAGACGCGGAAGGCCGAGAAGGTCTTGAGATCGGCCTGCACGCCCGCCCCGCCCGTGGGGTCGGTGCCGGCGATCGTCAGCGCAATATTGATGTCCTGAGAGGCTGTAGCCATCCCGCTTTCCTCCGCCGGCATGACCCGGATCAGGTTCGTGGGTTGGCGTCGATCCTTGCGGACCCCGTGCCTCTCAGCGCACCGGCGTGCGCACCCCAAGCAGATGGCCGTCACATAGAGATCATGATCGCGCAGGGCAAGACGGATCAGACGGGCGGTGGCTCCGCCCGGCGGGCCTTCGCGCGCTCGATTCCGAGGCGGCGCTCGTACAGGATGACGAGCACGCCCGAGGCGACGACGACAAGGCCGCCCACCAGTCCGTAGATGTCCAGAAGGTCGCCGAAGGCCAGCCAGCCGATGGCGAGCGCCCAGATCAGCGTGGTGTACTCGAAGGGGGCGATCACCGAAGCCTCCGCGTAGCGGTAGCCCTGCGTCAGCAGGATCTGACCGATCCCGCCCGCGATCCCCGTGGCGAGAAGGGCCAGGGCATGCGGCAGATCGGGCACCACCCAGCCAAAGGGGAAAGTCAGGAGCGCGAAGAGCGTGGAGAAGGTGGAGAAGTAGAAGACCACCGTGCCGGTCGATTCGGTCTGAACCAGCCGCCTGACCTGGATCATGGCGCAGGAGGTCAGCACCGCACCCGTGAGAGCGAACAACGCCCCGGCCGACGCCTCCCCGCCCCGGCCATCGAGCATCTCGGCCAGTTTGCCGCCCGCGACGTGCGGCCAGAGCACGATGCACACGCCGGCAAGGCCGACGAACACCGCGACGAGGCGCGGCAACCGCAAGGGTTCGCGGAGCACGACGGTGGCCAGGATCGTGGTGAAGAGCGGCACCGCATAGGAGATCATGGTGCTTTCCGGCAGGGACAGGCGGGCCAGCCCCAGGAACAGGCAGAACATGGACGCCACGCCGATGCTGGCGCGCAGAAAATGGCCAAACGGACGCGGCGTGCGGAACGCGCGCGGGAGTTCGCCGGACAGGCCGAGCCAGAGCAGGATGGGGAGCAGCGCGAAGAAGCTGCGCGCGGCCACGATCTGCCCCGTGGGGACATCGTGGCCGATCCAGCGGATGAGGCCGGCCATGACGGTGAAGCAGAACGCGGACGCGATCTTATAGAAGATGCCGGTGAGCATGATTGGATCGCTTGCGCGGGAGGCACGGGAAACGGTTCGCTCTTCTAGCGCCTGCGTCATCGCGCCGACACGGGAATCCCGCACAAGGCCCTCATCCAGACGATGCTGATGCTGAATCAACTGGACATGATCTTCGGAACTCCGGACCGGCCCGAGCGTTTTGGTGCACCGGTGTCGTGTTTTGCGTGGAAAGGACGCCAGATCTTATGTCGGACGTCTACATGATCGAGGTCGATGAGCGTTCGGTCGGGCTCGTCGCACGTGATGCGGAAAGCGGATTCTTCCGGTTCCACGCAGCCCTCGAAGCTGTGTTCGGGATGGAAGGTCGCGAGTTCACCACTCCCGATCAGGCCCGTCGCGAAGCCCGCCAGATCCTTGGCCTGAAGCCGCGAAACGCGCTCCAGGATCTCGACTGCGCCGCTTGATGAGGCGGGCGATACACGCCTCTTGATCGCAACCTCAGGTTCTGTGCTAGCCTCCCTTTCAGAAGAGCCGGAAAAAGAGCTCTTCGCTTAGGGGGAAACGAATGAAAAATACGACGATGGCGTCGCTGGCCGTGCTGTGCCTGGCGATGGGTTCCGGCGCGTCTTACGCACAGGATGCCGAGCCCGACATGTCCCACGCCAAGAAGGTCGAGGCTTATGCCCGCGACTTCATGAAGAGCTGGGGCAATGATCCCAAGCTGCTCGAGGCGGTCAAGGCATCGACGGATAAGAACCGGAGCCTTGGCTACGACGACGTCCAGATCCAGGACAAGGAATGGCAGCTTGCCCGCACCAAGGGCAAGACGGACGAGAAGTCCACCGCAGCCGCCAAGAAGCTGACGGACGAGCTCGCCGGCCTCGACAAGAAGTCCGCCGACGATCACATGGCCAATGGCGAGAAGACCATGGCCAGCATCCGCGGCAGCGCGACGTCCAAGTGGCTCGAGACGCAGATGCAGAAGGCTCCTGGCGGCGCCGTGACGGAAATCTTCGTCATGGACGGCTGGGGCTGGAATGTCGGCCAGACCGGCGGCACCTCCGACTTCTACCAGGGCGACGAAGGCAAGTGGCAGAAGACCTTTGCCGGTGCTTCCGAGACGGGCGTCGAAGTGCTTCCCGTGGTGGAAGAGGATGGCGTGAAGGTCTCGCAGGTGTCCCTGCCCATCAAGGACGGCGACAAGAATGTCGGCGCGGTCACCATCGGCGTGGACGTCGACAAGGTGAAGTAAGGCCGGCAGCAGCTGGAAGTTGGTGAGCGGCCTTGTGCCGCTCATCTTTTTTCCGGTATCGGGCAACCGTGGCCCATGGTGCCCCGCCGGCTGGGATTTGCCGCATCAGGGGGAAGGCAGATCCAGATGACGGTGACAAACGAGGACGAACTCGCGGCCCTGAAGCGGATCGGTCGCATCGTTGCCGACACCCTGGAGCTGATGGGCAAGTCCATCGAGCCGGGAATGACGACGCTGGAACTCGACGGCATCGGCCGGCGATACATGGAAGCGGCCGGAGCCCGACCGGCTCCCGAACTGGTCTACGGCTTTCCCGGGGCGACGTGCATCAGCGTCAACGAGGAAGTGGCGCACGGCATCCCGGGTGCCCGCAGGATCATGGCGGGTGATCTGGTGAACGTGGATGTCTCGGCCGAAATGAACGGCTTCTTCTCCGATACGGGAGCGTCGTATGCCGTGCCGCCCGTGACGCGCGCGGTCGAGCGCCTCTGCAAGGACGGGCGCCGCGCGATGTGGACCGGTTTGCGCCAGGTCGGCGCCGACAAGCCGCTGTCCTGCATCGGACATGCCATCGGCGTCTTCGCAAAGAAGAACGGCTACACGCTTGTCCGCAATCTCGCGAGCCACGGCGTCGGACGGTCGCTGCATGAAGAGCCGACCGAGATTGCGACCTGGCCTGACCAGTCCGAGCGGCGGATCATGACCGACGGGCTGGTCTTCACCGTGGAGCCGTTCCTGTCCCTTGGTGCGGAATTCGCCGAAGATGGCGATGATCCCTGGACTCTCTACAGCGAACCCAGAGCTCTCACCGTCCAGTACGAGCATACGGTGGTTGCGACACGGAGCGGGCCTCTCGTCCTGACCATGGCCGGCCAGTAGGCCCTTAGTCTTCGAAGCGGCTCGCGGCGACGCGGTCGCCCTCGTAGTGCCTCAACGTCGGAAATGGCGGCAGCCACGATTCGCGGCGCGCGGTCCAGCTCTCATAGGTCGGCGTGAACTGGTCGGGTGCATCCAGCGAGCCCAGGTTCACTTCGAACTCGTCCCCGGTGCGGGCGAACACCGACGAGCCGCAGCGCGGACAGAAACAGCGCCCCGCATAGCTCTGCGTTTCGCCGCTGACCGTCACCGCGTCTTCAGGAAAGATGGCCGAGGCGTGGAACAGGGCGCCGTGATGCTTGCGGCAGTCGAGACAATGGCAAAGCCCGACACGATAAGGCCGCCCGCGCGCAAGGAACCGGACATCTCCGCACAGGCAGCCGCCGGTGAATTCCTCCATCTCCAGCCTCTTCCATTCGCAACCGGCGTCGACCCGTCCTGACCAGATGCCGCAGCAGTGCCGGGGGAACAGGGTTCGCGCCGCGTTTGTTTTTGTCTAAGAAGAAATCCAGTAAACGCACCGAACGGTTCGCAGCCACTTGATCGACAAGCTGGAATTTGTGCTGGCCCTCGCACGCGAAGGGCATTTCGGACGCGCCGCAGAAGCCTGCGGCGTCACCCAACCCACCCTTTCGGCCGGGCTCAAGCAGCTAGAGGACGAATTGGGAGTGCGCCTCGTGGATCGGGGCTCGCGGTTCCAGGGCTTCACCGCCGAGGGCGAGCGCGTGCTGGATTGGGCGCGGCGCATCGTGGGTGACAACCGAGCGATGCGCCAGGAGATCGAAAGCCTCAAGAAAGGCCTCTCGGGACGCATCCGTATCGCTGCGATTCCAACCGCCCTGCCCATGCTGGCGGCGCTAACGACGCCCTTCCGGCAGCGCCACCCGGACGTCACGTTCAACATCATCTCGCGAGCTTCGGTCTCCATCCTGACGCAGCTCGAAAACCTCGATGTCGATGTCGGCATCACCTATCTCGACAACGAGCCGCTCGGGCGCGTGAAGAGCGTGCCGCTCTACCGCGAGGAGTTCCAGCTGTTCACATCGTTGGACAGTCCGGTAGGGCGCAAGGACAAGGTGACCTGGAAGGAAGCGGGAAAACTTCCTCTGTGCCTCATGTCGCCCGACATGCAGAACCGGCGCATCATCGACGGCGTGCTGCGCAGCGTCGGCTCCGACGCGCAACCGACGCTCGAAAGCGATTCCCTGACGGCGCTCGTCGCGCATGTACGGACGGGACAATGGTCCGCCGTCATGCCGCGCAAATTCGCCGATATGTTCGACCTTCCGTCGAATGTGCGGGCCATTCCCCTCGTTGATCCCGAGGTGTTCCACACGATCGGGCTCATCGTGCCGGAGCGTGACCCGCTGCCGCCGCTGACGGCAGCCTTGTTCTCGGAGGCTCGCCAACTCGCGCCGACGCTGACAAGCGGCGCCCGGCGAGGCTGATCGCCCCGCCGGATCGTCTCTGCGGATCAATCGCAGCGGTAACGCCGTCCATCCCTGCCGCGATAGGTGTTGGTGCGGCGGTCATAGCTCTTGTAGCGAGCGTCGCAGGCGGTGTTCTCGATCGTCTGTCCAACGGTGCGAGCGCCCCCGACAACAGCCCTTCCGGCCTTGCCGAAGAGGGAGCCGAGCGTCTCGTCACTGCGGCGGCCATCGCGATACCGGCGGCAGTCGCGGTCTCCGGGGTTCTTGGCGCAATAACGTTCGACCTGCCGCTGACGGCCATCGTCGCCGCGCTGTGCGCTGGCGGGAGCCGCGGTGAACACCGCCGCCGTGGCGAACAGGGCAACCATAGTGGACGTGATCAATTTAGTGTGCATGGAATTCTCCTGTGGCGTCCCGTGACATACAGGAACGCCGGGCGCTGCAGTTCTGTTCACTCGCAGGGAAAGAAACAGAGCTTCTTAACGCGCTGCGGGTAATTTAGCCGCGAGCGCCGAAAATAGGGCCGACTGTGACGATCAGCCGATATTTTCCGAAGCAGTACTTCTTCCCGGTCGTCCTGATCCTTGGCAGCAGCTTTGGATGTCTCTTCTACATGTTCTCCTACCTGACGAATGTTCAGGACCAGATGGAGGTGGCGCGGGAAGAGCAGTTCGTCCGCAATTCGGTTCGCACGGCCTCAAGCCTCGCAGTGCACGACCTTCAGGACTACGCGATCTGGGACGAGGCCGTCCGCTATATCGCGACGGGTCTGGACCCCGCCTGGATCGACGAGAATGTCAGCGCCTATCTTGGCGTGATCCAGGGCTACGAACATGTCTTCGTGGTCGATGGGACAGGCCGCACGCTCTACTCCTTCAAGGATGGCAAGCGCTCGACCGAACCCATGGATGCGGTCAGGACCGTTGGAGCTGCGTTCCTGACCACGCTGAACCGCGCGATGACCATGCCCGCCGAAGCAAGGCCGGTGATCGGCGGCTTCGCGCGCAATGCACAGGGAGAGCCCCACATCTTCGGTGTCGGGCGCATCATCCCGCTCAGCGACAAGGTCGAGACCCCGCCCCCGCCGGGATTCGCCATCGTTGTCGCGGGCGCCCTCGACCAGAAGCGGCTGGACAGCTGGACCGAACTTTACCAGGGCAGCGCCCTTTCGATCGTACCCGATGACGCGACCGATCCACTGCTCGGAACGCTGGACCTCAAGGACGACGATGGCGGACAGGTCGCGCGCCTCGCCTGGAGCCTTTCCAAGCCCGGCACGGAGCTCATGCGGAAGATCCTGCCGGGTTTCCTGGTCATCGGCCTGATCTCGCTGATGTCCGCCGGTCTGATCCTGCAGCGCGCCCGCCTGAACAACGAGGCGCTGCACCGCAGCAAAGTCCGTGCCCAGTATCTCGCCCACCACGACATCCTGACGGGGCTGCCGAACCGGCGAGAGCTCCTCAGCCATCTGCGCGCCAGCATGCGCAGCACGCGCGTCTTCCTTCTGTATATGGACCTCGACGGCTTCAAGGAGACCAACGACGTCTATGGACATGCGGCCGGAGACGAGGTGCTGCGTGAGGCTGCCACGCGCATCACGCGAGCGTCCGGTCCCGGCGGCATCATCGTGCGCGCCGGGGGCGATGAGGTGGCCGTGCTTCTCACGGGCGTCGACGGACACCAGGCCGAAAACACTGCGGAAGCCGTGCTGCGGGCCTTCGACGAGCCCTTCCACGTCAGCGGCTACAGCGTTGCTGTTGGGGTCAGCATCGGCATCTCGTCCAACGAGGACACACGTGACGAGGAGGAACTGATCCGCCGGGCCGATCTCGCGATGTATGCGTCGAAATCGAACGGCAAGAACAGCTGGTGCCATTACGATCGCGAGCTCGACCGCGACAATGAGAGCCGGCGCGAACTGGAAGGCCCTTTGCGGGCGGCTGTGGCCGAGGACCGCATCGAGGTGGTGTTCCAGCCGATCGTGAACGCCACCAGCGGCCGCATCGACAAGGTCGAGGCTCTGGCCCGCTGGACCGATCCCGTGCTCGGCAGCATTCCGCCCGATCGCTTCATCCGGGTGGCCGAACAAAGCGGCCTCATCAACGATCTCGGGCGCAACGTCCTCCAGCGGGCGTGCCGCGCCGCCGGCAAATGGGATGTGGGCCTGGCCGTCAATCTTTCGCCCGCTCAGTTCTGGGACCGCGACCTCGCGGGCGCGATCCACGAGATCGTTCAGCGGGAGAACTTCCCGGCCTCGCGTCTCGAACTGGAAATCACCGAAAGCTACCTGCTCCGGCGTGCGGACGACGCCGAGCGTATCCTGCAGCGGCTCCGCGAGCGCGGCATGCGCATCGCACTCGATGATTTCGGATGCGGCTTCGCGAGCATCGGCTACCTGCAGCGGCTCTCCTTCGACGCCATCAAGATCGACCGCTCCTTCGTGAATTGCGTAGAGGAGAGCGCTGATGCCGCCAATCTTGCCCGGGCGATCGTTGCGCTGGGGCTGGCATTGAAGCTGACCGTCACGGCCGAAGGCGTCGAGACCGAGGAACAGGCGCGCGTGATGACCGAGCTTGGCTGCACCCAGTTGCAGGGCTGGCTTTACGGACGCCCGATGACCGAGGATGAGATGTCGGCCGCACTGGCTGCACAGGGCAGAGGCGCGGTGCTCGCCGGCTGAGCTCTTGTCCGGCGAAAGCTTACGCGCGACAAAGGCCCATGCGCATCGCCACCTGGAACATCAACTCCGTCCGCCTCCGGATCGACAATCTTGTCCGCTGGCTGAAATCCGCCGAGCCGGATCTGCTGTGCCTGCAGGAGATCAAGTGCCAGAACGAGCAGTTCCCCCGGCAAGCCATCGAGGATGCCGGCTACAATTGCGTCGTACATGGCCAGAAGTCGTGGAACGGCGTGGCCATTCTGTCGCGGCACCCCATCGAGGACACGCACACGAACCTGCCGGGATCGTCGGTGGACGAACAGTCTCGTTATGTAGAGGCCGTGATCTCCACCAAAGACGGCGTGCTGCGCGTCGCCTCGATTTACCTGCCGAACGGCAACCCGGTGGACACGGCCAAATACCCCTACAAGCTGGAATGGATGGACCGCCTCACGGCCCATGTGCGGGAGCGGCTGCTGCTGGAGGAACCGCTGGTTCTTGCCGGGGACTACAACGTGATCCCCGCCGCCGAGGACGTCCACAATCCCGCTTCGTGGACTGAGGATGCCCTGTTCCGTCGGGAGACACGTGACAAGTTCAACACCCTGCTGAACCTCGGCCTGACCGACGCCCTGCGCGCCACGACGGACGCACCCGGCCAGTACTCCTTCTGGGATTACCAGGCCGGCGCATGGCAGCGGAACCTTGGCCTGCGCATCGACCACCTGCTGCTCTCGTCGCAGGCCGCCGACCGCCTGACATCCGTGCACATCGACAAGGAGCCGCGCAGCTGGGACAAGCCCTCCGACCACACTCCCGTGGTGGCGGATTTCGCCATCGAGGCGCGGTGATCATCCAGGGCGGCTGCCTGTGCGGAGCGTTGCGCTATGCCCTCGATGGCGTCAGCGATGACGTGGCGCACTGCCATTGCCGCATCTGCCAGCGCTCGTCGGGCGCAGGGATGCTGACATGGGCCACCTACCCCGCGGCGGCGATGCGCTACGTGTCCGGCCAGCCCTCGGTGTTCAGATCATCGGCCTCGGCGGTTCGAGAGTTCTGCGGGCGCTGCGGCACCCAGCTCGTCTTCCGGGGCGATGATGGAGCGACCGTCGACGTAACCGTCGCCAGCCTCGACGAGCCGGACCTGCTGGTGCCTGTCGCGAATATCTGGACGGGTACGCGGCGCGCCTGGCTGCACCACTTCGATGCCTCCTTGCCCAGCTACACCAACGAAGTTCCCGCTTAGTAGCTCTACAGGATTGCCGTTTCTCGCGTCCTGCCCCACCTTCGAGCTCTAAGTTTAAAATGGGGATTGATGTTGGATTATATTGTCTCTCTTCTGAGTGACCCCGCTGCCTGGGTTGCGCTGGTGACCCTGATCGCCATGGAGCTTGTCCTTGGCATCGACAATCTCATCTTCATTTCGATCCTGACCAACAAGCTGCCGGAGGAGCAACGCTCCTTTGCTCGCCGTCTCGGCATCGGCATGGCCGTCGTGCTGCGGATCGGCCTGCTGTTCACCATTGCCATCATCGTTGGCCTTACCGCGCCAGTATTCACGGCGTTCGGGCACGGTTTCTCGTGGCGTGATCTCATCCTGATCGCCGGCGGCCTGTTCCTCGTGTGGAAGGCCACCAAGGAGATTCATCACCACGTGGATCCTGCTCCGACCAACGATGTGTTCGAGCAAAAGGGCACTGTCAGCCTTGGTATCGCAGCGGCCATCGGGCAGATCCTGGTGCTCGACCTTGTGTTCTCGGTCGACAGCATCATCACGGCCGTGGGCATGACGGAGCATGTGCCGATCATGGTGGTGGCCGTTCTCGTCACGGTGACGGCGATGCTGCTGGCCGCCGATCCCCTGGCCAACTTCATCAACCGCAATCCCACGGTGGTGATGCTGGCCCTCAGCTTCCTGCTGATGATCGGCATGACGCTTGTCGCCGAGGGCTTCGGCGCCCATGTTCCCAAGGGCTACATCTACACCGCCATGGCCTTCTCGGCGGGCGTGGAGCTGCTGAACATGTTCGTGCGGCGCAAGCAGGCATCGGGAGGGGCCGCGCACTAGCGCGGCTCATCAGGGGCAGAAGCTGAAGGCTAGTTCGACGAACGGGCCTTCAGCCAGCCGTCCAGGAAGCTGGTGGCGCTGCGGCGCTCGTCCTCGGAGGCTTCCTGCTGGGCCTTTTCATGCAGGTCGATCATCCACTGCGCATCGGCTGCGCCGGACTGCTCCGCAGACTGGCGGGCCAGCATCATCAGCATGAGACCACGGGCCGGCTGGCGCTTCACCACCTCGCCCCTGAACATCATGTGCCCGAGCAGTGCGCGCGAGGGGCCGTGGTTCTTCTTGGCCGCCAGATTCAGCCAGCGGACGGCCTGGCCGGGATCCTTCTTGACGCCGTTACCGTCGAGATAGATGCGGGCCAGATTGTACTGGGCGTTCGGATCGCCGTAGTTGGAGGCGGCATCCGTGAACAGGCGGATGGCAGCGGCCGGGTTCGGCTTGATGGACGAGCCCGGAATGCCTTCGAGATAATAGGATCCAAGCCAGACAAGCGCGTTCGAGATGTAGGGCGCATTGCTGCGGTCCTCGAAGCTCTCCTCAGCCCCTTCATTGGTCGCGCGGTTGACCAGATCCCGGAAATATTCAAACGCCTTGCGGTCGTCATGAGTGACGCCGTCACCTTCCGCATACATGCGCCCGAGCATCCAGGTGGCGCCGGCATGGCCGCGCCCGGCGGCGAACTGCAGCGCGCTCAGGGCCTTTTCCTTGTCCCCGGAACGATAGGCGTTGCGCGCCAGGTCGAAGGCCTCGAGCGGTGTCGCCGCGGCAGGATCGGCTGCCAGAGGGCGGCCGGTGACGTCGAACATGCCGGCATCGGGGTTTCCCCCGATGCTGAGCGACGGCGCCTGATCCCCGTTCATGCCGGGGATCACCGTCACGGTCTCGCCGTCGAATGCGCGCGCAGGGACCGCCGCGAAAAACGCGGCGGCAAAGCTGGCTGCGAGCAGGCTAGATGTCCGCATAACAGTGCGTCTCTTCCTTGCCACCCGGATGGGTGACGGCACCTTTGCGCGCCGAGCCGACGCCCTGCGCAAACTTCCAGATCGCACCGGAACGGAAGTTCTCCGGAGGAGCCTTCCAGTCGGCGCGGCGGGCTTCCAGTTCCTCGGCGCTCAGATGCACGTCGAGTTTGCCGGTCACCGCATCGATCTCGATGATGTCGCCGTCGCGGATCAGCGCGATCGGGCCGCCGACAAAGGCTTCAGGGCCGACATGGCCGATGCAGAAGCCGCGCGTGGCGCCGGAGAAGCGGCCATCGGTGATGAGGGCCACCTTGTCGCCCATGCCCTGCCCGTAGAGCGCGGCGGTGGTCTGCAGCATCTCGCGCATTCCGGGGCCGCCCTTGGGACCCTCGTAGCGGATGACCAGGACCTCGCCTTCCTTATAGGCGCGGTTCGAGACCGCCTCGAAGCAGGCTTCCTCGTTGTCGAAGCAGCGCGCCGGACCGGTGAACTGCTGGTTCTTGAGGCCGGCCACCTTCACGATGGCACCATCGGGCGCAAGATTGCCGGCGAGACCGACCACGCCGCCCGTGGGCGTGATGGGGTCGTTGGCCGGGCGCACCACGTCCTGATGCGGGTTCCACTTCACCGAGGCCATGTTCTCGGCAATGGTGCGGCCCGTGACGGTCAGGCAGTCGCCGTGCAGGAAGCCGTGATCCAGCAGCGTCTTCATGAGCAGCGGGATGCCGCCGACCTCGAACATATCCTTGGCGACGTAGCGTCCGCCGGGCTTCAGGTCCGCGATGTAGGGCGTGCGCTTGAAGATCTCGGCCACGTCGAACAGGTCGAACTCGATGCCGACCTCGTTGGCGATGGCCGGCAGGTGCAGCGCCGCATTGGTGGAACCACCGGAGGCGGCCACGACCGTTGCCGCGTTCTCGAGAGCCTTGCGGGTGACGATGTCGCGCGGGCGGATGTTGCGGGCGATCAGCTCCATGATCTGCTCGCCGGCGGCCATGCAGAACCGGTCGCGGATCTCGTAGGGAGCCGGTGCGCCGGCCGAATAGGGCAGCGCAAGGCCGATGGCCTCGGAGACCGTGGCCATGGTGTTGGCGGTGAACTGCGCGCCGCACGCCCCGGCGGAGGGGCACGCCACCTGCTCCAGCTCGTCCAGATCGTCGCTCGACATGTCGCCGACCGAGTGCTTGCCGACCGCTTCGAACAGGTCCTGCACCGTGACCGGCTGGCCGCGGAACGAGCCCGGCAGGATGGACCCGCCATAGATGAAGATCGACGGCACGTTGAGGCGCACCATCGCCATCATCATGCCCGGCAAGGACTTGTCGCAGCCGGCGAGGCCGACCAGCGCATCATAGGAATGGCCACGGATCGTCAGTTCGACCGAGTCGGCGATGACCTCACGCGAGGCCAGCGAGGACTTCATGCCCTCATGGCCCATGGCGATGCCGTCTGTGACGGTGATGGTGCAGAACTCGCGCGGGGTGCCGTTGGCGGCGGAGACGCCCTTCTTCACGGCCTGCGCCTGGCGCATCAGCGAAATGTTGCAAGGTGCGGCCTCATTCCAGCAGCTCGCTACGCCGACGAGCGGCTGGTGAATCTGATGCTTGGTGAGGCCCATCGCGTAGAGGTACGAGCGGTGCGGAGCCCGCGACGGGCCCTCGGTAACGTGGCGGCTGGGCAGCTTGTCCTTGTCGAAAACCTTGGCGTCCATCACTGTTCCTGGCGCAAGCAGCGCGCGTCTCTTGGAGCTGCGGAAACACGTCCGACGGGCCGAAAACTGGCGGCCGCTCTGTCTGTACGTGCATGCTCCTTTCGAAGGGCGAAATGGAGCTTTGTCTATGGCGCAATTGGGGCGATTTCGTTCATGCCGTGACGTGGAACCGACTTGCCGGATCGGCGTTGCTGTAGGGCCACAGTTCCGTCCGTGGCCGGAAGGCTGACGGCCTGACGGTCAAGCGCCTGTCATCCAAACCAGCCAGCCTGTGCCGACCTCGAAGGCACAGGTGCTCCATGATCCGAACGCTGCTCTTGCTCTCCGCTTCCCTGATCGCAACATCCGCCGGCACCGCCGCCGCACAATGGAAGACCCTCAACGGGGAACGCCCGGTCATCGTCGCCCATCGTGGCGCCAGCGGCTATATGCCGGACCACACGCTCGAGGCGTACAAGCGCGCTGTCGACATGGGCGCGGACTTCATCGAGCCTGATCTTGTCTCCACGAAGGACGGCGAACTCGTGGCCCGGCACGAGCCGATGCTGAGCGGCACCACCGATGTTGCGGACCGTCCGGAATTCGCGAGCTACAAGCGGACGCGCAATATCGACGGCGCGCCGGTGACGGACTGGTTCGCCTGCGATTTCACTTTGGCAGAGATCAGGACGCTACGTGCCAGGCAGCCCCTGCCCGAGCGCGATCCGCAATTTGACGGCAAATTCACGATCCCGACGCTGCAGGAGGTCATCGACCTCGCAAAGGCCGAAAGCACCCGCACCGGCCGCACCATCGGAATCGCGCCGGAGACCAAGCACCCGATCTTCCACAGCGCCATGGGCGTGCCGCTCGAGGACCGCCTCATCGGCGTGCTGACGGCCGCAGGCTGGACCGGCGCCGACGCGCCGGTGGTGATCCAGAGCTTCGAGGTCGCGAACCTCAAATACCTCAACTCCCGCATCGACGTGCGTCTCGCCCAGTTGATCGATGGCGGCGACGTGGACATGGAAGGGCGCGTGGGAGGCGAAGGGCTGAAGGCGCGGCCCTACGACTTTACGGTGACGGGCGATCCGCGCACCAACCACGATCTGCTGACGCCGGAAGGCCTCGCCGAGATTCGCACCTATGCGGAGATCGTCTCACCGTGGAAGCCGTATCTCGTCATCGCCAAGCAGGTGGACGAGAATGGCGACGGCAAGCCCGACGACCTGAACGGCGACGGCAAGATGGACGAGCGCGACCGCGTTCTCGTTGGCCCGACCGAGGTGATCCAGAACGCGCACAAGGCAGGGCTGCAGGTCTACACCTGGACCATGCGCAGCGAACCGCGCCGCCTGCTCTCGACCTATAAGGGCGATCCGGCGGCGGAGTACCGCGCCTTTTTCGACCTGGGGCTGGACGGCGTGTTCAGCGACCACACCGACCATGCCGTGGCCGCGCGCGACAAACGCTAGGCCCCTTGCCCGCCGCGCATTGGTGCGGCGGGCGTTTCGGGATCAGGCGCCGCCGAGTTGCTCCAGCGCCTCGGTGATCCTGACGCGGCGCAGTTCGGCTTCCTCGCGGCGTTCGCGCTGCTCGTCCACCACCTCTTCCTTGGCGCGGGCCAGGAAATCGGGATTGCCGAGCTTGCGGCCGATCTTCTCGATCTCGTCCACGATCTTCGCGAGCTCCTTGGCGAGGCGCGCACGCTCGGCGCCGAGGTCCACGACATCGGCGATCGGCAGGGCAAGAACGCCGCCGCGCACGAGAAGCTGGATGGAGCCTGCCGGCGCCGTAGGGGCCGTCGTTACTCCCGAGAGGCGCGCAAGGCGCTTCAGCGCATCCTCGTAGCGGACGGCCCAGGACTGCACCGCGTCCGTGGGCTGCACCAGCACCAGCGGAATCTGGGCGCTGCCCGGCACGTTCATCTCGGTGCGCACCGAGCGCACCTCGGAGATCGTGTCGACCAACCAGCCGATCTCGCCCTCGGCTGTCGCCCAGTCGTTTTCGACCGGCTCCGGCCATGCGGCGAGCGCCAGCACGCTCTCCCGTCCAGCGGGCGGAGCCGTGACCCGCCACAGCTCTTCGGTGATGAAGGGCATGAAGGGGTGGAGCAGCTTCACCGACTGATCAAGGCACCATGACAGGGTGGCGCGCGTCTCGTCGCGCTCCGCCGACGGCGTCTCGGATTGCAGGACCGGCTTGGCCAGTTCGACGTACCAGTCGCAGAAGATGCTCCAGACGAAGCGGTAGACCGCGCCGGCCGCATCGTTGAAGCGGTATGCGCCGAGCGCGTCCTCGGTGTCCTCGATGGCGCGGGAAGTTTCCCGGATGATCCAGCGGTTTAGCGTCGTGGTGGCGTTCGCCGGATTGAAACCCGTGTCCACGGCGCAGCCGTTCATCTCGGCGAAGCGTGCGGCGTTCCAGAGCTTGGTCGCGAAGTTGCGGTAGCCTTCGATGCGCTGGCGAGCCAGCTTGATGTCACGCCCCTGCGCGGCCATGGCGGCAAGCGTGAAGCGCACGGCATCGGCACCGTACTGGTCCATCAGGTCCAGCGGGTCGATGACGTTGCCCTTGGACTTCGACATCTTCGCGCCCTTCTCGTCGCGGACGAGGGCGTGGATGTAGATGTCCTTGAACGGCACCTCATCCATGAAGTGAATGCCCATCATCATCATCCGGGCAACCCAGAAGAAAATGATGTCGAAGCCGGTCACCAGGACGGAGGTGGGATAGTAACGCGCGACCTCCGGCGTCTCGTCCGGCCAGCCCAGAGTGGAGAACGGCCACAGGGCCGAGGAGAACCAGGTGTCGAGCACGTCCTCGTCACGGCGCAGATAAAGGTGCTGGTCGCGGCCTTCCGCGATGTTGGCCGCAACCTCCTCGCTCAGCACGCCATTCGTGACGTAATGGGCCAGCGCCTTGGCCATGGCGTCCTCTTCCGTCTCCTCGACGAAGAGCGTGCCGTCCGGGCCGTACCAGGCCGGGATCTGGTGGCCCCACCACAGCTGGCGCGAGATGCACCAGGGCTGGATGTTGTTCAGCCACTCGAAATAGGTCTTCTCCCAGTTTTTCGGGATGAAGTCCGTGCGCCCGCTCTGCACGGCGGCCAGCGCAGGCTTTGCGAGCGTGGCGGCGTCTACGTACCACTGGTCGGTCAGGTACGGCTCGATGACCACGTTCGAGCGGTCGCCATGCGGCACCATGTGGAGGTGCGGCTCGATCTTCTCGACGAGTTCCCGCTCTTCCATCAGGGCCAGCACGGCCTTGCGGGCGGCGAAGCGCTCGACACCATGAAGCGCCATGACCTCGGCAAGCGGCTCCGCGCCTTCGAGGAAGGCATCGTTGTCCTGCAGCGTCAGGCGGGCTTCGGGATCGAAGATGTTGATGAGCGGCAGGTCGTGGCGGCGGCCGACATCGAAGTCGTTGAAGTCGTGCGCCGGGGTGATCTTCACCGCGCCCGAGCCCTTCTCGGGATCGGAGTACTCATCGGCCACGATGGGAATGCGGCGTCCGACCAACGGCAGCAGCACGTGGCGGCCGACGAGATGGCGATAGCGTTCGTCCTCCGGGTGCACCGCCACGGCGGCGTCGCCCAGCATGGTCTCGGGCCGCGTGGTGGCGACGATGATGACCTCGTTGGTCCCCTCCACCGGGTAGCGCAGGTGCCAGAGATTGCCGCGCGTCTCGACCTGCTGGACTTCGAGGTCCGAGATCGCGGTCAGGAACTTGGGGTCCCAGTTCACAAGGCGCTTGTCCTTGTAGATCAGGCCCTGATTGTAGAGCTCCACGAAGATCTTGCGGACGGCCCGCGACAGCCCCTCGTCCATGGTGAAGCGTTCGCGCGAGAAATCGCACGATGCACCGAGGCGGCGCAGCTGGCGCATGATGGTGCCGCCGGATTCCTCCTTCCACGCCCAGACGCGGCGGACGAATTCCTCGCGCCCGAGATCGCGACGCGAGGGCTCGCCGCGTTCGGCCAGCTGGCGCTCCACCACCATCTGCGTGGCGATGCCGGCATGGTCGGTGCCCGGCTGCCACAGCACGTCCTTGCCCTTCATCCGCTGCAGGCGGCACAGCACGTCCTGCAGGGTGTTGTTGAGCGCGTGGCCCATATGCAGCGAGCCGGTGACGTTCGGCGGCGGGATGACGATGGAGAAGGTCTCGGCGTCCATGCGCTCCGGACGGCCCGCGCGGAACGCCTCCGCCTCGTCCCACGCCGCGCTGATGCGCGGCTCGATGTCTGCGGGCTGGTAGGTCTTCTCGATGGTCATGGCACGCTTCGGTTCTGCGGGAACGGAGGGTGCCGGTTAGACCCGCTGCCGCCCGCGCCTGTCAACGCATCGCGGGTTTTCGCCAGACGCAGAGGGCAGCGCTCAGCGGCGCGGGCCGCGCGATACCCGTTCGATTTCGGCGCGGACCAGCCGCTCCACGATGCCTGGCAGGTTGTCGTCGAGCCAGTCGCTGAGCATGGGCCGCAGCATGTCCTGCACGAGATCGTCCAGCGTGCGGCCGTTCTGCGAGATGATGGTGTTGCTGAGCGTTCCGAAGGCGGACGCGACGGCTCGGGTTGCCTCGGCACCGACCAGCGTCTCGGTCTCGGCATGGAAAGGCGTGCGCGGGCCGGCGGGCGCGACCTCGACTTCCACCGGCGCGGAGGCCGCGGTGAAGCCATAGGCTGCAAGGGTTTCCTGCCCGGCCTTCTCGTTCTCGGCCGCGTTGCGGATGGCGGCATCGAAGGCCGCGAGGTCGTCCGTCAATCCGGCGGCCTGATCGGGAACGGTGACATACGTGTCCTCGTCCTCGACGTCATCGAGCTCAGGTGCCTCGGGTTCCACGGCGCGGAGCGCGGGGCGCGGCTGCGCGTTCTCGTCATCGGCAATGATCCGGCGGATGGAGGCCAGGATCTCCTCCATCGTCGGCTCATGGGCTTTTGCCGTGTTGTTCATCGACCTGTCCTGACAACGCAACCAGCGGACGCACCGGGTGATTCCCGCTGCGCGTCCAGTATTGCCCGCATGACAATCAAGACAAGCGGGCGCAGGGACTTATCCCCCCGGATCAGCGCCCGTCAGGCGTGCGAAGGCCGAACCACTTGTCGCGCACCTGATCGTAATGGACCTGTGCGTCGTATTTCGCGACCTTGAGGCCGAGGCGCTCGGTGTTGAGGCGGCCGATGGCCTGCAGCACCGCATAGGATGCCACCACCCGGTCACGCTGCGCGGTGATCAAAGTCACGCGCGCATTCAGCAGTTCCTGCTGGAAGTTCAGCACGTCGAGCGTGGTCCGCTGGCCGACGCGGTATTCCTCGCGCACGCCGCTGAGGGCGATGCCCGATGCTTCCACCTGTGCCTGCGCCGCGATGATCTGCGCCTTTGCGCCTTCGAGAGCACCCCATGCGGAGACGACGGCTGCGCGCACCTGATCGCGCACGATGTCGGCTTCCAGCCGGCGCTGGCCGAGGATTTCCTTGGCTTCGCGGACGCGGGAATATTCCTGGCCGCCCTGATAGATCGGCACCGTCAGCACGCCGAGCACGCTGGCGTTGACGCTGTTGGTCGTGCCGTTGGCAGAGCCCGCGCCGAGCCCCGTTCCAGCACCGCTGGAATAGGCGTCATCGACCTGACCGCTGACATTGCCCTGCACCGAGAGCGTCGGCGCCAGTTCGCCCTGCACCACCCGCACCTGAAGCGCGGCGGCGTCATAGGCGTGGAGCGCCGCGAGGCTGGCGGGATGCTCGGCATGCCCGACATCCAGAGCCGCGTTCAGCGTCTTGGGCAGCAGGCGGTCGATGGGACGGCCCGGAACCAGCTTCGTGGGCTCGGACCCGATGATCTGCCGGTAGATGGCGCGGCTGGCCTTCAGATTGGCCTCGGCGACGCTGACGTCGGAACGCGAACCTGCGAGGCGCGACTCGGAGAGCGCGACGTCGGTGCGGGTCACCTCGCCCACATCGAAGCGCTCGCGGGTTGCGCGCAGATCCTCGTTGAGAAGCTGGACGTTGTTGCGGTTGAGATCGAGGATCGCGAAGTCGCGAAGCACGTTCATGTACGCTTCGGCGGCGTCGTAGAGCACGTTCTGCTCGGTGTTCAGCAAGGTCTCGCGAGCGGAGAGCACGCCGCTTTCGGCCTGACGGACCCCGTTACGGGTGCGATACCCGTTGAAGATGTTCTGCTGGATGGTGACGCCGGTGCTTGCCGTCCAGGCATCGGAATCAACCCGCGCGCCGCCGGGACGCCAGGTGCGGCCCGCTGTCCGGCCACCGTCCAGCGAGCCGGAAATCTGCGGGCGATAGCCCGACAAGGCCTGAGGAACGCTCTCGTCGGTCGCGCGAGTCGCCGCGCGTTGAGCGTTCAGCGTCGGGTTTGCGGTGTAGGCCTGCGCCAGCGCGTCCATCAGCGTTTCAGCCGAGACGGGCGCTGCGAAGACAGCGACCAGTGCGGTCTGGGCGACAAGCAGGCTCAGGAGCCGCTTCAGCCCTCGCGCTTTCAGGTTCATCCCCGGCTTCATGCTGCCACCCTTTAACACCGACACGCGTCCGTCCGACTTCTATAACGGATACGCGCTAATTCTAGTGATGGCGGAGCGGTCTAAAAACCCAGGCTGCGCCAATCCCGGTCGTTAACCGGGAACTGGTGCATTATGGACACAGATCAGAAGACGAACTCGCGCTTTTGTTCAAAGCCCGGAAGCACGGGCGCGGCAGCACCGAAAACGGGGAACCCGCTGAGTTCTCCGCCGACCGCGCGGAAGACCGTGCCCTGCCCGCTGCGCCCGGAGCCAAGAACCGTGACGAGCCGGCCTTCGGGCTTCAGCTGAACCGCAAGGCCGTCCGGAATCACCTCGACGGCGCCCTCGATGATGATCGCGTCGAAGGGCGGCTGATCGGCACAACCCGCCGCCAGATCACCTGCCACGACAACGACATTGGTGAAGCCGCCTTTGCGCAGCGCGTCCGTGGATGCAGCCGCCAGATCGGGTGTCTCGACCGCGACCACCTCCGCCGCGATGCGCGAAGCGAGCGCCGCGCCATAGCCCGTGCAGCCGCCGATCATCAGGACGCGCTCCCCCGGCTGGAGGTCGGCGGCCTTGAGCAGCTTGCCCAGCACCATGGGGTTCAACAGCTTGCGGCTGGAACCCTCGACGGCCGGAATCTCATGATCGGAATAAGCAAGGGTCTGCCAGGAGTCGGAAACGAACAGCTCCCGCGGCACGGCGTGCATCGCGGCCACGATAGGGGTGTCCGTGATCTCGTTGGTCCGGATCTGCCCCTCGATCATGTACCGGCGTGCCTGCGCAAAATCGAACATCGGTCCGCACCCTGTTTCCCTGCATTGCCCCCGCACTTAGCGGCGAAGAAGCGGCGAACGCAAGCGTTGAACGATGTGGCTTTTGCGTGAAGCGGGTGGTTGAACTGCCCCGGTGCGACTGCTATTGGCTGTCCACCCCCGCCAGTCGAATGCTCTTCGATTTGGAATTTTGAGGCCACGTGGCGGAGTGGTTACGCAGAGGACTGCAAATCCTTGCACCCCGGTTCGATTCCGGGCGTGGCCTCCATCTATTCCGATAATATGCGGGCACTCAGACTTGGCGCCGGGCATCTATTGCAAGGTTCTATGTCGCCTTCGTGCTGCGATCAGATTCGTGGGGCACCGGCGGCTACCTTGAAGATGGCGAGCGCATCACGTGAACGCTTCGCAGACGCCTGCCCGCTTTCGAACGTATCGCGGAGCACGCGCGAAAGACGCCCCGTCTCACCGGTATCCGGCCCCGCGAGTGCTCCGCGATTTCCGGGATGAAGAATATCCCTCATGCATCCATGTTGCAGAAAGTGGCGAGCCCGCCATTGATCTCACCCCGCGCCGTCCGAAATGGACAACAAAGCGATTATTGGTATGCTTTCGGAGTAATGCGTTTGGCTGATCCGTATCCGTCTTACTGCTAGCTGAAAGTTCGAAGTTTTGCCGGATTGCAACCTGGTTTTGTTCCACCGAGCGCGCTGGCAGGACGTCTCGGATTTCTTCCGGCTCAAGCAAATGATCGAAGCAAGGGAGCCGCGGCTGGAGGTTTTCGTCGCGTCCGATGACGACCCGTCGGCGTCTATGCTCAAGCGTGCGTCCAGGCGTCCAGCGCTGCTTTTCTCCCCCGGAACGCTCCTGAAATCGACGCCCAGATCGGGGCGCCTTTACCAAGGACGCTTCATCCCCAAGCAGCAACAGACTTCCTTGATGGAAGCGGCCGGCATTCCAACCCCACGATCAGCACTCCTGACACCTGAACTTCGCCTGGGACCGGAGTGGGGAGACTTCGTTATCACCAAGCCCACGGCCCGGGGCACATCTTCAACAGGTCTGGGCGTACAGCTGTACCGGCGTTCGGAGCTGCGCTACAGGGCACCGTCGGACTTCCCGTTGGAACATCCCGGCCGTCGCGGCCCCATGCTCGTCCAGCATTTCATCGATACGGGTGCCTTCCCCTCCCATTACCGCGTGTGTTCGCTGCTCGGCCGCGCCCTCTATTCCGTAAAGTTCTGGAGCGACGTACAGCGGCCCGATCTGCAGACGGCGACGAATGAAGAGCTCGCGATGGCGCGGATCGCCACAAATCTCAGCGGAGGAGGACGCAACCGCCAACTCGTCGCGGAAGACGACGTTCTGGATCTCGCAAAACGCACACACGATATGCTTCCAGACATTCCCTTGATGGGTATCGACATCGTTCGGGAAGCAGCAACGGGGAAGCTGTTCGTTCTTGAGCTCAACGCGGGTGGCCAAGTCTGGCATCTTTCGTCCGAAGCCGGCATTCCGTTCCGCCTCAACCTTGCCGCACAGCGCGGCGCCCCCCCGGAGCAAGCGGAGCACGTCGGCCGCAGCATGATCGAAGAACAATTCGGCCTTTTCGACATTGCCGCCGAAACCTTGGCTGCAAAGACCCTGGCAGAGGCTCAATGACCGCCGAACACTGGAGGTCCATGGCGGAGCGTTGGTCGCAGATCGACGTGCCGATGCGACCGAGCGCAGAAGACACGGCCATTTTTGCCGCAGCCATCTCGCCGGACAGACCGGTGCGATGCCTGCTGCTCGGCCTGACGCCGGAACTGGCCGGCCTTTCCTTGCCGCCTGGCTCAATCATTGTGCCGACGGACTTCTCAGAGCCGATGCGGAGTGCACTCTGCGGGCTGGCAGAGCCGCTCCGGACGACGGCAGTCATCGCCGACTGGCGGCAGATGCCGTATCCAGATTCCTGTTTCGATCTCGTCCTGGGCGATGGTGTTTACACGGTGATCGGGGGTGCCGCTCCGCAACAGGCGCTTAGCAGGAGCATTCGCAGGGTTCTCCGCCCGGGCGGCCAACTGATTGTCAGGCACTTCGTACGGCCTGAGAACTCCGGCACACCGGACGAGACGATAGGCTTGTTGCACGCCGGTCACTTCGCGACGTTTCAAGGCTTCAAGATGCGCTATCTCATGTCGATGGCTTCACCGATCACCAATTGCGTTGAACCTCGCGACTGCTGGGAGCATTGGCAGGCGCAACACATCGACAGACGGGAACTGGCCGCAAGACTCGGGTTCGCTGAAAGCGCCATCGATACGATCGACGGTTATCGCGGCAGCACGGAGATCTATAACTTCTCGACGCTTGAAGGCATCCGCAACAAGCTGTCGGAGCACTTCACCGAAGAGTGGCTGGTCATCCCCTCTTACCGTCTCGGAGAGAGCTGCCCGGTGATGGGGCTCACCCCCCGGTGAGCGGCCCCCCGCCATGCGCTCGTGCCGCCAGCGACCACCTGGGCACGACATCTTTCCGCGCAGAAACCGCCAAACACGGGTTGGCATCCGCGGCGAGTCTGGCTATATCGTGCGGATCGGCGCTTCGGCGGCCGTTCCCTGATAGCTCAGTTGGTAGAGCGTTCGACTGTTAATCGGATGGTCGCAGGTTCGAGTCCTGCTCAGGGAGCCACCGCCGCCCTCTTGTGAGAGCGCCGGCTTCAACCCCCGAAACAATTGACGAGTGACGGCATCGCATCGTGCGATCTCTCACCCCTTGGGGATCAACCCGAGAAGCCCCCCTGCTCCAGGAATGCCACTTCTTCGGCCGTGCTCTCGCGCAGCAGGATCGCGTTGCGATGCGGGAAGCGGCCATAGAGGTGGACGATCCGCCTGTGCTCCGCCGCGTGGTGGCGGGTGGCCTCCGGAAGATCCCGGGCCAGCATGACGCAGAGGTCCTGATCCCCGAGCTCTTCCGAGTGCATGAAGGGCAGGATGAAGAACGAGCGCAGTTCGGGCGCCACCTGCTGCATGTAGCCCAGCCGCTGCGCCTCGCGTGCGTAATGCAGCGCCAGCGGATCGGTGGCGTACATTTGGGCGGTGCCTCGGAAGGAGTTGCGCGGGAACTGGTCGGTGAGGATCAGCAGTGCGAGCGCGCCGTCCGGGCTGGTCATCCACGAATCGAACTCGCGGGCAGCTGCCTTGAAATGCAGGTCCTCATAGCCCTGCCGGAAGCGGCGGTCGAAATCCTCGTTCTTCTCGAACCAAAGCCCTTTGGCCCCGGCATCGCGCCAGAAGGCCAGCAGATCCGCGATCTGCTGCTCTGAAGCGTCCACAGCTTGTTGGGAAGCCGGCCCGCGCACAGCCTCGGGGCTGGCTGCAAGTGTGTCGGCTGGCATGATTTTGACTCCTCGGGCAGGTTCGGGACTATGTCCGCTGCGCCGGCGCTTCGTCAAAACCACAGGGAATCGATCATGCTCGTCCTGCGCTCCTCGCCGGCTTCTCCTTTCGGCCGCAAGGTGAAGATCGCGGCGTCCGTCATGGGGCTGCGGAACCGCATCGATGTGGTGGCCGCCGACACGACCGACCCGCAGGACAGCCTTCGCCAGCAGAACCCCTTGGGCAAGATCCCGGTGCTGGTCTTCGACAACGGCGACGCCCTCTACGACAGCCGCGTCATCGTCGAATATCTCGACAGCATCTCCGAAGCCGGGCGGGTGATTCCCGGCGGGGCGGCCCGCTTCGACGCGCTGCGGCTGCAGGCGCTGGCGGACGGGATCGCGGATGCGGCGCTGATGCGGGTTTATGAGAGCCGCTTCCGGCCGGAGGAACATCGCAGCGCGGACTGGGTGGCGCACCAGACCGGCAAGGTCGACCGCGGCCTCGCCCATCTGGAGCCCGGCCCCCTGCCCGAAATCCCGGAAGTGCCGCATATCGGCGCGATCGCGCTGGCCTGCACCCTTGGCTATCTCGACCTGCGCGCACCCGGCTGGCGGCCCGACTACCCCAGCCTCTCGGCGTGGCTGGACAGCTTCGAAGAGCGCGTGCCGTCCTTTGCCGAGACCCGGGCCCACTAACAGGAAAAGCCCCGCCTGAGCGGGGCTTTGCCGTTGAGACTTCAAGCTTCCTAGAAGCGGTAGTTCACGCCGAGGCGCACATTGTGCAGGTCCGGCTCGATGTCGCCGACGCCGGAATACGACTCGCTGCCGAAGTCCATGTAGAGGTACTCGGCTTTGGCCGAGACGCGCTCGGTAAGAGCCATTTCCACGCCCGCACCAAGCGTCCAGCCAAGGTGGGTGTTGCTGTCCGAGGACACCGGGCCTTCATATTCGGCGTTAGCCCAGGCCAGGCCGCCCGTGCCGTAGGCCACGAAGCGGTCGAAGGCGAAGCCGACGCGGCCGCGGGCGGTGCCGAGCCAGTCCACGTCGTAGCTGTCGACCAGACCGCTGGCGCCCACGCCGGAATAGGACACGTCGGCTTCCACGCCGGCCAGGAACTGGCCCATCTGCCAGTTGAAGCCGCCCTGCACGCCACCGACGAACCCGTCGATGTCGGCTTCGCTGGCTTCGCCGGTGCCGTAGCCGACATGGCCACCGACGTAGAAACCGGTCCAGTTCGACGCAGATGTCGCGGGCGCGGCATAGCTGCTCTCGCCACCGCCGTAATAGGGAACGTCTGCCGCAGATGCAGCCAGGGGCGCGGACATCGCGGCGCCGGCTACAGCAAGGCTCGTGAGGAGATTACGCATTACAAAACTCCGGAACTAGCCGTCCAACCTCAGTGCAGGAGGACTTCTAACCCCCGAACACTTCTCGGAGCCTTAACGACGCGTAACCTGAATGTTTTGCTTTTTACGTAGTTGACGAGCCGTAAACCCGTGCCCGCTGAGGTAAACAAAAAATGCCCCGGATTTCGCCGGGGCCTTCTACTTTTGAGAGACGCTGGGATCAGAAGCGGAAGTTAACGCCCGCCTTCACCGTGTGGGCGTCGAAGTTGACGTCTGTGCCGCCGACATCCTGCTCACCGAGATCGACATAGCCATATTCGGCCTTGGCGGAGATGTTCTGCGTCAGGCCGACCTCGACGCCGCCGCCGGCGGTCCAGCCGATCTGGGTGTCAGCAGCGCTGGCCACTGCGTTCGAGTACTCGACCTCACCGAAGGCCACGCCGCCGGTGCCGTAGATGAGGATGCGGTCGAGCGCGAAGCCGACGCGGCCGCGAACGGTGGCGAGATAGTTCAGCTGCGAGTCGAAGCCGACCTCTGCCGCATCGTCCTCGTTGTTCAGGTCGGTCCAGGAGGCATCGCCCTCGATGCCGGCGACCCAATTGCCGAACTGCATGTTGTAGCCGACCTGGCCACCGGCCAGCGCGCCTTCGGTGTCCGATTCGAGGCCGTCATCGGTCTTGCCGAAGCCGTAGCCGCCATGCGCACCGACATAGAAGCCGGTCCAGTCGTAGGCGGAGGGCGCTTCGGGTGCCGGCGCAACGGCGGCATAAGGCGCCTGCTGCACGGGCATGTCGGCAGCGAAGGCTGCTGGGGCAAGCGCCAGGACGGACGCGCCCGCCAGCAGAGATGAAAATGTTTTGATCATGAGCTGAACCCTTACTGTCACCCTGCCCGGCTGCTCGCAAACGCGGAAACGTCATGCGGCGCATGCCAGGCACGGAACAGGGGTAAAACAAAAGGCCGCGAATTGCTCGCGGCCCTTTCAAAGCAAATATGGGGCAAATTTGGGTAGCTGCCAAAGAGCTGCCGCATTCCGGTCAAGGTGCGCCTAGAACTTGAAGTTGGCGCCCAGCCTCATGACATGCCCGTCCCACTCCGTGTTCTGATCGCCGGCCGCTGTCTCGAAGCCTTTTTCCTCAAGGTCGAGATACAGATACTCGGCCTTCAGCGTCAGGTTCTTTGTTAGCTCCCGCTCGATGCCCGCGCCGGCTGCAAGGCCCCAGGCAGTCTGGTCCTCGCTGCCGCCGCCCGGCGTGCCGCTCTCGATGCCACCGACAGCGGCACCCGCGGTGCCATAGACGAGAGTCTTGTCGAAGGCGTAGCCAATGCGCCCGCGCAACGTGGAGAACCAGTTCAGGTCGCTCTGCGTGGGAGCGTCCGCGAGCGAGGTCGATCCATCCACGCCGCTGGCCTGAATATCACCCTCGACGCCGATCACGACGCGGCCGAGTTGCTTGTTGTAGCCGATCTGGAAGCCGCCGATGGCCCCATCACCGTCGTAGCTGGTGCTGGCACCGGCAGCCGGCGTGAAGGTGCCGAACTCTCCGAGCGTGTAGCCCGCATTGACACCGGCATAGGCGCCCGACCAGTCGGTCGCGGCCTGTTGCACGGCGACATCGAGAGGAGCGATGCGCGGCATGTCCGCAGCCTGCGCGCCGAAGGGCAGCGCGGACGCGATCAGGACACCATAGCAGGCGAGACTGTTCTTCATGCCTCAGTCCTCCGCGACGGGACGCCGCGCACACATACAAACCTACAACGCACGAGAGCCCCATCGGTTGCCCCGGTACGATCCCGGAAGCTACGCCACCAGTTTGGAGAAAACGTGGCGGAGGCCCGGCGCGACCATGGGTGGAGGATCGTGCGCGGAGTGCCTAGATAAGGCCGGCCGCCACGAGCGGCTGATTCCCCCGGCGACATGAACAGCACCAAGCAGAACCTGGAACCCGACAACATCCTGGCCGACGCCTCCGAAGTGGACGCGCCCGAGGCGGAAGCGCGCGTCGGTGCGGACGACTGGGGCCGCGCCGATCTTTCGGAAGAGGATGAAGGCCCTGCGGGAACCGGCGTGGAGGTGATCCGCCGGGCCGTGAAGACGCTGCCGAACAGCCCCGGGGTCTATCGCATGGTGCAGGCCGACGGGGAGGTTCTCTATGTCGGCAAGGCGCGCAGCCTGAAGAAGCGCGTCTCGAACTATGCGCGCGGCTATGGCCACACCGACAGGCTGGCGCAGATGATCGCCGCCACCGCACGCATGGAGTTCGTCACCACGGGGACGGAATCCGAAGCCCTGCTGCTGGAGGCCAACCTCATCAAGAGGCTGCGCCCGCGCTTCAATGTGCTGATGCGCGACGACAAGAGCTTTGCCTACATCCTCGTCGCGCACGACCATGAGGCGCCGCGCATCGCCAAGCATCGCGGCGCGCGCAGCATCAAGGGCGATTATTTCGGCCCCTTCGCCTCGACCTGGGCGGTGAACCGCACGGTGACGGCGCTGCAGAAGGCTTTCCTGCTGCGCTCCTGCTCCGACGCCGTCTATGAGAGCCGCACCCGCCCGTGCCTCTTGTTCCAGATAAAGCGCTGCTCCGGCCCCTGCACGCGGGAAATCGCGCTGGAGGAGTACGGCGAGCTGGTGAAGGAGTCGCACGACTTCCTGTGCGGCAAGAGCCAGGCGGTTCAGCGGCGCCTTGCCATCCACATGCAGGAGGCGTCGGAAAACCTCGATTTCGAGACCGCGGCGCGATACCGCGACCGCATCTCGGCACTGACCTCGATCCAGTCCCATCAGGGCATCAACCCGCGCTCCGTGGAGGAGGCCGATGTGTTCGCCATCCATCAGGAGGGCGGGCAGACCTGCATACAGGTGTTCTTTTTCCGCACCTTCCAGAACTGGGGCAACCGCGCCTATTTCCCGCGCGCCGATCGCTCCCTTTCATCGGAGGAGGTGCTGGGCGCTTTCATGGCCCAGTTTTACGAGGACAAGCCGGCGGCTCGCCTCATCCTTCTCTCCACCGCCGCCGAGGATTCGGATGTGCTGGCGGAGGCGCTGACCCTGCGGACCGGACGCAAGGTCGAGATCGCCGTGCCGCAGCGCGGCGACAAATGCGAACTGGTGCGCCATGCCCACCAGAACGCCCGCGAGGCTCTGGGCCGCAAGCTGGCGGAAAGCGCCAGCCAGACGCGGCTGCTCGACGGCCTTGCCTCGACGCTGAACCTGCCCACGCCGCCGCGGCGGATCGAGGTTTACGACAACAGCCACATCATGGGTCAGGCCGCCATCGGGGCCATGATCGTGGCCGGGCCGGAAGGTTTCCAGAAGAACCACTACCGCAAGTTCAACATCCGCTCGGAGGAGATCACTCCGGGCGACGATTTCGGGATGATGCGGGAGGTGCTGCAGCGGCGCTTCGCTCGGCTGGTGAAGGAAAGCCCTCGCCTGCCGGTCACGGGCGAGGCCGATACCCGCAACGAGGAAACGGGCGCGCCCGGCGAAACGCCGATGTGGCCGGACCTCGTCATCATCGATGGCGGCGAGGGCCAGTTGAAGGTGGCGCGCGAGATCCTGTCGGGCCTCGGCATCGAGCATGTGGCTTTGGCTTCGGTGGCCAAGGGGCGCGACCGGGATGCCGGACGCGAGTTCATCCACATGCCCGGCCAGCAGCCGTTCCGGCTCGAACCGCGCGATCCCGTACTGTATTTCATTCAGCGCCTGCGCGACGAGGCGCACCGCTTCGCCATCGGCACCCACCGCGCCAAGCGCGCCAAGGAGTTCGTGAAGAACCCGCTGGACGAGATCGCCGGCATCGGGCCGACGCGCAAGCGCGCCTTGCTGCACCATTTCGGCAGCGCGAAGGCGGTCGCCCGCGCCGGCCTGACGGATCTGGAGAAGGTGCCCGGCATCAACCGCGCAACGGCCAAGATCGTCTACGAGTTCTTCCACGACAAGGCGGGCTGAGGACGGCGCCCCCCGTGCAGGACGTCTTAAGTATTGCCGGCTACGCTCATTGACGCCCCGCCCTCGCGCCCCCTATCTGAACCCATGTCGACCGTAGACGCCTCTCGCGCTTATGCGTGGAGCCTGCCCAATCTCCTGACCTATGCCCGCATCGCAGCGGTGCCGGTTGTTGTCGGCTGCCTTCTGACGAAGGACATCGATTACCGCTGGCTGGCGCTGGGCCTCTACATCGCCGCCGCCATCACGGATTACGTGGACGGCTATCTGGCGCGCGCCTGGAGCCAGCAATCGCCGCTGGGCCGGATGCTCGACCCCATCGCCGACAAGCTGCTGGTGGCGTCCTGCCTCCTGGCTTTCGCCGCCACCGGAATGCTGCAGGCCGGCACGGCAAATATCGGGACGATCTCGTTCTGGGCGGCCGTGGTGATCCTGTGCCGCGAGATCCTTGTCTCGGGCCTTCGTGAATTCCTCGCCGAGCTGCGCGTCAGCGTTCCCGTGACCCGCGTCGCCAAGTGGAAGACCGCCGCGCAGCTGACCGCCGTGGGCTTCCTCGTGGCGGGCCCTGCGGGCGACCAGATCGTGCCTTTCGTGACCGAGGCCGGGCATGTGCTGCTGTGGGTCGCCGCCGGCCTGACGCTCTACACCGGCTACGATTATTTCCGCGCCGGGCTGCGCAGCGTCTTCACGGACGATCCGGCATGAAGCTGCGCTACTTCGCCTGGGTTCGGGAGCAGATCGGCCGGCCCGAGGAAGAGGTCGAGCTGCCCGAAGGCGTGGAGACCGTGGGCGATCTCGTGCGCTGGTTGAAGACGCGCGGCGAGGAATACGGCGCAGCCTTCGAGCATGAAAAGGTTGTGCGCGCCGCCATCGACCGGGTGCATGTGAAGCCTGCCGCACGCCTCGAAGGCGCCAGTGAGGTGGCCTTCTTCCCGCCGATGACGGGCGGCTGACACATGGCCGTGCACCTGCAGGAAGAGCCCTTCGACACCGGTGCCTGGATCGACCGGCTGACGGCGGGGCGCACGGATGTCGGCGCTGTCGTGTCCTTCACCGGCCTGTGCCGCGCGGACGGCGAGACCGGCACCATCCAGGCCATGACGCTGGAGCACTATCCCGGCATGGCGGAGGAGGAACTCGGCCGGCTGGAGGACGAGGCGCGTGCGCGCTGGCCCTTGCTGGACGTGCTGATCCTGCACCGTTACGGGCGGCTGGTGCCGGGCGATCCCATCGTGCTGGTGGTGACGCTCTCGTCACACCGTGCAGCCGCCTTCGCGGCCGCCGATTTCGTGATGGACTACCTCAAGACCTCGGCTCCCTTCTGGAAGAAGGAAGAGAACGAGCGCGGCCCACAATGGGTAGAGGCCAAGGCGTCCGACGACGCCGCGCGCGACCGCTGGTAGCTATTCCGCCGTCGCGGGTTCCACGGTGAGGCCGGGATGGGCGATGGTCTGCCCCGCGCCGGCCCCCCAAAGGACTGTGCGCGAGCGCTCCCGGATATCCAGATCGCCATGGGCGTATCCGCGCTGCACCATCTCGCAGGTCCAGGCGCCCTTCTCCCCGTCTATGCGATAGATGTTGTAGGCGCCGGGCGTGCTCTCATTGGTCGGACCGATGGAAGCGGAGGGCACGCCGATCACCGGCACGGGACCGGATCGCCCCAGCAGGTGGATGAACTCGTTGCGGTGGTTGTGGCCGTGGAGGACCAGTTCGGCCCCGGCACGCAGCAGCGCCCGCTTGATGCGACGCGCGTCGGTGAGGCGGCGGAAAACCTCGCCCGTGCCGCTGGGAGGGTGATGGATCATGACCACCCGGAACATGCCCTCACCGTCCAGTTCCTTCAAAATCTCCGTCAGGCGGTAGCATTGCTCCTTCCCGAGGCGACCCTCCGCAGAATGAAAGCCGGTCGGCACCGCCGACGACAGCCCGATCAGGGCGACCTTTCCGCGCCGCCGCACATACGGAAAGAAGGGCGATCCCTCCGTGCGCTGGCTGTCGCCAGCCATGTATTCCGCCCAGTGCAGCTGCGGATGGTCGGCCGTGCCGCTGACATAGGCGTCGTGGTTGCCGGGAATGGCGGACACGTGCTCCGGCGATCCCAGCTTTTCGAGAAAGGCGCGAGCCGGCGTGAACTCCGCATCGAGGCCGATGACGGCGAGGTCTCCGGTGACGGCGATATGGTCGCAATTCTGCGCCAGCAAGTCCTGCGTCAGGGCCGCGAGGCAGGTCATGTCGTGCCGGCCGCGCCGGCGCACCCGCCAATTGGTGTAGCCCAGCAGCCGTTTGGAGAAGAGTTCGGAGAAACGCGGCCGGGGCAGCGGGCCGAGATGGGGGTCGGACAGGTGCGCGAGCGTGAACATGGCCGATCTCTAGCACAGCCCGGCGCCGGGCGTCCGCGCAAAACCGTGACGCTCGAATCGCCCGGCCCGGCCTAGACTTCTTCGGATGAAGGACCGCCTGTTTCCCATTATGCGCCCGTTTCTTGCACGACTCTGGGCTGTCACGCGCGGCCTCACCATGGGCGTCCGTGGTGCTGTGCTGGACGGTGAAGGCCGGATCCTGCTGGTGAAGCACGGCTATGTCGGCGGCTGGCACATGCCCGGCGGTGGCGTGGAAGTCGGCGAGACGGCGGAGCAGGCGCTGGTGCGGGAGCTTCAGGAAGAGGCGAACGTGACGCCGAAAGGTAGGCCCCAACTGCTCGGGGTGTTCCACCATCCCGGGTTCAGCCAGCGCGACCATGTGCTGGTCTATGTGGTGCGCGATTATGTCTGGTCCGGGCCGCGTACTCCGGATCGTGAGATCACGGATTGCAGATTTTTCCCGCTGGATGCGCTGCCGGAGGGCACGACGCCGGGAACGCGGCGCCGGATCGCGGAGATCGTGGATGGCGTGGCGCTCGCGGATCGCTGGTAGCGCGGGGCCTCATCCTGAGCTTGTCGAAGGATGCTGGCGGGCTGTGATCAACCGGTGACGCGGTGCGTATGGGTTCCGGCCTGCGCCGGAACGCGGCCGTTGATGGAAATGCCCCCACCGGGCGTCCCGGCGAAGGCCGGGACCCATACGCCGTGTCGTACCTGCTCTTGCTCCAGCCGTTTTAAGGCGGCGTCCGGCCAACATCCTTCGACGGGCTCAGGATGAGGGCGGTGCGGATGCTCCCCTGAGCCGCTTCCGCATAGGGCCGTGTCAGCCGTAGGTCCGCGACGAAATTGGCATACTCCTCGGCCTTCCGCGCGGCATCCGGCACGCGCAGCAGGAACGACGGGTGCACGGTGACGAGCGCCGCCTGCCCGCCCGGCGCTTCCAGGATGCGGCCGCGATTCTTGCCGATGGGCATGGTCTTGCCGAAGAGCGACTGCACCGCCGTCGCACCCATGGCGATGACGAGGCCGGGCTTGATGATGGCCAGTTCCTGCTCCAGCCATGGCTTGCAGGCGCGAATCTCGAGCGTGCCGGGCTTCTGGTGGAGCCGGATCTTGCCGCGTGGCTCGAACTTGAAGTGCTTCACCGAATTGGTGACATAGGCCTTGCCGCGATCGACCCCGGCTTCCGCCATGGCCTTGTCGAACAGCTGCCCTGCGGGCCCCACGAACGGACGGCCCGCGAGGTCCTCCTTGTCGCCGGGCTGCTCCCCGAGGAAGACGAGCGGCGCATCGGGCGGTCCCTCGCCGAACACGGTCTGCGTGGCAGGCTCCCAGAGCGGGCAATTTCGGCATCCCTTCGCCGCCTCGCGCAGGGCATCGAGCGGATCGTTGGTGCCGGGCCGGATGATCGCGACGGGCGCGATCTCGCGCTGGCGGTTCGGTTTCGGCTCCGTCTGCGCATGGGCCACCATGTGGTCGGTCCTCCTGCGGGCTTCCGCCACGAGGGGGGCGATGAGCTGCGCCTCGGGCAGGTTCTTCCAGTATTTGCGCGGCATCTCCGATCGCATCGCGCCGACCTTCAAACGCGCGGGATTGAAAATGGCTGCGTAATAGCCGCGCCACATCTCCTCCAGTGCGTCATCGTCCGGAGCGTCGTGACGCCCGGCACCGGGGCCGAAGGTGAGTTCGCCGTCATAATGCGCCGAAACCTCGGGGCTGAGGATGGACCAGTCCATGTTGGAGAAGCGGCGCGTGAAGAACGGCGCGCCCGCCTCAATGGTGTGGTGCTCCGGCTCGAACCACGCGACGAAGCGCGCACCCTCCTCCGTCGCGACCTCACGGAAGCGGACGAAGGCGTGCATCTTGTGGATGTCCCGGCCGACATTCTTGGCGAGCAGCGTGGCGCGGACCACATCCGGGTCCACCGTCACCTCCATCAACTGCGGCTCGTTCCGCAGCCGCCAGAGCAGGCGGTAGAACAGCGCGAAGCGTTCGGGATCGCTGTGCAGCAGGCCGCTCTTCGCCAGTTCCACGAAGCGGCGCGGCACGTTGAAGGCGCCCTCGCCGGCGGCGGGAAGATCGCTGGCTCCGCCGAACAGATCCGGCGTGTCTTCAAGCGTCCAGATCACCTGTTCCGGAGGTACATCCGCAAGGAAGAGGCGGCGGGCCGCGGCGCGCCAGCCTTCGAAATCTGCCGGACCGGCGAGGACGACGTTATGCGGCATTCCCGAACAACGAATATTGCACCGGTTCGGGTTTCACGAGGGTGCGGAGATCGGCGCGGTCGAGCAGCTTCGTGGGCCGGTGCTCGGGCAATGTGATGAAGGGCAGCGCGGTCTTCAACGGCAGGCGAAGCTGGGTGAGGTCTTCCATCCGGATGGCCCGCACGCGGCGCGCGCGGATGAGCCGGTCCACCGTCTTCACGCCGAATCCGGGGACGCGCAGCAGTTCCTCGCGGTTGGCCAGGTTCACGTCCAGCGGGAACCGCTCGCGGTTGCGCAGCGCCCAAGCCAGCTTGGGGTCGATGCCGAGATCAAGCATGCCATCCGTGCCGGCGAAGATTTCCTTGTTGTCGAAGCCGTAGAACCGCATCAGCCAGTCGCCCTGATAGAGCCGGTGCTCACGCACCAAAGGCGGCGCCTGCGGCGGCAGCAGCGAGGAGGCATCGGGGATAGGACTGAAGGCCGAGAAGTAGACGCGGCGCAGCCCGAACGAGCCATAGAGATTGGCGCTGGTGGCAAGGATCTCGCTGTCGGGCGTGGCGTCCGCGCCGATGATCATTTGCGTGGACTGGCCAGCCGGTGCGAAGCGCGGCGCCTTCCGCTCGGCCTTGGCCTCGTCGATCTTCAGCCGCATCCGCCCCATGGAACGGCGGATGGCGCGCGCATCCTTTTCCGGCGCGAACCGCTTCACACCCTCTTCTGTCGGCAGCTCGATGTTGATCGACAGCCGGTCCGCATAGCGCCCGGCCTGCGCCAGCAGCAGTTCATCCGCGTCGGGTATGGTCTTGAGGTGGATGTAGCCGCGGAAGCCGTGCTCCTCGCGCAGCTTGCGGGCGACTTCGACCAGCTGCTCCATGGTGTAGTCCGGCGAGCGGATGATGCCGGACGAGAGGAACAGGCCTTCGATGTAGTTGCGCTTGTAGAAGTCGAGCGTCAGCGTCACGACCTCGTCCACCATGAAGCGCGCGCGCGGCACGTTCGATGAGGCGCGGTTCACGCAGTACAGGCAGTCGAACGCACAGGCGTTCGTCATCAGGATTTTCAGCAGCGAGATGCACCGGCCATCGGGGGCGTAGGAATGGCAGATGCCGGCGCCCTCCGTGGAGCCGATGCCGGGATTGCCTTTGGAATTGCGCTTGTCCGTGCCGCTCGACGCGCAGGATGCATCATATTTCGCGGCGTCGGCCAGGATTTCCAATTTTCGCTTTAGGTCCATCGATCTCGCACCTGATGGTGGGAGTATAGAGTTCCCTCTATGTTCTTCAATGGCCGTTTTTCGGTCACGGCGCCGCACCGCACGCAACAAAAAAAGCCGGGCATCGCGCCCGGCTTCTGCATTCGGTTGGCTGGGGGACGATCAGTCCTTTGCGCGTTCCACATAGCTCGCATCCTCGGTGAGGATGACGATGCGGGTGCCGACGCCGATATGCGGGGGCACGTTGGTGCGCACGCCGTTGGAGAGGATGGCCGGCTTGTAGGAGGAGGATGCCGTCTGGCCCTTCATGGCCGGCTCGGTCTCCACCACTTCCAGCGTCATGCGCTGGGGCAGTTCGAGGCTAAGCGCGAGGCCGTTGTAGATGGACAGCTGAACCTTCATGCCCTCCTGCAGGTACGGCGCGTAGTCGCCCACCACGTCGGCCGGCACGGCGATCTGCTCGTAGCTCTCCGGGTTCATGAAGTGGAAGCCGTCGCCGTCCGAGTACAGGAAGGTGTGGTCCATGTCCTCGACGAAGGCGCGCTCGACCTGCTCGGTCGTGCGGTAGCGCTCGGACACCTTCACGCCGTCGGAGATGCGGCGCATGTCGAGCTGCGTCACGGGCGTGCCCTTGCCGGGATGGATGTTCTCCGCCGTGAGGATGACGTAGAGGCGGCCGTCCTCGGCCTCGACGACATTGCCTTTGCGAAGCGAGCTGGCGATAACCTTCACGATCTGTCCTCTGATAGGCCGCAGATCACAGTCCACGGTGTATGGGTCTCTGACCGCCCGTCTCGCACACTTCGCCGCTCTGAGAAAGACCTCATGGCCCCTGCCGCGCCATTCTGGCGGCCCGACCATCATGCCGCCCGCCGGCCATTGCTGCTGCAGCGCGGGCGCATCAAGGCACGGCTGAGGGGCTGGTTCGAGGCTGATGGGTTCGTGGAGGCGGAAGCCGGCGTGCTCCAGACCTCGCCGGGGAACGAGGCGCACCTGCATGCCTTCGCGACACGTTTCGAGCAGCCGGGAGCGCACGTGCAGCCGCTCTTTCTGCACACCTCTCCGGAATTTGCGCTGAAGAAACTGCTGGCGGCCGGCGAGACCAGGCTGTTCGATTTTGCCCGCGTGTTCCGCAATGGGGAGCGCAGCGCGCTGCATCATCCCGAGTTCACCATGCTGGAATGGTATCGCGCGGGCGAGACTTACGAGTCGCTGTTCGCGGATTGCGCGAACCTCCTTCGCCTTGCCGCGGAGACGGTGGGGCGTCATCGCTTCCTCTTTCGAGGGAGGGAATGCGATCCCTTCGCGGAGCCGGAGCGCATCACGCTGGCCGAGGCGTTCGAGCGTTTCGCGGGAATCGACCTTCTCGCCACCGTGTCGGCAACAGAGACGGACCGGAACGCGTTGGCCGCGCAGGCACGTGCCGCTGGCATCCGCGTCGCCGGGGACGATGTGTGGGCCGACGTGTTCAGCCGCGTCCTGGTGGAGCGGATTGAACCGCGTCTCGGCATCGGCCGCCCGACGATCCTCCACGAATATCCCGTGGCCGAGGCTGCGCTGGCCCGCCCCGCACCGCATGATGAGCGGGTAGCAGAACGCTTCGAGCTTTATGCCTGCGGGGTGGAATTGGCCAACGGCTTCGGTGAACTGACGGACGCTGTCGTTCAGCGGGCGCGGTTTGAAGCCGAGATGGCCGAGAAACGCCGCGTCTACGGCCATGACTATCCACTGGACGAGGACTTCCTTGCCGCTCTCGACATCATGCCAGAGGCTTCGGGCTGCGCGCTGGGATTCGACCGGCTGGTGATGCTGGCAACGGGCGCCGAGCACGTCGAGCAGGTGATCTGGACGCCGCTTGCAGAAGGTCCTCATGCCCGGGCTTGACCCGGGCATCCAGAAAGCCGCACACGCCCCGCTGGATTGCCGGGTCACGCCCGGCAATGAGGAAGGCTGATGGCTGCCACTGCAACACTCCGCTCGGCGGACGACCTGGCTGACGCGGGACTTATCGACCCCAGCCAGGCCCTCGTGCTTGAAGCCGTCTCGGACCGCTATGCCATCGCGATCCCGCCGGCTTTGGCGAAGCTGATCGATCGGAACGATCCGAACGACCCGATTGCCCGGCAATACGTGCCTTCACCGGAGGAACTGCACACCACGGCGGAAGAACTAGCCGATCCCATCGGCGATCTGGCCTTCTCACCTGTCGAGGGGATCGTCCACCGCTACCCCGACCGCGTGCTGCTGAAGCCGCTGCATGTCTGCCCGGTCTACTGCCGCTTCTGCTTTCGCCGGGAAATGGTCGGGCCGGAAGGCTTGGGCACGTTGTCGTCCGAGGCTCTCGACTCCGCATTTGCCTACATCGCCGCGCACCCGGAGATCTGGGAGGTGATCCTTACAGGCGGCGATCCCTTGATGCTGGCGCCGCGCCGGCTCGCAAGCATTCTCGCGGCGCTGGACGCCATTCATCACGTGAAGATCGTGCGCGTCCACACCCGCGTGCCGGTGGTGACGCCGGAGGCGGTGGATGAGGCGATGGTGCGAGCGCTGAGCGCGTCCAGCAAGACTGTGTATATCGGCGTGCACGCCAACCATCCGCGCGAGATGACGGACGCGGCGCGTGGAGCCTGCGCCCGGCTGGCCGATGCGGGTCTGCCCCTGCTGAGCCAGACCGTGCTGCTGCGCGGGGTGAACGACGATCCCGCGGTGCTGGCCGATCTGATGCGGGCCTTCGTAGAGAGCCGGGTGCGGCCTTACTACCTGCACCACCCGGATCTGGCGCCGGGCACCGCCCGTTTTCGCCTGACCATCGCGGAAGGACAGGCCATCATGCGTGCGCTGCGCGGCCGCGTCTCGGGCCTGTGCCTGCCGACCTATGTGCTGGACATCCCCGGCGGGCACGGCAAATCGCCGGTGGGTCCGAATTATGTGAACGGCGGCGAAGTCGAGGATTTCCGGGGGCAGGCGCACGCCTACCCGCCGGAATAGACACTACTGCCCTGCGCGCAGGGCCTGCAGCAGTTCCGTGCTGGGATAGCTGTCCGCCGGTTGGCCGAGACGGACCTGCTCCTTCTTGATGGCCGCGCGGCTGCCGGCACCCACGATGCCGTCGATCTTGCCGACATCGTGGCCCTTGGCGGCAAGCAGGCGCTGAAGATCCTTCACGCCATTGGCGTCGAGATCCGGCGTGCCATCGCCCGTAGACATGGGGCGCGCGCCCTCCAGCCTCGTCGCCATATAGGCGGCGGTCGTCGAGTAGATGAGCGAGTGGTTCCACGTCAGGTAAACGTTCTTGAAGTTGGGATAGGCCAGGAAGGCCGGGCCATGGCGGCCCTGCGGCAGGTGCAGGGACGAGGCCGGGCCGGAGATCGGCTTGCCGTCCGTGCGCCGCACGCCCCAGCCGGTCCACTGCTCGGCGGTGTGTTCCACTGTGAGATCGGCCTGATCCAGCGGCACGTCGGGCGAGATCTTCACCTCCACCAGCCAGGGCTGGCCGGCCTGCCAGCCTAGATGCTTGATGTAATTGGCCGCGGAGCCGAGCGCGTCGGCGTCGGACTTGATGAGGTTCACGCGGCCATCGCCGTCATAGTCGAGGCCGAAATCCACGTAATGCGTGGGCAGGAACTGGAACTGCCCGAGTTCGCCGGCCCAGGGACCGCGCATCTGGTCGGGCGTGAGGTCGCCGCGACCCACGATCTTGAGGATGGCCATCAGCTGGTCGCGGAACATGTCCGCCCGCTTGCAGTCATAGGCGAGGGTCGCGACCGAGCGGATGGTATTACCGTTGCCGAGGAAGCCGCCGAAATCCGTTTCCAGACCCCAGAAGGCGGTCAGCACGCCGGCAGGAACGCCGAACTCCTGCTCGATGCGGCGGAAGGTGGCGGCGTTCGCGCGGATCTTCGCCTCGCCGTTGGCGATGCGGTTGGCGTTGGCCATGCGCCCGGCGAACTGGACGAAGCTTTGCGTGAAGACGGCCTGCCCGCCGCGATCCTTGCCGACGGTGGCCTGATCGAAGGTGACGCCATCGAGCGCCGAGGCGATGGCGCGGCTGGAGATGCCCTGTGCCGCCGCATCACGCTTGAATTCCGACAGCCATGTCTCGAAGCTGCGGCCGCCCTGGCAGGACGCGTCCTGTGCGCGGACCGGAACGGTCCATGTCATCGCGAGGGCCAGACCAAAACCTGCCAGAACCTGCCGCTTCATAGGTCAACTTCCCATCTTTGGCCCCGACCGGGGTCAGAGCACCTCAACCTCGTGCACGCGGATGACGATCTCGTCCTGTTCGAAATCCCGCTCCAGGCCCCGCCGGTAGGCACGCCACCAGTCGCGGTCCAGATCGCCGACCATCACCTCGAACACCACGATGTCATCCTGCGCCACGCCGTCATTGCCGCCGGTCCAGCGGCCCTCCGCGGGTGCCCGCGTATGGGCCGTGAGGCCGCCGTGCCGTTCCGTCAGGTGATGCTTCACCGCATCGAATCGCTCGGATGGCACCTCACCGCCATGCTTGAACTGCAAAGGGAGCAGGATCGTGACGAGGTGCGGCACGGATCACGCCGCGGCGAAGCGGAGGTTTATGCGCGTGCCGCGATGGGCCGGGTCGAACTCGACGGTCGTGCCGAGGATCCGCGCCATGGCGTTGATGATCTTCGATCCCAAGCCGCCTCCTTTTGGCGTGCCCTGCCCGGTCCAGCCGATGCCATCATCCTCGACGGTGATGTTGACATGCTCCCCATCGGCGCGGGCAAGCTGCACGCGAATGCCACCCTCGACGCCTTCGGGATAGGCGTATTTGTAGGAGTTGGTGACCAGTTCCGTGATGAGCATTCCCAGCGACACCGCCTTATCGGTCGGCATATGCACCTGGTCGCCCTTGAACTCGATCGGGTGCGGACGACCCTCGCCGCTCAGGGCGGATTCCAGCTCCTCGAGCAGGCCATCCAGATAGGTGCCGATCTCCACGAAGCGCACATCGTCGGAGGTGTAGAGGCGACGGTGGATCTGCCCGATGGCGGCGATGCGGCCCTGCGTCTCCAGAAGCGCCGAGCGGGCGGCGGCGTCCGTGACCATCGCGGTCTGCATCGTGACGAGCGAATTCACGAGCTGGAGGGAGTTGGCGACGCGGTGATTGACCTCGCGCAGAAGAAGCTCCGCGCGGTCGCGCGCTTCGCGAACCTGCCGCTCCGCCTCTTCCTTGGCCTTTTGCAGCTTTCGCTGCTCGACAGCCTGAATGATGGCGCTTCGCAGCAGTTCGAGGAAGATGCCCTCGACGTCCTTGATGACGTAATCGGTGGCACCCGCCTTCAGTGCCGACACGGCGATGCGGCTTTCGTCCGCTCCCGTCACGTAGATGACGGGCGGCGCATCATCCATGGCCCTGATGTCGTCCAGGGTCGCCAGTCCGTCCTTGCCGGGCATGAAATGGTCGAGCGTGACCGCGTCGAACCGCTCCACGCGAAGCCGTTCCAGCCCTTCATCGCCGCTCGACGCGAACGCGACATCGAAGCCATGCCGCGTCAGCGCCTTTTCGACCAGCCGCCGCAGACCCGGATCGTCGTCGACATAGAGCACGCGGATGCCCTCGGACGGGGGCGCCTCCGCGGCCGGTTGTTCGTTCATATGGCGTCAGGAACCTGGATGACGGAGAGGAACAGGCCGAGCTGGCGGATGGCCTGCGCGAAGGTCTCGTAGTCCACCGGCTTGGTGATGTAGACGTTGCAGCCCAGATCGTAGCAGCGCTGGATCTCGACCTTGTCGTCGGTCGTCGTCAACACCACCACCGGCGCCTTGCGCAGGTGCTCGTCGGCCTTGATCTTCGCGAGGATGTCCGTGCCGCTCATGTCCGGCAGGTTGAGGTCCAGCAGCACGAGGAACGGCCCGGCGCCGCGCGTTTCCGCCGTCAGCAGGAAATCCAGTGCCTCGGTGCCGCTGACGAAGTGCTTGACCTCATTATTGACGCCAGCCCGGCGGATGTTGCGCTCGATGAGGCGCGCATGCCCTTCATCGTCCTCGATCATGATGATCGTGACGGGGTTCTGATGGGCCATCAGGCGTTTCCTTCGGTTCGTGTCAGCGTCTTCGGCAATCGGACGCGGAATGTGGAGCCGCGTCCTTCCTCGGAATTCAGGATGATCGTTCCGCCCAGGCGGCGCACGAGGGCGCGCACATGGGCCAGACCGATCCCTTCGCCCGGCCTGTCCTGCGCGCCTGCGCGGCGAAACAGATCGAACACCCGGCTGTGGTCGCGTGGATCGATACCACGACCATTGTCCTCGACGTCGATGACGATGGTAGCACCCTCGCTCCAGCCACGGACTTTTATCTGCCCCTTGCGCTGTGGAGCAAGGTACTTCACCGCGTTCTCTACCAGATTGCTGAAGATCTGTTCGAGGGCCACCCGGTCCGACGTGATCTCCGGCAGATTTTCGATATCGAGGTCCGCGCCCGCCTGCTCGATCTGAAGGGCAAGGCTCTTGGCGATCGTCTGCATCAAGGCCGACAATTCGATCCGCTCGGGAGCCAGCACGCGGCGTCCTTCCCGGGAGAGTTTCAGGATGGCGTTGATGAGGCGGTCCATCTTCGCCGTGGAGGAGCGGATGAACTCGATGGCCTCCGGCAGATCCTGCTGGATGGCCAGTTCGGTGTTCTTGTCCGCGGCTTCCGGATGCTGCTCCACTGTGCGGTGGTAGAAGCGGGACAGCTCCTCCCGCGCCACGTCCAGCTCGCTCGTAAAGCCCATCACATTGACGAGCGGCGAGCGCAAATCGTGGCTGACGATGTAGGCGAAACGCTGCATCTCCTCGTTCGCTTCCTGAAGGTCCGCCGTGCGGATCGAGACGCGGGTCTCCAGGTTGCGGTTCAGCGCCTCCAGCGCGCTGCGTGCGCTCTCCAGCTGGGCCGTGCGTTCCTCGACACGCTCCTCCAGCCCGGCATTGGCGATGTGGATTTCCTCGCGGGCCTTCTCCGCCTCGCGCATGGCACGTGCCTGCGCCAGCGAGGCGCCGAACAGGAGCACCGTGGTCAGCAGCCCGCCTGCCGCGATGAACGGGATGGACGAGCGGTTGGAATCGCGGGCGAAGCTTTCGCTGCTGACGGCCCGGAGCGTCCAGTTGCGGCCCGCAACCTGTGCGGTCCTCGTCGTGCTGTAGTCTGCTTCCGCCAAGGGCGCAGCGGTCGAGCGGAACAGCAGGCGGGCGGGCTCGGTGCCGGTGCCGTCGTAGATTTCCCAATCGATCTCGGTTGTGCGGCGGCGGTCCCCCGCGGAACGGGTGAACAGGTCCTGCGAGCGGAACGGGCTGTAGACCCAGCCGCGCAACCGGCGGCGACGTTCCTCGACGCTGTCGGGGGTGGCTCCGCGCACGGTATCGTAGACCGGCAGATAGATGAGGATGCCGAACAGGTCCGGCTGGCCCGCATCCTGCACCAGCGCGACCTTGCCGGTCATGGCGCGGTTGCCGCTGTCGCGGGCAAGCTCCATTGCCTGGCGGCGCACCGGCTCGCTGAACATGTCGTAGCCGATCGCCAGCAGGTTCTTCTCGGTGGACGGCTCGAGGAAGGTGATGGCTGTGTAGAAATTCCTCGGAGTGTCCGGACGGATGCGGAAGCCGGGTTGCTCCGTCTGCCGCCCCTGCTCGAACAGCGCGACACCGTCCGTCGGGACTATGGCGCTGTACCCGATGCCCTGGATGCCCTGATAGAGATCGCCGACCCGCAGCCGCTCGACATAGGCGCTGAATTCGGCGCCCGTGACATCCCCGCTCGCGGAGAATAGCCCGGCCGCGCCGCGCATCAGCGCGAGGTAGGTTTCCATACGGTCCTGGATGGCGTCGATGCGGTCTTCCACCAAGGATGCGAAGTGCTGCGCCTCGGCGCGCTCGACCGTCCGCTTCATCTGTACGGTGGCGAGCACGGTGCACAGCAGGCCGGCGACGAGTATGACGGCCGGCACCATAGCCCGCCACAGTCCCGAATGCCGCCAGTTGATGGCCAGTGCTTGCGTTGTCTTGCTCAATCCGCTCCCACCCGAACAATCCGCCCAACGCACGGATGGTACGCTGCCCTCTGGGGCGCGAGTTAGCGGAAATGGCTGCAGGAGTCTTCCGGATTCTTGTCGCACCGCTGCGCCCGGCATTCGGCGCGTTCCCTTCCGTACGCCGGGGCGCGCAAGCAGCCTGCGCGGTGCCGGCGTACGGTGCTGCGCGGCCCCGTGGCCAGGGTGCACGCTTCGGAAGCAGCCGACTTCCAGCACTTTCGACCTGTTCCAGAGTAATCACACCGGCCAGACAGTATCGCTCTAGATTATAGTTCTTCTAATTCAAGGCAACCAGAAGATCATTGACTTTGCACCGCAGACGATGATGGAAAGACCCCGAGCCGGCCGCACGAGAGCCGCCAATCCTTTCAAGCATCGGACACCGCCATGAACGAGGCGCACGATCTTTCCTTTGTCGGCCTGTTCCTGCAGGCCGACATCATCGTCAAATCGGTGATGGCTCTGCTGGCCATTGCGTCGGTGATCTGCTGGACCATCATCTTCGAGAAGATGATCCGCTTCAGCGCCGTGAAACGGCATCTCCGCAGCTTCGAGACGGCCGGCCGTTCCGGCGACCTGCAGAACGTGAAGGGCGACCTTCCCAATGGCGTCCTGCAGGCCGGCATGACGGCCTGGCAGGACTACGATTCCACCGAATCCCGAGCGGAGCGGCGCGAGCGCATCGAACGCGCCATGAAGGGTGCGATGACCGCGCGGCTGCGGCGGCTGGAGGTCGGCCTGCCCTTCCTCGCCACCATCGGTTCGGCCGGCCCGTTCATCGGCCTGTTCGGCACCGTCTGGGGCATCATGAACTCGTTCTCGTCCATTGCGCAGAGCCAGGACACCAGCCTTGCCGTCGTCGCGCCCGGCATCGCGGAAGCACTGTTCGCCACCGCCATCGGGCTTGTCGCGGCGATCCCCGCCGTCATGGCCTACAACAAGTTCAGCGTGGATCTAGGCCGCATCGCCTACCGCACCGGCGCCGTCATCGCCGATGTCGGAAACCGGCTGGCGCGTGACCGCAAGCTGCACCGGGCAGAGGCGGCCGAGTAATGGGCGCACAGATCGGCGGCCATGGCGGCAACTGGGAATCGGAAGACGGCGGCTTTTCGCCGGTCTCGGACATCAACGTCACGCCTCTCGTCGACGTCATGCTCGTGCTGCTCATCATCTTCATGGTGGCCGCGCCCCTGATGACCGTGGGCGTGCCGCTGCAACTCCCCAAGACCGCCGCCGCCAAGGTGGCGGAGCAGAAGGACCCGACGGTCGTCTCCATCGACAAGGACGGCAAGGTCTTCCTCGGCGAGGAGGAACTGGCGCAGGACAGCATCGTGCCGCGCCTCGCCGCCCTTGCCGCGCAGGATCCGCAGCCGGTGGTACTGGTGCGCGGGGACCGGGAGATCCCTTATGGCCGCATCATGGAAGTGATGGGACAGGTGTCGACCGCCGGCTTCCTGAAGGTCTCGCTGATCGCGGAGAAGGCACCGGGCGCTAGCGTTCCGCCGGCGCAGGGCGCCGCCCCGAGTGCCGTCGCGCCCGCGCCGGTCAGCACGGCACCTGCCGCGCCCGCAGTTCCCTGATCCGAGGCCATTCCGATGCCGCACACGGTTTCGCCTGAGCCGGAGAGCCCGTACGCGCTCGAAGACCGCCTGCGCGCGCGCGACCGGCGCCGGCTGTTCACGGCCTTCGTGGCCGCGGGCGTGCTGCATGTCGGCACAGCCTTCGCCATCGTCTACGCGCCGAAGCACGAAGCCGTCGAGCCGCCCGGAGAGATGACGATCACCATCGATCTCGCGCCGGCCCTGGCATCGGCGGAGAGCGTGGTGGCAGGCGAGACCCAGGCAGTGGAAGCGGCAGCTGCCGAGCCCAGCGAGGTGGAGGAAACCCCGCCCGATCCGGAGCCGGTCGAAGAGGTGGTCGAGGAAACCCCGCCGGAGCCCGTGCAGGAACCGGAGCCGCCGCCACCGGAACCCGTTCCCGAGCCGCTGCCGGAGCCCGAACCCGTGGAGGAACTGCCGCCGGTTCCCGATCCGCCGCAGGAGATCATCGAGGCACCTCCCCCGCCGCCCGCGGCGGAACCGGAGGTCGTCGTTCCCCCGAAGGCGCAGCCGAAGCCCAAGCCCAAGCCCGTCGAGAAGCCGAAGAAGCCGGTCGAGAAGCCGCGCGAAGAGGCACGGAAGCCGAAGCCGAAGCCACCGGCAGCCACGCCGTCCTCGGCTGCGGCGGCGAGCGCCTCGCGGCGGCAGAGCGACACCGCCGGCAGCGGCGCGCGCGCCACGCCCAGCGAGATCAACCGCTACACCGGACAGGTGCGGGCCGCGATTGAGCGGCGGAAGCGCGCTCAGTCCAGCAAGGGCACGGTCTATGTCAGCTTCACCATCCAGTCCTCCGGCAGCGTGACCGGGGTGCGGGTGACGAAATCGTCCGGCGATCCGGGTCTCGACGATGCTGCACGTTCAGCGGTGTCGAGCGCCAGCATCCCGCCCATCCCGTCGGGAATGGCCTCGCGGATGAACATCGGCGTTCCCATCCGCTTCAACTGAATCGACGCCCGGCCTGAGAGCCGGGCTTCCTGCGTCCAGACGGATGCAGCGGCATTGACGTGACATTTTTCCAACACATTCCTGCATGTAGTTCAGGAGAGCTCTTTAGAATTTCTACAATGGGCAGACGAGGGATCCGCCCACTTTCTATTTATAAAAACTACAAACTACAGGTTCTTACAAGGACTCTAAAACATAGCTCTTGAAGATTCCGAGTATTCGAAGTTTTAAGCACCTCATCAAAACTGGGGTGTGGGAATGACCAAGATTTCGCATACGGGGAGCCTGCGCGAGCAGATGTCCCATACAGCAGTGACGGCGGGCCTGGCCCTGTCCTTCGCGGCCATGGCGCAGAGCGCGGCGGCACAGGGCGCCCAGCCGGTGGCCGGCGAACAGGATGTCGAGCTCGAAACCATCACGGTCGAAGGCAGCGGCACTGGCGAAGGCTCCGGAGAGGGCACGCCGAACACGCTGCGCGCGAACACCGGCATTGCCCGCCTGCCGGGCTCCGTGCAGGACACGCCCCAGATCATCAATGTCATTCCGCGCGAGACGCTGCAGCAGCAGAACGTGACCTCGCTGGAGCAGGCGCTGCGCAACGCGCCGGGCATCACCACCGCCATCGGGGAGGGCAATGGCGGCCTGAACGGCGACCAGTTCCGCATCCGCGGCTTCGAGGCCAAGGGCGACATCTTCACCGACGGACTTCGCGATTTCGGCGTCATGGTCCGCGACAGCTTCAACTATGAGAGCGTGGAGGTGCTGAAGGGCCCCTCCTCCGAGAGCTTCGGCGTCGGCTCGACCGGCGGCGCGATCAACACCACGAGCAAGATCCCGCATCTGGACGACTGGTACCGGGCGGACGCGACCATCGGCAACGGGCCGCTGTATCGCGGCACCTTCGACGTCAACAAGCAGGTGAACGACACCACTGCGGTGCGCTTCGTGGGCCTCGCGCACGAACAGGACGTGCTGGACCGCGACAACGTGCATTCGGACCGCTATGGCTTCGCCGCTTCGGTGGGCTTCGGGCTCGGCACCGACACGACCTGGACGCTGCAGTACTTCTTCCAGCACACCGACCGCATGCCCGATTACGGCGTGCCCGTGATCAATCCCGGCTTCGGCGACATCGCAGCGAACGGATCGCAGGGACGGCCGGTGACTGAATTCGGCGTGGACCGCGACACATTCTACGGCAAGGAGACCGATCAGGACGTCGGCAATGTCCATGCCGTGACATCGCGCTTCCGCAAGGAGGTGAACGACTGGATCACCTTCAGCAACGACACGCGCTTCGCGTTCTACGACCGCGACTTCTCAGCTTCGGTTCCAGGCTGCGGGGCGGGAACCGCCGTTGACGGCGTCGTGCCCGAGCCGAGCTATGAAGCATCCTGCACCGGGCAGTTCTTCAACGGCGCCAATCCTACGATCGCGTTTGGCGGCGGCAATCCCAGCTACTTCCAGGAGAGTTGGGGCGTGCAGAACGTCTCCACGGCCATCATGAAGTTCGAGACCGGCGTTCTGCGGCACGAGGTCGTGGCGGGCGTGGACTTCCTGTACCAGCACGACCAGCGCGACGCGAAGGGCATAGTCGGCAATAAGGGCACGCAGCCTATCCGCAACCCGATCTTCGAGAACGAGACCGGCTATACCGTCAATTACACCGGCGCCTACAAGGAGAGCGAGAGCACCAATGTGGGCCTCTTCGTGAGTGACCGCGTGTGGTTCACGGAACAGCTTTCGGTGCTGGCCGGCGTGCGCTGGGACTATTTCGACGTGAGCTACGACAGCGTGTCTACGGCCGGTGTCTCCTCGCCGTTCGATCAGGAAACGGACTTCTTTTCGCCCAAGGCCAGCCTGATCTGGGAGCCGACCAAGCTCCAGACCTACTACTTCTCCTACGCGACATCGGCTTCGGTCGCTGGACAGTTCCCCACCAACGCCGCCAACACCATCTCGGATGGCTGCACGACCTCTCCGACCATGTCGTGCGACGGCTTCCAAGCCGTGCAGCCCGAGGAAAACGAGAGCTTCGAGCTGGGCGCGAAGGTGGGCCTTCTGGACGGCAAGCTCGGGGTGACCGCTGCCCTGTTCCGCGTGAACAAGGACAATGCCTTCATCACCGATCCCACGACGGGCGATACTCTGGCCACCAACGAGCGTCAGCGCGTGCAGGGCCTTGAGCTCGGGATATCCGGCAACATCACCAAGGAATGGACGGTGCTCGCCGGCTACACCTATCTCGACAGCGAGATCCTCGGAGATTCGTTCACAACCACCGCCAGCAATGTCGGCAACCGGGTGCCCTTCGTGGCCGAGCACGCGATCTCGCTCTGGACCACCTACGACATCAGCTCCGTCGCGCTGCGTGATATCCCCGGCATCCTGCTTGTCGGCGGCGGCGTGACCTGGCGCGACGAGGTGTTCCTGAACAACACGAACACCAACATCGCACCGTCCAACTTCACGCTGGACGCGCTCGCCTCCTACGAGAACGACAACTGGCGCGTGGCCCTGAACGGCTACAACCTCACCGACGAGCTGAACTACGACGGCCTGTGGGCCAACCGCGCGATCCCGTCTGCCGGCCGTGCGGTGACCATGACCGTCGGCGCGAAGTTCTGACGGCCTCTCCCCAGAGCCAGCCGTCGAAATGGGGAGGCCGCCTGCGGCCTCCCCAACCCCATTCGTGGATGAGAACATGCTCGTACAGATCAAGAATGTGCTGACACCCGAGGAAGTGGCGGGCGTGCGCAAGGTGCTGGAAGAGGCCGCGTGGGTGGATGGCAAGGCCACCGCCGGCGAGCAGGCGGCCAAAGCCAAGCTGAACATGCAAATCCCCGAGGGCTCTCCCGCCGCGCGCGAGGCGGGCGACGTGGTGCTGCGGGCCCTGGGCCGCAACCCGACCTTCCATTCCGCCGCCCAGCCTTTCCGCGTGCTGCCGCCGCTGTTCAACCGCTACGATGTCGGCATGAAGTTCGGCGCCCACGTGGACGGCGCGGTGCGCGCCATTCCGGGCGCGGGGATGCGGATGCGGGCGGATGTGTCATCCACGCTCTTCCTCACCGATCCGTCCGAATACGACGGCGGCGAACTCATCATCGAGGACACCTACGGCTCCCATGCCGTGAAGCTCGATGCGGGCGACATGGTGGTCTACCCTGCGACGAGCCTCCACGCCGTGACCGAGACCACGCGCGGAAGCCGTTGGTCGAGCTTCTTCTGGACGCAGTCCATGATCCGCGACGACGGCAAGCGCACCCTGCTCTACGATCTCGACCAAGCCATCATGAAGATCCGCACGGATCTGCCGGACGATCACAGCGGGGTGGTCGGCATCACCAGCCACTACCACAACCTGCTGCGGGCCTGGGCGGAGCTCTGATGTTCCGCCGCACGCGGAAGGCCCCTGAGGCCACACGCTTCGATGAGGTGATGGCGCTCGGCGGCGATGCCCTGCGCGAACTTGTCGCCGCCGATCCCGCGGCTGCTGCCCCTTATCTGGAAGCGGCGGCGAAGTACGGCCTCGTCAACGCGCAGCTGGCCTGGGCTCGGATGCTGCTGCATGGCGAGGGCGTGCGGCGCGATTCGGAGGCCGCCGCGCGCTGGTTCGCCGCCGCGGCGGGCAGCGGGAATGCCGAAGCCGAGAACATGCTGGGCCGCTGCCACGAACATGGCTGGGGCGTGGAGCCGAGCCGCGAGGCCGCCGTCCGGCACTACGAAGCTGCCGCCGGAAAGGGAGATGTCTGGGGCATGTACAACCTCGCGCAGCTCTTGCTGGCGGGGAACCCGGACGAGGACGACCAGCGCCGCGCGCTCGATCTTCACCGAACGGCCGCCGAGGCGGGGCACGCCAAGAGCATGAACGTGGTGGGGCGCTTCTGCGAGGAAGGCTGGCACATGCCGAAGGACCGCGGCGCCGCCAAGGGCTGGTACAGGAAGGCCGCCAAGGGCTGGTACAGGAAGGCTGCCGAGGGCGGCGATTACTGGGCGCAGTTCAATCTCGGCCGGATGCTGCTTGTCGGCGAAGGCGATGTCGCAGCGGCGGCACACTGGCTTGGTCGCGCAGCGGATGAGGGCAATCCGGAATTCGCGGCAAGCATCGCGCCCGCGCTTCTGGCAAGGCCGGAGCTGGAGATCAGGGTGATCGGTGAGCGCATTGAGGCACGCATATCGGGTAGAAAAGTAGCTCTCAGCGAAACGTGAAGGTGTAGAATGGGCCGGATCTCCGACAATTCCCCGGAATTGCCAAAATCCGGGTGATGGTGCATTCGAGCCGCACAGGGCTGATCCGAAAAGAAAGAGACACTTATCTATGGCCATCATCCGCACGGCACGTTCTGCCTCCCGCGCCGCCCTGATGGCCCTTGCTTTGGCTGCCGGCATTGGCTGGCATGGCCCGGCCCTCGCGCAGACCAAGATCGCGGCGCTGGTGAACGGCACGCCTATCCTGTCCTCCGAGGTCAGCGAGCGGCAGGGCTTCATTCGCCTCACGAAGCGCAAGACCATCTCCACCCGTCAGGCCCTCGACAGCCTCGTGGACGAGCAATTGCTGCTGCAGGAAGCCAAGAAGCGCGGCCTGACCATTTCGGAGGCGGATGTCGACGAGCGCTTCACGGCCATCGCCACCAATATGAAGCTGTCCACCGACCAGCTCGGCCAGGCACTGGCGCAGGGCGGCGCAAGCTCGCGCACCTTCAAGTCCAACATTCGCAACCAGCTGATCCAGCGCAAGCTGCTGCCGGCGCTGGTGAAGGCGAAGAGCGCCGTCTCCGAGCAGCAGATCGCCGCCGCGATGATGGAACGCAAGCAGAAGGGCGAGAGCCGGTCCTATCGCTTCGTGCTGCAGCAGATGGTGTTCGTGGTGCCCGCCGGATCCAGCCCCGCTTATGCCGCCCAGCGCAAGAACGAGGCCGAGGCCTTCCGCAAGCGCGTCAACAGCTGTGAAGCCGCCGTTGCGGGCGCGCGCGGCATGCGTGACGTGGCGGCCAAGCCCCAGGTGATCCGCCTGAGCGCGCAGCTTTCCAGCAGCATGCGCGACCAGATGGGCGGCATGTCGCCCGGCCAGACGATGCCCGTGCAGCAGAGCGAGTCCGGAATGGAGTTCGTCGTGCTGTGCGACAAGAAGGACGCCCCGGACGACAGCGCGCTGCGCAACGAAATCCAGAACGAGTTGGCCGGCAAGGCCTCGGAAGACGAGGGCGACCGGCTGCTGGCCGACCTCAAGAAGAAGGCACTGATCCAGTACCGCTGATCTGGATCAGGACCGCCGCCGCACCTCTTTGGGCGCGATGCTGAAGCGGCGCCGGAATGCCGTCGCGAAATTGGCCGGGCTGGAATAACCCGCCGCAAAGGCGACCTGCGTGATGGAGAGCCCTTCCCGCTCCAGCTGAAGCCGGGCGCGGTCCAGCCTGAGCGCGCGCGCATGTCCCAGCACAGTGGTGCCCAGGGCCATGCGGAAGAGCCGCTGAAGCGTGGCGATGCTGACGCCGGCATCACCGGCGACCTCTTCCAGGGCCGGCAGGTGATCGAGCCGCCGCTCAAGAAAGGCACAGGCCCGCGTCAGGCGCTGCCGGTCCAGTGCGGCCAATCCGTCCTCCCCCGCTTCCTGCATGACGAGCGCCGTCACGGCTTCCGCGACCATCTCCGTGGCCCGGCTTTCGAGGTACAGCGTCTCGGCGCAGGTGGCGTGGGTGATGATGAACAGCACATCCTCGGCAAGCGCCACGAGGCGCGGTGACGGGCGCCAGCGAAGCTGCGCGAGATGCGCGCCACAGAAGCGGGACAACGGGCCGTCATCGCCGGCTTCCAGGAGGCCGCGCTGTTCCAGCCATTCCCTGGAGAAGGAGATGTTGACCTTGCGCTGGCGCTCCCCCTTCCGGGCGCGGCGGCGGAAGAGCTCCGGCCGTGGATGCGAGATCATCACGGCCTCGAGCTCTGGACCGTGCCGGCCCACGCGCATCGGCTCGCCGGCAATCGACAGATCGACCTCACCCGCGAGAAACAGGTACAGCGTGATGCCACCATGGTGCTGCATCTCGCTGTCTAGGTCACGCATGGTGATGCCGTCGGTCGCATGAAGGACGAGGCCGCATGAGAGCCTCTCCATGCGGAAGACCCCGTCGAGCACCGGGCCACGGGCAGGCATCGTGCGGACACGAAAATCCTGCCCCGCGACAGAGACAAGGCGCGCCACCTCGTCCGGCGTCACAGTCCCTTCGATCTTCATTGGAACTCTTCAAAAAATGTCTGAAGTGAACATGCTGTAGAAGGCTTGATGATCACGAGCTGTCAACACAACGTTCGGCTATGAATATTTGAACGGATCTAGACTACTCACGATGAATTTCGGCGGCATCTTGAACGAATTTGCAACACCGGCTTTGCAAGCGTTGATCTGACGATCCGGCAAACATGATTGCATTTTCACCAAAGGCTTTCCCTGTCCGCCGCCGCTATGAGCCACGGCACGGCATCTTCGGGGGAAGACAACATGCGCATCGCGTCAGGCCAGTATCGGGCCATGCTTCTGGCCACCACCATGATCACGGCTCTGGCCGCGCCCGCCGGGGCGCAGCAGGCGGTGGACGTGGAACTGGAGACCATCACGGTGGAAGGCCAGGCACAGGGCGCCGGCGGTGCCAAACCGAAGACCGATCCTGCCGCGACCGAGGGCACAGGCTCCTACACCACCGACCGGGCAACCATTGGCGGCAAGGGCGCGGTGCCTCTCCGGCAGATCCCTCAATCGGTGTCGGTCATCACGCGGCAGCGGATCGAGGACCAGAACTTCACCCAGCTTGAGGATATCGCGCGGCGCACCGTGGGCCTGCACGTGCTGCGCAACGATCCCGGCCGCTCCAGCATCTTCTCACGCGGGTTCGAGTTCGACACCGCGCTGGTGAACGGGTTGCCGGCTCCGATGGCGAGCATCTACGGCACGCAGCCCGACCTCTTCATCTTCGACCGCGTGGAAGTGCTGCGCGGCCCCGCTGCCCTGTTCAGCGCGGCAGGTGAGCCCGGCGGCGCGGTGAACCTCGTGCTGAAGCGCCCGACCGAGGAGACAAAGGTCTACGGCTCCGTCTCCGGCGGCTCCTGGAACAACTTCCGGGGAGAGATCGACACCTCCGGCTCGCTGGTAAAATCGGGCGCTGTCCGCGGGCGTGTGGCCGCCGCCTTCCAGGACCGCGACAGCTTCGTGGACGTGAACGACAATCAGGTGGGCGTGCTGTTCGGGACGGTGGAAGCGGACCTGACGGACGACACGACGCTGACGGTCTCCGCATGGCGGCAGGAGCGCAAGAGTACGCCGTTCAACGGATTGCCGGCCTATGCAGACCGGCGCCTGCTCGACGTGGACCGCTCGACCTTCGTCGGCGCTGACTGGAACAGGTTCGACAACGAGTCGAACGAGGCGCTCGTGGAGTTGGAGCATCGGCTGGACAATGGCGGCCGCATCGGGGCCGGAATGCGCGTGACGGACCGCGAGGTGGATTATCTTTATGGGTTTGCCGGCAGTGTTCGAGGGCAAGCCGCCGGCGTGGATTCGAGCGGGAATATACCCCGTGCCGGCACGGCCCGCAGGTATGAAGAGCGCACGGTCTCGGCTGACGCTCATATCGACACCCCCTTCCAAGCTTGGGGGCTGACCCACAACTTCGTGGCAGGCGTGGATTACCGACGCTACGAACAAACCGTCCAGAACGGCACTGTAACGGTGCCGGGCACGACGAACGTGTTTGATCCTGATCCGTCCTGGCAGGCCCCCGTGGTCAGCTACGGTGACCGCCTTCGCACCGAGCCTGAGCAAATGGGCGCCTACAGCCAGTTGCGCGTCAAGCCTGTGCAGCCGGTGACCGTGGTCCTCGGCGGGCGGCTTGGCTGGTACCAAAACCAGACAACGAACTTGCGGACGGGCGGCCTGTCGGGAGAATTCGACGAGGACGCGAAGTTCCTGCCCAATCTCGGCTTGGTCGTCGATATCACCGACAACATCTCGGTCTACGGAAGCTACGCGGAATCCTTCGCCCTGCAGACCACCGCCGGAGCGGAATCTCTCGAACCGCGGGAAAGCGACAGCTACGAGGCAGGGGTGAAGACGTCCTGGTTCAACGGCAACCTCAACACGCAGCTCGCCGTGTTCCAGCAGCACGACAAGAACCGCGCCTTCAGCGACATCAGCACGGGCGGCGTCTTCGCTGCCGTGGGCGAGGTGGAGATCAACGGCGTGGAAGCCGAGATCAGCGGGAGCCCCATCAAGGGCTGGGACGTCTTTGCCGGCTACACCTTCTCGGACATGGAGTTCATCCGGGCGCCTGTCGCCCAGAACGGACAGGCGTTCTCAAGCCTCGTCCCCCGACATGTCTTCTCACTGTGGACACAGTACAAGTTCGACGAAGGTTATCTGAAGGACTGGTCCATCGGCGGAGGCGTGAAGGCCGTCAGCAGCTTCTACAATGTCAACGGAGCGGCGAGGTTCGAAGAGGACGGGTATGTCATCGTGGATGCCCGGCTGGCCTACGACATCAACGAGAACATCAGGGCCTCGGCAACCGTCACCAACCTGTTCGACGAGGTCTACTACGAGCGCCTCGGCTCCGCCACGGTGTTCAACTTCTATGGCGAGCCGCGTGCTTTCAACGTGAAGCTGGAGGCGCGCTTCTGAGCGCATCCTCATCCAGCACGTGAAGCTGGACCGCGCGAGGCATGTCCCTGCCGCGCGCGGCCAAGGCGAGCACGTGATCGGTGGTAGACCATTGCGCGAACTTCCATTCCGACGTGGGCCCATCATCCGCTGAATGGAAGACGGGCCGGTCCGGACCGGCCGCGAAGGACACGCGGTCGAGACCTCCGGAAAGGCCGCGCCCCGTTGCCTTCGCGAACGCCTCCTTCAGGGTCCAGAATTGCAGGAAGAGCCGCTCGCGCGCCACATCCTCCACGACGCCGTGGATCATCGCGGTTTCGTCCGGACAGAAGGCCGACGCCGCATACCTGCCGGCAGGCCGTGGCCGGGGCGAGACTTCGATGTCGACCCCCAGTTCGACGTCACATCCGAGCGCCACCGCAACCACGCCCGCGCTGTGGCTCAAACTGAAAGGGATTGTCTCAAATCCACTCTCCAGCACCGGCTTGCCGCCGGGCCGCGACGAAAACCGAAGGGCTGGCGGCTCCACGCCCAGCCTGTGCCCCAGCATCACGCGCAGCAGGGCGTGTGCGGCAATATAGGAAAGCCGGTCCTGCACCCGGCGATATCGTGCCGCGCGCTTCTGCTCCGCATGGTCCAGCAGCGGAAGAATGCCGCGAGGATCCGCTTCGGGCGCGACCGGCATCACGTAGAGATCGATAGCTGCTGCCCCGGTCAAACCCGCTCCCTGACCGTCCAGACCGAACGCCTAAAACAGAAAACCCCGCCCGTGTTTACGGGCGGGGTTTCTTTCAGGCCAGCGGCAAGGATCAGATATTCGTTGCCGGGCTGTTGTTGCTGCTGCCGCCGGTGGGCGAGGAGATGGCGCTGGCCGTCTTATTCGAGGCCTCGTCCACCTTCTTCTCGGCATCGGATGCGCCGGCCTGCACTTCATCGGCCAGCGTTTCCTTGCCCTTCTCGTAGACCGCCTTGACGCGGTCTCCGAGCGAGCCCACGGCGCCCTTGGCGTCCTGGGTGGTGAGCCCCTGCGACTCGGCCTCGGACTTCACCTCATCGAAGGTATGCTGCACGGCTGACGCCGCACGCTCATAACCTTCATGGGCCAGTTCAGCAGCCTGGGCCTTCAGGCGATCGGCCTGCTGGCCCATCAGGCGACGCTCGGCTTCCGTGGCGCGGAAGCTGGCGCCGACGATGGCGCCGATGGCAAGACCCATCGCTGCCACGAGCAGCGGCTGCTGATCGGCGAACTCGCCGACCCGGCGGCCCGCGGACGCACCACCGCGATAGGCCTGGTTGCCCATGCGGGAGGCCCGGTCACGAAGATAAGCCGCACGATCGCCGGCGTAGCCGCCGAATTCCGAGGCGCGGGAGCCTGCGCCACTGAAGGCACCGGTCGCGCTCGATGCAGCACCGCTGATCTTGTCCGACACCGTGGACACCGCGCCCGTAACGGCGTCGGCAGCACGATGTGCGGCGTCGGAGATCGTACCGCCAGCGCTGCGGAGGCCACCACGAGCCTTGTCGATCATGCCCGGCTCGTCGCCCTCGTAGTGCTCATACCCCTCCGTCTCGAAGTCGCGACGGGTGTAGGGCGAGGAGTAACCGGAAGAACCGACCCGACGGCGTGCGCCGTAGGTGTAGTTCTCGTCGTCATACTCATCGCCATAGGAGCTCGATGAACCGAAGGACGGCGTGCCCTTGCCGCTCATCAGCCAGGCGAGGCCGGCGCCGATGAGAACCACCGGGATGGGGTTGTCGCGGACGCTGCGGCCGAGGTTGCGAGCGAAGTCGCCCCCGCCGCTGCCGCTTGCGAATTCCCAGACTTCATCCACGACGGCGCGCGGCTGAACGCGGTCGCGCAGCTGGCCAAGGGTGTCTTCCAGACCGGCCCGGGTGCTTTCGACCTCGCGCTCGATCTCTGTGCTCGACTTGTTGGAGGTGTCGGTCATTGGGCTTGCTCCTTGAGAAGCGCGGCGTCTTGCGCCAGCTGGTCTGCAGTTTTCTTCGGCATGAGGTTATCGGTCTTCAGCGCCGCCATGCCGCGATTGAGCATCACGTAGCCAATGATGGCGACGATGACGCCGACGATGATGGAGGAAAGCCAGGCAGGCACGCCGGCTTCCGTCAGGCCCGTCACGGCGGCGGCAAGCAGGACGTTCAGCGCGGAGATGAACAGCACCGCAGCGCCAATCATCATGCCGAGGCCGATAAAGCCTTCCGTGACCTTCTCGGCCATCTCCGCCTTGGCCAGCTGTATCTCCTTGCGGAAGAGCGTGGAGCTCTGCGCAAAGAGATCGGCAACCAGCCCCGGAAGGGAGCGGGTGCGGTCAGATTCCATTGCGGGTTCCTCCGGAGACCGTTCCGAAGTCACTCGGCTGCGGGGTCGCGTCCGAGAGCGGATCGCGACCGGTAGGGCTCACGCGATCACCGATCTTGCGATCCGGATCGGTGCCGCCGGCCAGACCGGTGCCGGTACCGCCAAAGCTGGAGCCGGTGCCGCCGAGGCCGGAACCCGAGCCACCAAGGCCAGAGCCCGTGGTGCCGGTGCTCGACCAGTCATTGCGCGGCGTGCCGACATTGGTGGGACGCGGTGCGGGCGGCGGATAGGAACCGGCGCCTTCATAGGTCGGCTCAGCGGTGCTCTTGAGGAAGCGGCTGAGAAGCACGCCGGCAACGACGGCGCCCCCGAACACAGCCAGCGGCTGGCGGCGTGCGTAGTAACGGGCCGAATCCACCAGATCCTCGACGCTGCGGTTCTGCAGGGTGGAGGACAGATCCTCGACCTTCGCAGCGGCCTGCCGGATGAGCCGGGCCGTGTGCGGCGAGGCCTCTTCCAGATCGCCCGCTGCGCGGTCCACCGCCGATGCGATGGTGGAGAGGCGTTCGGCGCCTGCATTCTTCTGGTCTTCGGCGAGGCTCCTGGCCTTCTCGGTTGCGCCGCTCGCGAAGCTCGAAGCTTCCGAGCGAAGATTACCGGCAACGGACCGCGCAGTGTCCTTGGCGCTCTCGGCACCCTGTCTCAGCGCGTCGCGGCCGTCCGCGGCCAGTTCGCTTGCCTTGGCGCGAGCATCCTGTGTTCCGCCGGACAGTGACGAGCCCCCGCCCTGTGTGGAGAAGCCGCTTCCGCCGGGTGTCGTGGTCGTAGACATCGCAATGGCCCCTTTGTTGAGGAATTCTGCCGCCCCGTGGCGACTCCCCTGCAAAACCGCGCGATGCCGCCAACTGTTCCATAAGGTGGAAGGAGAACCTGCGAGAAAGACTTTGGAACTTCTTGCGTGCCTGTCTCAACACCCGTTGCCAGGGGCAACCGATCACTGAACGGCGGACGTCCTCGCCAACGTGGTTTCACTGGCGCCGGTGCGGCGGGCAACCGTGATGAACCTTCCCGTGCGGCTCTGGTGCAGGGCCAGAGCATGGGCCTCAAGCACACGGCGGGAGGCACCATCGCCAATGTCCGCCATTGCGAAGCGCGGAGCCGCCGGAAGCCGGTCGCCCTTAGCCGCGAGGTTGGAGTTGGTGGTGGCGGATTGGGCGGGCGGCGTCACGTGAGCAACGGCCGCGCCGGCCGTCTTCACCTGGTCGGCGTACAGGTTCGCACCAAGGGTGATTGTGGCCACCAGTCCGAAGGTTGTTGCGAAGCCGCGCAGCATGTCCGTCTGTCCTGTTCCGGATCGTTCATCGTCTTAACGATGTGTTACCGGCCGGACGTTTCGGTCGTATTGCCCCGTTTGTTTCCGTTTGTTTCGTGCGGCTGTCACACCGCCGGATGCAGGAAGCGGTGGATGGCATGGACGACGACCGAGCCCTCGCCCACGCTCGATGCCACGCGCTTCACCGATCCGGAGCGCACATCACCCACGGCGAAAATGCCCGGCGTGCTCGTCGCGTACTGGATGGTGTCCGCCGATCCCGAGCCGGAACGGCCCGTCAGCACGAAGCCCTTCTCGTCCAGATCGAGGCAGCCATCCAGCCACTCCGTGTTGGGCTCCGCACCGATCATCACGAAGAGCGCGCCGACGTCGTGCGTCTGGCTCTCTCCGGTCTGGCGGTTCGACCATGTCACGGTCCGGAGGAACTGGTCTCCCTGAAGTGCCGTGACGGTCGAATGCGCGTGCACGGTGATGTGGGGCGAACTCTCGATGCGCTCCACCAGATAGTCCGACATGGTGGCCGCGAGGCCCGTGCCGCGAACCAGGATGTGCACATGCCGCACGCTCTGCGACAGGAACACCGCCGCTTGTCCGGCTGAATTACCGCCGCCCACCACCACGACGTCCTGGCCTGAGCACAGGCCGGCTTCCATGGCCGTGGCGGCGTAGTGGATGCCGGAGCCCTCGTAGGCGTGGTAATTATCCACATCGAGCTTGCGGTAGCGCGCGCCCGTGGCGACCACCACGGAGCTTGCCTGGACCACCTGCCCTCCTTCCAGCGTCAACTGGAACGGGCGCGTCGCGCAATCGACCGACAGCACGGGACGGGAAATCGCCAGCCGAGCGCCGAACTTCTGGGCCTGTGCCTGTGCGCGCCCGGCGAGTGCAGCGCCCGATATGCCAGTCGGAAAGCCGAGATAGTTCTCGATCTTGGTGGAGGTGCCGGCCTGCCCGCCCGGAGCGAGACCTTCGAGCACGATGGTCGAAAGCCCCTCCGAAGCCGCGTAGACCGCAGCTGCCAGACCGGCCGGGCCTGCGCCGATGATAGCGACATCGCAAATGGCTTCGGAGTCGATCTCCTCGACCAGTCCCAACGCCGCCGCCAATTCATGGTTCGTGGGCTTCCTGAGCACGTCGGCGCCCGGCACCAGCACAACCGGAAGCTGGTCCTGCTGCACGCGGAAGCAGTCGAGGAAACCCGCCGCCTGCGTGTCGCTCTCCGTGTCCATCACGCGGAACGGATAGGTGTTGCGCGTAAGGAATTGCTGCAGGCGCAGGGTGTCGGCCGCGCGGGTCGAGCCGACCAAAACCACCCCGCCGTGCTGGTGCCGGATCAAGCCCACGCGGCGCAGGATGAAGGCGCGCATGATGATTTCGCCGATATCGGCCTCGCGCGAGGCCATCTCGCGGAACCGCGCGCGCTTCACGCGGAGCAGCCGGCTTTCCACCTGCGCGCGGGCGGAGACCAGCACTTCGCGGTCGTTGAAGAGGTCCATCTCGCCCGCGAACTGGCGGTCATCCTCCGTGACGAACACCCTCTCCTCGCCATCCACGCCCGTCTCGAAGATCTCGATGCGGCCTTGCAGGACGAGGAAGAAGTCGACGCCGCGCTGGCCGCGCTCGAAGATGAGCGATCCGGCAGGGACCGTCTCCTCCGATCCGTAGCGGCGCACGCGCTCGATCATGTCCGTGCTGAGGCGGGGAAATGTCTGCGCCTCCCGCTCATAGGGGTCCGTCGGATCGACGGTGGCTTCGGCGTTGGTCATCTGATGTGGGTCTTTCAGTATCCGCGTGCGGCGCCGGCGCCGGCACGGCTGTCGATGGCGCCGAAGAAGCGTTCCTTCCGGTCCGGGTTCGTATCGGCCAGTTTCGGGCCGCCTACCAGGATGCCGGCCGCCTCGCCCCACACCGGCCAGTCCGCGTCGCCCGTGACCTTGTGGCCCATCTCGGTGAGTATCTTGATCGTGTCCGGCGACAGCGCCCGCGGCTCGATGGTGATCTGGTCGGGCAGCCATTGATGATGGAAGCGGGGCGCATCCACCGCCTCCTGGATGTCCATGCCATGATCGATGACGTTCACGATGGCTTCCAAAGTGATGGTGATGATGCGGGCACCGCCGGGGCTGCCGATGACCATGACCGGCTGACCCTCACGGGACACGATGGTCGGGCTCATGGAGGAGAGCGGCGTCTTGCCCGGTGCAATGGCATTGGCGTCGCCCTGGATAAGGCCGTAGAGATTTGGCACGCCCGGCTTCAGTGTGAAGTCGTCCATCTCGTTGTTGAGGAGGACGCCCGTGCCCGGAGCCACCACGCGGGCACCGAACGAGCCGTTCAGGGTGTAAGTGACGGCAACGGCGTTTCCGTCCTTGTCGATGATGGAATAATGCGTGGTCTCGCGACTTTCACCCATCCCCTTGGGCATCAGGTTTGCCGAGACGCCGGCGCGATACTTGCTGATGCGGGTGCGAATCTCGGCCGCATAATCCTCCGAGGTCAGCTTCGCGACAGGGTTATCGACAAAGTCGGGATCGCCCAGCGCCGAATTGCGGTCCACGAAGGCGTGCCGCATGGCCTCGGCCATCAGGTGGACGCTGTCAGCCGAATGGTAGCCGAGACTTCCCAGAGGATAGGCCTCGATCACCTTTAGGATCTCGCAGATGATGACGCCGCCCGAGCTCGGCGGCGGTGACGAGGTGACGGTGTAGCCGCGATAGCCGCACTCCACCGGCTTCATCTCACGCACAGCGTAGCGCTCGAAATCCTCCTTGGCGAGCACGCCGCCGCCGGCTTTGCTGGCTGCGACGATCGCGTCTGCCGTGGCGCCCTTGTAGAAGGCATCCGCGCCGCCTTGCGAGATGGCCGTCAGAGTGGCGGCGAGATCGCTCTGCACCAGCTTCTCGCCGGCCGCGTAGGGCTGGCCGGCTTTCAGGAAGATGGCGGCGGCCGCCGGGTCCTTGGCAAGGTCTTCATTGCCCTCGGCGAAGGACACCACGTCGCCTGGCTCAAGCGCGAAACCGTCGCGGGCGAAGGCAATGGCGGGCGCCAGAAGGTCCGCGCGCGGCAGGGTGCCGTATTTCTCGCGGGCATATTCGAAGCCCTTCACCGAGCCCGGTACGCCGACCGCGAGATAGCCGTCGGTGCTGGCGCCGGGCACCGGCTGGCCCGCCGCGTCGAGGTACATGGTCTTGGTGGAAGCGGCGGGAGCGCGCTCGCGGAAGTCGAGGAATGTGGTGCGGCCATCCTTCAGGCGGATGGTCATGAAGCCCCCGCCACCGATATTGCCGGCCGTGGGATAGACCACGGCGAGCGCGTAACCGACGGCGACCGCGGCATCCACGGCATTGCCGCCGCGCTTCAGAACCTCGACGCCGACATCGGAAGCCAGGTGCTGCGCCGTCACCACCATGCCGTTCTCGGCACCGACCGGCGCGGGCGAAGCCGCCCTGCCCGGGCTGGCGACGGCCAGGACGCAGGTGGCGACAGAAAGAACACGGACCAGTTCCAGACCACGAAGCTTCATGCGCTGTTCTCCCGACGGTGGGGCACCATGGTGCGCCCGTCCTCGCCGTCTGTCACCCCGGAGGTCGGGGTCAGACGACCGCCTCCCGCGCCTCATACTGGGCATGGCCGAAGACACGGCGATAACGTTCGATGTCCTCCGGCTCGCCCGTGGCCTTGGCCGGATTGTCCGAGAGCTTGACCGCCGGGCGTCCGTCCACGGACGTGACCTTGCAGACCAGCGAGATGGGGCTGAGGTCGACCGTGGGATGCGTGGACAGGCCGCGGAAATCGTTGGTGAGATTGGTGCCCCAGCCGAAGCTCATCTGCACCCGGCCGGCGAAGTGGCGGTGGGTTTCCTCGATGCTGTCGATGTCCATGGCGTCGGAGAAGATCAGCAGCTTCTCGCGAGGGTCGCGGCCTTTCGCCTTCCACCAGTCGAGGATCGCCTCGCCACCCTCGATGGGAGGCGCAGAATCGGGGCGGAAGCCCCGCCAGTTCGCAACCCAGTCCGGCGCATCGCGCAGGAATTCGGAGGTGCCATAGGCGTCGGGCAGCACCACAAGCAGGTTGCCGCCGTAATAGCGCTGCCAGTCCTGCAGGACGCGGTAGGGCGCGCTGCGAAGCTGCTCGTCCGTGTCCGAGAGCGCGGCCATGACCATCGGAAGTTCATGCGCGTTGGTGCCGATCGCCTCGAGATCCGCTTCCATGGCCATCAGCACATTGCTGGTGCCGATAAAGGCCGAGCCGAGACCTTCCTTCAGTGCCTCCACGCACCAGCGCTGCCACAGGAAGCTGTGACGCCGGCGGCTGCCGAAATCGGAAATCTTCAGGTCCGGCAGTTCGCGCAGTCGTTCCACCTTCTGCCAGAGGCGTGACTTGGCGCGGGCGTAGAGCACGTCGAGCTCGAAGCGGCCATACTTCTTCAGAGCCGCGCGCGAGCGAAGCTCGTTGATGATGGAGAGCGCCGGGATCTCCCACATCGTGGTGTGGGTCCATGGGCCGTGGAAGTGCAGTTCGAATTGTCCGTCCACGCGGTGAAGATCGTAATCCGGCAGCTGAAATTCGGAGAACCAGTTCAGGAAGTCCGGATTGAAGATCTGCCGCCGACCGTAGAAGGTGTTGCCGGCCAGCCAGATCATCTCGCGCTTCTGGATGCGCAAGGTGCGCGCGAAGTCCAGCTGGGCGCGCAGTTCCTCCTCGTCGATCTCGTCCGCCAGCCGCACCCGCTTCGTGCGGTTGATGAGGGAGAACGTGACCTGCCGGTCGCGGTACTCGCCCCAGATCATCTGCAGCATCAGCAGCTTGTAGAAGTCCGTGTCGAGCAGGCTGCGGACGATAGGGTCGAGCTTGAAGGTGTGATTCCAGACCCGCGTCGCGATATCGGGGATCACCATTGCGCCGGCGTTCCCCTGCTGGCGTGGAATGGGCTCATGCGTCCGGTCCTGTCCTGCGGCCAATTGGTGGGGTGCGGAGCGTAGCGGCCCTTCCCCGCAGGGCAACCCCTAAAAGCCGCTCGCAGCCAATCGCCTCGCAAGGTGCGATGCAGCGAAACCCTGAAGGGGCGGCGACGTTGTTTCCCCAGCGGGGCAAGCCTCTCGCCGATCTAACGCTCGATGCAAGGGTTCCCTATGCCTCACCGCTGGCCAGCACAATTGTGGATCGTCCGCCATGGGGAAAGCGCGGGGAACGTAGCCCGCGAGCAGGCGATGGCGTCGGGGCTTACCCATATCGACATCGCCGACCGAGACGTGGACGTGGCGCTTTCCGCACGCGGCGAGCAGCAGGCCACGGCGCTCGGTCAATGGTTCGCGGAGATGCCTGCGGACGAGCGCCCGCAAGTACTTCTGGTTTCGCCCTACCGCCGCGCGCAGCGAACGGCGGAACTGATCCAGGCGGCGGGCGGCATGGACCCTAAGGCAGAGGGCCTCGTGCTGGACGAACGGCTCAGGGAAAAGGAGTTCGGCGTCCTCGACCGGCTGACGACGGCCGGTATCGCGGAGTTCCACCCCGACCAGTATGAATTCCGCCGCCTGCTGGGCAAGTTCTATCACCGCCCGCCGGCCGGCGAGAGCTGGTGCGACGTGATCCTGCGGCTGCGCAGCGCCGTCGATACGATGTGCTTGCACCATGACGGCTGCCGCGTGCTGATCGTGGCGCATCAGGTGGTGGTGATGTGCCTGCGCTACCTGCTGGAGAACATGACGGAGGAGGAGATTCTGGCCATCGACCGGTCCGGCGATCTCGCGAACTGCTCCGTTACGGAATACCGGTTCGATCCCGACAAGGGCCGGCACGGTGCGCTTGCCCTGCACCGCTACAATTTCGTGGCTCCCATGACGGAAGGCGGCGCGCCCGTGACCTCCGAGCCCGACGCGAACGTGGCTGCCCGATGAGCGGCCCGACGCCTGTCGACAGCGCCGTCCTGCGGGACATGCCCCTGCCCGAGCCGCAGGAAGGCAGCAAGGAGGAACGCGGCCGCGTTCTCGTCGTCGGCGGCAGCCGCGATGTGCCGGGCGCCCTGCTGCTGGCCGGGCTTGGGGCCTTGCGCGCCGGTGCCGGCAAGCTGCAGTTGGCGACCGTCGCGAGCCGCGCGCCGCATCTGGGCTTCGCCATGCCCGAGGCGCTGGTGATGGAATTGCCGGAAACGCGGGACGGGACAATCGCCGCGTCCGCTGCGGAACGTCTCAAGCGGAATGCGGGCGCCTGCGATGCCCTCGTCCTCGGGCCCGGCATGACCAATGATGCCGATGCCGACGCGCTGACGCGCGACCTGCTGCTGGCGGCTGCAGATGCGGGATGCGTGCTCGACGCAGGGGCGATGTGCGGCCTCGACCAGCTTTCGGAAATGCTGCGCGACCGTGCCAAGCCTGCGATCATCACGCCGCATTCCGGCGAGATGGCCAGCCTGCTGGAATGCAGCCGCGAGGCTGTGGACGCGGACCCGCTGACGGCCGCGCAGAACGTGTCTCGGCAGCTCGGTGCCGTCGTCGTCATGAAAGGCAGCCGCACGCACATCGTGATGCCCGAAGGCACGGCCTGGCTGTTTTCAGGCGGCAGCGTCGGGCTCGGCACCTCCGGCTCCGGCGACACCCTGGCCGGCATTGTCGGCGGGCTTCTGGCGCGCGGCGCGGATCCCGTCACCGCGGCCATCTGGGGCGTGTACCTGCATGGAGAGGCCGGGCGCCGCCTCTCCCGCAAGATCGGTACGATCGGATTTCTCGCCCGTGAGATCCCGGACCTCGTGCCGGGGCTCATGGACGAGTTTCGCTGCGCCTAGCGGGGCGCTCCACCCTCGCGGAGCAAGGCCTCGTTGCGTGCGCGACAGGCAGTGAGGAAGTTCTCGCCCTCGCCGCCTGTGAGCTCGAGTTCGTCATGCTGCTCCTTGCAGATCTTCTCCTGCGTCTGCGCATCCACGGCACGCGGCGTGGGTCCAGTGCCGGTCGCGCCTGTGAGGCAGGCCATCATCCACTGCTTCTTCTGCTCGTCCGACGGGAGCTTCTGGTTCTCGACCTGGGTGGTGCAGCTCCACATCGCCTCTTCCTGGGGCGTGGCCTTGCCCCGGGCGTTGTCACCCTCCTGGGCAAGAGCCGGTGCGGCAAGCAGCAGGGCGGTAAGTACGAAAACACTTCTCATGGGGGTTCACCTCATGGCGTTGCGGTGAACGGATAACTCGCAAGCGCCCGAAAGGGTCACGGCAAGCACATGCGGCAGACAGCCCCGTCCGGGTCGGTAGCGTACACGCGAATCGGCAACTTGCAGCGGATGGGCGGCGGCGTAAGCTGGAGGCCAGCCGCTCGGCAAAGAAGCGGCACAGGAGACGCCGAGATGGACACCGTCGAAGTGATCGCTCGCTCGCTCGAGCAGTACCTGCTGGACCTGAACGATGCCGAAGGGCGGCTTAGGCTGCTGTGCCCGGATGGCCAGGTTGAAATTGCCGGAACCTTCAATCTCAAGAAGCTGGCCCGCGCGGGCGCCCTCGCGGTTCATGAAGCCTTGAACATGGAGCGCGAGGCATGTGCGCGCATCTGTGAAGGCGTGCACGCGACAGCCACGCCGCATGATCGTTACCAGCAAGGGCTGGCGGAGGGCTCGAACGCCACCGCCGCGATGCTCGCGCGGATGATCCGCGCGCGTGGGCCCCTGCCTGACGAGGACGTGGAAGAAAGCGAGGATTACACGCCCGCCTCAAGGCCCGAGGCAAGGCAGCTTGGCCCCTGCCCCAATACGTGGTGGCCCTAGCGCCGACCTGGCCAGTATCCGGACATGCAACCTCCCCGGAGCAGTGCGCGTTTGCCAGCAGAAGGCTCGCGCAGCCCCGGGAGGACAGGCATGGACCAGATCAGCGGAACGATGTGGATTTTGGTGGCGGTGGGATTCGCGTGCGCCGCGGCCGCGATGATCTACGGAACGATGCGCTCCCGCCGGAAGACCTTGCCGGAAAGCAGCGCCCAGAATGCTGCGACGCGCGAAATTTATCGGCGCGAAGGGGAATAACCCCCGCTATCAGCCGTTCCTGAACCTGGAACCGGGAGCGGGACCATCATCCTCGCTCTCGAACATGCCTTCGATCTCGCGGCGCGCCTGCAGCCAATGCTCGCGCTCGCGACCCTCGGGCATGCCTTCGCGGATCCAGATCTCGAAGGCACGAAGCCGGATCAGTTCTTCCTTATCCATGCCGACCTCCTGATCGGAAGGTTTGCAGCCGCCAATTCGAAGCAGCGCAAAGCGTGCGGTTTATAGCCCAGAGCGCGCGGCAGGGCAGCATCCCCTAACGATTTCATGCGATTGTACGGGAAGATTCACGCGGACCGAAAAGGCGGCACGCGCGTTCTGAATTTGCCACAGGGAGAGACGGACATGGCGGACAACAAATTCACCGGCATCCAGCTGGACGTGAAGGACGAGGACGAACTGGTCATCACCATCGAGACGAGCAACGGCACGACCCTGACGTTCAGCGCGACGGTGGATCAGGTCGAGGACATCATGGACACCCTCGCCGACGCGTTCGAAGAAGTCGACGACGAGGACCTTGCCGAGGAAGACGACAGCAAGGCCTGAAGACTTCGGACCGCAGGAGCGCTATGCGGCGCTCCTGCGGCTCCCCTTGCCGCGCGGGGCAGCGGCCTTCTTCGGCTTGCGCTCCGCCGCCTCCGGCTTCGCCGCCTTTTCCGCCGCTATGCTGCGCTTGAGCGCCTCGAACAATCCAACCACCTTCTCCGGCGCCGCTTTCGCCGGCGAGGGCGCGGCGACGGATCCGCCGGCCTGCTTGGCCTTCAGCAGCTTCTGCAATGCCGCCTGATAACGGTCCTTCAGGGCCGATGCCTCGAAGCGGACCGTCTTCTGGCGCATGATCTGGCGAGCGGCTTCCACCATGTCTTCTGGCGCATCGGCATCGCCGATTCGGGAAAACGCCTCGGCTTCGGAACGCATCTCGTAGGGATAGCGCAGCGTCGTCAGCAGCACGCCCTTCCCGCGCGGACGCACCACGATGTAGCGCTCCCGGCCATTCACGATCAGACGGGCGATGCCGGCGACATTGTTCTCCTTCATCGCGTCCCGGATGACCGCAAAGGCCTCCTCGGCAACGGCGTCGTCCGGCATCAGATAGTGGTGGTCCCCCATCCAGAGCGGATCGAGTTCGTCCATGGGCACGAACTGTTCGATGTCGATGGTGTGCTTGGTCGGCAGGGCGACCTTTTCCAGGTCCTCGTCCTCCACCATGATGTGTTCGCCCTTGGCGAACTCATAGCCGCGAGTGACGTCCTCCCGGTCGACCTCCTCGCCGGTGCCGGCATCTATAAGCCGCTGCTTCAGGCGATTGCCGGTCGCCTTGTTCAGCGTGTTGAAGCGGACCCGGTCGCGTTCGGACTGCGCGGGCGTCATCGCCACGGCGCACGAGACCAGCGAAAGCTTCAAATAGCCCTTCCAGGATGTGCTGCGCGCCATGACATCGACTCCGAACTGCGGGAGTCCGAGTCCTTTCAGCGGTGAATCGTTCCGACTCCACACACAGAAGAACGGTCCTGAACCGTACCGGCCCGAGGCGTGGGGGAACCGGGCGTTGCGGTCGCTGTTGGATTCAGCGTTCACCGTGCGAGAGGACTACATGGCCGACACCTACGCCCACGAGCTCTACATCACGGCGCTGCGCAACGCGCATGCGCTTGAGAACCAGGCTCTTTCGATCATGAAGCCGCAGATCTCCCGGCTGGAAAACTATCCGGACGTTCTGAGGCAGCTGGAGATGCACAGCGCCGAGACCGAACAGCAGATCACCCGACTCGAGGGGCTGCTGCAGAACCTGAACGAGACCCATTCGGCCCTGAAGGACACCGCCCTTTCCTTCAGCGGCGCCATGGCCGCTCTTGGCCATTCGGTGGCAGGCGACGAGATCCTGAAGAACACCTTCGCGAACTATGCGTTCGAGAACTTCGAGATCGCCAGCTACAAGTCGCTGATCACCCTGGCCGAAGCGAGCGGCAACACCCGCGACGTATCGGCCCTCGAGCAGACGCTCGGCGAGGAGATCGCAATGGCTAGCTGGATCGAGAACAATATCGAGCCGGTGACCCGTCGTTTCCTGATGCTCTCGGAGCAGGGTCACACCGCAAAGGTGTGAATGCTGCCTTCGCTCGACTGATCTAGGCCATCCGGCTCCGAAGGGACCGGGTGGCCTCGACGCGCATGTGTGCTCTGACTGCTAGTCGGCGACGCCGAAACGGTAGCTGACAGCGGCCGACAGGATGCTGACATCCAGTTCCGACGAGGCGCTGAACGGCTGGCCGAGGAAGCGGTCGTTGCCGTCTTGGATGTTGATCCGGTCGTCGCCCACGCCGAAACTATAGAGGTAGCTGAGATCGACCGAGAGGCGGTTGCTGTACTTGTAGGACAGGCCGGTCGAGAGAATGACCTGGTTTGACTCGGGCAAACGGGTGTCGCGGTTCTCGACCGTGAGCGGCACCCGCTCATAGCCGATGCCAGCGCGCACGGTCAGCTTGTCGGACGCGTCATATTCAGCGCCGACGGAGTAGAGCCAACCATCCCGGTAATCCAGATACAGGCTCGTGAGGACCGCACCATTGGAGGCCGCCACCGGAAGGTCGCCGTCCAGCCGGCTCCAGCGATCCCATTCAACGGTTCCCAGCAGGCGCATGCGATCACTGACGGCCTGGCTGATGCCGAGGCTGAGGACGTCAGGCGTGTCGAGGGTCGTCCCGACGTCGAACCGACCGAGCGGCGAGGTCAGGTCGCCCTCCAGATCATGCTCGATGGACGAGCGGTAGCCCAGTCCGATGGATGTGCCCTGCCAAGGCCGCAGTTGTATTCCGAGATTGAAGCCGAAGCCAATGTCGTTGGCGTCGAGTTCCGCATCCGGCGCGCCTGGCTCGATACCTGCCGCCTGGCTCAACGTGGCTTTGAAGTATTGCGCCTGCACGCCGGCACCGACTGTCAGCATATCGTTGACGCGATAAGCCAGCATGGGATTGACGTTCAGCGAGAAGATCTCGGAGGAGCGAGAGTAGATCTGCCCCGCCCAGTTGTTCGGAGACTCGCTTGCGAGGCCAAAGGGGCTCGACAGAACAAGACCGGCCGTCAGATTCTCGGTCAACGCATATGCGGCATAGGAGGACGGCACCAACGCGTTCTTGCCGACATCGATGGAGCCGGAAGGCGTCCCACCCGCTCCCGCGACGAATGCGTTCGTCGTGGCGTCAGGCTCGATGTCGAAGGACGGGAAGATGCCCGCGGCGTTGGCCTCGACCCGGAAATCGTGGATGGTCCCGAGAACGGCCGGGTTCCAGTAACTGTAGGACAGGCGGTCACCGGCGGCGACGCCGGCCAGAGCACTGCCGAAGCCGGCCGCGCTCTGGCTGCGGATGAGAAACGCGCCAGCCGAGGCACCCGAAGTCGCCGCCAGCAGGACGGCCGCGCCGATACCTGCTGTTGCCAAACCTTTTGCTCTCGTCCGCATGCCTTCGAATCCGATGTCCAGCTACACTGAAGCGGTACATTCTAGTGCGTAGAAGTTCTGCAGGGGTTAAAGATCAAGCACGCAACTTAAAAGCAAAAACCACTTCAGGTTGCGTCAGACAGATGCCCAGGCACCGATCAGACGGGGATAAAATACGCAGTATTCGCCGTCGGAAGCTTCTGCACGAAGCCGATCCTGCAGATCGCCGATGCCGATCTCCTCGGGGGTGGCGATGCCGAGTTTCTCAATGAACGGCAGCAGGCTGCGCACCGATTCAGCCATGAACTCGAAGCCCGCCTCTTCCTTCCCGCTCCCGATGCGCGTGAACCCGATGAGGTCCGGGTTCAGCCCCGCTGCGCGGAACGCGGCGAAGAGCTGCGAACCCATGTCCATCTGGCGTCCGGCGCGTCGGTAGACTTCGCAGATGTGGTCGATGTTGCGGCTGAGCAGCGGCAGATGCGGCAGAGCGGTCGCGGTGCTCATATCCATCTCCACGAAGGACAGGATGGCACCGGCGCGCATCCGGCCCGCGACCTCGCGGATCAGCGATGCAGGATCCGGGATGTGAACGAGGATGAAACGACCGATCACCGCATCGAAATCGGAAAAGCGGTCAAAGGCTTCGATCGTCGAGGCTTCGAAACGTACGTGATCCCGGCCTGTCGCCTTCATGCGGCGCCCTGCGATGCCGATCGCTTCGGGAGATATATCGAGGCCGAGCACCTCTCCCCCGTCTCCGACCAGGTCAGCGGCGATGGACGAGACGTCCCCGACCCCGCAGCCGAGATCGAGCACCTTCATGCCGGGCTTCAGGCCTGCGCGAAGCAGCACGTCGCGCGTCATGTCGGCAAAGAAGCCGGCCTGCCGTTCGAGCCGCGCAAGCTCACGGTCGCTATGGCCCAGAACGTAGGCCCCGCCCTCATCCTTAAGCATCGCCAATCCCCGTCTTCAAGGCCGCGCCCCGCGAGCGCGACCCACGCATCCGGCACGGTCTATACCAACGCATTAGGTGAAACCGCCAGCACAGCAAGGATTCGTACACCTTTGCTCGTGATTCTAGCGGGACCGACAGGATGTAATGACCTCCGCTCGCAGAACCATTCACACCGCGAATGCCGATATCGCTGTCGCCGACACCGGTGGTACCGGCACGCCTGTGCTGCTGATCCACGGCAACTCGAACGGCAAGGACGTTTTCCGCGAGCAGCTTGAGGCCCCGGAACTCCGCAATTTGCGGCTTATTGCCATGGACCTCCCCGGACACGGGGACTCGTCCGACGCGGTAGATCCCGCAGCCTACTCAATCGCCGGCTATGCCGATGCCGCCTTCGCGGTACTGGAAGGCCTCGGCGTCGCAGAAGCGGTAGTGATGGGCTGGTCGCTCGGCGGGCATATCGGCATCGAAATGCTGAGCCGCAGACTTGGTGTCAGAGGGCTCATGATCGTGGGCACGCCTCCAACTGCGACCGGCATTCTCGGCCTGATGCGCGGCTTCCATGTGAGCCTGGGACTTCTGTTGGCCACCCGCGCAAGGCTCGCCCCGGTCGAGATGCGGCGCTTCGCGGCGATCTGCTTCGGGGACGCAGCGGATGAGCGCGTGATGCAGATGATCGCACGCACCGATGTCCGGGCGCGACCCGCGCTGTTCTGGTCGATGATGAAAGGCATGTCGGCCGACCAGAGGTCCACCGTGGAGCAGGCGCCCGAACCGATTGCGGTGGTCAACGGCGACAACGAGCCTTTCGCGCGCCTCGACTACCTGGAAGGGATTCAGTACGGCAATCTCTGGCGTGGACGATGCCACGTCCTGGGCGGTGCGGGACACGCGCCATTCCTGCAGACGCCCGCCGCCTTCAACGAGTTGTTAGGCGCCTTCGTAGCGGACGTGGCAGCGCGGCCACAGGCCGCGCCGACGACGATCGGCCAGTGCTTCGCCTGAACGCTAGGCGTGTGCCGCCGCATGGCGGGGAACGATCCCGGTGCCGGACTCCAGCGGCGGCAGCCGTAGCGGCACCACGGTCCTGCCGGTCGACGCCGGTTCCCCGAACAGCCTTTCCCGTTCCGCCGCCGTCGACGTCAGGAACGGATATCGCGCCATGATGCCCTGTCGCACCGTCGGATAGTGGATCGCCATCAGGCTGATCGGCTTTGCGAGGCTTGGGTAGTGACGCGGCAGGCAAAGCGGCTTCAGGCCGAACAGCCGCTTGTAGAAAGCCTGATGCTCCGCACGCACGGTGGCAAGACCGATGTCCGCGTCGAAATATTCCGAGGCGACAAAACCGAGGCGCACCGTTGCGTAAGGCAGCTCAGGATGCAGGCGCGCCTGCCGCTCGTCGGCAACGAAGCGCGTAGGGTCGATGATCGTGCGGCCCTGATCCAGTTCCGGCTGGAGCAAGTCCGGGAATACGCTCATTCCCGGCGCCTGCGCATTGCGAGGCGAAGCGACATGTATCCGGATCGAACTCGCAAGCTCATCATCGATGTAGATGCCGAAGATCCAGCAATTCGGGAGATCGTCGTAAGCATCGGTAAAGCGCCGGGCGGCGTTCGGCTCGATGGCTCCTTCGCGAACATAGGCGTCGTGGCGAAGACGGAAAACGGCTTCCCGCTCCTCGACCGTCCTTACGGGCCGGTAGTCCACCAGATCGATGAATTCGGAAAGCTTGTCCGAGAAGCTCTTCGCCTGTCCTGTGCCACCCGCCATGATGCATCCTCCAGCCGCCGCTCCAGCTGAGGACAAATTAACCTTTTGTTAACTACGTTTGAAGTTATCCGGTGCCCAAACGAAGATTTTATTTGCGTGGTTGAATCGGCGCACCCCGGATTGGGAGCGTTTTTCTGCAAATCGGTACCTCTTCGTAATTATTTCGGAGGCAAGATGCGGCGTGGACAATCCGCTTCGCGCCCTTGGTCGTTTGCGTCAGACCTCTCGCCGCGTGCCCCAGGCAGCTCACGAGAGCCTGCCTTCGCAGGTCTATGTCTCGACGGTAGACGCACTCTATTCTGATGCACGATCGCTGTTCGCGGGCACTCTGAGCTCCGCACTGGCCGCAGCTGTCACCTTCTGGCGCACCGGGGACGTGCTCCTGCTGGCCTGTGCGGCGCTCATGGGCCTTATCGGCGTGGTGCGGGCGGCCGAGATGAAGGCCTACGCACGGCAGCCGCAGCCGAAGTCACCGGATGTCGCGCACTATTGGGAGCGCCGCTACATCGTGGTGTCGGCAGCCTATGTCGGCCTTCTCGGCATCTGGTGTTTCCTGTGCTTCTCGCGCACCGACGACGCCGCGGTCCATCTCATCAGCTTCGCCGTGGTGATCGCGTATCTGGTCGGCATCACCGGCCGCAACTTCAGCAGCGACCAATTGGTGGTCACCCAGACGATTTGCGCCGCGGTGCCGATGATCGCAGCGCTCCTGATGCGCAACAGCGCGCCCTACTTCTTCCTTGCGGCGCTGCTGGTCCCCTTCTTCCTGAGCATCCGCATCATCTCGGCACGGCTGCGCGGCATCCTGTTCGATGCCGTGATCGCCAGTCATGAAATCAAGACGCTCGCGACGCAGTTCGACACCGCCCTGAACAACATGCCGCAAGGCCTGTGCATGCTGGATGCCAATCAACGCTTTGTCGTGGCGAACCAGCGCTTCGCAACACTGTTCGGCCTCAACACCGCGCGGGACCGACGGGGCATGGCCGGGAACGATCTGCTGGCGGAAATGCTCAGCATCGGCCTTCTTCGCGGAGCGGCGGCGGAGACGTTCGCCGTGCAGTTCCTGGATCGCGTGGCGGCGACGCGCCGGACCCTACCCTTCATGAGCGAACTTGGCGATGGCCGCACTCTGGAACTGGCGGCCCAGCCGATGGAGGCGGGCGGGTGCGTGCTGGTGGTGGAGGACATCACGGAAAGGCGCATCGCCGAGGCCAAGATCGAGCACCTTGCGCGCTTCGACTCGCTGACCGGGCTGCCGAACCGGACCTTCCTCACCGAGCAATTCGACCGCCTGCTGGCGGAACACCAGCCGCCTGTCCCGCGTGCGGTGCTCTTCGTCGACCTTGATGAGTTCAAGCAGGTCAACGACACCTTGGGCCACCCCCTGGGCGACGGGCTGCTCTGCGCGGTGGCCGAACGGCTGCGCAAAGTCGTGCGCGAAAGTGATGTTGTGGCCCGTTTCGGCGGCGACGAGTTTGTCGTGCTGCAGAACTCCGTCAGCAGCCGCGAGGATATCGAGGCGCTTGCCGCCCGCATCATCGAATTGCTCAGCGAGATCTACGAGATCGACGGACACCAGATCATGGTGGGCGCGAGCATCGGCATTGCCCTGGCGCCAGAGCACGGTGTCCATGCGGACCAGTTGCTGAAGAGCGCCGACATCGCGCTGTACCGGGCGAAGGCCGAGGGCCGCGGTGGCTGGAGGTTCTTCGAGCCCGACATGGATGTCGAGGCGCAAGCCCGCCGCAAGCTGGAGTTCGACCTGCGGGAGGCGTTCGCGCGCTCGCAGTTCGAGCTGTACTACCAGCCCATCATCGACGTGAAGTCCGGCCGCGCCAGCGTGTGCGAGGCGCTGCTGCGCTGGCGCCATGCGGAGCGCGGCATGATCTCCCCGGCGGAGTTCATCCCCGTGGCGGAAGAGATGGGCCTGATCGTGGAGATCGGGCAGTGGGTACTGCGCGAGGCCTGCCGCACCTGCGCCACATGGCCGTCCGATGTGCGGGTCTCGGTGAACCTGTCGCCCATCCAGTTCCGGCGCGGCAATGTCGAGAGCACCGTGCGCGCGGCGCTGGCGGACGCCGGTCTCTCGCCCGAGCGGCTGGAACTTGAGATCACCGAGACGGTGCTGCTCCAGGACACGCCGACGATCCGCCTCTCACTCGAACGGCTGCAATCGCTCGGGGTGCGGATTGCACTGGACGATTTCGGCACCGGCTATTCCAGCCTCAGCTACCTGCAGTCCTTCCACCTCGACAAGGTGAAGATCGACCGCTCCTTCCTGGTCGGCATCGAGGTCGAGCCCCGCGCCATGACCCTGCTGCGCGGGGTCGCCCGCCTCAGCGCCGATCTTGGAATGGACGTCATCGTCGAGGGCGTGGAGACGCAGCAGCAGCTGGTGGTGATCTCCGCCGAACGCAGCGTCTGCGGCGTACAGGGCTTCCTCTTCAGCCGCCCGGTGCCCGCACCGGAGATCGCCGCGTTCCTGGGCAGCGAGCGCCAGGAATCGATCCGGGTGGCCTGAGAGCAGACTGCTCGTCAGTTCCAGCCGCTAAAGCAAGATCGTTCGCAGCCCCCTGGCGCCGGTCTGACACCAGCTCTGCCTATCCTGCCTCGCGAGATGAGCCTTTCCCGCCGGAATGCACGCAGGGGTTGCGATACGCCGCAGCGTTTGAAACAACAGATGAAGCGCCGGCTGAGGAGCGGGACGAGGTCCTGCGAGAAAACCGCTATCTAGGAGGGGTCATGTCTTCCGTACTGGTCCTGTCATCACACACGAAGCCCGGCTCACCCGCCGCGATCAATCACGCGGTCTACTGCGAGCGGCACGGGTATGATTACCTCTTCGACGCCACGCCCTATCGGCTGCTATCACCGTTCGATCAGAAGACAATGGCGGCGATCGGCGTGTTAAAGCGGTCGAGAGCTGAGTGGGTCTTCTGGGTCGATGATGACGCCTTCTTCATGGACCACAGCAAGACGCTGGAAGCCATCATTGAGGGAGCCGGGTCGGCAGACTTCATCTTCTGTCGCAGCCCCGTAAACCTGAAGGGGCAATGGTCCTACATCAACGCTGGCCTTTACTTCGTCCGCAACACGCCGCGAGCAATCGAGGTTCTGGAGGATGTCTTGAGTGCGGACGGAAAGGCGGTTCGAGACTGGTGGGACGCAGATCGTTTCGGCATGTACACGACGCTTAACAGCGACCAAGAGGCTTTCGTTTACGTGCTGGAGCGGCGCGGGATGCTCAACACGTCGGCCGTCGCGATCCTCGACCACCTAGCCTTCAATGCGCGCCCTTATCACTTCACGAAACGGCATGACGAGAATTTTATCTGCCACCTGGCGAGCCACACCGACAAGTATGTGCCTTGGGCGGATATGCGGTCTCGCTTCGGGCTGGATCGATACCTTCTGCCTCAAGGAGCCCTGCAGGCCGCTGACGATTTCCGCTATTCAGTGGCTGCCCAAGATCTCAAGCCGAAGCCGGCGCCAACGATCATAGGGCGTGCCAGAAGGAAGGCTTTGGGGATGTTGAGCCCTGCTGGCCTTCGAACGCGCTGATTCACCGGCGTGGCGCCGATCGCCTGAAGAGCCTTTGAGATGCGGCCTTCGGAATCTGGCGGCGGCTTGAAGGGAACGACGAGCCTGTAATTATCCGGCTCGTTCGGGCCTCCAATTCTTGCCCAAGCGTAAGAGGAGACGAAGCCGAGCCCGCTTTTCGGCGAAGGTAGTCTCGCGCGCAATCCTCCCTTCGTTTTGCAGAACGGCAGGGCATCCTGTCCAGCCGGCCCGCCCGATGTCGTCGTTAAATCGTGGCGCTGTGACTCGAACCCCGGACACGCGGATCATGATGCTGAGTAGCAGGGAACGTCTGAGCCCTGTTCTCGTCCTCCTGCACCGGAGTGTGAACGGTCGGGCGCAGGGCGAGCTCACACTGCTACCCTCGTCTGTGTTTCTCCTGCGAGAAGATCCAGCAGATGTTCCTTTATGGCGATGACTTGGGCGCTCGCGCGTCGGCGTGGATGCGGTAGGTTCACCGAAATCTGCGTTCGGATGTGCCCCGGTCGGGATCCCAGCAGCACCACGCGATCCGATAGGAAGATCGCCTCCTCCACGTCGTGAGTGACCATCAGCATGGTGGTTCTCTGATGGCGCCAGATGCGCAGCAATTCCTCCTGCAAATGACTGCGCGTGAGCGAATCCAGGGCGCCCAGCGGCTCGTCGAGAAGCAGAACCTCGGGGCTTGGCGCCAGTGAGCGGGCAATGGCGGCCCGCTGCGCCATTCCGCCGGACAATTGATGCGGGAAGGCGTTCTCAAAGCCGGCCAGGCCCACCAGCGAGATCAGTTCCGCTGCTCGCTGCAACCGCTGCGCCGCCGTTGCGTCCGCCTTGTGCAGGCCGAGCAGCACATTGTCGAGCACGCTCAGCCACGGAAACAGGCGATGATCCTGGAAGACGATGCCGCGCTTGAGGCTCGGGGCGTTCACGGCTTGGCCGTCGACCGCGATGGAACCTTCGTCCGGTGTATCGAGCCCGGCGACCAGACGCAGCAAAGTGGACTTGCCGCAGCCGGACGCACCGACAAGGCTGACAAATTCACCAGGCTCCACCCTCAGGGACACGTCGCGCAACGCATGCACAGGCCGCGCATCGACGGTGAACATCTTCGAGACGTGGCGGATATCGAGCAGTCCGGTTTGCAACATATCGGCGCCTCAGGAGGGCAGATGACGGGCGATCAGCCGGCGGGAGCCAAGGCGCACCACCTGGCTGAAGAACAGACCCACGAAGGCAAGGGTGACGATGCAGACGATCACGAGGTCCATGCGGTTTCCCTCGCGCGCCGCGCTCAAGAGGATGCCGATCCCCTGGCCGTTCCCGATGAGGTATTCGGAACCCACGGTGCCGATCCACGATGCGATGAGACCGAGTTGCAGACCTGCGATGATCGAGGGTGCCGCGGCGGGCAAGATGACGCGCCACACAGTGCTTGCCGGGCCAAGCTCGAGCACACGGCCAACTTCGCGATAGGTTTTCGGCACGCCGCGGCAGCCGGCCTGCGTGTTGAGCGCGGCAGGGAAGAACGCCGCCATCGAGATAAGGACGATCTTCGGTGCGTCGTACATGCCGAACCAGGCGCTCAGCAGAGGCAACCAGGCAAACAGCGCTACCTGCCGCAAGGCGTGGAAGGTGGGCCCCCCGGCCCTATCCGCCGTCGGAGAAAGCCCCATGGCCAACCCTGCGGCGAGACCTGCCGCGCTGCCGATCAGCCAGCCTGAGATGAAGCGCCCGAGGCTGTGCAGCAAAGCGGTGATGCCGTTTTCATCCATCACAGCCTCGGCAGCGGCGGAAAGAACCCTCAGCGGCGAGACGAGAATATGTTCGTTGCCCAGCCCGAGCGCCGACGAGCAGCTCCACAGCCCGAGGATGGCCGCCGGCAGGACGAAACCACGCCATCCCAGCCCGGAGTAGCCGGCAGTGGAGAGATCAGGCCGCATGACCGCTCCATCGGGTGAACCGGCGTTCCGCACCGCGCGCTATCGTATCGAGCGTCCATCCCGCAAGGCCGATGACGGCGATGGTGACGAGCACGGTGTCCAGCTGGAACATCAGGCGCCCGAAGGCCATCAAATAGCCGATGCCCTCGGCGGCGGCGAGCATCTCCACCACGACCAACGCCTTCCACGCGTTGCCGAGGGCAAGCCTTGCCCCCGCGAAGATGTTGGGGAGAACCGCCGGCAGGACGAGGCGTCGCAGGGTCTCGATCCGTGTGAATTCGAAGCTGCGGGCCACGTCGAAATACCGCTCTGGCACGGCGCGTATGCCCTCGAAGGAGTTGAGGGCGAAAGGCAGGAAGCTGGCCTTGACGATGACCGCGAGCTTCAGACCCTCCCCGATGCCGAGCACCAGCATGAAGAACGGTATCCAGGCGAGCGTCGGCACAAGGCAGAAGGCGCGCACCGTCGGACCCACATAGGCCTCGAAGGTGCGCGACAGACCCATGGCGGCGCCAAGCGAGATGCCGACGATGGCTCCGATGGAGAAGCCGGCCATCACCCGCCACATGCTGGTGAAGAGCGCATCCGGGATCTCGCCGTTCGCGATCATCTGCAGACCGATGTCCAGCACCTGGGCAGGAGGAGGCAGAATCTGCAAGGATACGAGCTGGAAATGCGCCGATATCTGCCAAGCAACGAGGATGAGGATCGGCAGGATCAAGGCCAGGCCGGTGTCGCGCAGGCCATTGAAGGTCGAGGCCGCAATCCGGGTGAGCCGGCCCTTGCCGGGTATTTCACGGGCTTCCGTGAGGACAAGGCTCATCGCGCCAACTCCTGAACTTGATTGCTGGGCAACTGCCCGGTGAGCGATGCAAGGCGCAGGCGGTGGGTAGGATCGTCGGCCGTGCCACCCGGGCGCCCGTTCTCCCATCCCAGCGCACGGGCGTAGCTGCCGAACAGGCCCGACGCCTCGATCTCGTATTCATCGACGACGGACGCCGTGTCTGCTTTCGGAGCCACGAAGAGCGCGTCAGCGGGGCAGTAGATTTCACAGAGAAAGCATGTCTGGCAGTCGCGTTGCCGCGCGATCACGGGAATGCCGCCGGTGACGACGTCGAACACATTGGCAGGGCACACCTTCACGCACAGATTGCAGGCCGTGCATCGGCTTTCGGACACGACCTCGATCATGATGCCAGCACCTCGGAAGCCACGGCCCGGTCGGGCGTAATGACAGGATCGTCGATGCCGGAAACAATGAAACGGTGCGTCTGGCCGATATCGATTGCCGGCATGTCGAGCCGGATGTGCATGCCGCGGGATTCGCTGCGTGCAAGCGCGGAACGCAGGGCCCAGCGGCTGGAGGCGATAAGCGCCGCCGCCTCTCGGGTCCGGAGCGCTCGCTGCCCGTCGCCTGCGGAATGATCGCGGATGGCCGTCCACATGCCATCGAGTCGACGAAGCGAGCGCGTGAGTTGCTCTCCGCTGCGGAAAAAGCTGCGGTCGAGAGGCAGCATTTCTGACTGCACCACCGCCATCGCCTCCTGCGGGTTCACCGCCTTCTCGGTACCTGCCGGGCGCAAGCCGGCTTGGCCGGCCGGACGGACGGTGCGCTGCCCCGCTCGCGGGCCGAGGCTTGCCGCGAACCGAGCGGCCCCCTGCCCGGCCCAGACTCCGGTCGCGATGGCCCAGGATGCGTTCGGCCCCCCTCCCGCCGAGGCCGCCCCGCCGATATCCTGCCGCTCCAGCGCATCTCCAGCCGCGTAGAGCCCCGGAATTGCCGTCGAACAGTCATCGTCCGCCCGGCGCAGTCCGCCCGTACCGCGCACCGTGCCTTCGCAGCGAAGGGTGATCGGGAAGACCTGGCTGAACGGATCGACACCCACGCGGTCGAAGGGCAGGAAGCAGTTCGGCTGGCCGCGCCGCAAAGCGTCCGGGAGTTGTCCGTGCGCCCGGTCCAGCCGGGAGAAGATCGCGCCGCGCAAGGCCTCGCGCGCCAGCACGGGAAAGCGCTGGCCCGGTGGTATAATGATCTGCGAGCCATCGGCACGGTAGAAGCTCCCCCACCCATAGGGCAGGCCCTTGTTGACCGAGCTGTCGAAGGGAACGATGCCGTACTGATTGGAGAACTCCATCCCCGAAAGTGTCGCGCCAAGCTCGGCTGCCATCAGCTGGCCGTCCCCGGTCAGCCCTGTCGCGCCGAGTATGCGGGAGCCGAAGGCGCAGCCGCCGGTCGCGAGCACCACCGCCGCGGCCCTCGCCTCCCAGGACCGGCCAGCCTGCCGGGCCACGCCCGCGGCACCGGCGACGGCATCGCCGGCAACCAAGAGCTCCAGCGCCGGATGATGATCGCGGACGGTGACGCCGGCCCGGATGACCTGCGACCGCATGAAGCGCATGTAGTCAGGCCCCCGCAGATTGGCGATGTAGAGCTGTCCCTCGTCATCGAGCGGAAAGGGATAGCCGCGCGCTGCGAGCGCATTCAGATGCTGGGTCGAGGCTTCGATCACGCGGTGCATCTGGCGAACATCTGCAAGGCCGGCGGCTAGCTTCAGCCGCTCTTCGACAAGCTTTGCCTGGCGCTCGGGCGTTGCCGCATACCAGGTGCCGGTGTTCGACGGCGCCGTCGCGCCACTCGTACCGACATAGCCCTTGTCCACCATGACGACGCTCAGCCCCGCTTCGCGTGCGGCCAGCGCAGCCCAGCAGGCGGCGGGACCGCCGCCCAGCACGAGCACGTCAGAGGAGAGGCGAACCAGATCGTTCATGGGCACATCGCGTGGTGAGAGAAGGAGGCCGCAGCAGCTGCGCCTCCGTGCTGGCGGTCAGGCTGCGGCCGTGGCCGCGCCGAACCATTCCGGCTCATGACCCGGCAGCCACTTGATGTTGCAGCCGATGGCCTGCTTCTGCTCGGAGGGGCGCTCCACGCCTGCAAGAATGGCCTCGGTCGCCGCCCGCAGATCGACGCCTGTCACGGGCAGGTCGTTCTTCGGCCGGCTGTCGTCGAACTGGCCGTGGTAGAACAGCTTCTGTTCCCCATCGAACAGGTAGAGGTCGGGCGTGCACGCAGCCCCATAGGCCCGCGCCACCTCCTGCTTGCCGTCCTTCAGGTAGGGGAAGGCGTAGCCATAGGTCTCTGCCTCGATGCGGACGGCCTCGGCCGATTCCTCGGGGTACGCGCCATCATCGTTGGAGTTGATGGCGATGACGCGGATACCCTTTGCGGCGTAATCGCGGGCGTAAGCTGCGAAAGCCTCGCGAATGTGCACGACATAGGGGCAGCGGTTCGAGAGGAACGCCACCAGCAGCCCCTTGGTGCCAAGAGCGTCCGCCGGCGTCCAGATGCGTCCGTCGGCATCCGCCAGGGCAAAGCTCGGCGCCGGGGTGCCAAGGGCAATCTCGTTGGAATGGGTAAGCGGCATCACATGCTCCTGGATCGATAAGGAAGATGAAGAGGCTTGTTTCAGCTGAGCGGGGTGCCATCCGCGCGGCGGGTCTTCCAGAAGCCTTCGAGGCCCAGGTCCTTGACCGCCTTGTTCAGGAAGCTCGGGTCGATCCACGTCTTCAGATCGACGGGCTGCCGGATGAACTTGCTCTCTATGGCGAAGGCGGAGCCCGTCTCGTATTTCGCCAGCGTGAACTCATCGAGCAACGGGCTGAAGCGGGAGCGCGGGTCCTGGCTTTCGGAGTCGAGTTCGAGGGAGGCGCGCGGCGTTCCGTTCAGCTCCCAGATGTCGATCAGTTCCTTGCGGTTCTTCTCGTCGGAGGCCCAGGCGGCCGCTTTTACGAAGGAGGCGACGATGCGCTGCGTCGTCTCGGGATACTTGGCGGCGAAGCCTTCCGTGACTGTGAAGGCGCCGAACTGGTTCGCCGGCCCGATCTCCCCGCGGGAGGAATAAGTGATCTTGCCGACGCCTGAGAGCGCGAGCTCGATCAGGTTAGGGCTCCCGAAGGCAGCGTCGATGTCACCTGAGGTCAGGGCGGAGGACTGATCGGCCGCCTTCAAATTGAACACCTTGAAGTCCCGTTCCGAGAGGCCCCTCTTCTCGAGGTATCGACGGAAGCTGAGGTGATTGACGGTGCCGAAGGCCACGCCGATCTTCTTGCCCTTCAAGTCCTCGATGCTGTCGGCCGGCACATTCTTGCCGGTGACCAGGTAGGAATTGGTGACGCCGTAAGAGGCGACGATCTTCGTGGGCAGCCCGGATGCCCTGCCGACGATGTTCGGCAAACCGCCGTAGTTCGCGAAGTCAGCCTGCCCGTTCGCGATCGCTTCGTTGATCGCTGGCCCTGTTCCCTGCGGGAAGGTCCATTCGAAACGCACGTTCTCGCCCGCGAACTCCTCCTCGAGGAGCTTCTTCTCCTTCAGGACGGCGATGACGGAATGCCCATGCGGCTTTCCGTAGCCTGCGCCCTGGCCAAAGATCCGCACCACCTCCGGCGGGGCCTCCTTGGCTGAAGCGGGACCCGCGACAAGCGCGGTCAGGGCTGCAACGACAAGGGCGGTGACGCGAAAGGCCATAGACAATCTCCATCAAGTTGATAGTCATACCAACCTGATAGGACATCCTAGTCAAGATGTTTATCTACAAAGAACACAATTATCGTGTTTATTTGAGGCGCTTTTTGGCATGGCTTCGCATCGACTGACACGCAGGCCACCGGACTTCGTTGTCTTCGCCGCTGGCCAAGGCGTCTCCGCAGCCGGGATGTGGATGCAGAAGACCACGCTGGGCTGGCTTGCCTGGGAACTCACCCATTCGCCGGCTTGGGTGGGTACATTGGCGTTGACGGAGCTGTTTGCGGCAGTCGTCGTCACCCCCTTCGCGGGGGCCATGACCGACCGCACCAACGCGTTCCGCCTCATCCTTGCCACGCAGGCCGCCATGCTGGCCGTGCCTCTCGCACTCGTCGCGAGCCTGCTCGCGGGAACGCTCACGATCTGGGCGCTCCTCATTTTTGCTCTCGTTGATTCGGTGACGCAGGCGTTCAACCAGCCGGTGCGGATGAGCATCATCGGCGCGCTCGCGGGGCGTGATCGGTTGCCGCAAGCCGTGGCGAGCAATTCCATCGCCTTCAACCTTGCTCGCGCCCTCGGCCCGGCGATTGCGGGCATGATCCTGCTGAAGACCGGCGAAGCCGCCGCCGTGTTCACAGCCGTCATCCCGGCCTATGCCGCGATGCTGCTCGTTCTCGCGGTGCTGCGCATGAAGCTCAATCGCGCGGCGCCGCCGCCATCCGGGACGAACCTGTTTGGCGAAATCACGGACGGCTGCCGATACGTCCTCGCGACCCCTTCACTGCTCGTGGTCTTCCTCATGGCCGTCACGTTCTCGCTGCTTGGCCGCCCCTTTACGGAGCTTTTCCCCGCAATTGCCGGACAGACCTTCCAGGGCGGGCCGGACGTTCTATCCGCTCTGATGAGCGCGCAGGGGGTGGGCGCTCTGGTGGGGGGCTTGATCATGCTGAAGCCACGAACCTTGCCGGCGTTGGCGTTGGTCACCCTCGTCGGCGGGCTCACGATGTGCGCATCGCTCATGGTGTTTTCCGTCGCGGGCGGTGTGACGCTCGCCCTCGCGCTTATGGCGGTCGCAGGGCTCGGGCATGTGATTTGCAATATCGGCATGCAGTCCCTGATCCAATCGTCAGCGGGTTATCGCATGCGGGGCCGCGTCATCGCGCTCTACGGCCTCATCTTCAGGGGAGGACCAGCGCTCAGCGCCGCAATGCTCGGCCTGGCTGCAGAGTGGATCAGCCTCCAGCATCTTATCGGCGCCTGCGCCATGCTCTGCGCGGTGTTCATGCTCGGCATCGGGGCCGTCAGCCGCAGCATCTTCCTGCGTCCGGCGCCGGCGGAGTAGACGCATGATGCCCACGCCGGAAGCCGCGCCCTTGCCTTCGCATCAGGCAAGCGCATCGCGCCTCGTCGCCGCCGTGGTCGCCTCGGCGTATTTCATGCTGAACCTGGACGGGACTGTGATCGTCACGGCCCTGCCTTCTATGGCGGCAGATTACGGGGTGTCGGAGATCGCCATGGGACTTGGCATCACGGCGTACCTGATGGCGCTTGCGGCGTTCGTGCCGCTCGGCGGCTGGCTCGGAGAACGCCTAGGTGCACGCAAGGTGCTGGCCGCCGCCATGCTGGCCTTCAGCGCGACATCGCTCCTTTGTGCGTTTGCGCCATCCCTCGGACTGTTCGTGCTGGCGCGGGTGCTGCAGGGCCTTGCCGGCGCGTTGATCTTCCCGGTCGGGCGCCTTGCCGTGCTGCGGAATACGCCGAATTCCGGAATGCTGCAGGCGATCTCCACGATAACCTGGCCTGCGCTGATCGCCCCGGTGATCGGGCCCGTCGTCGGAGGCGCGCTGGCCGACTGGGCTGGCTGGCCTTGGATATTCCTGTTGAATTTGCCGGTAGGCGTTGCCGGTGGGGTGCTTGTTCTCATCTTCGTGCCCGGGGAGGACCGCGCACCCGCCCGTCCCTTTGACATGCGCGGGCTGGCGCTGACCTCATGCTCCTTGCTGCTGCTGGTCTACATGCTCGATGCGCTTTCCCAGCGGCAAGGTGCTCTCCTGTCTGCGGCGCTAGCTGGAACGGCGAGCCTTCTTTTGGGTGTCGCCGCGCTCCGCCACCTGAAGCGCGCTCCCCATCCGCTGATCGGCCTCCAGCCGCTGCATGATCGGGTTTTCTCCCTTACCTCGTTGGGCGCAGGCACGTTGTGTCGCGCGGCCATCAACGCGGCTCCGTTCCTGCTGCCCCTGATGTTCCAGCTCGGCTTCGGCCTGTCCTCAGTCGAGGCCGGAAGCCTCGTGCTGGTCTATTTCGCGGGAAATCTGGCGATGAAGAGCGTGACCACGCGTATCTTGCGGCGTCTGGGGTTCCGCACTGTGCTTCTGGCCAACGGCATGCTCGCGGCTGCGAGCCTTTACGCGCTGGGCTTCGTGGATCGAGAGACCCCCTATCCCGCGCTGGCGGCGGTGCTGTTCACAGCCGGCATGTTCCGCTCGCTGCAGTTCACCGCGTTGAACACGCTTGCCTTCGTCAACATCACGCAGGCAGATCGGGCCTCCGCCACCACGCTCTGGAGCATGGGTCAGCAGGTCGCCAATTGCCTTGGCTTCGCACTCAGCGGCGTGGCACTGACCGTGTCCATGAGCCTGCGAGGCGAGAACAGCTTGTCGCTCGCTGATTTCCAGATCGCATTCCTGGCAGCGGCGATGCTTGCCGGCGGCGCCGTCTGTCGCTTCGCCCTGCTGGATCCGGCGGCGGGAGACGACATCGCCAAAGCTCCTTAGCACGGCCGGGTCGAAGACCTGAGCCTCCGAACACGGGCAGAAGCACCGGGATCAGTTGCGCTCTGGTCTTGGTGGCAAGGAAACGACGCGGGATGATTGGCCAGACTCCAGATCTGCAAGCTGCGATCTGTTTCGTCCAGCTTTCTTCGCGGCGTAAAGAGCCCCGTCTGCCGCAGCTATGAACTCGTCGATTGATTTCGCATAGTCGGGGATCACGGATGCCGCCCCGATGCTGACCGTGACTGCAGCGCCACCGCCCGCAGCCCCTGTTTGTTGCAGCTTAGCCGACACAGCGAGCCGGATCGTCTCGGCAACCTTCATTGCGCCTGCCTCGTCGGTGTTCGGAAGAACGATAGCGAACTCCTCGCCCCCATAGCGAGCGGCACTGTCGGTGGCTCGCCGAAGGTTGCCGCGTATTTCGCTCGCAAGTTCCCTCAACACCTTGTCGCCTTCAGCATGCCCGAAACGGTCGTTCACCTGCTTGAACCGGTCGGCGTCGATCATGAGCAGTGACAACGGAGTTCGCTCGCGTACAGCACGCCGCCATTCGCGTTGCACGATGACATCGAATTCACGCCGGTTTGCGAGCCCGGTGAGCGCGTCTTTCGAGACGACCTCGGCAAGTGCGGCCTTGGCGTTCTCAAGTTCATCGACCTTCCCCTGCAACAGCAGTGCGAGGAAGACCAAGGCGCAACTGACGGCTAAGGAAATCCCACCGATGAGAACCGCCTCACGCCACCAATCGGCGAGGATTTCCTCCGTCGCCACCGAGACGTTCACCAGGAGAGGATACCCCGTCACCTCACCGAAGCTGATGAGCCGCTCGACACCGTCAATGGATGTGGTTGCCACCAAGGTGCCGCTGCGGCGCCCCTTGATCTCGCGAAAGTTGGCGCTGGCCGAAATATCCCTGCCAACGTCGCCCTGAGCATCACTTGAAGGCTGCCGCATCATGACGACGCCATCGTTACTCACGAGCGATATCGTGCTCTTCGGTCCAAGATCGATGCTCGAGAACAGGCTTCGAAAATGCTCAAGGCGGATTGCCGCGACAACAACTCCGCGAAACTGTCCCTGATCACCTGTAATCCGGCGGCTCAGCGCGAAACTCGGATCTCCACTGCGCAATCGGCTATTGTACGGTGGCCCGAGGTAAAGACCCTTGTCTGCTTGATCGCGGTGGACGGAAAAGTAATCCCGATCGGCGAAGTTGTCCGTTCGTTTGCTCCGCCCCGATGAATCAGCGACGCTGAAGCCCGCCGGGTCCAGTACGATAACGACCCCCGCCGCCTCAAAGTCGTGAACCATCCGGGCCAACATGCCGGAAGTGAGGTCCTGGGGCAGGCCTGCGAACTGTGGCCCGCCAAGGAGTCCCTGCGCAATGTCCAGCATCCGGCCATAAAGGGTTAGTTGCGACCGGACATCTTCAACAACGGCGCGCCTGACGTTCTCTGCTTGTTGCTCAGCTTGTTCCCAGGCTTGAGATCTGGCGATCATCAAAGTTGCCGCGACCACGACAAGCATCACCGCGATCATCGCAATGCTCATCGGCAGCAGCGCTTTTCGAGCTCCAACCAGCCGCAATACGCGGCCGAGCATTCGATCGATGTGAGGCTTACCCGAGATCATCTGCAAAGCTCTAAACACGACACCTTACCATAGTCCCCCAAAAGCTTGCTAAGATCGGCCGTCAGGATGGGTGCACAGCAAAGTGGATCTGCCGGCGGCCCCGAGCAGCGTGCCGAGCGAACCCTGTCCGTGACACCGTACGTCACGAGCAGCCGAGGCTCCCCAGCATGCATGTAAATCCGGAGGCTAGTGACTTTCAGGGAGCGACCGATGCGCGGCCCGAGTAGCAAACTTCACCTGCGTGGGCTCGAAACGCACGCTGACAGGCGACCGAAGCCTCTCGTGTCTTCGCCGGAGTTCGCCCCACCAAGCGCGGATTTCTGATAGCAATGGGACTCGCCGAACGCTGAGATCAAGCGGTTCGGCTGAGGACATCGGGATGAACGAAGCAACGGTGCTAAAAATCTCTGCTCCCGCCTCATTCCAGAAGTTAGGGGACGGAGCGGTCGTGCTAATGGCCGATAGCGGCCAGCTGTACACGGGCAACGAGACAACCGAGGCCTTTCTCGCCGCTGTCGACGGAAAGCGGACGATCGGCGAGATCGCAGACCGCATGATGTCGGAGTTCGACGTGCAACGGGACGTTCTAGCGCGCGACCTGATCGACCTTGCCGGGGATCTTGCATCGGAACAGATTGTAGAAGACGTGCGGCACCTGGCTGAATGATCGGAAGGCAGAGCCTGCTTTTGCGCCTTTTCGTGTGGTGCGAAGCGCGAAGCCTTCCTGTGAGGCTGCGGAACAGGCCTCTAGTTGATGTGCTGCGGATCGCCGACAGCCCGCCATTCATTGATTTGAGTGGAGTGCCTCAGCACGATCTCTTGAACCTGGTTGTCCGAACGACGCGGCGGCCGTGGACCATGAGGCACAGGCGCTGCCTGCGGCAGGGCGTGCTAGGCTACCGGCTTCTTCGCGCCGCCGGGGAAACACCTGAACTGGTGTTCGGTGTGGATCCAAGCAGTATCGAGGCCCCCATCGTTCGCGCCCACTGCTGGGTGGTGTCTCGTGGCGAGGTCGTTCTCAATCCTCCTGAGCCTGGGCTGGTGACCGTCCTGCGCCATACCTCCCGGTCTTGATGGCGCACGCATTTTTCAACCTGGCGGGAGCAACCCTCTGCCTGGAAAGCACCGATCCGGCCTTGCTTGCCCCGCTGCGGCTTTTGCTGGGATCGCTGGAGACGGATCAGGCGCGTGGAAAGACCACACAATGGTCCGTGGCGCATGGCATGGTGCCGCCATTGCCGCAGGACGAGATCCTGTTTCATGGGCGGTTTCCGGGTCTCGATGGGGATTGCACGCTGGCCGGCAGCGGAGAGCATCTTGTTCTCACGCTGGAGGAACAGGTTCACATTGAATTCGATCGGCTGCGAGGGCGCGGCGCAATCCTAGTTGCGCAGGGTGCCGAGCGGATCCTTGCCGGTGACATTGGTATGAGCATCGTGGATGCGGCCATCGATATGACCGGGCAAACATTGGTTCACGGAGCAGCCTTAGCCGTGCCTCACCGCGATCGCGCCATTCTCGTCTTTGCACCAAGTGGAACAGGCAAGACCACCACGGCTTTGGCGCTGTCCGCTTCGGGCTTCGCGTTGATGAGCGACGACGTGGGGGTGCTGCGGCGTGACGGGGCCGGCTTGGAGATATGGGGACTTCCCCGCAAGCCGAAGGTTCATCGTCGCACCGCAGCGCTTCTGCCGTGGCTGCTGCCGCACCTGCACGGCGACTGGGACAATGAAGGCGAGCAAGTGATCCGTCCGGAGGACGTTCCGGAGATTGCGATTGCGGCTCCCGCCGCTGCGCTGCCGCTGGCAGGCTTAATATGGTTGAGACCTCACCGGCAGGGGGCAACCATCATGGAAACTGCCGACAAGCCGGAGCTTCTGGTTGCTTTGGCTGCCGACAATCTGCGGCGCGCAAGGAGCGGAACTCCCGATTATCAGATGGACCGCTTCGAGCTTTTCTCGAGCATGGTCCGCAACGTGCCGAGCTTCACACTCGCAGTGGGCGACCGTCTGGACGGTGTAGCGGCGGTACTCTCAGCGCGTTTGGCCTGAACCATACGCGCTGAAAGGAAGGAATGCGGTAACGTTCAGCGGTTGGCGGGCCCGATTTACTTGACGCCAGACCCGGCGCTGATCGCTGTCACCGCCGACAAGGTCTGCTTCTTGGTCAGCACCGGCTTTGCATACTTCTTCATGCGGCTTCCCCCTTATAGATTGTCGAATGAAGCGTATCAGCCCTCTACTCGTCAACCTCAAGCGATATAACTTTGGATCTTCATGCAACGTTGATGCAGATGGATACGACAGAGCAACACGTTCAGCCTCTAAGCGCCGTCTTCTTTATTCACGAGAGCGTCGCTGTGGGGCCGATGATCAATGCATGGCTGGACGCCGGGCATACCGTATCGGCCATTGTCACCTGTGCGCCGACGGCCGGCTTCAGGCACCCGCTCAGGTATCTGGCACTGAAGCGTTCCTATCGGCGGAGGCTGGGTGCCACTCCGTTGCTCAACCTGCCCAAGCGACCGGACTGGGACGATCTCGCCCGGAATCTAGGCGCGACTGCGCCGGACATCGCCGTGACCTACGGCTTTATGCGCCGCATCCCCCGAGTTGTGCTGCAGGTGTTCCGACATGGCGGGGTCAACTTCCATCCCGCATTGCTGCCGCAGTACCGGGGCCCTCGCCCTTTCCACTGGCTTGCCTATGACGGCGCCTGGCGGGATTTTGGCGGCGTTACGCTGCACTTGATGACGCAGGGCTTCGACGAAGGAGACATCCTCGCATACTCGCGCTTTACAGCGCAGGACTGGTCCAGCCGAGCAAAGCGCGACCTTGCACTTGCATCGGCCATGGCGAGCATGCTTACGGGGGCGGTCCCCGAGTTCTGCGCCGGACGCATCGCTGCCACGCCTCAAGAACCGGGAACTTACCCCTATGCCCGCCTGGAGACACCCGTGGCCATGGTGCAACCGAGACATGGGCGCGATGACGTGGCCGCCTTGTGCTCATGCTTCCATCAACGACCCGGGGTTCTGGTGGATGTCGACGGCCTGCCGGTACGCCTGCTGAACGAGGTCCGCTCCCTGGGTGCGGCAACCGGAGAAAAGCCCGTGCTGACACGGTGGAGGATCGCGTTCGACACGGCGGACCACCGGGTCCTCTACCGCCGCTATAGCAGCCTGGCGCGGCGCTTGGAGCGCCTGCGGGAACGATGGAACGCGGGATTGCTGCCCGCCGAACCCTCAGCCTTCAGACTCGGTGCGCCCCCGTTCACCTGCGAGAACGGCTCTTGAGGTCTCTCCGCAGCAGCTTGAGCGGCGAACAGGCGGCGCTGCTTGTCGCCTTATCTGACCCGCTCCGCCCCGTCGCACCCGCGCTCCACCTGACCTCCGAGGAGCGCCTTTATCTGGTGGAAGCGGCGCGCAGTCACGCCGTGCTGCCCATTGTCTGGCGGAAGCTTGAGCCTTTCCTTTCCGGCGTCGAAATGGACGTGGATGAGCGGATAACGGCTATCAAAGACGAACTGCTGATCTCATCCGGTCAATCATTGCTCCTGCATCACCACGGGCGGCGCATTACGCAGGCGTTTGACGGAGCGGGTATCCGCCATTCCGTCGTGAAGGGCGAAGTCTTCGCGCGAGTTCTCTATCCAAGCCCCTCAGACCGCCCATTCACCGACATCGACGTGCTCGTCGATCCCGGGGATATCCCAAGGGCCAACGGCATCGTTGCCGATCTTGGATTCGTAGCCGAGCGCAAAGCGCTATGGGACAATTCCGAGCGAAACCAGGAGTACAAGTGGACGGTCGCAGACAACCCGAAGCTCCTGTTCGAGATCCACGGGAATCTCGTTCACTATCCCGGTCTGCGAAGACGCCGCTCCTTCGGCTACGGCGATCTGCTATCGGTCGCGGGCAGTTCCAAACATCCGGCCGCGCTCCTGATGACGGCTGTCGTTCACGCCACCTCTGGTCACAAGCTGCACATGCTCCGCCTGGTCGTGGACATCGTCCAAGCCGCTCGAGCTATCCCGGAAGGCGACGAGCAATTGTTTGCGGTGGCTGCTCGCCGGCTGCACCTCGGCTTCGATGCGGCGGTCTGCCTGGATTTCTGTGCCAAGGTCTATGAAGATCGCCGCTGCAGGGAATTAGCTCGGTGGCTTCAAGATGATTTACCGAGGCGATTAGCTCCGTGGATACTCACCTCTGCAACGGTGGTGAACGCGCCATTTGCAAACAACGGGACATCCCGGCTGCGCCGCCATGCGTTGCGAGCGCTCCAGCACCTGGCGCGCTAGCTCAAAACTGCCCTCATTTGCCTGAGCGGAAATCGGTGCGTCTTCGCGGCCCATGAACTGGAGTGCCGCCTCTGCCGGAAGAAACTCCACCTAATCGGACTTTCGACAGCGACTTACCGCCAAGCCGAAGGCGGAACCTCTCGTCCGTCAATCCGAGCCGGAAGTTCCCCCGTCACGTTACCGGCAACAGGCGATCCACGGCACCTGCACCGCCTCCCCGGGCACGGCTCGGTGTCATGCCGTAGCGCTGGCGGAATGTCCGGTTGAAGTATGACAGGTCACCAAAGCCTGCTTCGAATGCGATCTCGCTGATCTTGCGCTGAGGACCATCGCTGAGCATGTCCTTCAGGGCTGCGGCGAGGCGCGCGCTGAGGACGAATTCCGAGAACGTCGTCCCCTCTCCTTCGAACATCTTCTGCAATGTGCGTGCGGAGATGCCGTGGCGGTGGGCGACGTCTTCGACGCAGAGGGTGCTGTGCCGCAGGTTGCGCACGATGTGAAGTTTGATCGCGTCCAGCCGCGACAATCCCCCGTTCTGGTTTTCAGCCTTCAGGAGCAGGGAAAGAAGATCCTGAAGATGGTGCGCGGCCATGCGCTGCGTATCGGCCGTACCGAGTGGCAGGCTGCCCTGAAGCAGCGCTCCGCCGTAATGCGCCAGAAGCTGGAAGGCAGGCGTGTCCCGCGAGATCATGAACGGCAGCAACTCGACAAGGTCCGTCGGAGCGCTCGTTGCCACCAGGCGCGGGACGCGCAGGCAGTCCAGCCGCTCGGTGTCGCGGAGTTCCCACTCCCACGGCCGTGACGTGGAGATGACGATTGCGTCCCCGGCGGCAACGCGAAGGCATCGGCCGTTCTGTTCGACGGTCACGGTACCCCCGACAGGCCGCAGGAGCATGATGTCATCGGACCCGTCGTCCCGGCAGTGACTCTGCCGGCGGCACGCCCGGGCGCATTTCAGGAAGCAGCTTGCAAGGCTTGCTCCAGGCAATGCGCATGACAGCGTTCGAACCTCCAGAGGAATGTTCGCGATGGGCTCGAGATCGAGCAAAGACAGCAGCCCGCTCAGTTGCGCACGGCAGACAGTCAGGCGGTCGCGGTCCGCTACCCCTTCCGCCGAAAACGAGAACGGCGCGAACGCGGCTGCCATGCTGATCCCTGATGCCGTGTAACCCAGACGCATCAATACCGCGCGCTTCGCCAGAGTCCTAGTTTTACTTCGCCGCATTCCAAGATGGCGCTGGTCCTTAGGTCTAAAGAAGCCCCAGTCATGGCTTCGGGGGCCGAGAACAACTATGCGTATGCCAGCCTGGTCTGTAATTGGAATAACTCTAATCTTCCCCAGCGCAGTATTGGCGCAGGGGGAAGATGTCGCCGTCGAGCTGGAGGAGATCATCGTAACCGGGGCTCGGGCGGATCGCCCCGTATCGAGTACGCCGAGTTCCGTGAAGATCGTCGAGCGACAGGAGATCGAGGCCCAGACGCGCACCACATCGAACCCGGCTGAAGTGCTGTCGCGCCTTGTCCCCGGCTTTTCGATGTCGAACCAGACCATCTCCGGAGCTTCGGAGACCTACCGGGGCCGTGATCTGCTCGTGATGCTGGACGGCGTGCCCCTCAACACGCCGCTCCGCGACGTGTCGCGCATCCTCGCATTGATCGACCTGAACACGGTGGAACGCATCGAGTTCGTCTCGGGCGCGTCCAGCCTGTACGGCTCCGGGGCGACCGGCGGCACGGTCAATTTCATCACGAAACGGGGGAGCGAAGGCCGCCCGCAGGTTCGGATAAACACCGCCCTCAGGACGTTCACGGCGGACCCTGCCGAAGGCCTGCGTCCCGAAGCATCCGTGTCCGTCTCCGGGCGCAAGGACCAGACGGACTATGTGTTCGTCGGCTCCGGCCGTCTTGCGGACCGGACGTTCGACGGTGCCGGGCGCGAGCTGCCGTCCGACGGCATGCTGGGACAGGGAGGTGCCGATCGTTTCGAGAACGCCAACATGTTCGGGAAGGTCGGCCACGATTTCGATGCCGGGAAGCGGTTCGAGGTTTCCGCGAACTGGATCTACCTCGATCAGGAGCCCGACTGGCTGACGAGCTACACCCAGCCCTTTGCCCGCCCCGACTTCACGCGTCCCTATACCGGGAAGAGCGTGCTGGAGGATTCGAAGCAGTTCGCCGCCCGCTACACGGACGAGGGTTTCGCCCTTGGCGACCTCAAGGTCGTCGCCTTCTACAACGACGTGCAGAAGCGCTTCAATTACTCGGAGTTCGACCCGTTCTATAACAGTCTCGTCTACTATTCCGGCAACCCGCTCGCCCCGACGAGCCCGTTTAACCAGTCGGAGCTTTCGAACAAGCGCGGGGGCGTCAATCTCACCGTCGACAGTTCGCTCGACCGCGTATTCGATGGCCTGCGCCTGACCTGGGGCGCGGATGTCATCCGCGAAACCACCGCTCAGGTGACCACCGGGGGCGACGACACCTTCAATCCCATGGAACAGATGACCTATGCGGCCTTTGCCCAGCTTGAAGCGCCGCTGACGGACCGGTTCACCGTGCGCGGCGGCATGCGCTACGAGTATTTCGATCTGACGGTCGAGGACTCGGTTCGGCCGGCGGCCTATGCGGAGCTCAGCGGCTTCGACATCGTGCTGCCCGAACTGTTCGTCGGAGGCGGTGAATTCGACTACAGCGCGCCGACCTTCAACATCGGCGGCACGTTCGACCTTGTCGAGAACACCCAGTTGTTCGGCGGCTTCAGCCAGGGCTACGCCTTGCCGGATATCGGGTCGTTCACCCGGCGCGCCGGCGCCATGGGTTTCGCCGATGTGCTCAGATATGGCTGCATCGCTGGCATCAGCCCCGGAGGGCTGAACTGCACGCCGACCAGCAGCGCCACCAGCTTCGCCGCCATCGCTCCCGAAGCACAGATCGTCAACAGCTACGAACTGGGTGTGCGCGGCTCGCATGGACGGCTTCGCGGCAGCCTTGTCGGCTTTGTCAGCACCTCCGAGGAAGGCGTCACGTTCGACCCGGCTACAAACTCCATCTCGCAGCAGAAGGAAGAGATCTGGGGTGCCGAACTCACGGTGGAGATGGATGTGACCGACAAGCTCAGGCTCGGCACGTTCCTCGCCTACCGGGAGGGCCGCTACGACAGCAACAAGGACGGAGAGATCGACACCTGGCTGCCGAACAACCGCATCGCGACGCCGTTCCGGGCACTGGTCTATGGCGACTACCGCTTCGACAACGACGTCACCCTTCGTCTCGAGGGCGAGGGCTGGTCCGGCCGCGAGCGGCAGGTGCGCACCAGCACCTATCCGCTGGAGGGCGCTTTCCTCGTCAACGCGGCACTGTCCGCGCCCGTTGCGGGGGGCACCTTCAGTGCGGGTGTGCAGAACCTGTTCGACATCGACTACATGAATCCCACGGCAAGCTCGGTGCGCGAAAATCCCGCCCTCGGCACGCTGGAAGTTCATGGCTTCGGCCGCACCGTCTCTGTCGGCTACGCGAAGACTTTCTGATGGTGGAGATCGACGAGCAGGGTGCCCTTGTCACCCTGCGCTTCCAACAGCCCTATGGTGACGAGGATGCGGCGAGGTATCTCGCCGCCCTCCGGCAGGTGGAAACCAAGTCCGCACCCTTCGTGATGCTGACGGTTCTCGGCACCGGGGGTGCGTTCTCCCCCGCCGACGAGCGGGAGCAGGCGCTCTGGTTCAAGCGATCCCGCGACGGCATGAACAGGCATTGCCGAGCCATGGCGATTGTACGCCCGCATGTGAGCGAGCATATGCGCCACGTCTTCAGCAAGCTGTGGACATTCCCCGTCCTGCTCACGACAGACGAAGAGGAAGCCGCCCGGTTCCTCGATCAGCACGCGCAGGCACTGGCATGAGCGAGATCGCGGATGACCGGCCGGCCGCGGCCTCGCGCTGGCGTCTCTTCATCGTGCTGGCGGGTCTCTATCTCGCGCAGTCCATTCCCTCCTATCTGTTCGCGGCCGCATTGCCCCCGATCCTCCGGGAGGCCGGCGTATCCCGATCCTCCATCGGTCTGATCGCCATCCTTTTCCTGCCGCTCGTCCTGAAGTTCCTCTGGGCACCCTACGTGGACCGCCTGCGGCCTTTCGCGCGGCAACACAGGGCTGGGTGGATCTTCATCACGCAGGGCCTGACCGTCTTTTGCCTCGGAGGGCTGGCTTTCGTCGAGCCGCTGAACCTCTGGGCCGTGCTGATCATCGGGTTTGCGGTTTCGGTCCTCGTGTCGACGCAGGACATCGCGACTGATGGCTATGCCGCGAAACACCTGCCGCCAAAGGATCGTGCGATCGGAAACGCGATTCAGGGCGGTTCGATCGCACTTGGCGTGGTGATCGGCGGCACGCTGAGCCTGGTGCTCTACGAGCATGTGGGCTGGACACCCACGGTCCTCACCATTGCCGTGCTCTCGCTGATCCCGCTGGCTGCGGCCTTCGCCATGCGCGAGGCCGACCTTGCCTCCGCGCAGCCGCAATCCCCCACCCGGCCAAGCTTCAAGGCCTTCTGGATCCGCCCCGAAGCGCGGCAAATACTTGCGGTGGCCCTGATCTACCGGGCGTCGGAAGGCCTCGTGAAGGCCATGGAGGGCTCCTACCTCGTCGACCGGGGCGTACCGCTCGACTGGATCGGCTACATCTCGGGCGGTGGTGCGGTCACTGCCGGGCTTGCCGGTTCGGTCGTCGCGGCCGTCCTCGTCCGCAGGATAGGCACGGGCGGTGTGCTGATCCTGCTCGGCATCCTGCGCACGGCGTGCTTCGCCCTCTTTGCGCTGCATGCATTGGAGTGGATCACCGGATATGTGCCGCTGTTCGGAGCCGCAGCCTCCCAGACGCTGATCCGCTACATGGAGATCGTCGCGCTCTACAGCCTCTTCATGAGCGTCTCGTCGTCGGACCAGCCCGGCACCGACTTCACCATTCTAGCCTGTGCACAACTCGGGGTGTACCTGATTGGGTCTCTGGTGGCGGGGAAGCTCGCCGATGCGCTGGGCTATGGAGCCTTGTTCGGCATCGCGGCCGCTCTCTCGGCGGTGGCTGTTGTGCTAACCGCGGGGCTGTTGTCGAAACATCGGACGACCGCGACCGCAAGCTAGATCGGTACAGTCCCTCCAATCTGATGCCGCGCGTCGCCCGCTGCGGGACGCATGTAAAATCCTTCTCAAGGGGCTCCGCGAGAGCCCCTTCGACAGCCATGAGGACAGGCACCCTAGAAGGTGGACGGAAGCGGGAACGTGCGTCGAAGGCCGGGCCATCCGACGGCCACTGATTCGAATGGGGATGAGAGTGTCGCAAGGGGCGAAGGACGCGATTCGCTGCTGCAGCCGTGGTGAACCCGCTTTTTCGAGCCAAAGCCCGTTGGAGTTCGTTGCTCCTGCGTAGCTCCGACCCCGGAGCGAGCAACAAGCATCGCGCTAAGTTATTGAAATGAGTGGTAGCGGGAGAGGGACTCGAACCCCCGACACGCGGATTATGATACCTCTATTCAGCGTGCGAAATCAACGACGTAGGCCTTCCGCCTCCTTCTAGAACGTGTCCCGAGAACAACAAGTTAGCGTGCATTTGTCTAGAATGTGAGCCGGCCGGTCATGAGCTAATTCAGCGCGCGAAGAAGTTTGCGGAGGAGCGCAAGCCCGTCCGCAAGCAGGGGAATATTCGATCTCATCCGTCGAAGTGGTGAAGACCAGCAGGCCGTGTCCATTGACCTGCATTAGCTCCGTTATCCTGCCCTCTCTGGCAACACGGTCGAACCTCTCGGTTCTCGCCCTGTCCGGCTTACCTTCAACCGGACCATGACCTGCGGTTGTCGCTGCCTCATGCGCGAGGCTTTCAACAGAGCCGCAATCCTTGTGGAGTCTTTCTTCCGGCCGGGCGCCGGAACGGCTTCTACAGCGTAGCTTCGCTGCCTTTCCGTGTTCGTCTCTAGCTGGACTCATCGCGCCGGTCTTCGTCCCGGTGTCACGGTCTAATAACAGGGCCAGTATGGGCGGAGTCGGACAACACTCCGACGCCTCGAGGCCATCATAGCGGCGCGCTCGTCGGGATGACTTAGAATGATCGAAGGCTGATCGAAGGTCTGCTAAACGCAGCTTGAAGATGCCGCTCGGCCTGTGGCTTCGAGCACCTGCCTGCCTGTCATCATCTGTCGACGAACCGTGGCCGGAGGAACTGCAACGCTGCCAATGGCACGCGCTCTCCTTGAATGATCAAGGCGGCAGAGGTGCAGTTAGAGCTTCGCTGAAGGGTGCGGTTCAGGTTGCATCTGTCAACATACGGGTACGTTTCATGTTGCATCTGTCAACATTGGCCCGATTTCCGGTGCTCAGATACCGCTAAACAGCCTATCTAGGTTGACGATCAGGCTTTGCAGTGACCGGAAATCGGTCACGAACCAGCCGAAACTTAACCGTAAGTTTCCCAAAAGTTGACAGAAATGCCCGAAAACGGCGTTTTTGCCCAATCTGTCAACATAGAGCGCTCAAACCGAACTGCTGACACCGACACGCACCAGCGATCTATAAGCGGATAGACGCACACATCAGCACAGACGCACCGACAGCGCGCAGAACAGTCACCGACGTGATACGAGAGCGGTCAAACCGAATGCGTCTCAGCGATCACCCCTGAAGCATATCTAACTGGAGCCTCAAGAGAGGAAAGCCTCGTCCAGCTAGATGATCAAATAGCTATCCTCGGGTACGAGTTATGGACACATTCGTGCCGGCCGAGGGACGAGTGACGAACCTAGGGCTAGCCGGCGTCGATCCAGAAAGGCGCGACTGAGGATGCTTGGGAACGCGTGTAGACACGCGATGCCTAATCAATCGGTGAAAGGTGGAGGACGGGGAGACGCGCGCCGCAGACTGCTATGCGATCCGGCTGTAAATGCCCAATCCTCCGACGAGGACAGGCGCGGCTCATCTGGGAGCCGCCTAACAGGAGGAACGTGTCGGCCGGTCCGGAGCGATCATGTTCAAGAGAACGTAGCCGGCTCACCGTTCCGGAAGCGCATCCCGAGCCTTCGTCTCACTAATATATATACTACTAGATACACCTCATAAGATTAGTGAGACGTAGGCTTTTTGTGAGCGGGATGACGCTCCCGGACCAGACACTGGCAGCCGGAACAAAGCAGCGAGTTCGCTCGACCACCCTCGGCGCTAGCCAACGCAGCCCGCTTGTGCATTTCTGTTACAACAATCAGAGGTGCAGTATGGACCGGGCAAACAGCGGAGCGAGCAAGAGAGGCGTAGGGCGTCCCCGTGGTCCCGGCACGCAAGTCGTACGCTTGCCTCTGCCGGTGGCGAACCTCGCCCGTCGATTGGCCAACCAAACGCTGCGTGCTGGTGACATCAACGAGTTTCTGGACGTTGAGGCGCGGACGCACATTACAGTGCCCTTAGTCGGTGCCAATGTCGCCTGCGGCTTCCCCTCCCCGGCTGATGACTATCTGGATCGGCCGCTCGACTTCAACGAGCTGCTGATCGAGAATCAGGCTGCCACCTTTGCCGTTCGGGTGTCCGGCGAGAGCATGACGGGCGCCGGCATCTTCCCCGGTGATATCGCTGTGGTCGACCGCGCCAGAACACCGGCCAACAACTGCATCGTGCTGGCACTGGTGGAAGGCGAGTTCACGCTGAAGCGCTACTGCGTGCGCAGCGGCAGGATTATACTGCAGGCCGAGAACAAGGCTTTCCAGGACCTCCTGATCGAGGAGCACACCTCGTTCGAGGTCTGGGGCGTGGTCACCCGATCCATCCGCATGTTCTGAACATGGCGACGCCGATCGCCCTGGTCGATTGCAACAACTTCTACGCCTCCTGCGAACGCGTCTTCCAGCCGAACCTGGGTGGCAAGCCGGTGGTAGTGCTGTCGAACAATGATGGCTGCGTAATCGCGCGCTCGAACGAGGCCAAGGCTCTCGGCATCGTCATGGGCGATCCCTGGCACCTCTGCAAAGACCGCTTCAAGCGGGATGGGGTGATCGTCCGATCGAGCAATTACACTCTCTAGGGCGACATGAGCGCGAGAGTGATGCAGATCCTAGCCAATGCCGCGCCAGCCATCGAGATCTACTCCATCGATGAGGCCTTCCTCGACCTCAGCGGCTTCGGCGATCGGCTGTTGGATCATGCAGGCGCCGCGCGAGCGACGGTGCTGCAGTGGACCGGTATTCCGGTTTCGATCGGGATCGCGCCCACGAAGACCCTGGCGAAGGTCGCCAACCGCACGGCCAAGAAGCATCCCGACAGCAAGGGCGTGTGGTCGCTGATGGAAGGGGACGCGCAGACCGCCGCGCTCGAGAAGCTGGAGCTGACCGATCTGTGGGGCGTCGCGAGGTGTTTGGGGGAGCGACTGTGCGCGCTGGGGATACGGACGCAGTTGCAGCTGAGGGACGCAGATCCTGCCTATGTACGCTCGCACTTCAGCGTCGTGTTGGAGCGCATGGTGCTCGAACTCCGGGGCATCCCCTGCATCGATCTCGAGCACACATCACCCGATCGCAAGAGCATCGTGGCCTCGCAGTCATTCGGGCGCCCGGTCGAAACAGAACACGAAATGCGCGAGGCCGTGTCCAGCTACACCGCACGTGCAGCGGAGAAGATGCGCCGGCAGGGTTTGGCGGCTGCGAGCCTCGTGGTGTTCGTGCAGACCAACAAGCACAAGCCCATGGAGCCGCAGTACTTTGCAAGCCGGGCTGTCCAGGTGCCGGTCGCCACCGCCGACACCAGCAAGCTGATCGGCGCCGCCATGCATGCTCTCTCCTGCATCTGGAAGCCTGGCTACCGCTACAAGAAGGCTGGCGTGATCTTCCCGGAGCTTGGACCGGCCGGCAGCGTGCAGGGCGATCTATGGGAGACACCGGACACGCGGGAGCGCCAACGGCTGATGAAGACGCTCGACGGTCTAAACAGGCTGTATGGTCGTGATGCGGTATCGTTCGGAACGGTGCGCCGCAAAGCCTGGAAGCTCCGCAACGAGCAGCTGTCGCCGCGCTTCACAACCTGCTGGCAGGAGCTGCTCCGGGTATGAATAAGGCTGATCAGCTCAGCTGGCCTTCGTTTGATCGGACAGCAGCAAGCATGTCGCTAGATTAATGCCGTGCGCCTCATCGGAGGACCTCGTAGAGACCAGCAAGCCTGCCATGCAGTCTGGATCGCAGCGCGAGTCCGCGCTCGTTCCCCGGTCTCCTAGGGTCAAGCGGCTTCAGCACCTTTTCTCCAGTAGGAGACAATGAGCTGCTGGGCCGGTGGAATTTTGCAGCCCCTGCGGAAGAAGCGTCGAAGATCCCGGAACGTCTCGAACTCCGCGCCGGCCCAGACAAAGGTGCCTGCCTGGTCAGGCAGATCCAGCTCTTGCACCGCGCTTGCGAGGCTTGCGCCAGCATCGCGGTGTATCCAGCGAACCTCCAACCCTGCCTTAGATGAAAGCGGCACCTCGTCAGCAGGGGAATCGACCTCGATGAGCGCGAGCCCTCGCTGAGATCCGGAAAGCGTGTCCATGATCCTGCCGATCGCAGGTATCGCTGTTTCATCGCCGAGCAGCAAGTAGTAGCTAGCTGCCGGAACTGAACGCCCGCCCGGACCGATCATCCCCACGCGATCGCCGGAACTGGCCGATGCCCCGAACTTGGAGCCGGGCCCGGGATCATCGTGCAGGACAAAGTCCACGTCGATCTCGCCAGTTGCCACATCGATGCGGCGGATCGTGTATTTGCGCACAGCCGGCTTGTTCGGCCCCTCGGGCCAGCGAACAAGCCCGCTTGGCATCAGTTCAGGCCACAGGGGAGCCGATGAAATTGGCGGGAACAACAGCTTCACGTGCAGGTCCGCATTGGAACTGTAGCGCGCAAGATCCTGTCCCGTGAGGGTTACGCGACGCATCCGCGGTGCAACCATGCGCGCGCGCTTCACCGTCATGAGCCTGAAGAAAGACGGGTGAACGGCGTCGATCCCGTGCCCGCTCCAGATGAGTTCCTCCGCAGGACGTTTGCTGAACTCGATGAAGTGCGAAGCCGCGACTTCGCGGAGCGCGAGGAGATCGCCCGATGTCGCCGCCATCACCTTAAGCGCAAAGCGACCGCCATCCTCCCAGAGGCGGATGCTGCCCTTGTCGAAGACCGCTTCCCCCCGGCCCGCCTGAACGCGGACTTGGGCGCGGTGCTCTTCCAGATGCTCGCAGATCTGGCCGATGACATTAGCAGGCAGGCTGCAGACGAGCTGCGCCTCCGCCGTGAACGGGTAGTTGCTCACAAAACTCATCGCCTACAGGGCTATCGTGAAACGACCGGGAAGGGGCACCGCCAGGAAGCGGGCGTTGATCTCGGCCAAGGTGGCCTCGGGATCGAGGTCGGCGAACAGGTCGGGGTGGATCCACCGGGCCAGCGCCTCAAGAGCCACGATGTTGATCGGCGTCGCGTGAAAGAGGTGCCAGAAGCCGAAGACCCGGCCGTTTTGTATGGCTTGGATCTCCGCCACTCCGGACGCAGCCACCGCCTGCTTGAGCGTGGCCCGGGCTTCCTCGTCCCCGACGCCCGGTCCTGCCACGAGCCCTGCCTTACCGCGAAGGTGCGGCCCGCCTGTGGCCACGAACAGGTCTATGGGGTGCGACAGCACGTATTCCTTGCTGGCTTGCACCCAGGGCAGATCCCGCAACAGACCGGCTCCGATATTGGTCCCACCCGCGAACTCCACGAACCGCCCCAGCCCAGCCGATCCTGTCACCCAGCAACAGGTCCAGCCGGTCGCGCCGGCCATGGACTGCAGCATGACCGAAGGACGGTGGCCGACGGTTTTCAGCCGCTCGGAGATGCGGCGCAGGCGGCCCTCGTGGAAGCTCGCGAAATCCTCTGCCTTGCGAACGGCATCGCCGCCCAGGACCGCACCGATGCGCCGCATGCTGTCGGCCGTGTTCTTCAGCGGATCACGGAAAAAGTCGACAAACACCACCTTCATCCCCGCGCCTTGCAAGCGATCGATCAGCGCGGTGGACTGCGGGCCCGGGCCATAGCAGCCACCGACGATGGCGAGCTCCGCTCCGCTGGCGATCGCAAGCTCTGCCGAGAAGGTGTCTGCACTCGCGCGACCGACCCGCGGCACGTCTCGCAAAGCGGGAAAGCGCTCGGCGTAGATGTCCAAAATCTGAGGGCTGTGCAGGGCAAGATCGCCTTGCCAGCCGGCCAGGAGGCTCACCGGATCGGGATGGACCAGCGCCAGAGCGAGGAGCAGGTGCCCATCGCCTAGCAGCAGGCGCGGGGTCTCGGCCGCACCCGCACTTGCCGTGAAAGCCGAAGCTGCGGCACCACCGAGAAGCGCAAGCGCATCCCGGCGTGAAAGGCCCTTGCGTCCCGTCATGGTGCTCACAGCCTCACCACCGGTAGCTCACGGTCCCAAGCACCGTGCGGCCATTGCCGTAATAGCAGGTGTTCACGTCACCGCAGGTCGCCACGTAATCCTTGTCGAACAGGTTGCTGGCGTTCACCGAAACGGTTGCGCCCTTGAGCCTGTTGTCCAGATTGGCGAGATCGTATCGGGCCACGGCATCGACCAGCGTGTAGGACGGAATGTCGATATTGTTCAGCGTATTGCCGGTGTGATCGCCAAAATAGCGCACGCCGCCGCCGAGCATCAGGCCTGAGAGCGGTCCGCCATCCCAGGTGTAGCTGGCGAACAGCGCAGCCTGATGCTCCGGCGTCACCGGAAGATCGTTGCCCGAAATGTCGATCCCGCTTTGCACACCTCGGACGATTTCCGCGTCGAGGTAGCTGTAGGACGCCAGCAGGTCCCAGCCACGCGCAAGGGACATTTTGCCTTCGAACTCAAAGCCGTTGATCTCGACCTCACCGATCTGGCTGGTGGTCACACCTGTGCCGACGACGAGATTGTCCTGTTTCAGGTTGAAGACGGAGGCGGTGAACAGGCTATTCGTGCCCAGCGGTACGTATTTTACGCCGGCTTCGACCTGCTCACCCTTGGTGGGTTCGAATGGCTCGCCGTTGATGACGACAGGGCCGCTTACACCGCCGGAAAAGCCGATGTTCACCGTCGGCTGGAACGAGGTCGAGTAACTGACATAGGGCGAGAAGCCGTGGTCGAGTTCCACGACGAGGCCGGCGCGACCGGTAAACTCGCGGTCGTCCTGCTCGACCGGCGCCGCGCCCGTGAGGACGTTGGTGAAGCGGTTATCCACCCAGTCATGCCGACCGCTCAGCATCAGGATGAAGCGGTCGAAGCGAATCTGGTCCTGGAGGTAGATGCCGGTCTGCAGGATGTCCTGGCTGACATCGCCGGTCACGCCGATCACGCCAAGTGAGCCGCCGTAAACCGGATCAAAAATGTCGATAGGAGTGGCAGTGGCGGCACCGAGCGGATGGGTTGTAGTCGAGAAACGCGATTGCAGGTCACGCACGTCAATGCCGGCCAAGAACTGGTGTTCTACGGGTCCCGTCCTGGTTTCCCAGAGAAGCTGGTTATCCACGGTGAAAGCATCAATCTTGTCGTCAAAGATGACCGTACGACGGGTAACATTGCGGCACCCCGCGACCGTCGGCTCGACGGGGTTGCAGCTTGCTCCAAACCCAAAGCCGCGCACCACCGGCAGGTTCACGTCCACCTCCGTGTAGCGCAGGTTCTGGCGGAACGTCAGGCTCTCGGAAAACCGGTGCTCGAACTCGTAGCCAAGGCCGAACTCCTCGCGCTTGAAGTCGTCGAAGCCGGGTTCGCCGAGAAAGCGGTTGCGCGGAATCTGGCCGTTGGGGTTCGGCGTCAGCGTGCCCTGGGAGGGCAGGAACTGCAGCGACTTCGCATCGTCCTTGATGTAGTGCGACAGGAACGTCAGGGACGTGTCGTCCGTCGGCTTCCAGGTGAAGCTCGGCGCGATGAACGCACGGTCATCGTTGACGAAATCCACTTCGGTGTCGGACAGCCGCCCAAGACCAACGATGCGGTACAGAAGCGACTTGTCGTCGTTCATGGCCCCTGTGAAGTCGAACGCGCCTTGGAAGCGGTCATAGCTGCCAACCTGAAAACGCACCTCGCGCTGCGTCTCCTCCAGCGGGCGTTTGCTGACGAAGTTGACGAGGCCGCCGGGCGGGGATTGACCGTAGAGGATCGAGGCGGGGCCCTTCAGCACTTCCACGCGCTCGACGCCGAACGGCTCGTAGCGCGGCGTCGCGTAGGTGCTGTTCGGCAGCAGCAGGCCGTCGAGGTAGCTCGGCACGTCGATGCCCCGCACCTTGATCCAGTCATAGCGAGGATCCGCGCCGAAGCGCTCCACCTGAACGCCGGCCGTATAGCGCAGCGCCTCACTGGGATTTTGCGCGCCCAGGGTCTCGATCTGGTCCTGCGACACAACCGAGATGGATTGCGGCGTCTCGGTGATCGGGGTGTCGGTCTTCGTGCCGGTTGCACTGCGGGTCGCGACAAAGCCGTCTACAGGTCCGTTCGCGCGTTCGACGGCGATCCCGGAGGCCGAAGTCGAAGACGGCTCGCCCTCCCCTTGGACAACGATGGTCTCGAGCTCGATCTCGGCCGTTCCCTGCTGAGCCATCGCCGCAGTCGAACATGCCAAAAGCGACACCCCGGCGAAGAGGCCATGCCTGAGCACCAGAAAAAAGCCTGAGCAATCCATCATCGTCCTGCACCGGCGCCTTTCCAGGCGCCTCCCACCCCGAACCAGGGTTTGCCGTAGACCTTGAGGACGGATGACAGCAACGCGCTGCGCGTTCGCGATCTTGCCTTTGTTTTTCGCAGAAGATTAGAGGATTTGCGATCTGCCCTGACTAGCCTTGAACGGTTCTAGACGTTCGCGGGACCAGCGAACTGGGAGGCACCCCGAACCTTCTCCCGAACAATGTGGCGAAATGAGCCTGCGTGTATCCAACTGCGTTGGCTACCTGGCCGACATTCTGATGACCGCCAGCAAGCATCCGGTAAGCCGTCTGCAGGCGATGCTCCTGCAGGAAGGCATATGGGGTGGTTCCGTAAAGAACGCGGAAGCTGCGGTTGAGCTTCCCCGGGTTCATTCCGATGCGCGCAGCCAGGGCGGCAACATCTGGTGGCGCGTCGATCGCGTTGATCATGAGATCGCGCGCATGGCGGATCCGCTCTGCATCGGCCGGGGGCAGCCGCCTGCTGCTGGCGCGGCTTCGGGCGGAGTCGAACCCGTCGAGCACCAGCGAGCTGAGCTCAAGCGACTTTCCGAGCCGGTAAAGATCGTGATCAGGTCCCTCGGGGCAGGCAAGTATCTGGGCCGCCACGGCTTCGCTCGCCGGATCGGCCGGGCGAACCGCGATGACTAGGCGCGGCGTGTCCAGCGTGGCGTTCGAGGCTCGCAGGATATCTCGCGGATCCGCCCCGTGCTCGTCGGCGATGAGGGCGCGATCAATCTGAATCAGAACATATCGGAACGGCTGGCCCTCACGAAAGACCTGATCGCGCGCCACCTCACCTTCGCTGACAACCGCCACAACAGCAGGCGCGCAAACATCGATAGGAGCGTGTCGCTCGACTGTGAGGCTCATCTCGCCATTGAGCACCACCAGCAGACGCACACCATCGCGGATGGGCGATGTGACCTGGGCTGGCTCGCTGTAGAGCGTGTCGCCGGCAGCGATGAGAATGCCGCCACCAAGATGCGTTGAGATGGTGTGCGGTCCGCTACTCAACGGCAATCCTCTGATGTCTCTCGTTCAATCAAGAGGCAGAGCCTCTCGCTGCGCTACTTGTTTGGCGTCCCTCACCTAGGGATCTGACCTGCTGCAGGACATGGTGACCACAGGATCCCTGCACCTGGCGCCAGCGATGTTGAAAGCACTTCAAAAGACCTAGGCACGACTTGGTCCCCGGAACTCCGGCACCGCCGTTCCGACAGCACCGGCGTGGGCAGGCTGTTAGCTACGCTACTGCGGGCAGCTTGCCGATGAGCTTGTCGAGCGTGATCGGGTACTCGCGCACCCGAACTCCCGTCGCGTTGTAGATCGCGTTCGCCAACGCACCACCGACGCCGCACAGGCCGAGTTCGCCGACACCCTTCGCCTTCATCGGCGAGGACATTGCGTCTGCCTCCTCGAGGAACACCACCTCTTGGTGCGGAATGTCGGCGTGGACCGGCACCTCGTAGCCGGCAAGGTCATGGTTGACGAAGAAGCCGATGCGCTTATCGACCGCCAGTTCCTCCATTAGCGCCCCGCCGACGCCCATGGTCATCGCGCCGATCACCTGGCTGCGTGCCGAGATCGGGTTTAGAATGCGCCCGGCTGCACACACCGCCAGCATTCGCCGCACCCGCGTCTCACCCGTATAGGCATCAACCGCGACTTCGACGAAGTGGCCGGCGAAGGTCGACTGCTGGTGCGTCTTGCCGAGATCGCCATATTCGATGTGGTCCTCGGCGACGAGTTCGCCCGATTGCGCGGCGTCCTTCAGCGCAACACTGCGGCCGCCCGACGAAACCTGCCCGCCGGTAAAATCGACATCGCCGGAGTTGAAGCCCAGCCGCTGGGCCACCGCTTCACGCAGCTTCACGCAAGCGGCGTAGACACCGGCCGTGGAGTTGTTGGCGCCCCACTGCCCGCCGGACCCTGCCGCAGCGGGGAAGTCGCTGTCGCCCAGCTTGACCACGATGTCATCTATGCCGAGGCCCATCATTTCCGCCGCCGTCTGGGCGATGATGGTGTAGCTGCCGGTGCCGATGTCGGTCATATCCGTCTCGACCGTCACCCGGCCGTCGGCGCCGAGGCGGACGCGCGCGGCTGACTTCATCAGGAGGTTGTTGCGGAAGCCCGCCGCCACGCCCATGCCGACCAACCAACGCCCGTCGCGCACCTGCCCGGGCTTGGCCGAACGTCGGTCCCAGCCAAACTTCGCGGCGCCTTCCTGGAGACAACGCACCAGTTGGCGCTGGGAGTACGGACGATCAGGGTTCTCCGGATCGACCTGGGTGTCATTGATGATGCGGAATTCGATGGGATCGATGCCGAGCTTTTCCGCCATCTCGTCCATGGCGACCTCGAGTACCATGAGGCCCGGCGCCTCGCCCGGGGCACGCATGGCATTGCCCTCGGGGAGATCCAGCTCCGCGAGCTTCATCGCGGTAAGCCGGTTCGCCCCAGCGTAGAGCAGCTTCGTTTGTGAGACCGCCGTCTCCGGCTGCCCCTCAGGAAGATCGCCTGACGTGCTCTCATGCGCGATGGCCGTCAGCTTGCCGTCCGGCGTGGCACCCAGCCGCACGCGCTGAATGGTGGCAGGGCGATGAGTGGTGTTGTTGGCAATGAGCGGACGCTGCAGCGCCAGTTTGACCGGGCGCTTGGCCGCGCGCGCCGCCAGCGCCGCGACTACGGCATCGGCGCGGATGAACAGCTTGCCGCCGAAGCCGCCGCCGATATAGGGCGAGTCGAGCCGGACATTCTCTTCCTTGATCCCGAGCGACTTGGCGATGTCGCTCTTGCCCCAGGCGATCATCTGGTTCGATGTCCACAGGGTCAGCTTGTCGCCCTCCCAGGCCGCAATGGTGGCGTGCGGCTCCATCGCGGCGTGGCTCTCGTCGGGCGTGGTGTAAGTCTCGTCCATCTTCACCGGCGCCGACGCAAAACCGCCCTCGAAGTCGCCGTCCTCGTCGATCGGCGGCGCGCCGCTGCCCTCGCCGCTGTCGGCACCGACCGGCTTGGCGTTGATCGCCTCCTTCTGGAGATCGAAGCGGCCCGGCGATCGCTTGTACTCGACGCGCACGAGCGATGCGGCGTCGCGCGCCTGCTCGAAGGTCTCAGCCACTACGACCGCGATGGCTTGATGATAGTGCTGCACCTCCGGCCCGCCGAACAGGAAGGCGGTGTTCTTGCTGCCGCGCTCGACCCGCGGCATATCCAGCGCGGTCACGATGGTGATGACGCCGGGCGCGCGCTTGGCCTCGTCGGTAATGATTGCGGTGAGGCGGCCCTTCGCGATGGGCGAGCCGATGATCCAGCCATAGGCCTGGTTCGCCACCACGTCGTGGCGCTCATAAGCATAGGGCGCCGTGCCGGTGGTCTTGAAGCGGCCATCAATGCGCGGCGTCGGCTTGCCGACGACCTTCATCTGGTCGATCGGGTTCGTAGTGGCGGGGGTGTCGAACTTCATGACTCAGGCCCTCGCTTCCGCCAGAACGGCCGCAAGGGTGCGTTCCGCCAGCGGGATCTTGAAGTGGTTGTCTTCAGTCGGCTTTGCGCCAGCGAACAGACGCTCCGTCGCGGCCTTCGGGCCACGCGGCAGTTCGGCTTCAGCCGCCTCGTCGCGCCACGGTTTATGCGCCACGGCGCCCACTGCGAACTTGCCGGAGCCATCGGGCTGGACGACGGCCGCCACGGAGACCAGCGCAAAAGCGTAGGACGCGCGGTCACGCACCTTGCGGTAGATCTGCTTGCCGCCGACCGGCTTCGGCAGCGTCACGGCGGTGATGAGTTCGCCTGCCGTCAGGGCTGTCTCGATGTGCGGGGTTTCGCCCGGCAGGCGGTGGAAATCCGCGATCGGGATCTGCCGCGTTTGGCCGTCCGGCTTCACCGTCTCCACCACGGCATCGAGCACGCGCATGCCCACCGCCATGTCGCCGGGATGGGTGGCGATGCAGGCTTCACTGGAGCCGATCACCGCCAGTTGGCGCGTCACGCCGCCGATCGCCGCGCATCCGGAGCCGGGGCGCCGTTTGTTGCAGGGCATGTTGGTGTCGTAAAAATAGGGGCAGCGCGTGCGCTGCAGCAGATTGCCTGCCGTCGTCGCGCGGTTGCGCAACTGGCCGGATGCGCCCGCCAGGACCGAGCGTGCCAGCACGCCGTAGTCGCGCCGCACCCGCGCGTCCGCCGCCATGTCGGTGTTGCGCACCAACGCGCCGATGCGCAAGCCACCTTCCGGCGTCTCTTCGATCTTGTCGAGCGCCAGCGTATTGACGTCGATCAGATGCACCGGCGTCTCGATCTGAAGCTTCATCAGGTCCAGCAGGTTGGTGCCACCGGCGATGAATTTAGAGCCGGGGGTACGCGCCGCAGCCGCAGCGGCATCCGCCGGGCTCGTCGCGCGTTCGTAGGTGAAGGGCTTCATGCCGGCGTCCCCGCGACTTCGGTGATGGCTTCGACGATGTTAGAGTAGGCGCCGCAGCGGCAGATATTGCCGCTCATGCGCTCGCGCACTTCAGCTTCGCTGAACTCCACCTGAGTGTTGAGATTGGCCGTGACATGGCTGGGAACGCCGGCCTTGATCTCGTCCAGCACCGCAACCGACGAGCAGATCTGCCCGGGCGTGCAATAACCGCACTGGTAGCCGTCGTGCTTCACGAACGCGGCCTGCATCGGGTGCAGGTTGTCCGGCGTGCCGAGACCCTCGATCGTGGTGATCTGGCTGCCCTCGTGCATGACGGCAAGTGACAGGCAGGAGTTCATGCGGTGGCCGTCGACGATCACAGTGCAGGCACCGCATTGACCATGATCGCAGCCTTTTTTGGTGCCCGTCAGGTGCAGGTGCTCACGCAGCGCGTCGAGCAGCGAGGTGCGGGTATCGAGATCAAGCTCTTGGCCCGCCCCGTTGACAGTGAAAGACACCTTGGCCACGGAAGGTGCTGGGCCAGTGCCAATCCCCTGCGCATGAGCAACTGAATGCGGAACGGCAGCGATGGCGACGGAGGCTGCACCACCTGCGATCAAAGCTCGCCGAGAAACAGCTAAGTCCAAGGGCGTTTTCATGCCTCTGCTCCAAAAACGGTTCCGGCGGTGGCCGAGGTTCGTTCCTAGTTATAAGAGATACAATCTAGCCACGGTTCCTTGCAGGACTACCCCTCCCGGCCGGATCATCGCTGTCATGAGATCACGAAAGGGCGCGACACGGCGCCCGCAAGAAGGACGCCGACATGATACACGGCGGCCGGAAGTCGCTCGGAGCGATAGCCCCGTGATGAGGTTGCGTCTTATGACCGGAATGGAAACTGTCGGAGAGCATCGTTTCAGAGCCTGATCGTGCTCTGAGTTGCCCGTGTCGGAGCCGCGTGGTCGGCCTGCGCTTGAAACCTCACAGGGTCCGTAGGCTTGCTCGGCAGCGCTCCGTTCGAGAGTTGGCTGTCCAGTGAAACTGGTCTCTCGTTCTCGGCGCCATCCAATCAACTGGCCAGTGTTCTGGAGCAGGACGCAGGACGATAGATCCAGCCCGTGCTGTAGGAGGGCTTCATCGTCCCCTGAAGAGACGAGGCAAATGGACTGAGCAGAGGTGGATTTGCCTTTGGCAAAGGCGAGAGAATAAATGTTTTCAGGTTCGCTCGCTCCTTGGCGAGTACCTGAAGAATGTCGATCAGACGCGCATCTGCCCCGAACTGCACCGCCAGACGGACCAGTCGGCACACCCCTCGCCGCGGCAGCCCACGCAGGTGATGCGCACCTTCACTCAAGGATAATCGGAGAGTCGAGTCGGCGCTCACTGTGGGAACAAGTGGGACGCGCATAGGTGTCAATCCATGGCACAGAGACCCTGTTCTTCGCTGAATCCTTCGGCATCGATGGGCGGAAGCTGGTCGGCAGCACGGCCGAGAAGTTCACCACCGCCGAGCTTCCCAAAAGACGCCGCAGCGCATGGCGGCGACGAACGTTTGGGCTGTGGCCTTCCAATTCACCGGCGATTACGACAGCGAGTTCGACCCGCCTGTGACGCTCTTCGAAGCTTGCCGGCTGCCGAACGACCTCAAAGAGGCTGAAGTTCTGGGCCAGCCCTGACTTCGGGCTATAGAGAGCGCATCGCCCGCGCTGTGTGACGCAGATTTTGCGTATTCGCTAAGTTGTGGCTCAAGAGGCACATACAACTATGGTGTCAACGGGTAATCTGCACGCGATCCATGAGGCCACAAATGCTGCGCACCCTGCTTCTTACTTCTGTCGCTCCCGTGCTCATGGCCGGCGCTGCACTTGCGGCTGATATGCCGGCCTATCCCGTTGAGGCAGCCCAGGTTGCACCTGTGAGCGACTGGACTGGCTTTTATGCGGGTGTCCACATCGGCTACGGCTTCAGCGACTACGACTTCTCATCTTTGGAAACTGGAGACGGTGATTTCGACTATGATGGCCTGAGCCTCGAGGATGAAGATGGCATCATCGGCGGCGGCCAGGTCGGTTACAACATGCAGTTCGGAAGCTTCGTGCTCGGTGTGGAGGGCGACATCGCCGCCACCGGCATCGAAGCCAACGATCTGGACGTCGAAGATGGGTTCGACATGGATACCCGGATCAACTTCATCGCCACTGCCCGCGGCCGGCTTGGCTTCACGTTCGACAATCTCCTCGTGTATGGCACCGGTGGTGCATCGTTCGTCAGCTTTGATGCCAACTACTCTGGTGATGCAGACGAAGACATCGCTTTCGGCTGGGCAGCCGGCGGCGGCGTTGAATGGCGTTTCATGGAGAACGTCTCCGCGAAGGTAGAATACCTGCGCATCGAAGCTGATGCGGAAGATCTCGCTCTGGTGCCCGACACCGATGTCGACATCAAGCTCGACACCATCAAGGTGGGCCTGAACTACCACTTCTGAGATAGAGGAGGATCATCCTCCTGAACAGTATCGATGAAGCCCGCCGCAATCTAACACGCGGCGGGCTTCATGCATTTACGACGGTTTTCACCCGGGTCAGCCGCCGGATCACCCGATGCTCAGTGCCTCCAGCGCCGCAGTCAGCAGGTAGTGCGGGCCGCGCAGCCAGACGCCAGACTCTGGTCGGCGTGGGGGCCCACCTCGACATGCTCCGACTTGATAGCGGCCCGGAGTTGCACTGCGTAGGCATCGGGGTCCCCTATTGGGTCAAGAACCGGAAGATCGGATGGAAGACGATCAACGCCCGCGCCGAGACGGTCGCCACCGCACCTGCTTTCCGATCAGCATTGCAGAAGCGCCGCTGCATCGTACCGGCCGATGCATTCTACGAGTGGACCGGTGCGAAAGGCTTAAACAGCCGCACGCCATCGCCATGAAGGATCGTGCTCTGTTTGAGTTCGCCGGTTTCTGGGAGAACTGGAAGCCCCCGGCGACCGAGCAGTGGCTGCGCACCTTCACGATCATCACCACGCGGGCAAACGAGACCATTGCGGATCTGCACCAGCGCATGCTGGTGGTTCTGAAGCCGGACAGCTACGAGCAATGGCTGTCGCCCGATGCCGTTGCGCGCGAGTTGCTGCGCTCTACTCGGCTGACGAGATGGAGAACTGGATAATCAGCCCGCGAGTGAACAGATCGGCGCGCGCGACGACGGGGGAGATGCTTAACTCGTTGTAGCTGCAAGGTTGCTCAGGCGGGATTAACAGGGGAGCTACGTCGTTAACCGCAAACAAGCGCCGAGTGTTTTTTGAATTCATCTCGGCCCAGTATTATGACAATCTTACGGGTGAGCAGCCCGAGTGGCACTGCCCAGGGGCCTGCAAAGCGCTGCTGCTCAAAGGCGGTGTTGGCATGCACCCTTATATTTTGATTGCGCTCTGGGGCTCGATTGTCGTCACCGCAGTTTATGCGTTGCTGCTGATGATCGGAGGCGAAGATAGCCAAGAAGGCGAAGAATAGAGCGGCCTACCGGCTCGTTAGATGATCAGAGGCTCGAGTGTTTCCACTCGTCGGATGGGGGCCGCATTCTTCGTCCGACGGCGCGGGCCGTCGCCCCATCCACCATAGATTGATGGGAGACGGCCTTAGCTCCCGCCAGCAAGCTCCCTGCACCCGCCATCCCACTTGGGGTCGTGCAGGGCAGTGCTTCCAAAAGGCGGTGTGCGGGAACTGCGCTCCCAAGCCATGAACCCGTAGTGGGCGAAAGCTCACCCCTGCAGCTACAACGCTGCCGTCAGTTGATAGTGCGGTCCACGCAGCCAAACGCCGAACGGAGCCGAAACCGCCTGGACATGAGCTTTGCTGATCGTCCCGAGAAGCTGCACCGCGTAAGCGTCTGAATCCTGTGATGGTAGGAGCGTTCAGCACTAGGTCCAATGCCGCGCCGTGCTGTTCGGCTGCTCCGCTAGATGCTCTTGGAGCTCTACAGTCTTACCGCCGTCCATGTGGACAAAGCTGCGATGCACAATGTCGAATTCATGCTCGCCACTCGTCAGGATAGAGAGCGAGTCGCCAAGACGTCTGATCTAACAAGAAGGGCGTGAGCAGATCGCCACATGCCCTCCGAGTTGCAGTCGCAGCTGCTAGCGACCGAAGTGGTAAGACAGACCGGCCTTCACAAGCACGTTGCTCGCATGCGCTGTGTACTCGCCGCCTTCTTCAGTCGTGCCGGCCTGTTCATCGAAGGTTGTGTAGAGCCCCTCAGCCTTCACACTGAGCTTGTCCGAAAGAGCATGTTCCACACCCAGTCCCACGACCCAGCCGATTGTGGTGTCGTCGAAGCTGATGCTGTCGTCTTCATCGCCGAATTCGCCAAGGAAAGATTGGCTGGTTTCCATATCAGCGATGGCCAAGCCAGCTGTGCCGTAGATGTAGCTGCTACCTGTGGCGATACCAGCGCGACCCCGCAACGTCGCCATCCAGTTCAGCTGGGATGCGATCTCGCGGTAGTCCTCGTCAGCGTCAACGTCACTCTCATCGTTCGTGAAGGCGGCGAAGTCTGCGACTGCACCGTATACGAAGCTGCGGTTCTGCCAATTGTAGCCGGCATGAACGCCGCCACCCGCACCCAGGCTCGGGATCTCGTAAGTGCCGCCAAATTCGAAGTAGTCGACGTCTGAGACGGAACCCTTGCTGTAAGCGCCTGCGACATCAGCACCGACATAGGCGCCGCCCCAGGAAACTGCAGTCTCTTCGATGCCGCCGCCGAGTTCGCTGCCGCCGAGGCGATAATTCAAGCCTGTGCGAACCGTCACAACCTCTACGCTGGTGCGGAACGTCGCCTCCCCAACCGTGACTTCCTCTTCCGGGAACGCCGAGAATGTGCCCTCGACGAATGCACTGAGGTGCGATGTCACCTTCTGCTCGAAGCCACCGCCAACGATGAGCCCGACCTGAGTACCGCTCATGTCGAAGGCATCGTCACCATCAACGCTCTCGTCATAAACACTGTTGATGTCAGCAATCGCGATGCCGCCGGTGAGGTACATCAGCGAGTCGCCGATGGCGACACCCATCTTCCCGCGTACAGAGGCCATCCACTCGACGCCGGTCGTGATGATGGCCTGCGGATCCTCTTCATCGTAGTAGTTCTGGCTGTCATCATTCGAGAGGCCGTTGAAGTCGGCAACCAGACCCAGAACCGTCGAACCAACCTGCCAGTCGTGGCCGACCTGAACCCCGCCACTGATACCAAGGTCGTTGTGGTCGTAGGTGCCACCGTACATCTCGTACCAGATATCGCTTTGCGACACGGCGCTGAGCGCGCCACCTAAATTGGCGCCGACATACAGCCCTGAGAAATCTGCCGGCGCCCCGGACACGATGTCCTGCCCCTCTCCGCCTTCATTGGCACCAAAGTGGTAGTTCAAACCGACCCTGGCGAACGCGATCGTGTCGGAAGGCCGCATGTCCTCCCCTTCTGCGTTCGTCGCCAGATTCTCTTCGAAGCGAGCAAGCAGACCTTCAACGCGGGCGCTCAGGCGATTGCTGAACGCGTGCTCAATACCGATGCCAGCAATACCACCGACTTTAGTGTCGCCGAGGTACGGCCAACTATCTGATGCATCGCCATCTTCCAGCCATGACGCGTCCGTTTCCGCGACGGCGACACCGCCGGTTACGTAGACCAGCGTGTTGCCAAGCCCTAGGCCAATCCGGCCGCGAAACGTCGCCATCCAGTTCATGTCGTAGGAGATGTCGACGCTCCCGGAATAGCGCTCATCGATCTCGTTGCCGAAGGCAGTTACGTCAGCCTCGACGCCGAACACGGCCGCGCCAACCTGCCAGTTGTAGCCGGCCTGGACACCGCCAGCGGCTCCGCCGGACTGCAGGTCTTTGATGTGTCCGTACCAATTGTAGTTCGGATCCTCTAAAGTGGCCGTATGGGAAGCGTACCCGATGCTCGCACCAGCATAGAAGCCCGACCAGTCGAAGCCGTTAGGAGTGCGGGCGATGTCTGCGGCCGACGCCGAAGCAGTCAGTGCAATAGTGCTGATCGTTGCAAGCAAAAGCGTCTTCAAGGTCAGTCCCCCAAATTCTCTCGGGAACGACAACACAAGCGCTTCGTATCGGCTACTTCTAAAGGATAGCGCAGCTTTGTTATGTTGAATCAGTTGCCGATTTGACACACGTGAAACTCGGCGCGCTTTTGCTCCTTGCTGAGTGATGTAGCCATACTCGGCCAACCAGCGTGGATCGATAACGGGCAAGGTTCGCGCCTGTTACTATCTCAGTACTGCATCTGCTGACACGGGGCCTCGTCTCCTACGGGGTCAAGAACCGGAAGATCGGATGGGAAGACGATCAACGCCCGCGCCGAGACCGACGCCACCGCGCCTGCTTTCCGATCAGCATTCCAGAAGCGCCGCTGCATCGTGCCAGCCAACGCCTTCTACGAGTGGACGGGCGAGAAGGGCTCTAAACAGCCGCATGCCATCGGCATGAAGGATCGCGCTTGTTCGGCTTCGCAGGGCTTTGGGAGAGTTGAGAGGACGCAGCCACCGAGCAGTGGCTGCGCACCTTCACCATCATCACGACACGCGGCAATGAGACCATATACGATCTGCACCAGCGCATGCCGGTTATCCTGAAGCCCGACACCTACGAGCAGGTGGCTGGCTCCGGCTGCCGATGTGCGCGATCTGCTGCGCCCCTACCCGGCTGGCGAGATGGAGCACTGGATGTTTAGCCCACGCGTGAACGGTTCGGCGCTGGACGATGCTGGCATGCTCAATTCGCTTTGATCATTGTCCTCTGGAAGACCGGCCTGCTGGAGCCACGCCTGCCACGCTCTTCCAACCGCCTCTAAAGCACCGTCTCGACTGCTGGATGTTCCAAGACACGCCAACTCAGGCGGCTCAAGCCCATGCACCACCCATTGCCAAATTTCCGGCTCGTTTGAGACCTGAGAAATCCGGCCGAGGTCAAGGTCTCCTGTCACCACCGCGAAGTGAGCATCAGGATTGTCGAGCTTTCCGAAGAGCGGATAGTCATGGGTCACAGACAGTAGGCGAAGAGGCATGGGATCCTGCTAAGCGGTTTACGCAAGAACCATCGGCGCAAGGCATGGTTGCCAGCTGCGGCGTTATGGCCGCCGATAGGTTGTCCTCACCGCGGCCGGGACTTGGGCTGCTGATCGCGAACGAGCTCAGTGCAGAACTCGCGCGTTGGTGAGCTCATGTCGCGGCAGATTTCCGGAACAGGGTCATGATGCCACCAGAAATAGACGTACGCCGTGAGCAGGACCGTCAGGATCGATCCCAGAATAAGCGCCGTCGCTTTCCCTTCAGGCAAGGGTGAACGGGACCTCTGCCGCATTGCCGCTCATCGGGGTGACGTGGCGATTAAGCTCGACGCCGCGCACCGGGCCCATCTCTGCCTCGATGGGGTCGACAAGCTCCTCCCGGTGTTCGCGGCTGCGGGCTTGGATCACGAGCTTGAAGTCGTCTGGATTAAGCCGATGGTCTCGGAGGAACCGAGCGAGCGGGGTCATTGCGCCCCTCATGGTGTCATTCATTCTGCAAGGCCGACGACGAAAAGAAGCCCCGCGGCTCTGGGGGAGGTGCGAGGCTTCGAAGGTGTCAGTTGAGCAACGTTCTTAGACTGAAGTGGTAGGCTGCGGTGATGATGACGCGCAATGAGTAAGTCCCCTTGGTAGTTCTCCGGAAAGTCGGGCGCTGGCCGGGTCGCGCCCTCGACATCCTGAGAGCGCACGCCGCACTTCGAATCGTACTTGCCTGGTGGCCGCTGCTAAGGCTTGCGCGCATAGCGACAGTCGTGCGAGTTCCTGCAGCACGTCGATCAGACGCGCGTCTGCTCCGAACTGCACCGCCATGCGCACTAGCCGATAAACGCCTCGCCGTAGGCAGAACACGCAGGTGATGCGCACCTTCACCACGGATAATCGAAGAGCCAACTCGACACCCGCTCGTAAGAAGAAGTCGCGAACTTGCTCCCAAGTCGCGCGAACGCCCGATCTGCTTATCAGGCTCGATAACGAAGTGCGTCCGCAACCAGCCTGAACGCAGCCGACGGCTGCCGACGGCTTGAATAGTAGAGGTAGTAACCTGGGAATGGTTCGCACCAATCCTGGAGAACGCTGATCAGAACCCCCGAGGCCACCAGCGGTTCGACATAGTCCGCAGGAAGATAAGCAAGTCCTGCTCCATCGCGCGCACCGAGGCGTGCTAATGCGATGGAATTGACCAGCAACTGGCCCTCGACCCGGACGTTGAGGGGACGTCCGTTCTTCTCAAAATCCCAGACAGCCCACCCGCTGTTGGCCGTGTAGCGCAGGTTGATGCAGCTGTGCTCCGCGAGGTCATGCGGCGTCGCGGGCGGTTTGCGGGTGCTGAAGTAGTCCGTCGAGCCAACCACCGCCATGCGCATGTCTGGGCCTATCGGGATCGCCACCATGTCCTTGGCAACCGTTTCGCCAAGGCGCACTCCAGCATCGAAGCGTTCGGCAACGATGTCGACGAAGCCCGCATTGAGATTGATCTCCACGCTTAGATCCGGGTAGTCGGGCAGCAGTTTTGCGATGGCTGGCAGGATGATGCTTTCGGCGGGTTGGTCGCCGACGGTCAACCGCACCCGACCCGCCGGCTTATCCCGCATGTCCGTGAGGTCAGCAAGCCCGGCCTCGATCCCATCGAAATGCGGAGCGATCGTCTGCAGAAGGCGCTCGCCCGCTTCAGTCGTTGAGACGCTGCGTGTGGTCCGGTTTAGAAGCCGCAGCCCAAGTCGTGCCTCCAGTTCGCGCACGGTTTGGCTGAGGGCGGGTTGCGAGACGCCAAGATGCTTGGCCGCGCGCGTGAAGCTGCCGGACCTTGCGACGGCGAGGAAAGCGACAAGATCCCCTACGTTCTGGCGCACGACTGATAATCCCCGCTTATAGCTCCCAGCAAGACTTAGCGGCTAATCGGCTGGCGAGACAGGCCTTACCTTCCTCATCAACACCGGGCCTTTGATCCAAAGACGCTGTCCGAAGGTCCGCCTCGTCACCCCTGTACCAGGACTGGAACCCTCCATGAATGGAATGGCCTTGTCTCTCTCCCTGGCCTTGGCTTCCGCCTTCCTCGTGATGATGCCCGAGCGCCAAGCCTTTGCGCAGGACATGTCGAACGGCGCGGACAACTTCTACAAGAGCACCACCGTCGACCTCCAGAAGGTGACCTTCCGGAACAAGGTCGGCATGACCATCGCAGGCAACCTCTTCGTGCCCAAGAACTTGGACCGCCGTACCACGGCCCCGGCGATCATCGTCGGGCATCCCATGGGCGCCGTGAAGGAGCAGAGCTCCAATCTTTACGCCCAGAAGCTGGCCGAGCAGGGCTTCGTCACCCTGTCGTTTGATCTGCCATTCTGGGGTGAAAGCGAAGGCCAGCCGCGTAACGCCGTGGTGCCGGAACTGTACGCTGATAGCTTCAGCGCCGCCGTTGACTTCCTGAGCACGCAAGCCCTCGTCAACGCGCAGAACATCGGCGTTTTGGGGATTTGCGGCAGCGGCAGCTTCGCCCTGAGTGCGGCGCAGATCGACCCACGTATGAAGGCGATCGCGACGGTCAGCATGTACGACATGGGCGCCGCCAACCGGGACGGACTTCGCAATGGCGTCTCGCTCGACCAGCGTAAGAAGGTCCTCGCCGAGGCTGCGAAGCAGCGGTTCGCCGAGTTCACCGGCAAGCCCATAGCTTATACCGGCGGCACGGTGACCGAGCTCTCGGCAGATACCCATCCGATCCAGCGTGAGTTCTACGACTTCTACAGGACAGCGCGCGGTCAGTTCACCCCGCCCGGGCAACCGGAGATCCCGACCACGCAACTCACGCTGAGCAGCAATGCCGCGTTCATGAACTTCTATCCGTTCGCGGCGATCGAGACGATCTCACCGCGCCCGCTCCTGTTTATCGCAGGCAGCGAAGCACACTCGATCGAGTTCAGCGAGGACGCCTACGCGCTGGCGGCCGAGCCGAAGGAACTGGTGATCGTGCCGGGTGCCGGTCATGTCGATCTCTACGACCGGACGAACCTGATCCCATTCGGGAAGCTGACCGACTTCTTCCGCGGCAATCTGAGCTGAGGGAGCCCGCGCCGCCCGAGCCGGACGCTCATCCAGCCATGCATGCCGGAACCAGGAGAGACATCATGTCCGACACTCAACGATTCACCGGGAAAGTTGCCTTCATCACCGGGGCGGCTAGCGGAATTGGCCGCGCCACAGCCATGGCTTTCGCCACCGAAGGCGCACGACTTTCCATTCTCGACCGCACCGAGGATCCATTGCGCGAAACCGCTGATGCCGTTCGGCGCGCCGGTGGCGAGGTGCTGATCGTGGCCTGCGATGTATCGCAGCCCGACGAGGTCGAGCGGGCGATCGCACGTACCGTGGAAACCTTTGGGCGGCTCGACATCGCGTTCAACAATGCCGGCGTCGAGAACAAGGCCGCGCCTGTTGCCGACATCGATCTCGACGAGTGGGACCGCATCCTCGACATCAACCTGCGCGGCACCTTTGTGTGCATGAAGCACGAACTGGCGCAGATGGTGCGCCAGGGCGGTGGCGTGGTGATCAACACCTCATCGGGAGCAGGTGTGCGCGGGGTGGCCGGCGGTGCCGCCTATGCGGCATCCAAGCACGCAATCATCGGGCTGACGAAGTCCGCCGCGCTCGATTACGCAAAGTCGAACATCCGCGTTAACGCCATCCTTCCGGGGAACATCGAGACGCCAATGATGGACCGCTTTACAGGCGGCGACATCCAGAAGGCGATCGATCTCGAGCCGGTCGGCCGGCTTGGCAAGCCCGAGGAGATCGCAAACGCCGTGCTGTGGATGAGCGCCGATCTCGGAGCGTTCGTCACCGGTGCCGCAATCTCGGTAGATGGCGGGTGGTCGCTGTGACGCGCTCGGGAATGATCACGCGCAGGGGCGTCATCGCTGGCGCCGGAGCGCTAGCTGTCACGACGTCTGCAGCCATTGCAGCGCAAGGCGTGGACAACCTCGACCCGACAAGGAGCTCTAGCATGCAGATCAAACAACTTGGCTCGCAGCCCTCCAGTCCGGGACCGGCGGACTACTTCACAGGAACGGTCCGGATCGACCTGCTTTTTGAGGCCATCGCCCCCGCACGTACCTCTGGCGCGAGCGTTACCTTTGAACCCGGCGCTCGTACGGCGTGGCACACGCATCCGTTGGGCCAGACTTTGATTGTCACCTCAGGCGTGGGCTGGGCGCAGAGCGAAGGCGGACCGGTCGAAGAAGTCCGGCCCGGCGACGTGGTGTGGTTCCCGCCGGGCGTGCGACATTGGCACGGGGCGGCGCCGACTGTCGCAGTGACGCACATCGCCATCCATGAAGCCGAGAACGGCAAGGTTGTCGACTGGCTGGAGCACGTCACCGACGAGCAGTACGGCCGTGGCCGGAAACGGACGTGACCCAGAAGGAGTGCCTGGATGAACGTCTTCTACAAAACACTCGTGATCACATTGAGCGTGATGGGACCTGCCATGGCGGAACAGCGCATCGCAATTTCCTCTGAATGGGGACGCGTCACGGCCGACCTGGAGAGAAACGCCGCCGCCAAAGCGTTGGTCGAGTTGCTGCCGGTGACGATCGAGATGCGCGACCACCTTCGTCAGGAAAAAACCGGAAACCTGCCAGCCGCTTTGCCTGAGGGGGAACGGCAGCTCGACTTCTCCACCGGTACCCTGGGCCTATGGGAATCCGATGACTTCGTCATCTACTACAAGACAGGCCGCGTACCCCAGCCAGGCATCATCAAGCTTGGACAGGTGAGAGGCGACGTCTCGATCTTCGATCGGCCGGGTCCGGTTACAGTGCGCGTCGAACTCCACTTGTCAAGGGAACCCCCGCCGCCGTGACAGAACGATATCTCCCCGCCCTGCACGGCTGACCCTGATCAAAGTGCTGGCAGATGTGTCTATGTAACGACCGTTTTCCAGACGACCAAGGTGTCTCCGGGCCGAAGATAGCTCAGAGCCGACGATAGCTGCGGTCGGTCCAACGCTGCCCCGGATGCCCTGTCAACGAAGAGCTTGTCGCAACCCGCCTTCTTGAGAGCGTCGAGTTGGAGCTCCGGCCTTTGATCTTGAGTTGATACGCAAGCATATCCGACGAGCATGCGACAGGTTTATTCTCCTATACGTCATCGCTCAAGAAGTGATCTCGCGATGATCAGACTGAGAAGACGTTTGAACGATGATGGGCGAGATACTGCCTGTGCCGTCAGCCAGCTTTAACAAGCTGGCGGCGCCAGAAATGCCGGCTGCTAACCGCTGGTTCGCCGGCAGCTTCGGCGAAACAATATTGGAGCCGTTATCCTGGAAGCTGATCAGCCCCGCATCGAATGCAGAGTCGTAGCTGACGCTAGCATCAAACCATTCATGACATTCAAGCGCTCGCGGTTATCGGAATCACGCCAAGGCTTGATGTGAGACGCACGCAGCAAGGCCTCCACCTCGAGGCCGGTAACAGCGCACTTTCCTGCCCAGTGCTTCATCAGGTCACGTCGCCAGCGCCCCTGATCGATGCGCGCCTTCACGAGAGCGTCCCGTGCAGTTTCGTCCGGCACCGTCTGGGTGAGCGTCTCGGCGACGAGTTCCTCGATCGGTGCCAGAAATCAAGCCGCTCGCAGATCAGCTGGCCAGCTTTAGGAGGAATGGCAAACAGGTATCCCTGAACGCCTTTCTTCAGGTTGGTGATTGGAGAGTTTCGCTCTGGTAGGAGCGAGATCAGGTCGTCTACGAACGTTGCAAGACGCACCGCGGGGTTGATCGTGCGATAGACCACGTCGACCTTCCGGCCGTCGAGGTCCCAGGCGTTCTCGAACTCTTCCGGCTGCGGTGCATCGTAGGCAGCGCTGGAAGCGACACCCACTGCGCCTATTGACTGCTTGGCGTACGAGAAGATCACGTCTCCAGGACGTCCCTACTGACTAGCCCCTCGACAGGTTTGCGCAGGAGGGCAGGATCAGCGCCTACGCCGTGTATCTACAGATATCAGGATCTCTTCATTGTTCGACCGAAAGGCCCCTGGCGTCGAGCCTGTGACCTTCTTAAAGCTTCTCGTGAAGCTGACCTGGTCTCCGAAGCCGCATTCCAGTGCGATTAACGCGATGGGAGTATCGGTTTCACGCAGCAGACGTTGCGCCGCGTCGATCCGGGACCTGATGACAAACTGGTAAAGGGTCATGCCGGTCGTGATCTTGAACCGGCGGCTAAGCTGATCCGGTCCCAGCTTTACCTGATCGGCGATATCGTTGATGGTCACCGGCTCATCGAGATGCGCTTCGATGAAGTCCCGGATCACCGACAGCGTCCGCGAACCCAGTTCACGATCCGAGGCTGAAACGGGTTGCTCGACGGCGGTAGAATATTTGCGGATCAGATACGCGCACAGAATACGGGCTAGGTGTTCGACGTAGAGCGCAGAGAATTCCGGATTGCCCTGAAGAGCCTCCCGAGCCTCGTTGCACAGGTTGTGCAGGAACGGATCCGACACACCCATGCGCGGCCTGATGATGATCGCTTGTGGATCGGACTTGACGACCGACCCGGCGACTTCATCGAACAGTGATCGCTTGACGTAGACGTGCGTGGTCTTGATCGCGCTCACGAGATCGACGTGCAAGTCGTGCATATCCGGCACGATGGAGACCGCACCCGACACTGCGCGCAGGTGCTCGGACGATTGCGCGACTGCCACATTGGCCCGCACCGGCCCGACATCCAGGGCGCTCACGAGGATCACGGGCTTTCCGGACAGGCTTGCCGTATAGGGCGCTTCGGATTGATGCGAGACATAGAGCGACGACCAGCCCAAACCCGTGCTGTCCGCCTGCAAGGTGAAACCTTTGATCTGGGAGAAGTTGAGCGTCTCTTCCGCTCGAAATTCCGGTGCCAGGTTAGTCATCTAAGTGCCGCATGCATTGGGGCACATGGCTGTTGGAGCTTCATCCCGTCTCCGCACTCGTTCATGGCGACACATTCTACTTAAGTAGCAAGACCGTGAGGTCTCATCACGATTCCGTGACTCAGAAATATGGGTTCTCGTGGAGCAAAATATCTGTGGTTTGCGGGCCTCCCAAGTTTTCGGTAACGTAGTCTTACGGTGTTGACGCGCTTCTGATCGGGTACGCGCGTCAAAACGGCTACTGGAACTTTTTGCATTCAGAATCTATTATGGGCTTCGCTCGCGGTTTGGCGGAACTGCAGTTCACTTCTCCTCAGGGCGGCAGAGACTCTCATGCTCATCAGGTTTGGCTTTGAAGCTGTAAGCACCGCAGCGATCAAGAAGCTCGAGATGATCGAAGATGAAACCGCTGCGGCGGGCCTTTGCTATCAGGTCACTTACCTCGACAACGATGTCGAGACTTTTCGGTCCACATTCGATCTCGACGAGCAGTTCGCCGTGCCTGTCGCCGCGCCACCGGGATACTTCATCGTTCATTCCGACACGTCTCGCCGAGAGCAGGTTCTGGCCTTCCTGATTGATCCGCTGACTGCACGCACGGCGACACCGACCCCGGTCACCGCGACTGGGGCCTGCGTACTGGACGGGAAGCGCGGCCTGCTCGCTCCTGATGGCGGTGTTTCAACCATCATTGAAACCTTCGATGACTACGACGACTTCGCCGCCGCCCGGTCGGAGCACTCGCCATCGGCCCACCTGGATGGCGCCGGCAAAGGGCCCCATACCCCGCCCTCCAAGCTCGACGGAGCGGGCAGAGCCTGAGGGCTGGTAAGGAGCCGGACACGCCTGGGATTGCGTGCGTTCGGACATTCAGTGCCACCATTCGATCAGTACGCGAACTTTCGCGATCTCATCGCCGCCTTCATCCCGGACGACGACCGCCAGCGACTGTCCATACTCGTTCAGGACCGCCTCGCGCGTGAGGTCGACGACGCTATCGGCCGCAACCGACTTGGCGTTCTGCGTACCGGACAAGATCTGTCCGTCGAGGTCTGACACGACGTCGCTGCCGTTATGCCGGTCGAAGAAGAATCTGGGCATGCGGGAACTCTGCACTTCACATGACAAGGGATGATTGCCCGCACCGGATGGCGTGAACGCGGACATCGGCCTCGCCGACGCCGATGCCGAGGGCTCGCAGCAGTCCAGCGAGGACTGGATCGAGCACGGCGCCTGCCGGCTGTACCAGCTTGAAGACTGCGTCCTCGATGCCGCCGAGACCGAGCCCGATGCCCAGACCGAGGGCTTGCGCCGAAACTTGCGGCTTGGTGAACAGCGCGCCGAAGAGTGCGCCCAGAGGGCGTGAGGTCGGCACGGTCTTTACCTCCCCCCGGCTGATCTCCGCAGCCGAGAACGTGGAGGCGGCTTCGAATTCCTGCTGTGCGGGGGTACCTGCGGAGACGTTGACCTTCACCAGCCCCAGGACATTCAGAACGGTCGCCGGCCGGATATCTGGGGCCGAGAATTCATTCCACGCGGCCTCGCTCTTGGGTTCTCCGATCCAGGCTGCGGCCAATGAGGGCTGCACGAGGAGCGTTGCCGTGGCGTCGGTGGCGGGATCCTTGCCGCAGGTGATGTTCTGAAGCTTGGCGTCAGCTGCGGCAATGTCGACCATCACCGGCAGGGAAACCAGAGGTGCGAAGCCCTTGATGGTGCCCAGTTCAGCGTTCAGCCGCACGCGTGTTTGCGCAGTGTGAACGATCGTTCCTTCCGGTCCCGTCGTTATCCATGATGAGTTCTGCGGGGGCTCCCCGAGCGTTATCGTCGCGGTAAGACCGGCGAGCGTGGGCACCTGTAGTCCAAGGTCGAGCTTGATCTGGCTTGTTCCCGCAGCTTGCGCAGTGGCCCGCACCAGATCATAGGCCGAAATCTTGGCTGCCACGCCGGAGGGCGTCTCGCCCACCGAAAGCGAGCCAATATCCCCCGGGTTCAGGACTTTGCGCCCGGTGACGCCGAGACGCCTGAGGTCCGTGTTGCCGGCCAATTGGCGCAACGCGATGTCCGCAGCGCCCTGCCCCTGCGATGATGCGACCACGGCTGCCGCGTTCAGGATCTGATCCACATGCAGAGCGGAATCCAGCAGTTCCTCATAGGTCCCGGCGGACACGCTCGCTTCCGTCGCCAGGCCCTTCAATAGGCTCACCAGATCGAGATCAGCCGCCGCCAATGCCGTATAGTCCATCGCGCGCAAGCTGATCCTGGTGCCGAAAAGACCGCTCAACAGCGCGTTCGCCAGCCCGCCATCCAGCGAGAGCAGGCGTGAGCCGATGGAGAACTGCGCGATGTTCTCCCGTGCCGCTGTCGCCTCCACCCTGATCAGGGGCCCGGCGCCACTGTAGAAGACCCGAGCGAAGTAGATGGACGCCGTCTTCTCCATCTCCACCCGCACCGCGTTGGACTCGCCGACGGAGCCGAATCTGTTCGCCACTGGCAGCGATGACGTCGCCGTGTAGCTGCCGACCTCTACCCGCGCGGCGACCTTGCTGCCCGCATTGTTGACCGCCAGAACGTTCTGAACGATCTCCTCGGCCTTTTCAGGCTGATCAGCGGCGGAGATCGCCGCCAGGTCGGCCAGTCCCTGGAGGGTTCGACGTTCGAGGTGCATGCTTGCGACATCAATGGCGAGCGCCATGCATCCGAAAACGCAGGGAAGAACGACCGCCGACATGACGGCAACCGATCCCCGCTGATCTCTGCCGAGATGCCGCAGGCGCGCCCGCACCCTCAATAGCCTCCGCGCCTGATAACGGCACCGCGGTGGATCATCTTCGGGGGAAGCGGAAGCAGCCGCTCGAACGCCCAGATGCCCATCCCGGATGTATCGTAGGACAGGTCGATGTTGATGAGGTTGGCGTCGGCGGGATCGGCGTTCACGGCCAAGCTCAGCGCCGCGGGATCGAGGAGCGTGTAGCTCGGCAGGCTGTTGGTCACCAAGCCCTGCGCCAGGGACGAGCGTTCCGCCGGCGATAAGCCCGCCACGCTGGCACGAGCCGCCTCCGCCGCCAGTTGCTGGACGCAATGCGCCGTTCCCAGATAAAGGCCGAATGCGAAGATGCCGATCACCAGCATCAGGAAGACGGGGGCAACCAGCGCGAATTCAACGGCCGAGGCGCCACCTTCATCCTTCAGAAGGCCTGATCGTCGGGTCGGGCGTGCCGGAGTGCAGGAAAGCCGCGGCTGAACTGAAGGACCGTGAAGAAAACTGAACCGCATAATACCGACACGACTGCTTGTAAGCCCGAGACTAGCCATCTCACGCGGCGGCCGGTCTTTTCCAAAACAGGAGCGGCTGAACAAAAACAGGCGCGAGCAGATCCGCGGGCGGTGCTGGTAAAGCTGCTTGTTTCTGATCCTCTAGATGTTTCTTCTCCACATTTGCTAGATGTAAACTGTCGAGGCGAAACAGATCGGGCCATCTCACCTTCCGGTCAGGGGCAGGCTTTTGGTAACGGCAGCAGCATCTCGCGAATTGTCAGAAAGGCTGGAGCGGCTGTACCGCGCGTCGTCGGAGCACAACCCGGGTTCAGCGCAGCCGGGCGCTCCTGTCGTGCTCTTCTTCTCCGCGAGCGATGGAAACGAGCGCGCCCATGTCGTCCACGCCACCGCCGCCAGCTTCGAGGAGGTCTGGCGGATCGGCTGCGATGGGCTGACGGCCCTCATGGCACGCCGTGGCCTGCGTGGAGGATGGCTCAGGATAGACTGGATTACCTCGACCACACCGCTGACCGTCGGGCGCCTCAAGACCAGCCTTGCCCGCGTGAAGCGCAACTACTTCCGTCTCGGGCTGGCATTCGGTGCGGATTTCGAGACCGCCCTCCTCGAGCAGGAACTCAACGCCAATGCCGCGCTTTACGGCGGCAACACCGTGGAACATGCCATCCTGCACGAGAAGAACCTTATGCTCTATGCAGCGCGCAGGTTCGGCAGCGAACGACGCATCGACTTCTCAGATGAAGCACCCGTAACGGCGTTCACCACCAAGGGAGCCTTCTGCGACGGCAGCGCGGTGCATCTTCTGGACGGAGAGGGCATGGACACCGGCCGGCGCAGCGTGGCGCGGCTGCGCCCGGATGATGTGCGCAGCCTTATCAGAAGCGGATCGGATTTCCTGGCCCGGCAGGTAGGTGATGATGGCCGCTTCATCTACGGCTACCATCCGTGTTTCGATCGCCGGATCGAAGCCTATAATGCGCTGCGTCACGCCAGCACCACCTACTCCATGGTCGAGGCTTGGCAGGTCACCGCCGAGCCGGACCTAGGACAGGCAATCGAGCGGGCGTTGCGACGGCTCGTCGACGGGTTGATCCGTCATGTCGTGCTGCCCGATGGCCGCGAGGCGGCCTTCCTCGTGGACGTGGGAGACGAGATCAAGCTTGGCGGCAATGCCGTGGCGCTTCTCGCATTGGCTAAACACGCCGAAGTCGCGGGCCGGCTCGACCATCTTCCGCTGATGGAGAAGCTCGCCACCGGCATCCTGTTCATGCAGGATCCCGTGAGGGGAAGCTTCCGACATGTGCTGAACTTTCCGGATCTTTCCCTGAAGGCCGCGCATCGCACGGTCTACTATGACGGGGAAGCTGCCTTCGGCCTGATGCGGCTTTATGGATTCACGCGCGATCCGCGGTGGATCGCAGCCGTTGAGAAGGCTTTCGACCACTTCATCGCGCAGGACCATGCCAGGCATCACGACCACTGGCTAAGCTATTGCGTCAACGAACTGACGGCGTTCCGTCCCGAGGAACGGTACTTCCGCTTCGGCATCCACAACGTGGCGGATTACCTCGACTTTGTCCGGAACCGCGTCACCACATTCCCTACTTTGCTGGAGCTGATGATGGCGGCGAGAGCCATGCTCAGCCGCCTCGATGCGCTGCCGGAGCAGCGTCACCTTCTCGCGGAAGTCGACTTGGCGAAGTTCCGGGATGCCCTGGAGCACCGCGCCCATTACCTGCTCAACGGCCACTTCTGGCCGGAGATGGCCATGTACTTCCGACGGCCGGACAAGATCGTCGGCTCTTTCTTCATTCGTCATCACGGCTTTCGCGTCCGCATCGACGATGTCGAGCATTACCTGTCGGGACTGATCGCCTATCTCGACTATCTCGATGTGCGCGATGACTTCGAACGCATCGCAAGTGAAGCCAACTCTCATCCGGTTTCTCACCCCAATGAGGTCGAGCATGGGGCAAGATGGAGCCCGGCCCTCCTAGCCAAATTGACGGGGGGCACGTGGCTGGTGCCGCCCGCGCCCGGCTGGGCAGCAACCGGGCTGTCCACCTACGCGCCCGCAATGCAGCCCGGCAACATCGTGGCCGTGCGCGTTGGCAAAGATCCTCCCGGCGTGCCAAAGGCCGCCCTGCCCCGCTTGGAGTTTTCGCCCTCCGCGCTGATCGTCCAGGAGACGGGTCCCGGTCCGGCCATGGACGTTCCGGTGCTGGGCGTGCCGGACGTCAGCGCAGCCATCATCGCGATGGGGACCTATGCCCGCAGCCGGATGAGCGGCAAGGTGCTCGCGGTCACTGGAAGCGCGGGCAAGACAACCACGGCCGCCATGCTGGCGCACGCGCTGGGTGGCTATGGAGAGGTGGCGCAGACAGCCCACAATGCCAACCTTCCCCATGGTGTGGCCTGGAACCTCGCTTCTATGCCTTGGGGCGTCGATCATGCCGTGCTGGAATTGGCGGTTGGCCGCATGGGGCAGAGTGCACGCATGGTCCGTCCAGACATTGCGGTGTTCACCAATGTGCTCCCCGCGCATCTGAAACCCGGAAGCACCATCCAGGCCATCGCCCGCACCAAGGCGGCGATCTTCTCCGGCATGTCACGCGGCGGCACAGCCGTGCTCAACCGCGACATGCAGGAATGGCAGACAGTCCACGCAGCCGCGGAGGCGCGCGGCTTGCGCATCGTGCACTTCGGGGAGGCGGAAGGCTGCGATGCGAGACTGCTGGACTATGACCAGCATCACGGCGAGGTGCTTGCGAGCCTGCGCGGCGAGGAGGTGCGCTATCGCCTCGGCGTCATCGGCCGGCACATGGCCATCAACAGCCTTGCCGTCCTTGCGGCCGTTCAGGCTCTCGATCTCGACGCTGGCCCAGCCCTTGAGCGGCTGAGCGGTTTCATGTCGTTGTCTCAACGCGGCGAGGCCGTCCACCTGAGCCTCGATAGCCGCCGCCTGAAGGTCATCGACGATACCTACAACGCCAATCCCGGCTCCATGCAGGCCGCGCTCGAACGGCTGGCGAAGGAAGCCGGAAGCGGCCGGCGGATTGCGGTGCTCGGCGAGATGGCGGAACTCGGGCCCGGAGCCCCCAGCCATCATGACGCCCTTGCCAATACAGCAGTCCGGCTCGGCATCGACAGTTTTCACCTGGTTGGTGCCCTCTATTCCGGGATGTGGGACGCTCTCGCCCCTGAACGGAAAGGCTCTTTTCACACCCGCTTCGAGACCCTGCTCGATGTGCTGGATGCGGGTCTCCGCGACGGAGACATCGTGTTGGTGAAAGGCTCGCGCAGCGCGGGAATGGACCGCGTCGTCGACTGGATGAAGGCCCGCGCTTCCGAAGCGTCGGCCGCCCTGGAACCTCGGCAAGCGCCCGCTTAGTCGAAGTCCCCGGGCCCGATCTCCGCGAGCGCGCGGCGCACCTCCCTGTTGCTCGCGCCCCCAGCCACAAGAGCCGCCGCGGTTCGGGCGTGCTGAACCAGCAGGTGGTGCCGCTTGTCGCTTGCGCTCGCATAGATGTGCTGCGGCCTGAAGCCCGCCGCCCGCAGGCGACGAACGTAATACAGCTGCGTGTAGAAGGGCACGATGCGGTCCTCGGGATCTGAGATCACGAAGATCCGGGGCATCGGATCCTTCCGGATGCTGCCGAGACCGTCCACAGGATCGATGTACCCGTCGGCATCGTAGATTACGCCTTCCGGCACCTTCCGCCGCCTGTCCCAGTGCTCGACCACTTGCCGGACGGAAACTAGCCCGGACGAGATCACCACCGCATCCACGTCGTGGCGCCTGTTCAGCAGGGCAGCGGCAAGATGCCCTCCCCCGGAATGGCCGGCGATGATGAAGCGAGTCGTGCCGTAGCGATCCTTCAGAAGGTCCAGTGCCCGGTCGACAAGATCCACCTCTCTTTTCAACCGCCGCATCAGGTGGCTCCCGGACGAACCGTGCAAGCCCGGGCGCGCTAGATACACAGCGGCCATCGCGGCCTCGGCCGCCCATTTCTCAGTCTCTGCCTGAATGGCGTTCGGCGAACGCGCCGCATAGCTGTCCACAACGAAGCGGACGCCACCTGAGGTGCGGCTGACGGCATCGCCGGAAAGATAGACGAGAAGAGCAGAAGCTTGCCCGTTCTCCACGCCTGCGCTGTAGTGGCGGATGCATTCCGCTTGGCCACCCGCCTCGGTCCAGAGGCCGCCCGGCACGGTCATGCACTGCTGGCGGGAACTGGTGGCGCCGTGCAGCGCTTCCCGGGCGCTGAAGGCCTCGTCGTCCTTGGCAATCCGCAGTTCCTGCGGGCTTGGCCGATCCAGCGGCCCCAGCCGATCATCGTCGGCCAGCGCTTCTCCCGTCAGCTTCAGATAGCCGAGAACGAAGATCCAACGGAAGCGACGCGACAGGTGGCGGAAGCGGGAGCGCATCACCGCTCCCGAAGTGCTTCCTGCGCCCGGTTCAATGGCTTGATCAGGTAGTCCAGCACGGTCTTCGAACCGGTGTGGATGTCCACAGTTGCCACCATGCCGGGCGAGATCGGGAAGCGCTGGCCCGCTTTGTTGACGAGCGCGTCGCTCTCCGTGCGAATGAAGACGCGGTAGTAATAGACCTGCGGATCCGCCTCGTCCTGAATGGTGTCTGGCGAGATGGTGGTCACGAGCCCCTTCAGGTCTCCATAGATCGAGTAATCGTAGGCGGTGACCTTTACGCTGGCCGCCTGATTGGGATGGATATAGGCGATGTCGCGCGGGGCGATCCGGGCCTCGATGAGCAGGCGATCGTCCAATGGCACGATGTCCATGAGCTTGCCGTTGGGCGGAATGACGCCGCCGATCGTGGACACCTCGATGTTCTTGACGATGCCTCGAACGGGCGAGCGAAGGTTCAGGCGCGACAGGGCGTCCGTGCGGCCCTTGATGACCGATGTGAGCGACTTGATTTCCGCGCTGGCCTTGGCGAGCTCCTCGCGTGCCGACACCAGATAGTCGTTGCGGACCTCGACCTGTTTGAGCTCCAGCTCGGCCATTTGCCGCTTGAGGCGGATGACCTCCACATTGCTGGCGGCACCGATGCTGGACAGCGATTGGCTGATCTTCAGTTCCTCCTGCACAAGCCGCATGGATTCCGAGATCCAGCGCAAGCTGTCGTCGAGACCCTTGCGCCGCGTCTGGTAAAGCTGCGTCTCGGCTGCCTTCAGCTCCGGGTGGGTGTCGAGTTCCGGCGGGAAGGATAAGGCGGTCTGGTCGACCTCCGCCGTCAGGCGCGCGCTCCGCGCCAAGGCAGCGCGGTACTTCGCGGCATTCTCCTCGACATCGGACTCCGTGATCGTGGGATCGAGCTGCGCGATCAACTGGCCCGGTTCCACGATGTCGTCCTGCTTCACCCGCAGGCTGGACAGGATGCCGCCTTCGAGGGACTGGATGACCTGCTCGCGCAGGCTTGGAACGACGCGGCCGCTGCCTGTGGAGACCTCGTCGAGAACGGCGAAATAGGCCCAGGCCCCGAAGACCAGGAACGCCGCCACCGACATCCACACCGCCCGCATGGAGCGTGCCAGCCGCACATCGTCCGTGTCGCCGAATGCAAAGCTCGATGCAGCGGCCATCTCAGCTTCTCCGTCCCTGCGACACGTCGGCCAGTCCACGGAGCTTCTTCAGGGCCGCATCCTTGCCCTCGTCGAGGCTTATGCGGCCGCCATCGACGACGATGAGGCGGGACACCAGTTCCAGCACGCGCATGCGGTGCGTGGCGATAAGAACTGTGCGGTCCTGGCTCCAGGTCATGAAGTTCGAGATGAAGTGCCGTTCGGTGGCCTCGTCCATGGCGGCTGTCGGCTCGTCCAGCAGCACCACGGATGGCTGGCGGATGAGCAGCCGGGCCAGCAGCACGGCCTGGCGCTGCCCGCCCGAGAGGCCATGTCCACCTTCGGAGACGAGGTGATCGAGCCCCTTCGGGAGCTTCCGCACGAACTCGTCCGCGCCGACCATTGCGAGGGTGGACAGGATCTCGTCCTGCGAGGCCCGCGGCGCGCCCATGAGGATGTTCTCGCGCAGCGTGCCGTGGAAGAGGCGCGAATTCTGCGTCAGGAGCCCGATGTCGCGGCGCAGGTCCGACGGATCGACCTGGTTCATCGCCAGGTGATCCACCAGCACTTCACCGGCGCCGGTCTGGAGCAGCCCCGCCATGGCTTGCAGCAGGGTGGACTTTCCCGCACCGTTGCGGCCGAGGACCGCGATCTTCTCGCCCGGCTGGATCCTGAGGTCGCGCACAGTCAGCGCCAGCGGCGAGGTTTCGTCGCCATAGCGGAACTGCGCACCCTTGAGGTGGAAGTGTCCCTGCACGCGTGCGATGTGGATGCGGCTTTCTGCCTCCGGATGATCCACCGGCAGCTTCATGAGCTGGTCGAGGCCATTCCTGGCGACCTTCGCCTGCTGCCAGCGTGTCAGGACCGTGCTCAGCTGCCCCATCGGAGCCATCATGCGCGAGCCGAGGATGGACGCGCCGACGAGCGCGCCCGTCGTCAGGTCACCGGCAATCACCATCGGTGCGCCGATCAGGACCGTTGCGGCATAGGCCGCGGTCTGCACATTGCCGGACCAGACATTCAGGCTGTTGGTCACGCCGCGCTGCTTCAGCTGCGCCTCTGCCGTGACCGCGTTCAGATGGTTCCACTGCTGCTGAAACCGCTCCTCCGCCTGCAGCCCCTTGATGTCCTCGCCCCCCTGCACGGCCTCCACAAGGATGGCGTTCCTCAGCGAGGCCTCGCGCATGGCTTCGCTCGCATACGCCTTCAGCCGTCGCTGCAGCAGCAGGCCCGGCACCAGGATGAGCAGCAGGGCCACGACCGGAACGAGGACGAGCACGCCTCCGATGTAGAAGAAGATGACAAGGAAGAGCAGGAAGAACGGCAGGTCGGCGAACGCCGAAACGGTGGTGGAGGTCAGCAGTTCGCGAACCTGATCAAGGTCGCGCAGTTGGGCGATGAAGGTGCCGGTCGATGGCGGGCGGGATGCATTGCGCACCCGCAATGCATGGCCGAACACGCGGTCCGAGATTTCGCGGTCCGCGCGCTTGCCGACCACGTCGATGATGCCCATCCGCAGGCGACGCAGCATGAAATCGAACAGGATGGCCAGCAGCACGCCGCTCGCGAGCACATAAAGCGTGCTGTAGGACTGCGCCGGCACCACGCGGTCGTAGACCTGCATCGAAAAGATGACGCCCGCGAGCCCCAGCACATTGGCGATCAGCGAAGCCACCATGACGTGGGCGTAGGGGCGCAGATCCCTGAGGATGATACGCCGGAACCAGTGCTCCTCCACCGGGCGGATATAGGTGTCCACCCGTGCGTCCGGCACGCTCTGAGCCGGCCTGGGAATGGCGACCAGCTGCGCGGCTGCCAGCAGCTTTTCGAACTTCACGGGCCTCGGCAGGCCCTGGTCGCCGGCAAAGATGACGCCGGCATCGACCGCGCCGACGGACGTGACCGTTCCCGCCGTCCCGTCGCGCATGATAACGATGAACGGTGCGTTCCAGCCGGTGAGTGTTGCGGAACCGGGATCCACGAACCGGACCTTGAGCCCGAAATGCCGGGCCACTTCGCGGAAGCCGTCCTGCAAGGAACCGCTGTTCCGCCAGAGCGCCGCCTGCCGCGCCGATTGTTCGGACACGTTGAGCCCGAAGCGCTCGGTGACGATGCGCAGGGCTTCGATGCAGCTGTCCGAATCGAAGAGGGGTGCGTTCTCCGTGGCTTTCTGGATGCCGTCCCGAGCCTGCGTCATGAATCCAGCGCCACCCCGCGCACCGTCTTGCCGCCCATCCGGAAGGCTTGCCGCGTCTGCCCGGAATTGAACAGGCAGTCCGTGTTGAGCCGCCGCACGTCGTGCGCCGTGTTCACCGTGTCGAACATGGCCGAGTGCAGTTCCTGCTCGGAGTTCAGGAGATCGAGAAGCGTCCGGGTGCCGAGTTCGAAATATTGCTGGCGGTAGAGGTCCCGTGTCTGGGCCATCATGGCGCTGCGGGACGCCAGCGAGGCCTGGAGCCGGCTGAGATCCGAAAGCTGGCCGCGTGCCTCCGCAAGGCTGCGGTTGACCTGGAACCGGGCGTTCTCACGGGCCGCCTCGGCCGCAATGAGGGCATGCGACGCAGCCTCGCGGCGGGCACCGCCGGCACCGCCCTCATACAGCTTGGAGCTGACATTCAGCCCTATGTTGAAGTCTTCCTGATCCCGGCTTTGCCGGCTGAAGCTATTCTCATTGAGATCGTAACCCGCACCGGCTTCGAGCGAGACGGTGGGCAGGCTGTTGGCACGGCTCCCCTTGAGCAGGGCCACGGCCTCCTCGCGGCGGGCGTCCGCCTCCATCATGGCTGGCACGCGCGACCAGTCCAGATTTCCGGCCGAGGTGCAGGAACTCATCAACCAAGGGGGCACGTTCTCATCCACCGCGAAGGTGCCGCCGGTCGCCCCCATGAAGGCGGCAAGGATGCCCTCCCAGCGGCTGACCTCCGCCTCGATCTGCAGGAGCGTGGACTGCGCGGCTTCGACCCGCGCGCGGGCCTGTATGTCGTCCGATCGGGTGGAGGCACCCTGCCCGCTGCGTTGGCTGACGAGATCGGCAATGGCGCGGATGCCCTCGAGCTGTTCTTCGGCGACGGCCCTAAGCGCCCGGCTGCGCTGCACCTCGATAACCGCCTGCGCGGTGTCGCGGATCAGGGTGTCGACCGCCACGAGAAGCTGCGCGCGGCTGACATTCTCGAGCGCCTCGCGGGCTCCGACCTCGCTCGACACCTTGCCGAAATCGTACAGCATCTGCGATCCGGTGACGTTCAGGCGCGGACGCCAGCCATCGCGGTCGTAGCTGTTGTAGCGGGAGTTCATGCCCGTGCTGATCTGCGGCCGGTAGCCTGCGCGTGCGATGGCGATCTCCGCGCTGCTCTGGTTCAGGCGGCCCACGGCTTCAGCGACAGCGGGGTGCCAGTCCACAGCCCGGTCCACGGCCGCTTGGAGGCCAAGCGCCGAAGCAGATGAGCGCGCCGCGGGTCCGGATACCGCCCGAGTAGCGGTCACGGGAACAACGACCGGCTCCGGCAGGGCTGCCGTCTTAACCACGGGCGCGGGCGCTTCAGCCTGCGCCGCGTTGAGGCCCATCCCCTCGCTCGCAGGGTTGGACGAGGCGCAGGCGGACAGGCATAGGGCCGCCGCAAGCGCTGCGGGTACGCGAACAATCCTGGGCATCAACTGGATCACTGGCTACGCCGATCGCGGGGTACTTGCCTGCGATGCATCGGAGCCGTGCCCCGATGCATCCTTATTTGCGCGGGTGTCACCCAAGGGGGTGCTGCTGGGGATCGTCCTCGACCGGGCTCATCGGCAGGTAGCTGAGGGTATCCTCCGGCACCTGCGCCGCTTCCGCTGCGGCACCGTCGTCTTCGCCGAACGCCAGCTCTTCGGAGTCTTCGGAGAAGAGACCATCCACGGCCACCTCGTTCGGAGCATCGCCCGCTCCCGCCTCCGCCGGATCATCGCCGTCGTCATCCCCGCCCGACAGGTTGTCGAACTCGATGGCGTCGTCGGCGGCCAGCATCAGGGCCAGAAGGGTGTCGCCGCCCTCTGCTAGCAAGGGCTCGGGTGCGGCATCCACTGCCGGATCCTCACCCTGCAGCGTCCCGTTGACCTGGACCGTGAGCGTTGCCTCCTGAACCTCCCCGTCAACTTCGACGCGGTAGTAGAAGGTGTCCTCGAACTGGCCGACGCCTGCGTCGTCATCCGGCGTGTAGGTGTAGGTGCCGTCGCCGTTGACGACGAGATCGCCATACAGGCCCGAGATGATGACCGGCCCGCCCGTCACGGCGGTGAATGCCGTGCCGTCAGCGGAGACGAGAAGCGAACCCGCATCGGCGCCCGGCAGATCGTTCTCGAACAGATCTCCCTCGACCGGGAATACCTCGCTGACCTCCAGCGCATCGGGATCGTTCACAATGGAGGTGACATCGACCTCGACGCTTCCACCCACCCCGAGCACGAAGTCGATGTCGGCCCGGACGCGGTAGGTGCCCGGCGGAACACCCGCGATCAGGATGCTGCCGTCGCCCCCGGTGCCGAGGAGGCTCACAAGAGCATCGGCGTCGATCGTCGCATACTCGGTCCATGCCGTTGGACCGCCGGACTCCAGGATGAGCGTGACCTGACTGCCGAGACCCAGCAGGCCGTTGACGTCGACATCGAGGGTGACGTCCTGGGTTGTTCCCGCGGCAACGGTAAAGCTGTCGCCGATGAGATCGCCCGCTGCGCCGACGACTACCTGAGCCAGACCAAGATTTGCTACTGCGGTGAAGCTGTAGTTGACCGTATCTTGGAGGCTTACACCCGGCAGTGGGGCGTAGTCGTACTCGATGCCGGCCTGAGCCACGTCGTCGGCGACGATCTCTCCGTCGATGGCGATGGTCAGCGTCGCCGTCACCTCATTGGTGCCGTCGGAGACGGTGTAGGTGAACACGTCCGTTGCACCGACCGACGCGCTGCTGCCGTTCGGCAGGTAGCTGTAGGAGCCATCGGGATTGATGGTCAGCGTGCCGAACTCACCTTCGATCACGGTCGCGCCGTTAACCTCCACAGGCGCGCCGCCCTCGGCCTGCACCTGTGTCACCACGGAGCCGGGAACCACCGTGTCTTCCCCGGCCTCGCCCTCGGTTCCCAAGTTGGGATCGATGACATTGCCGGTTGCCGGCGTGCCGGCGCCCTCGAATGTCTGCTCCGTCACCACGACCGTCACCGACGTGTCCTGAAGCAAAGTGAGCGTGTTGCTGAGCAGCGTCTCGGCGACGATGTCCAGCACCGTGGCGATCTGCTCCGTGAGGCCCAGCGAGGTCAGCGTGTCGGTGAGGGCCACCACCAGATCGGCTGCGCCAAGCTCGTCCGTCGTATCGAGCAGGACCTCAAGAATCCCACGGACAACCGTACCGAGCCCAAGACCCGGAGTTCCATTGAGAGCTGTCTGGACCGCGTTCAGGACAGCCGTTTCATTCCCGGCTCCAAGGACAACGCCGCCCTGTCCCAATTCTTCAAGAGTGATGCCGTCGTTATCGGTATCCAGCAGGGTACCGAGGGCACTTGTTCCTTTCCGCACCACCACAAAGTAATCGCCCGGCGGAAGGCCTGGGAACGTGGCGGTGACCGTGTTGTCGGAGGTCAGGCCGAGAAGGACGATACCCGCGACATCGCCCACCAGCGGATTGCCGTCGGAATCCGCCACTGCGACCAGTTGCCCGTCTGCGGTGTAGACCTCGATGTTGAAGGCATCGGCCACCGCGACAAGCGCCGTTTGGCTGACCTCGACCGCCACATCGCCAGTCGAGCCCTCCGGGATGGTGATAGCCACCCCGTTGGTGACCGTGCCGGTATCCGTGAGGCCGAGAACCAAGAGGCTTTCGTCAGTGATGGGAGCACGGGTAACCGAGGTCCGCTCACCGAGATCGACGGTGTTGGTATCGCCTGCGGCATCGGGTTCGATCACTGCCGCGACGGGAACGATGTCAACCGGACTAATGTTGCCGGCGTCATCGATCTGACGAACCTGAACCTGGCCGGGACCATAGGTGCCCGGATCAAGTTCGAAGCTCGTGCCCGAGCCGTCGATCCACGTCTCGCCGGCGTCGAGGCTGTACTGCCAGGTGGTATCCTCTTCGAGGCCGGTAACGTTGACCGTGCCGTCGCTGGTGATGCCATCGCCATCGAAGCCGGTGTCATCGGCAAGTGCCGCCTCCAGAGCCGCCGGGACGGATGTATCAATCGTGATGGGCGGCAACGTGCCGAGCAGGCTCGTATTGCCGGCAAGGTCGGTCTGGCGAACCAGCACGTCGCCGGTCTCGTACTCGCCGGCAGGCAGTTCGAAGCTCGTCCCCGTGCCGTCGAGCCAGGTCTCGCCGCCATCGGTGCTGTACTCCCAGCTGGCGCCGGGCTCCAGGCCGCCGACATTGACCGTCGCATCGCTGGTG
>NZ_JAXAFJ010000007.1:0-179603 GCF_033898525.1 Terrihabitans rhizophilus | reverse complement strand
GGTGCGCGATCCGCGCCACCTTCGGCGCGGGGCGGCCGCTCCCCTTGGAAGGGACGCCCGCGGTTTTCGCCGCTGCGCGGGCGTTCCGCGCCACGATCGTCACCTCGAGGCGCGAAGCCTTCGCGGCGCGGCGGCCGGGCACCCCTTTCCTGCTGCCCGTCCGCACGGCCGCGCGGTCGCTCATCCGGGCGACGGTCTTCCCGCGGACGATCGCCAAACGGGCGATCAGTACGCGGGCGGTCGCCTTGCGGACGGCCTCCAAACGGCCGGTCACCTCGGGGGCGATCTCCCTGCGGACGATCTCCGAACGGTCGGTCACCACGCGGACGTTCTCCCTGCGGGCGATCGCCGGACGGCCGGTCACCACGGGGGCGCCCCCCCTGCGGGCGGTCACTGAAGGGCCGGTCGCCACGCGGCCGCTCGCCCTGCGGGCGGTCCCGGTTCGGTCGATCACCATAAGGTCGGTCGCCCGCTGGCCGGTCACTGCGGGGGCGTTCGGTGCGCTCTGGGCGTGGACCATCCTCGCGAGACCGGAACGGCCGTGGGCCACCCCGGTCTCCGGGTGCCGGACGGTCGCCACGAAACTCCTGCTTTTCCGGTGGTCGTGACCGCGCGCCGGCCGGCCGCTCACGGCTGGCCCACTCCGTCCTCGGCCCGGTGCGTTCGCCCTGCGGATGGCGCGGGCGGGCCGCACCGTGATCGCCCGTGGGGCGATCCTCACGGCCTCGCCCTTCGCCGAAAGCGGGACGTCCGCCGAAGTCACCCCTCGGCCGCTCATCGCGGCTTCGTTCAGGGCGCGGTGCGGGCTTTTCCTTCTCGATGCGTTCGACGAAGACTCGCCGGCCCTTGCGGTCCGTGGTCAGGCCGTTGCGACGCCGCACGCCCTCGACGGGCTCGTCGTTCAGCACCCGGCTGCGCTTAGGCTGCTGGGTGCGGTCCACGATTGGCGCCTCGAAATCGCAACCGGCGTCGTCGGCCAGGCTGCCCAACTGATCCCGGAGATAGCGCGTGCGAATTTCCTCGACCGAGCCTTCCGGCATGTCGCCCAGCTGGAACGGACCGAATGACACACGGATCAGGCGGTTCACCGTGAGGCCGAGATGCTCCAGCACGCGGCGCACCTCGCGGTTCTTGCCTTCGCGCAGGCCCAGCACCAGCCAGACATTGTCGCCCTGCTTGCGGTCGATCTCCGCCTCGATGGGACCGTAGCTGAACCCGTCGATCTCGATGCCGTCGCGCAGGCGTCCCAGCACGTCCGGCGTCACGTCGCCATAGGCGCGCACGCGGTAGCGGCGCAGCCAGGCGGTGTCGGGATGCGAGAGGACGCGGGCGAGGCCGCCGTCATTGGTGAGGAGCAGCAGCCCCTCGGTGTTGAGGTCGAGCCGGCCGACGGAGACGACGCGCGGCAATTCCTCTGGCAGCACCTCGAAGACGGTCTGCCGGCCCTCGGGGTCCTTTGCCGTGGTCACCAGTCCACGCGGCTTGTGGTAGAGCCAGAGCCGGGTGCGCTCGCGCGCCGGCAGGGGCTTGCCATCCACCGCTACCTTGTCGTCCGGCCCCACATTCACGGCAGGAGAGGTGATGATGCGGCCATTGAGGGACACCCGTCCCTCCTCCACCATAACCTCGGCATCGCGGCGCGACGCCAGGCCTGCGCGGGCGATCACCTTGGCGATGCGGGCACTGTCGGCATCGGCGGTCTTGCCGGTGCCGTTCGGTTCATTGATATCGGTCATTGCGCTCGCCTATCACGAGGCCTCCCCCGCGCGAAGAGGAAGTTGAGGCATGGCTGCCCCCGACATCATGTCGATCGCGCTTCAGGAAGCGCAGAACGCGGCACTTCGCGGCGAAGTTCCGGTCGGAGCGGTGGTCGTGCGCGACGGCGTGGTGCTGGCGAGCGCGGGCAACAGAACACGCGAACTGCACGATCCATCGGCCCACGCCGAGATCCTCGCTCTGCGCGGAGCCGGCGCGAAAACGGGCTCTGAACGGCTGATCGGCTGCGATCTGTGGGTGACTTTGGAGCCCTGCCCGATGTGCGCGGCGGCCATCTCCTTCGCGAGGATCCGGCGGCTTTATTTCGGCACAGACGATCCCAAGGGCGGAGCGGTCGTCAACGGAGCCCGGCTGTACGACCTGCCGACCTGCCATCACGCCCCGGAGGTCTATGGTGGCTTCGCCGAGATCGAGGCCCGGGACCTGCTGCGGGATTTCTTCCGCAGCAGGCGTTGATCGCGGTGCTTAGTTCGCCTTCTCGAAGGCGACGGTGATCTCGAGATCAACCTCGTCGGAGATGTTCGGCACATAGGCGTTGATGCCGAAATCGCTGCGCTTGATGGTGGTTCCGGCGCTGAAGCCCACCGTCTCGGCCTTGTTCATCGGGTTCGCGCCGGCGCCGGTGAAGTTGACATCCAGCACCACCGGCTTGGTCACGCCATGCAGCGTGAGGTCGCCGGTGATTTCTGCCGCATCGCCATCGAGCTCGACCTTAGTGGACTTGAAGGTGGCGGTCGGGAACTTGGCGGCGTCCAGGAAGTCGGCCGTTGCGAGATGCTCGGTCAGCTTGTCGCTGGTGGTGCGCAGGCCCGACATTGGGATCTCGATCTGGACGCTGGCAGTCTCCGGCGTCTTCGGGTCGATGGTCAGTGTGCCGGTGCTGTCGCCCAGCAGGCCGTGATAGAAGCTGAAGCCGAAATGATTGACGGTGAACACGATCTGCGTGTGCGCCGGGTCGACCTTGTAGGTGCCGGCCTGCACGCGCGACGTGTCGGCCTGCCCGGGAACCTGGGCGTCCTGCGCCAGCACCGGCTGCGCGGCGGTGGCAAGGAAAAGGCTGGCGGCGAACAATGCTGTCTTCATGTCGTTGAACCTTGCTTGTGGGCGGACCCAGCCCGTGCGCTGCAATCAATGGCCCATCATCGGCGCCGAAGCCTAGCCTGCAAATCGTGCCCTGCCGCACGTCTTCGTGTGCGGCTTTGCCGGCCCCAGCTGTGATCAGCGCCGATGGAAAAGCCGTTCCAGATCCTCGCGGGACATCTTCACGAAAGTGGGGCGGCCGTGGTTGCACTGTGCGGCCAGCGGCTCCGCCTCGATCTGGCGGAGAAGCGCGTTCATTTCCTCGGCCTTCAGCCGTCGGCCCGCGCGGATGGAATGGTGGCAGGCGAAGGTGCCCGCCAGCCGGTCCAGCCGCTCCTGCAGGGGCAGCGCCGAGCCCCATTCCGCCAGTCCGTCCGCGATGTCGCGAACCAGTCCGGCCACGTCGAACTCTCCCAGGGCAGAGGGCGTCTCACGCACGAGCACGGCGCCCGGCCCGAACGCCTCGACCAGCAGGCCGAGGCTCGCAAGGTCCTCGGCGGCCTCCAGCACGCGGCCGGCCTCCACCGGCGGCAGGTCCACGATCTCCGGCACCAGCATCAGCTGGGTCTCGGGCCTGCCACGTCGCCGCTTCAGGCTCTCCAGAACCAGTCGTTCATGGGCGGCGTGCATGTCGGTGAGCACGATGCCATCGCCAGTCTGCGACAGGATATAGGTGTCGTGGATCTGCGCCTTGGCAGCGCCGAGCGGATGGTCCGCCGGTGCGGTTTCCACATCGACCGCAGCCCGGCTATCGGCGGACGGCGCGATGTCGAACCGGGTTTGCGGCTCGAAAAACCCTCGGCCCGGCTGAGGTGCGTGCGGCCGGAAGGATTGATGCTGAGGAGAATGGGCGCGTGCAGCAGCCGGCTGGGCCTGTCGGCTCCATGGCATGGCCTCGGTAGCGGCAGGCTGGATCGCCCCGGCCGAGATCGTGCCGCGAACCGCCGACACGATGAGCGCGCGCACAAGGCCGGGATCGCGGAACCGGACCTCGGCCTTCGCCGGATGGACATTGACGTCCACCTCGCGAGGATCTGCATGGACGAAAAGCGCCACCACCGGATGCCGGTCGCGCGGCACGAGGTCGGCATAGGCTCCGCGCAGCGCGCCCAGCAGTAGCCGGTCCTTTACCGGGCGTCCGTTCACGAACAGCAATTGATGCCCCGCGGTCGCGCGGTTGTAGGTCGGCACCCCGGCGAACCCCGTGAGCGCAAAGCCCTCCCGCGCCGAATCGACCTCCAGGCAATTGCCAGCGAAGTCACGTCCCATGACATCGGCCAGCCGTGCGCGAAGTCCGTTCACATCCCCGCTCTGGGCAGGGAAGCGCAAGGCGCGACCGTCGAGCAGGAGCGTGAAGTCGATGCCGGGATGGGCTGCCGCAAGCCGGCGCACCATCTCCGTCGCGGCGTCGTTCTCGGCCCGGTCCGATTTCAGGAACTTGAGCCGGGCGGGAACGCGGCTGAACAGGTCCCGGACCTCTATGCGCGTGCCGGGAGGATGAGCCACGGGCACGACGTCATCCAGTGTCCCGTTCTCCACGGTGATGGCGGAGGCATGTGCCGCCCCGCCCGTGCGCGAGGTGATCGTCAGGCGCGCTACGGAGCCGATGGACGGCAGGGCCTCGCCCCGGAAGCCGAGAAAACGGATGTCGAGCAGGTCGTCCGAGGGAAGCTTCGACGTGGCGTGGCGCTCGACCGCAAGCGCCAGGTCGTCCGCGCTCATGCCGTGGCCGTCGTCGACCACGCGGATCAGGTCCTTGCCCCCGCGCTCCAGAACCACTTCGATGCGGCGCGCCCCCGCATCCAGCGCGTTCTCGACCAACTCCTTCACGACGCTCGCCGGACGCTCCACCACCTCTCCGGCGGCGATGCGGTTGGCGAGCGTTTCAGGGAGCCGGCGGATGGTCATGATTCCCGATGATCACCCCTGCACCGTCAGGCAGCAAGGGCGACCTTGATCCGGTAGGCCCGTCGTTCAGCTCTCGGCGAGATACTTCTTGGCGAGGATCTTGCCCTCTTCCACCGCTGGCTGGTCGAACGCGTCCACGCCCAGCAACTGGCCGGCGATGATCGTCTCGATCATGAAGTTCATCAGGAACTCACCGAGCGAATGCTCGTCCAGCTCATCGAAGTGGATCGTCCGCACGGGGCGGCCGTTCTTCGCCAAAGTGTCGGCCGTGGCGCGGCCCTGTGCGGCCACGAGATCGCCAACGGTCTTGCCGGCGAACAGGGGCTCGCCCGCAAGTTCCGACAGCTCCTTGTCCAGCTTCGGCCCGAAGCCGGCGACATCGACCGTGACCACCGTGAACAGTTTGTCCTTCGGACCGCCGAGATGCAGTTGCAACTGGCTGTGCTGGTCGACGGGGCCGAGCGCGCGCAGCGGCGTCGTGCCCTTGCCGTCCTTGCCCAGGCTCTCCGACCAGAGCTGGACCCACCAGGCATTGGTGCGCTCAAGCCGGTCGGCATACGCCATCATCACCGTGATGTTGCGGCCGCCATCTGCCGCCGCCATTTGCAGCGCCGCACCGACAGCCGGGGGCACATCGGCCGGATCGGCGCCGTCGAGGATGGGCTTCATAGCCGCCGCCGCACCGGCGCGGATGGCGTCGATGTCGAGGCCAGCCGCGAAGGCCGGCAGCAGGCCTACATTGGTCAGGACGGAGAACCGGCCGCCGACGCCGGTGTGGTGCTCCAGGAACTGGACGCCGAACGGCTCCAGCAATCCCCGCAGGGCATTGCGCTTGCCGGCCTCAGGCTCGGAGATGCCGAACATGCGCTGGCCGATGCTATCGCCGAGACCTGCCGCCTTCAGCGCAGCGATGACGGCGATGCACTGCAGCAGCGTCTCGCCCGTGCCGCCAGACTTCGATGTCGCGAGGAAATGCGTCGTCTCGAGCGGCAGCTTCGTCAGCAGGACTTCGAGCGTGATGGGATCGAGATTGTCGAGGAAGTGGAGGCGTGGTCCGGAGCGGAACAGCCCGAGCCCCGGCACCGCGTAGTCGGCCAGCTGGACAAGGGCCTGGCAGCCAAGGCTCGATCCGCCGGTGCCGAGAAAGACGAGATCCGTGGCACCCGCACGCAGCTTGGCACCCATCTCGCGAACTGCCGGCAGGTCATCCGTGGTCTCGCCCATGCGCAGGATGGGCAGGCTGTTGTCGCGATAGGCGGCGCGTACCCAGTCGAGGGCCGCGCCGGCACGTTCCAGCTGGGCCTTGTAGGCTGCGTCATCGACACCGCCCTCCCCGATGCTGGAGGCGAAGGCGCGATCGACGTTCTGGGTGACGGACATGGGGTTCCCCCGTGCTGGATGTTTGCCCAATACCTAGCGCAGATCACGCAAAGGCAACACGACAGCCATGTCCGTCTTCAGAACTATTCGGCTGCCGCACCCCGTGCCGCTTCGGGCGCCACGCCGCCGCGCGAGGCCGACCCGAAGCCGACAGGCTTGCCGACGGCGACGACGAGCAACTGGCCGTCACCGAGCAGCCGCTTGGCCACCCGCTTCACGTCGTCCACCGTCACCGCCTCGATCAGCGCGTTGCGGTTGTCGATGTAATCGATCGGCAGATGGTTCAGGCGGATCTGCTTGAGCCCGCGCGCGATCTTGGCCGACGAGTCGAAATTCAGCGCGTAGGACCCTGTGAGGTACTTCTTGGCCTTCGCCAGTTCGTCCTCTGTCGGTCCGTCCTCGCTGAGCGAACGGAACTGCGCCTCGATCAGGTCGATGGCCTCGCCCGCGCGCTCGTTCTTCGTGGCCACGCCGCCGGCCAGCAGACCGGAACGCTCCATCGGGTCGAGATAGGAATAGACCGAATAGGCCAGCCCGCGCTTCTCGCGCACCTCGGTAAAGAGCCGCGAGGTGAAGGTGCCGCCGCCCAGGATGTGGTTCATCACGACGGCCGGGATGTAGTCCGGATCCTCGCGCATCAGGCCACCGCGCCCGAACAGGATCGTGGTCTGCGGCACGTCGAGATCGATAACCTGGTTCTGGCCGATATTCTTCGGCCAGATTTCGGCGACGGGCTTGAGCTTGGGTTCAGCCGGCAACGCGCCGAAGATGCGGTCGAGCGCGGGTGCCAGCGTTTCCGCATCGATGGCGCCGACGACGGCGACGACAAGGTTGGAGCGCGCGAAGTTGTTGGCCCGGAACTGAACGAGATCGTCGCGCGTGATGGCCGCGACACTCTCCTCGGTTCCGATGGTGCGCAGTCCGTAGGGATGATCCGGGAACGCGCTCGCAGCAAAGGTCTCCTGCGCGATGTCGCCGGGATCGGTCGAGTTGTGCCGGAGACGTGCGAGCGTCTGGGCGCGGATGCGCTCGATGGGTTCTGCGTCGAGCCGAGCTTCGGTCACCGCGAGGCGCAGGAGCTCGAACGCGTCCTCCTTCTTCTCGGAAAGCGTCTTCAGGCTGCCGTCGAAGCTGTCACGGGTCGCACCGAAAGCGATCTCGACGGAGGTCTCTTCCAGCCGCTGCTGGAAGGCCTGCGAATCAAGGTTGCCGGCACCCTCGTCGAGCAGGCCCGAGAGCAGGTTCGCCACGCCGGGCTTCGCCGCATCGTCCTGCGCGGAGCCGCCACGGAAGGCGAAGTCCATGGCGATGACGGGGACCGTGTCCTCCGAGACCAGCCAGGCCTCAATGCCGGATGGGGAGATAACGCGCTGAATCTTGGCGGCGGCTGCCGCGCCCTGAACGACCATGAAGCTCATCACAATAACTAGGAGACCGCGGACGATCACGGGCGATCCCCCGTCGGAGCGGGTTCAAGAAGGCCCGTTACGGACTGGCGAGTCACCAGCACCGTGCGCGCGGCAGCGGCGACATCCTCAGCCGTGACGGCCTTGATGCGCTCGGGCCAATTCACGACGTCCTCGACGCTCATGCCGGTCGTCAGCGCCACGCCGAAGGTGCGGGCAAGGGAGGTCTGGTTGTCGAGATCGTAGATCGTCTCGGCGATCAGGCGCGTCTTGGCGCGATCGAGTTCCTCGGGCGTGACGCCATCGCGGGTCAGCCGGCCGATCTCGGCATCGATCGCCTTCTCCAGCGCCGTGAGTTCCACGCCCGGGCGTGGCAATGCGTAGACCGCAAAGCGGTTCGCATCGAGGGCCGTGCCGCTGTAGTAAGCGCCGGCGGAGGCCGCGATGCCCTGCTCCACCACAAGGGAGCGGTAGAGGCGGCTGGTCGAACCGCCGCCAAGGATCACCGACAGAAGATCAAGCGCATAGGCCTGCTCGCCCTCCGCGGTCCGATAAGACGGCGAAAGGTAGACGCGGCTCACGCTTGGCTGGCGCACGCGCGCATCGGCCAGCGCCACCTGCCGGGCCGCAAGCTGCGGCGGCTCGGTCGGCCGGTTGCGGACGGGCGTCGCGAAACGGCGCGGCACCGCGCCATAGGTCTCGCGGGCGAGGGTCTCGACCTCGGCCTTGTCGACATCGCCGGCGATGACGAGGATCGCGTTGTTGGGCGTGTAGAACCGCTCGTAGAACGCGATCGCGTCGTCACGGTTCAGCGTCTGCATCTCGTGTTCCCACCCGATGATGGGCAGGCCATAGGGATGGTTCATCCACAGGGCAGCGGAGACCGCCTCGGAAAGCTGGGCAGAGGGATCGCTGTCGGTGCGCATGCGGCGCTCCTCGAGGATCACGTCTCGCTCCGGCAGCACCACCTCGTCAGTGAGCACGAGACCGGTCATGCGGTCCGCCTCGAATTCCATGACGGTCTTCAGGGCCGTCTTCGGCACGCGCTGGTAATAGGCCGTGTAGTCGTAGGAGGTGAAGGCGTTCTCCTGCCCACCCAACTCCGACACCTGGTTCGAGAACTCGCCCGCCGGGTGCTTCTTGGTGCCCTTGAACATCAGGTGCTCGAGGAAGTGGGCGATGCCGGATTTGCCGGGGGGCTCGTCCGCCGATCCGGCGCGATACCAGATCATGTGCGTCACCACCGGGGCGCGACGGTCGGGCACCACCACGACGTCGAGGCCGTTATCGAGAGTGAACGTCTCGACATTCGGTGCCGTGGCGCGAGCAGTCTGCGCCTGGGCTGCGCCACCGAATGGGAGCGTGGCCGCAGCAGCGCCGATCAATGCGTGGGTCATGAGGCGGAGGAGCTTCTTCATATATCCGGATGGGACTGTGCGCGAGGCGAGGAACGCCGGGGCCATGCCATCATATGGGCAGAAAGCAGCCGGCTGGAATGGTTCAAGGCCGCATAATGCGGCCTTGAACCTCGTTCACGCGATTATTTGAACGGATTGAGCTTCGACAGCAGGCCCTGCTTGGGCTTGCCGTTCTCGTCCACCTCGCCCGGCACATAGGGCTGGTTCGGCGAGGGCGTGCGGTAACCCACTGGCGGATCGGTAATGCGCTTGCGCTCCGGCTCCTGCACGAAGACCGTTGGGTCTTCCTTCTTCACCTTCTTCGCGGCGCGCAATTCCTGCGGCGACAGAAGCTGGTTTTCGCGCGCTGAAGCGGGCACGTAGTCCTGCCCCTGCGGCTGGCCGATCACGCGACGTTCCTGCCGGTTGATCGCGTAGATCTCCTCGGCCGCGTTCTCGGTGTATTTCCGCTTGAACTGGTCCGGAATTTCCTCGTCCGCGAGTTCCTGTGCGCGACGGGCAGCGTCAGGATCCTTCGGCCATTGCGCATTCGCGGCGGTCAGGCCCTTGCTGTCTTCCGGCGGGGGCAATTGATCATAGGTCGGCGGCAGCACCAGAGGCGCGCGCTCACCATAGTTGATGAACTGCTCCTTCTTCTTCTGAAGGCCCAGATCGGTCATGATGTTCTCGAACGTCTGGGCATGCGCGGGCGCGCCGAGGACGGTCAGCAACGCGGCGGTGGCCACAGCAGAGAAAACGGTTTTCATATCGTCAGGCCTGGTCCCGTTACGGGCAGCGCATGCGCCGCCTCAACCTTCAATGCGGGTCGTGGACGTTTTCGCCTCTGCCGACCCGTTGCCCCGCCAAAAGGCACCATACAAGAGCAAAGCGGCGCCGACAACGATTGCCGCATCGGCAATGTTGAACACGTACCACTCGAACCCGCCGGCGTGCAGCAGGACGAAGTCCGCCACGGCTCCGTAGGCGGCACGGTCGATGCCGTTGCCGATGGCGCCGCCGAGGACGAGCCCCAGGCCGAACGAGGTGAAGCGCGAGCTTTCCCGCGCCATCCAGACGCTGAGGAAAACAACGGCCGCCACAGTGACCGCAAGCAGCACCAGCCGGCCGAGCGTGGTCTCCTGCTGGAACATCCCGTAGGAGACGCCGCGGTTCCACACCATCACGAAGTCGATGAAGGGCAGCACCTGCACCCGCCCCCGGTCGGCGATTTCATAGCCGAACAGCACCCACAGCTTTGTGATCTGGTCGGCGGCCAAGGTAAGGGCCGCCGTCAGGATTCCGGTGCGAAGCGCCCCTCTCACGCCGCCGACCGCGCAGACTGCCACTCGCGCATGGCCTCGGCGTCCCTCGGGGTCAGATCCGGAAACTCCGGATCCGAGCCGACCTCCGGCAGGATCTTCCAGGACCGCGCGCATTTGCGGCCTTCCGCCTTCAGGGACACGACGGCCACACCCGCTACGTCGTCGAGCCGGAAGGCCTCGCCGGGGCCCTCCTGCTGGATCAGGCGTGCAGCCGACGTGATGCACACCTCGGCGAGATCGACGCCGGCGAAGGCCTCGACCAGAGCGGCATCGGAAACATAGACATCGGGCGCGGCTTCAAGACTCGATCCAAGTCTCTTGTTCGCCCGTTCGATCTCCAGAGCGCCGGTGACGACACGGCGCACCTGCCGGATCTTCGCCCATTTCGCGGCAAGGTCATCGTCGCGCCAGCTGTCGGGAACCGGAGTGAAGTCCTCCAGATGCACGGAGCTTTCGGTGCCCGGATGCAGAAGGCTCCAGGCCTCTTCGGTGGTGAAGGGGATGATGGGAGCAAGCCAGCGCACGAGGCAATCGAAGATGTGGTCGATGACCGTCAGAGCGGATGCCCGGGCATGCGAGGAGATGGGATCGCAGTACAGCGCATCCTTGCGGATGTCGAAGTAGAACGCGGACAGCTCGTTCGTGCAGAAGTTCATCAGCGCGTGCAGCGACTGGCGGAAATTGTAGGTGTCGTAGCCTTCCAGAACCGCCTGCTCCAGCATCCACAGTTCGTGCAGGATGTAGCGCTCGGCTTCCGGCATGTCGGGGGCTTCGACCCGGCGCGAGGGGTCGAAATGGGTCAGCGCCCCCAGCATCCAGCGCAACGTGTTGCGCAGCTTGCGATAGGTGTCGACGGAGGTCTTCAGGATCTCCTGCCCGATGCGCAGATCATCGGAATAATCGGACGCGGCCACCCACAGGCGCAGGATGTCGGCACCCGATTTGGCGATCACGTCCTGCGGCGTCGTGGTGTTGCCCAGCGACTTCGACATCTTGCGGCCCTGCTCGTCCAGCACGAAGCCGTGGGTCAGCAGGCTCAGGTAAGGCGCCTGCCCACGCGTGCCGCAGCTTTCCAGCAGAGACGAATGGAACCAGCCGCGATGCTGGTCCGAGCCTTCGAGGTACATGTCGGCAGGGGCCTGCAGCGCCGGATCGCCTTCCAGCACGAAGGCGTGCGTGGAGCCCGAGTCGAACCAGACATCGAGGATGTCATGGACCTTCTCGTAATCATCGACGGAATAATCATTGCCGAGGAAGCGCGCGCCATCGCGATCCGCAAACCACGCATCCGCACCCTCGGCCTCGAAGGCCTCGCGGATGCGGGCGTTGACGCGCTCATCGTTGAGGATGTCGCCCGTCGTCTTGCTGACGAACACGGTGATCGGCACGCCCCAGGCCCGCTGGCGGGAGATGACCCAGTCTGGCCGGGCCTCGATCATGCCGCGCAGCCGGTTCTCGCCCGCAGGCGGGTAAAACTGCGTGTCGGCGATGGCGTTGAGCGCGCGGGCGCGCAGGGTGTCGCCCTCGCCACGGTCCAGCACCCGGTCCATGGCGATGAACCATTGCGGCGTGTTGCGGAAGATCAACGGCGCCTTCGAGCGCCAGGAGTGCGGATATTGATGACGCAGGCGGCCGCGCGCCAATAGCGCACCGGCTTCGGTGAGGGCCTTGATGACGGCATCGTTCGCGCCGCCATCCTTGCCCTTGTCATCCAGCACGCGCACGCCCGCGTCACCGAACACCGGCACGTCCGCGAAGTAGCCGCCATCGGGCTGCACCGTGTGCGGGACATTGGTGTCGATGCCGAGCGCCGCGATGCGGCGCTGCGACTTGATCCAGAGGATGTAGTCGTCCGCACCATGGCCGGGGGCCGTGTGGACGAAGCCCGTGCCGGTATCGGCGGTCACAAAATCCGCCGGCAGGACGGGCACCTTGAACCCGTAGCCCTGAGCATGCAGCGGGTGACGCAGGATGAGGCCGTCGAGTTCCGCCGAGGTCACGGTGCGCACGAGGACGGCTTCCTCGATTCGGCCGGCCTTGAACGCGGTCTCTGCGAGGTCCTGCGCCAGCAGGATGCGGTCGCCGACACGGCTCCAGTTGTCGTCCGGTGCCGCCGTCACCTCGTACAGGCCGTACGCGATGTTCTCGGCAAAGGCGACTGCGCGGTTCGCCGGGATGGTCCACGGCGTCGTCGTCCAGATGACGACGGATGCACCGGCAAGATCTCCCTCCGACGCCACCGGGAACTTCACGAAGATCGTGTGGCTGGTGTGCTCGGCGTACTCCACCTCGGCCTCGGCCAAGGCGGTGCGCTCCACGATGGACCACATCACCGGCTTCGAACCGCGATAAAGCTGGCCGCTGGCCGCGAACTTCATCAGTTCGGACGCAATCACCGCCTCGGAGCGGAATTTCATCGTGGTGTAGGGGTTGTCCCAATCGCCCTCGACGCCCAGCCGCTGGAATTCCTCGCTCTGGATGCCGACCCATTTCTCGGCATAGGCGCGGCATTCGCGGCGGAAGTCGACGACCGGCACCTCGTCCTTGTTCTTGCCGGCGGCGCGGTATTCCTCTTCCACGCGCCATTCGATCGGAAGGCCGTGGCAGTCCCAGCCCGGCACATAGGGCGCATCGAAGCCGCCCATCTGCTTGGTGCGAACCACGAAATCCTTCAGCACCTTGTTCAGCGCGTGTCCGATGTGGAGATGGCCGTTGGCGTAGGGAGGCCCGTCGTGCAGCACGAACTTCTCGCGCCCTTCCGACTTCTCGCGGAGCCGCCGGTAGATCTCCAACTCCTTCCAGCGCGCCAGAATGCCCGGCTCGCGCTTGGGCAGTTCCGCGCGCATGGCGAAATCGGTCTTGGGCAGGAACAGCGTTTCGGAATAGTCGAACGCGGCGGCAGCGGTGTCGGTCATGGGCGGGCTTCTACCAAGCGCGCGCCCACGGGGGAAGGTGCTGCGCGCCTCTAGCCGATCATGCTCGGCACATTGGCGTCGGGCGGAACCGACAGGATAGAGCGGGCGCGCTCCCCGTCGCGGTCCATCTGCGCGACGAGATCCGCCACGCCGTCGAAGGTTTGCTCGGAGCGGAGGAAGGCGACGAACTCTACAGCGATGGTTTTTCCATAGAGATCGCCGGAGAAGTCGAACAGGAAGCTTTCCAGCAAAGGCGGCCCGTCCTGATGGAATTGCGGACGCCGCCCAAAACTCGCCACCGCATCATGAACCCGTCCATCGACCGCCACCCGTACGGCATAGATGCCCTGCTTCAGCGGCGTCTCGGCCGGCAGGACGAGATTGGCCGTGGGATAACCCAGCGTGCGGCCGATCTTCTCGCCATGGACAACCTCGCCCATGACGAACCAAAGGTGGCCGAGCATCGCGTTGGCCCCTTCCACGTCGCCGCTGGACAGGAGAGTGCGAATGGCGCTGGACGAGACAGGCTGCTCGCCGCCGAAGGGCGGAATGATGGTGGTGGTGAAGCCGTGTCGCGGCCCGGCACCTGCCAGGAATGTCGGTGAACCGCCGCGCGCCTTGCCGAAATGAAAATCCCAGCCAACGACAACCGTATGCGCGGCAAGTGCGCCGACGAGAATCCGCGTCAGGAAATCCTCGGCCGACAGGGCCGCCAATTCGGCATCGAAAGGCAGTTCCACCATGCCGCTGAGCCCCTGCCGCGACAGGAGCAATCGCTTTTCCGCCGGCGGGGTCAGTCTGGGGAGTGGAGCTTGCGGTGCGAAATAAGTGCGGGGGTGCGGCTCGAAGGTCAGCGCCAGCACCGGACCGTGGCTCGCGGTGTCCCGCGCGGCGGCGAGAACGGCCTTGTGTCCGCGATGCACCCCGTCGAAATTGCCGATCGCAACAGTGCCTCCGCGCAGGTCCTGCGGCAGGCCATCGAGGCCAAGCTGAAGGTGGAAGCCGGGAAACGATGCTGAGGACACGAAGGGGCTTTCGGAACGCGGGCCAGGGGCGCGGAACCTGCCGCCGCAGCGCCGCAGGGTCAACCCGGACAGCCGGACAATGGCGCTTCGCCGCCGGGCACGCTATCTATGGGGCTTCCGAGCAGCAGGCCACGATGAACAAGATCGAGCGCACGCCCCGCCCCGCGTCCGAGGCACAGGTGCAATATCTGGATGGTGACTTCCGGGTCATGCGTCCCGGCAGCTTCGTGCGCTGCGCGGTGACGGGCGCGGCCATCCCTCTCGACGAACTGCGCTACTGGTCCGCCGAAAGGCAGGAGGCGTATGCCAGCCTTCGGGTCGCGGTGGATCGGCTGAAGGAACTGGGCTTCCTGCCCGCAACAAAAGATCAGAGCTGATCGGCCTCTAGCCCAAGGTTGAGCGCGCACGCCGATTTTGCAGAGCGTGGTGCAGAAGCGCCTGAACGCCGCCCTCGTCTTCGAACCGCAAGCTGACAGGCACCACACGCGCAAGGCTGGCCAGTTCGCGCAAGGCGGAGCTCTGCGCACCGGCGAGCCGGGCGTGGTCCTTTTCCGTGGTAACCAGCAGCAGGCGTTCCCTGTCCGCACGGGTCAGGAGCTCCAGTGCGTCCCTCTCCCGGAACACGTGATGGTCCGGCAATGGCACGAAGCCGGCGATCTTCGCACCCAGCTCCTGCAAGGTCTCCGCGAACTTGGCCGGACGGCCAATGCCCGCGAAGGCAAGGACGCGGCGTCCGGCGAGCGGATGCGCACCGTCCTGGATAGGGTGAAGCTTTGCCCTGAACACAGGAAGGCCAAGGCTTTGCGCGCGGCCCCGGACCGCCTCGCCCGCGCTGCCCTGTCCGATCAGGACCACGGCACCGGCCTGTCGCAACTGCTCCATCAGCGGCGCACGCAGCGGGCCTGCCGGAAGGCAGAGGCCGTTGCCGGTGCCGACCGCGGCGTCCACCACGAGGATCGACAGGTCCTTGCGCAAAGCGGGGTTCTGAAAGCCGTCATCCATGATGATGACGGTGTCCAGCCTCTCAGCCACGCGCGCGCCGGAAAGCCGGTCGCGCGACACGATGGTGGGAGCCGTACGCGTCAGCAGCAGCGGCTCGTCGCCCACATCGGCCGCGCCGTGGGTGTCAGGATCGACGAGGACGGGTCCCTTCAACCGCCCTCCATGCCCCCGGCTGAGGAAGACCGGACGCTCCGCCATCCCGTGCAGAATGTGGGACAGCGCGATCGCCGTTGGCGTCTTGCCGGCCCCGCCTGCCACGGGATTGCCGACGCAGATCACGGGAACCGCGATGTCCGCCCCGGGACGCGCCATGCGGCGCAGCGTTTCGCGGCCGACCACACCGCCGAGCGGAGCGAGAAGCCGCGCTGCCAGATGCGGCGGCGTCTGCGACCAGAACCGGGGCGCGCGCATCACCGGCTCAGCGACATTTGCATGAGATAGGGCTCCAGCGCGTTCAGCGTGCGCTCGAGAGCGCCAGCATGCCTCTGCACGACCCCGTTGGCGGCCTCGCGCATGGCGTCGCGCTCGCCCGTCGCGGAGAACAGGCGGGCAATTGCTTCCGCGAGACGATCCCGCGTCTCGACACGGACAGCCCCGCCTTCCATGTCCAGCGCGGCATAGATGTCCACGAAATTGTGGACCGAAGGGCCGTGCAGGATCGGCACGCCGAGCTTTGCCGGTTCTATGGGGTTCTGCCCGCCATGCGGCACAAGCGAGCCGCCGACAAAGACCAGATCAGCGGAGCGGTAGAACAGACCAAGTTCACCGATGGTGTCGACGATGAAGATATCGGTGTTGTAGGCCGGCTCCGGTTTCTCCGAACGCCGCACGGCCAGCAGTCCGGCCTCCTCGGCTGCGGCCTTGATGGAATCAGCCGCGCCAGGGTGCCGGGGCGCGATGACCGTGAGCAGGTTCCTCACGGTCTCCTTGAGGCCGGTATGCACCGCCACGAGATCCTCGGATTCACCCGGGTGCGTGCTGGCTGCCAGTAATATCCGGCGCCCGAACGTGGCCGATTTCACGCGCGCCAGCGCCTCTGCCGATGCTTCCGGCGGGGGAACGTCGAATTTGAGATTGCCCGCGTTCTGTACCCTGTGCGCTCCCAATGCGCGGAGGCGTTCGGCATCACCCTCGCTCTGGGCAAGGCACAGGTCCACCTTATCCAGAAGATAACCTATCGAACTCTTCGCGCGGCTCCAGCGCCGCATCGAGCGATCCGACATGCGCGCATTGACGATGACGACCGGGACTTCGCGCCCCGCCAGCGCACCGAGCATCACGGGCCACAACTCCGACTCGGTGAACAGCACGAGATCGGGCTGCCAGTGATCAAGAAAGCGGTGCACGAAGGACGGGACGTCGAGCGGCACGAATTGGTGGACTACCCCTGACGGCAAGCGGTCTGCCGCCAGACGCGCGGACGAGACGGTGCCGGTGGTCAGGAGAACCGCGAAGCCGCGATCTGCCAGCGCGGCCAGAAGCGGCTGCACGGAATTGAACTCGCCCACGCTCGCGGCATGCACCCAGATCAGGCGGCCTTCGGGCCTCGGCAGTCCCGCGCGGCCACGCCGCTCGCCGAGGCGTTCCGCAAGCTCCTTGCCCTGCTTCTCACGACGCCGCAGCAGCACCGTGCCCACCGGCGTGCCGATGAGCGCCAGCAGGGAGCGATAGACTGAAAGAAGCAGCGGCCGGTCAGCCATGACGGTCGACCCAGACATCTCCGCCGGTGATCTGGTAGGCGCGCGCATGGGCGCGGTTCAGCGCGTCGCCGACCGCGAGGCGTGCGTTCTCGAGCTCCTGCTCGTCGGCGTCCGGACCGACCCGCACGGTGTCGCCCAGCACGATGGCACCCCGGCCGAAGGGCAGGCTCAATGTGGCCTTGTCCCACGAATTGAAGTGCCGCCGCCGCCGCGTCACCACCACGAGCGGACGGATCGGGCGTCCCGATAGCTTGGCCAGGAGAACGATCCCTTCGCCGACGATGCCGCCAACCTGCGGCACATCCGCCGTGATCGCGATGGAGGTACCGCCTTTCAGGGCGCGCACCATGCCGCGCAGGGCACGCATGCCGCCACGCTTGATGAGCTTGCGCTGGTCACCACCGCCGCCGGCACCACGGATGGTGCCGAAGCCCAGCTTTTCGAGGGCGACGGCGTTGATCTCACCATCCGCATGGCGCGCCACAAGCGCCGCCACCGGCAGGTGCGAGGGCCATCCGATCGGCACGAAGACATGCTGCCCATGCCAGAGCGACAGGATGACCGGCGCGTCCGACTCCAGGGTGCTGGCCAGATCGCCGGGTTCGAAGGTCCAGCGCGTTGTTTTCTGAACCATGCGCACATATGCGGCAAAGACGCCGCCGAGCGCGTTCAGCACAAAGGGTTTTCGGCCAAGCTGTTTGAGCATGGGTCAGGCTGCCGGCCCGCGCACAGTCTGTTCAGGCGTGCTGCCGCACATGGCTGTTCCCTCAGGCCCAGGTGTTCGACTGCCGCGCCGCATCGGTCAGCGCGGCACGAAGCGCGGCATTCAGCACCTCAGGCGCCGCAATCAGCGGCTGATGGACAGGCGATGGACGATTGTAGACAGGCTTCGTGCCATCGAATTCCAGCAGTTCCCCGCCTGCCTCGTGGAGGATGAGATCCGCCGCCGCGATGTCCCAGTCCTTGGCGCGGGTGCTGGCAAGTGCCGCATCCACGCGGCCGGCGGCCACCGAGGCGATCCGATAGGCCAGCGCATAGACATAAGGCGCGCGTGCGATTCCGACGCAGGCTCCGAGGCCCTCGAGCCCCTCCATCATGGTACGCGGCCCGATGACGTTGGCGCCGTTGATCGAGGTCTGTGCGGTCGCGCTCAGCACCTGGCCATTCATGCGGGCGCCCTCCCCGACGATGGCCTCGAACATCTCGTCCCGCGTGGGGTTGAAGATCATGCCGAGCACGGGCCGTCCACGTTCGACGAGCGCAACCGAGATCACCCACACAGGCACGCCCTCCACGAAGGCGCGCGTGCCGTCGATAGGATCGACCACCCACACCCGCTCATGGGCCAGGCGCTCGGGAGTGTCGGTTGTCTCTTCCGACAGCCAGCCGATGTCCGGGTTCAGCGCCCCGAGGTGTTCATGCAGGAAGCGGTCTACAGCGATGTCGGCTTCCGTGACGATGGAGGCATCGCCCTTGGTCCACCGCTGGGCGCCATCGCGCGCAAAATCGAGCGCGATGGATCCTGCCTCACGCATGATCCTCGCAACATCTGCTTTGATGGTCTGAAGGTCGGCGCTTGAAAAGCCGGAGGGCAAGAGGTGCTCCTGACGCGTCAGTTTCCGGTGGGTTACCCCCTGAAGCCGGCTGGGGCAAGCTTCATGGCATGCCGGACCGACACATCCTGTTCATCATGCCCGGCAAGATGTTGTTAGAGCTTTGGCAAAGCATCTTTTACCAACACCTGCGGTTAGTTCTGCTTAACTACGCCCCTTAAGGTGTTCCTCCCCACTCGACTGGCACATTGCGGTCAACAACAGACCGGCCAGCCGCCGAAAGGCGTTGGGGAGAACAGCGTGAAACATCAGACCGACCTTCAGGCTCCTGCATTTCCTGCAACGCGCCGCGTCGATCCTGCCGCATTGCCCGCCCGTTTCCTGAGCCCCGACATCGCCAGCGGCGCCGAGCGTTCGGTAATGCTGGACACGGATCGTGTGGTCATGGCCCGCCGCCTCGGCAAGCTGGCGATGAACATCGAACTGCCTGTCCAGCTTTATCGCGGTGTTTCGTTGCGCATCGTGCCCGGTGCCACGGAGGCCGAGGACCGCATGCAGGTCGTGCTGATCCATCCCGACCAGGCCCTCGACCTGACGCTCTTCGAAGCGGAAGACGATGCCGATATCATCGCCGAGTGGCGGCTATGGGCGGTGACGCTCAACCTGCCCTTGCTGATCGAAGGGCTGGACGGCCACGCGGTCGCTACCGAAAACCGGTTCGGCGGGCTCGTGGTGGCCGATGTTCGTCCGCGCCGGCGTCACGCCTTCCTGAAGGATCGCCGGACGCGGTTCGCATCCCGCCGCCGGACCGGACGCGCGACGGCCGGCACGCCGACATCCAGCGCAGCGGCTGCGAACGACAATTGATCAGGACATCCCGCGGAGCACGATTTCCACGGCGAGGCCGGCGAACAGGATGAGGCCGGCATGGTTGTTCGCCTTGAACAGCCGGAGGCACAGGCGGGCATCGTCCCGGCGCAGTCTCCACACCTGCCAGCCCAGATGCGCGGCAAATGCCGCAAGACCGATGAAGGCGACCACCCCCGCCCCGGCCGCACCAAGCGCAAGCCCGATGAGCAGCACCGCGGCGGCATAGAAGCCGGTCAGCCAGGACTTCACATCTTCGCCAAAGCGGATCGCGGTCGATCCCACACCGGCAAGCACGTCGTCCTCGATGTCCTGCAACGCGTAGACGGTGTCGTAGCCGATGATCCAGCAGATCGTCCCGACATAGAGAAGCACCGGTGCTGCCTGGAGACCGCCGAACACAGCCGACCAGGCCACGAGCGCGCCCCAGCCAAAGCAGACACCCAGGTTTATCTGCGGCCAGAAGGTGATGCGCTTCATGAACGGGTAGGAGATAACCGGGATCACCGAAGCAAAACCAAGAACAATCGTGAAGGCGTTGAACTGCAGGAGCACCAGGAGGCCGGCCGCGAGTTGCACCGCCAGAAAGGCCAACGCGCCACGCACGCCGATCTGGCCCGACGGAATCGGTCGGCTAGCCGTGCGAGCCACCCGGGCGTCGATCTTGCGGTCGACGATGTCGTTCCACGTACAGCCCGCACCACGCATGGCCACCGAGCCGACGAAGAACAGCAGGATGTGCCAGGTGTCCCCGGCAAGCTCGTCCCGTCCATGCCCGGCCGAGATCGCGGCCAACGCCGCACCCCACGCACATGGCCAGAACAGAAGCCAGGCACCGATGGGGCGATCCCAGCGTGCCAGCCTCGCGAACGGCTTCAGCCATCGGGGGGCGTGCCTGTCCACCCAATTGCCCGGCGCAGCGTCGGCGACATGAGGAGCGGCGTTCGACATGTTGCCGATAAGCCTCAAGCCGGTGGCTGCTTCAAGTGCCGTCTGGCTGACGGCGATAAAAGCTTTATCTTCGCACGGCTTCAGGGAGTCGCCGAATGAACAGGTTTGCAAAGTGGTTGGTCGTTGTTGGTGCAGCCGTGACGGCGTCTCCTGCCCTGGCGGCACAGTGCGTCCAGCCGGGCGGGTTCTCGGGCTTCATCACGCAGATGAAGTCCGAAGCAGCGGCACAGGGTGTGGGCCAGAAGGGCCTCGCAGTGCTGAACAGCGTATCCTACGATGCGGGCGTCATCTCCTATGACCGCAAGGTCCGCGCCAGCTTCAAGGGGAGCTTCGAACAGTTCGCGGCTTCCCGCGTCACCGCGGGCCGGGTCAGCAAGGCACGCTCCTACCTGAAGTCGCATGCGGCTCTGTTCACGAAGATCGAGAGCCAGTTCGGCGTACCGGCTCCCGTTATCCTCGCGATCTGGGGCATGGAAACGGATTTCGGCGCCGTGACCGGCAAGAAGCCGATCATCAACGGCCTGGCCTCGCTCGCCTCCGACTGCCGTCGCCCCGAACTGTTCCAGCGCGAGCTGATCGCGGTGCTCAAGATCGTCGACCAGAACATCCTGAGCGTGTCGGAACTTCGCGGTGCCGGCCACGGAGAATTGGGCCAGACGCAGTTCCTGCCCTCGTCCTACCTGAAGTTCGCGGTCGATTATGACGGCGACGGCAAGAAGGACCTGATGCGCAGCTCCACCGACGTGCTCGCCTCCACCGCCAATTACCTGCGCGGCTATGGCTGGCAGAGGGGCGGCAACTGGCAGCCGGGCAGCGCGAACTTCGCGGTTCTGTCCGAGTGGAACAAGAGCCCGAACTACCAGCGCGCCATCGCCCTGTTCGCAGACAAGGTCGCTGCCGGCTCCTGAGCGGGACCATGGCGGGCTACGACTTTTCCGCACCAAGATTGTTCATCGAGGCACCGCTGGAAGGCGGCGCCTCGATCACGCCCACGCCCGAGGCGCAGAATTATCTACGCAACGTGCTGCGGCTTGGTTCCGGAGACCGCGTCCTCGTCTTCAACGGGCGCGACGGTGAGTGGCTGGCCGAGATCACAGAAGCCGGCAAAAAGCGCATGGCGCTCCAGCCACGTGAGCAGGCGCGGCCACAAACGCTCCCGGGTGATCTCTGGTACCTGTTCGCGCCGCTGAAACATGCGCGCCTCGACTACATGGTCCAGAAGGCGGTCGAGATGGGAGCCTCCCGGCTCGCGCCGGTGATGACGCGGCGCACGCAGGCAAGCCGCGTCAATCTTGAGCGCATGCAAGCCAATGCCATCGAGGCCGCCGAACAGTGCGGGCTGTTGTCCATTGCAGAGATCGCGGAGCCGCAAATGCTGGAAAGCGTGCTCTCGTCGTGGCCTGAGGGCCGCCGTCTCGTGTTCTGTGACGAGGCGGCGGGACTTGAGCAAGGGCTCGACCAGCTTTCGGCCGTTCGCGGGCAGCCCCTCGCCGTGCTGATTGGCCCCGAGGGCGGCTTCGATGATGCCGAGCGTACGCGATTGCTCCGCATGCCGGAGGTGATCCGCATCTCGCTTGGTCCGCGCATCCTGCGAGCCGACACCGCAGCGGTGGCGGCGCTGGCTGTGGTGCAGGCGCAAGCAGGCGACTGGCTGACAACCGCATCGTGCCCGCCGGGCAACACTGTTGCCGGTTCTGCTCATCACACAGTCTCGTGACGGCTTTAGCTCTGGTGAGGCGGCGGTTGGTCGCAGTATGCGTTGCGGCAACATGCATCCCGAATCAATCGGTTCTTAAGGTCTCTCCGGACATGCCGCAGAAGTTCGACTCACGCCTCAGCCGCCGCGCCTTCGTCGCCGGCCTGCCTTTGTTCCTGGCTGCTTGCCAGAGCACCGGCACGTCGACCCCGTCGGCATCCCTGCCCGCACCGGCTGCGGCGCCCGTGACCGGCCGCACGCCGGTCGTGGAAGGCTACGGCGCGATCACCACCGAGCCGTGGCCGATCGCGGCGATCGACACCACCAAGGTCGATCCGCGCTACCTGCGCCAGGTGGTGTCGAACCCCACCCGCGAAAAGCCGGGCACCATCGTGGTCGATACGCAGAACAAGTTCCTCTACCTCGTCGAAGAGGGCGGCACCGCTCGTCGCTATGGCGTCGGCGTGGGCCGTCAGGGTTTCTCGTGGGATGGCCGCGCCATCATCGACCGCAAGCAGGAATGGCCGAAGTGGCACCCGCCCAAGGAGATGATGGAGCGCGATCCCGAGGCTGCGAAGTGGCCAGAGGGCATGCCCGGCGGCATCACCAACCCGCTCGGCCCACGCGCGCTCTACCTCGCCCAGAACGGCAAGGATACCTATTTCCGGATCCACGGCACCACCCAGCCGAACTCCATCGGCAAGGCCATGTCGTCCGGCTGCATCCGCCTGTTCAACCAGGACATCATCGACCTCTACAACCGCGTGCCGATCGGCACCGAAGTGGTCGTGCTGCAGACCGGCGTCGCCTGAAGCGACGGCCCGGTCTGGACGAAGGGTCCCGAAGCGCCTACGTGTCCAGCCCCTAGCCGGCGAAGGACTTCATGGCCCGCGACCAGATCGACATGACGCCCATCGAGTCGCGCGACGAACTGGTCGCGTGGCTCGCAGAGGGTGAAAAGCCCGCCCACGATTTCCGCATCGGAACCGAGCACGAGAAGGTGCCCTTCCGGCGGGACGACCATTCCCCCGTGCCCTATGCCGGCCCGGCCGGCATCCAGGCCCTTCTCGAAGGCATGCAGACCCGGCTCGGCTGGGAACCCATCATCGAGAACGGCAACATCATCGGCCTTCTCGATGTCACCGGCGGCGGGGCCATCTCGCTGGAACCCGGCGGACAGTTCGAGCTGTCGGGCGCTCCGGTCGCCGACCTTCACGGCACCTGCCGCGAGTTGCACGCCCATCTGGCGCAGGTCCGCGAAGTGGCCGAGCCCCTGCGCATCGGCTTCCTTTCGCTTGGCATGAGCCCGAAATGGACGCTCGCCGAAACGCCGGTGATGCCCAAGCGCCGCTACGAGATCATGGCCGGCTACATGCCCAAGGTCGGCACCCGTGGCCTCGACATGATGTTCCGCACGGCGACCGTGCAGGTGAACCTCGATTTCGGGTCCGAGGCCGACATGGTGCGGAAGCTGCGCGCGAGCCTTGCGCTGCAGCCCATCGCCACCGCGCTGTTCGCGAACTCGCCCTTCACCGAGGGGCGGCCGAACGGCATGCTCTCCATGCGCTCCGAGATCTGGCTCGACACCGACCGCAACCGCACAGGCATGCTGCCTTGGGCGTTCGAGGACGGCATGGGCTATGAGCGTTATGTCGACTACGCGCTCGACGTGCCGATGTATTTCGTGAAACGGGGCGACACCTACCACGATGTGACGGGCGCCTCCTTCCGCGACCTGCTGGCGGGGAAGCTCGATGCTCTGCCGGGCGAGCGCGCGACCCTCTCCGACTGGTCGAACCATTTGACGACGATCTTCCCAGAGGTTCGCGCGAAGCGTTTCCTCGAAATGCGTGGCGCGGATGTCGGCCGCACCAGCCGCATCTGCTCGCTGTCCGCGCTGTGGGTCGGCCTCCTCTACGACGAGGCCGCGCTCGATGGTGCGCTCGACCTCGTCAAGGACTGGACGGCTGAAGAGCGCGAGGCATTGCGCGTCGCCGTGCCGAAGGAGGGGCTCAACGCTCGCATCGGGAACCGCACCGTTCGCGAGATCTCCCGTGACGTGCTGGATCTCTCCCGCGCCGGCCTCGCGGCCCGTGCCCGCGACAACGGGCTGGGCGACAACGAGACCATCTACCTCGCGACGCTCGACCAGATCGTCAGCGGTGGCCGCACCAATGCGGACGATCTGCTGGACCGCTGGCGCGGGCCATGGGGCCGCTCGGTGGATCCTGTGTTCTTCGAAGAAACCTATTGATCACAGCCGCGAGCGAACGGCGCCTGCTGCAGATCGCGGTTGCACTCGGCGGCATCGTGCCAGTGGGTGCGGGTCTGCTCGGCGTGATCGCCGGCGCGTCCATGGTGCCGGACGGCGTTCCGGCGGGGATCTCGCTCGACAGCCATGTGCGCTACCTCTCCGGCTTGCTGCTCGCCATGGGGCTTCTGTTCTGGGCGTCCATCCCGCATGTGGAAGCTCATACCGGCCGGTTCAGGCTGCTCACCCTCATCGTCTTCGTGGGAGGCGTCGCCCGGCTGTTTGGCTTGATGAAAGGCCTCCCGTCCGTGCCCATGCTGTTCGGGCTGGTGATGGAGCTGGTTGTCACACCTCTGATCTGCCTTTGGCAGGCCAGGATCGCTCGCATCAACAATCCTGATCCCCCTCATCATCAAGGCTGATTGGCGCGCGCCGCGGCGCTGATGCACAACCAGCCATGGCTTTGCCCTCAACCTCATCGCCAGCCGCTCCGGGCGCCGTCCTTGGCCCGGTCGATATCGGCCTCGGCCTGCTTGTCGTGCTGGCCTGGAGCACGAGCTGGATCGGCGTGCATCTTCAGCTGGGAAGCGTGCCGCCCGAAGTGTCGGTGACGTGGCGCTTCCTGCTGGCCGGCCTGTTCATGACCGGGTGGTGCGTCATCCGGCGCGAGCGCCTGCGCGGTTACACGGCGGCCGAGCACCTGATGTTCGCGCTGCTCGGGCTGACCTTGTTCTCGGTCAACTTCGTGCTGTTCTATCATGCCGGCATGCAACTGGTGTCGGGCATGCTCTCGGTGGTCTTCGCGCTGGCCGCTCCGGGCAATGTCCTGATGCAGGCCGTGCTGCTGAAGCGCCCAGTGGCGCCGACAGTGGTGCTGGGCTCCGTCGTCGGGGTTGCCGGCGTGGCGGCTCTGTTCGCGCCGGAGTTCATCGCGTCGGGCATCGGGCATGCCTCCGGCCTTCTGCTCGCACTTGCCGGCACCCTTGTCTTCTGCGCCGGCAATTTCATCTCGGCCAAGCTGCAGGGCCGCGGCATCTCCGTGGCCCCTGCGAATGCCTGGGGCATGATCTATGGGGCAGCCCTGCTTGGGGGCAGCTCGCTGCTGCGCGGCCTGCCCTTCACGGTGGAGTGGACGTCAGCCTATCTGGGCTCGCTGGTCTATCTTGCTCTGGTCGCCTCGGTGCTGGCCTTCATGTCCTACCTGTCGCTCATGAGCCGGATCGGTCCCGCACGGGTCGGCTACCTCACCGTGCTCCTGCCCGTCTTCGCGCTGGCGATTTCGTCCGTGGTCGAAGGCTATCAGTGGAGTCTTTGGTCCCTGGCCGGACTCGCAGCTGTCGCCGCGGGAAATGTGCTGGTCCTGTGGCGTCGCTAGTTTATTCGGCGGCCACCACATCGGACAGGTTGTCGAGACTGGCGACGATGTGGTCCGCCAACGCCTCACGCACTTTGGTCGGCTGATGGACGCCGCGCAGCAATGCGATCTTGATGGGCGGCAGCGGCGGGAACCCGTCGGCTGATGTCAGCACTCGCATGCCCGGGCGCAGCGAGGATTCGGCGCACACGGACACGGCCAGACCTGCGAGAACGGCGGCGCTGATCGCCGTTGAATTGGGGCTGGCATAGAGCACGCGGTGGGCACGGTTCTGCGCGTTCAGGGCCGCTTCCGCGTTGCGCCGCCATTCGCACACGCCGTTGGACAGGGCCAAAGGCAAGGGGTCCTCCTCATGGACGGTGCCGCGCTGCGAGGTGACCCAGTACAGCTGCTCCTGCCGGATCACCTCCGCCTCCGCGACCACGGAGGCCGCATGGGTGATGATGGCAAGATCGAGCGATCCATTGCCGATGCAGTGGATGAGTTCGACCGAAGGGAAGCACAGCACGGTCACTTCCGCGCGAGGATTGGACCGTGAAAAGCGCGCCAGGATCTCCGGCAGAAAACGGTCGGCGTAATCATCCGGCACGCCCAGCCGCACATGTCCGGCGACCTCGGCATCCGCAAGCGCGGCCAGCGCCTCGTCCGACAGCTTCACGATGCGCCGCGCGTAGACGAGCAGCCTCTCCCCCTCCTGAGTCAGGCGCGACTGCCGTCCGTCGCGTACGAAAATCGGCTTCCCGACACGTTCCTCCAGCCGCTTCATCTGCATGGACACCGCAGATTGCGTCTTGAACACGATGTCCGCCGCCCGGGTGAAGGAGCCGGTATCGGCAATGGCCACAAAGGTTTGCAGTTGGTCGACGTCGAGAAGCGCGGTCATGCATCACCAGAGTTGATGGGTACCATGAAACCTATTCACTTTCCTGATCGGCGCAAGAGGAGCATCCATGTCTCAGCCGCAGCGCCTACGAGCTCTGTCCGGCACGAAAGGAGACCATCATGTCGCACACCGAACAGAATTCGACTGTCTGGGCCGCAGCCGGCACGTCCACCAACACCTGGCGCGATGTGATGCGTTTCGTGTCCGCGACAGCTGCCGCCATCATCAACCGCTACGTTGCAGGACGCACCCTTGCGGGCTTCGACGATCGGATGCTCTCGGATATCGGCCTGACGCGCGGCGATGTCTCCTCGGCGTTCTCCGAGCCGGTCTGGAAGGATCCGACGATCCGGCTGTCGGTGATCGCCATCGAACGGCGCGCCGCCAGCCGCCGCTCCGCCCTGCGCCGCCAGTTGCTCGGCCGCGAAGACTGACCCCAAGTCTTCCTTTATCAAGGTAGCGGCGCGTTTCCTCCTGCGAGGGCACGCGCCGCACCTGCGTTCAGCGCGACAGGCTCGGCATCGATCCTGACCAGTGGCTCGGCCTGCTGGAAGCGCTGATGAAGCAGGTCTCCGCCAGCGTCCACTCCCTCCGCGCGCTGAAGCTCCAGACGCGCCAGGTCGCGGCGGCGGATATCCTGCTCCACCTGCTCCACGCGGTCTTCCGGATAGCCCAGCGCACGCAACGCGGCGTGACCGAACAGCACCGACGATTCCCACATCTCCCTGACTTCGAAGTCGACATTGCGTTCCATCAGCGCAAGCGAGTGGCTGCGGTCGAATGAGCGCACAAGCACCTTGGCGAGCGGGAATTCGCGCCGAACCAGGTCCACGATCTTGAGCGAGAGCGCCGGGCTTTCCACGCAGACAAGGATGATCTGGGCATCCGCAGCACCGGCCGCCCGCAGCACGTCCAGCCTTGCGCCGTCGCCGTAATACACCTTGAAGCCGTAGCGTCCGGCAAGGCGGATGCCATCGACATTGCGGTCGATCAGGATCGTCTCCACGCCTTCGCTGAGCAGGAATTGCGCGGCGGTCTGCCCGAAGCGTCCAAAGCCGATGACGAGTGCGGTTCGGCCACTTCCGTCGAGGTCTTCCGCCCGGTCCAGACCATCACCCCCATCGCTGCGCTTCAGGCGGCGTGCGATGGCCTCGCCCGCCGAGATCAAGGGCGGACCGGCCATCATGGAAAGCACGCCAAGTGCCAGAACCACCTGCCCCATATCGGATGTCATCAGCCCCGCACCGGCAGCAAGGGGAAGGATGACGAAAGCGAACTCGCTGGTGGGAGTGAGCAGTGTCGCGATCCGTGCGGCGTCAGGCAGCCCGGAGCCGAGCCGCAGGGCAAGCAGGGCATCGATGGCGATCTTGACGAGGGTCAATGCCATCAGGGCGGCGAGAAGAAGCACCCAGTGCCGAGACACGACGCCGACGTCGAGGCTCATCCCCACGCCCATGAAGAACAGGGCGAGGAGCAGGCTTCGGAACGGCGCCACATTAATTTCCAGCGCATGGCGATAGCTCGACTCGGCCAGCAGAAGGCCCGCGAGAAAGGCGCCCAGCGCCATGGACAGCCCGGCCACGGCAGACAGCGCAGCCGCGCCGAACACCAGCAGCAGCGTGGCCGCGATCATCACCTCCGGACCGCCATGGCGCACGATGAAGCGCAGAACCGGATCGATCAGGTAGCGGCCGGCGAGGACGATGCCGGCGAGGATTAGGAGCGCGGCCACCACGCGGAACGCGATGGAGGAAGGGTCCGCGGTTCCATGCCCCTGCGCCGCAAGCGCCGGCAGCAGGGCGAATGCGGGAACGATCGCGAGATCCTGGGCCAGCAGCACCGAGAAGGTGCGCTGGCCGTAGGGCCGGGTCAGGTGGCCGCGTTCGTCGAGGATGCGGCTGGCCACCGCGGTCGAGGACAGGGACAGCGCAAAGCCCGCGATGACGGCGGCCACCGGCGGCACGCCCAGCAGCCAGGCGCAAGCTGAAAGCACAGAGGTCGTCACGACAAGCTGCGCGCCCCCGAAAAGGAGGATGTCACGCCGCATCTCGAGCAGGCGGGAGAGTTCCAGTTCGAGGCCGATCAGGAACAGCAGCAGCACCACGCCAAGTTCGGCAAAGCGCATCGTGCCTTCGGCATCCTCGAAGAAGGACATGCCCGCTGGCCCCAAGAGCACGCCGGCGAAGAGGTAGCCGACGATGGCACCAAGGCCGATGCGGTTGAACAAGGGCGGCGCCAGGACAGCGGCGAGCAGGAAGACCAGGATCTGGAAGGGAACGCCCGACGTGTGTTCCATGATCCCTGCAGTGTCCTCCCGAACCCCGCCCTGCGCCAGCTTCTAGTGCGCGTCGGGTCTGGACGAGCCGAGCACGCGCCAGCCGATGTCCCGGCGGCAGAAGCCGTCGCTCCACTCCACTGCGTCCACGGCGGTGTAGGCTTTGTCGCGGGCGTCCTGAAGGTCGCGGCCACATGCGGTCACGCCGAGCACGCGCCCGCCCGAAGCCAGCAGGCGTTCGCCATCCGCGCGTGTGCCGGCATGGAATATCTCCACGCCCTCGCCGCGTCCTGCGGCCTCTAGACCCTTGATTTCCGAGCCCTTCACGTAATCGCCGGGGTAGCCCCTGGTCGCCATCACCACGATCATCGCCGGCTCGGGCGAGAACTCCGCGCGATGCCCGTTCAAGGCACCCCTCGCGGTGGCGAGCAGGAGTTCGAGCAAGTCTCCCCGGAAGCGGCGCATCAGCACCTGGCACTCGGGGTCACCGAAGCGGGTGTTGTACTCCACGAGCTTCGGCCCCTGCGGCGTCAGCATGAGGCCCGCATACAGCACCCCGCGAAACGGATTGCCGAGCGCCTGCATGGCCTTGACGGTGGGACGCACGATCTCGTCCAGCACCCTCTTCTCCAGCTCGGCGGTGAAGATGGGGGCGGGTGAATAGGCGCCCATGCCTCCGGTGTTCGGCCCCTCGTCGCCGTCGAAGACGCGCTTATGGTCCTGCGCGCTGCCGAAGGGCAGCACATGATCGCCGTCCACGAGGCAGAAATAGCTGACCTCCTCGCCGGTCATGAATTCCTCGACCACGATCTGCTCGCCGGCCTCGCCGAGGCCGCCCTCGAACATCATGTCCACGGCGGCTTCCGCCTCCGCCAGCGTCATGGCGACAACCACGCCCTTGCCCGCCGCGAGGCCGTCCGCCTTCACCACAATGGGAGCGCCGACCGAGCGGATATAATGCTTGGCACCGGCCGGCTCGACAAAGCTGCGGTGCCGTGCGGTCGGGATGCCGTAGGTCGCGCACAGCTCCTTGGTGTAGGCCTTGGAGCCTTCGAGCTGCGCCGCGCCCTTGCGGGGCCCAAAGGCCGGGATGCGGGCGGCTTCCAGATCGTCGACGAGCCCCGCCACCAGCGGCACCTCCGGGCCGATGACCACGAGGTCCACGGTGTTGGAGAGGCAAAAGCGGATCACCGCCTCATGGTCCGCCGGATCGAGCGCGACGATCTCGGCATGCTCGGCTATGCCGGGATTGCCCGGTGCGGCGTAGAGCTTGGTCAGGCGCGGGCTCTGGGCCAGCTTCCACGCCAAGGAATGCTCACGCCCGCCCGAGCCGATCAGAAGCACATTCATCGCATATCCCCGCGCCGCACCCCTGCCGGGCGCCCTTGTGCCCTTCTAGCGGGCGCGGTTTCCCCGGCACAAGCCGCAGTGCTAGATTGCCGCCATGCCCGGCCCGGAATCAGCACCGTCCAACGCACCGGAGATCACGGTCTCCGAACTGTCCGCCAGCCTCAAGCGCACCATCGAGGATGCGTTCGGCTATGTGCGGGTGCGCGGAGAAATCTCCGGCTATCGCGGACCGCATTCCTCGGGCCATGCCTATTTCTGCCTGAAGGACGAGAGCGCCCGCATCGACGCGGTGGTCTGGAAGACCACGTTTTCGCGCATGAAGTTCAAGCCCGAAGAAGGGCTCGAGGTCATAGCCACCGGCAAGCTGACCACTTTTGCCGGTAAGTCGAGCTACCAGATCGTTGTCGACAGCATCGCGCCCGCGGGCGTCGGCGCCCTGATGGCGCTGCTGGAGGAGCGGCGGCGCAAGCTGGCGGCCGAGGGGCTGTTCGACGCGTCCCGCAAGCGGCCGATCCCCTTCCTGCCGCAAACCATCGGCGTCGTCACCTCGCCTACCGGCGCCGTGATCCGCGACATCCTGCACAGGCTCGCGGACCGTTTTCCCCGCCGCGTCATCGTCTGGCCGGTGCGGGTGCAGGGCGAGACCAGCGCGGCGGAGGTGGCGGCGGCCATCCGGGGATTCAACGCTCTGCCGCAGAACGGCCCCGTGCCGCGCCCGGACGTTCTGATCGTGGCGCGCGGCGGCGGCAGTCTCGAAGACCTCTGGGGCTTCAACGAGGAGGCGGTGGTGCGCGCGGCAGCGGAGAGCACCATCCCGCTGATCTCGGCTGTGGGGCACGAAACCGACACCACGTTGATCGACTTCGCCGCCGATGTCCGCGCTCCAACGCCAACCGGCGCAGCCGAGATGGCGGTGCCGGTGCGCAGCGAATTGCTGGCGGGTGTCGGCGCGTGCAGCGCGCGCATGCTCGGAGCTCTGGGCCGGCTGGTAAACGGACGCCGGACCGAGTTGCGCTCGGCGGCCCGCGCGCTGCCATCCGCCGAGGCGCTGCTTGCCACACCACGGCAGCGGCTCGACATTCTGGCCGGCCGGCTTGCTCCCGCTCTGGTCGCGCACGAGCGCAACAAGCGCATCCTCTTCTCTCAGGCAGCGGCACGGCTTCAGCCGTCGCTGGTGCGCAGCAAGCTCGAGAGACGTGCCGAGCAGGTGGAGAGCCTGCATCGCCATGCCTGCCGGGCGCTGAAGTCGAACACGCAGACTTGGCGCCAGCGGCTCAGCGGGTCCTCGGCCCGGCTGAAGCCGGAGGCGCTGCTGTCCCGCACGGCACGATGCGGGGAGCGGCTGCAGGTGCTTGCAAGCCGCAAGCACCTCGCCCTCACCACGTCTACCCGGGCGTGGCGGCGGCGCTTCGACGTCTCCGAAACGCGGCTGACGCCCGCGCTGGCAAAGCGCGGTCTGGCGGATCAAGCCAGGCGCCTGGATGCTGCCTTCGGGCTGCTGCGCGCCTTCTCCTATCAGGGCACCCTCGAGCGCGGATTCGCGGTCGTGCTGGATGGCTCGGGCGGACTGATCCGTCTAGCGGCGGCCGTGGGCGATGGCGAGGCGCTCACACTCCGCTTTGCCGATGGTGAGGTGCCGGCCTCGGCCAAGGGGCCGGCGCTTGCGCGGTCCCGGGACGACCTTCCGCGCCCGGCTCCTGAGCCGTTGGCCCCGGCCCGTCCCGCTCGCGCCAAGCGGGTGCCTGCCGAGCAGGACGACCTGTTCGGCTGAACCTGGCGCTAGTCCCAGCTAAGACGATGAGTCCAGCCCACGGGCATGGGCTTGGCGGTGCGCAGGATGTGGTTGTACGCCTCGGTAACGGGCGGATGCCCGATATCGGCACCATGGATGCCGCCCGTCACGAACAGGCAATCCACGCCGAACGCATTGGCACCGGCGACATCGGTGATCATGCTGTCGCCGATAGCGAGAGCACGCGCCTTCGGCACAGGCGAGCCGCGCAGCGTCGATGCAATCTCAAGCGCCCGTTCGTAGATGCCGGGGAACGGCTTGCCGATGTACAGCACCTCGCCTCCGACCTGCTCATAGAGTTCAGCCACGGCCCCGGCACACCAGACAAGCTGATCGCCCCGCTCCACGACCCGGTCGGGGTTGGCACAGATCAGATCCAGCCCATGCGCGTGCATGTCGGTCAGCCGGGTGCGGTAATCCTCCGGTGTTTCGCGCGTGTCATCTTCCAAGCCGGTCACCACTGCCAGCTGCGCCTCTTCCACGGGCACAAGTTCCAGCCCGTCGAACAGGCCGTTGTCCCGCTGCGGGCCGATGGGGTGGATGAACTTGATACCCCGACGGTCGATCTCGGTGCGGGTCACCGCGCCCGAGGTGATGATGGCGTCATAGGCGCCCCGTGGCACGCCCAGCTGGTCGAGCATGGCTTCGACATCGCGCACCGGCCGCGGCGCGTTCGAGACGAGAACGACCGTCCCGCCCATGCCGCGGAACTTCACCAGCGCCTCGGAAGCTGAGGGCCAGGCAGCCACTCCGTTGTGGAGCACTCCCCAGACATCACAGAGAACGACGTCGTAGTTCGCCACCAGGGAAGACAGGCCGGATCCCGGCGGCAAAGTGAAGATCTGATTCATGAGGAGACCTGACCGGACGGGCGCGGCAAGGTCAAGCTTCCGGAGGGCCGAAAAACCGCCGGAATTGAGCGGCCCTCTTAAGGTCTCGTTAACGATCGAGGCCCACCATCGCTGCTGGAGCGACGTGCGGGGGCCGTGTTCCGGAGTTCACATCATGAGGGCGTGGAATCTCTTCGCTACCAATCGTGTGCGCGTCCTCGTAGTGGATGCAGACACCCGACGCGCGCGGTTGACTGCGGCAGCCGTCGCGGCCCGCATGCCGAACAGCGAAGTCGAGATTGCCCTGACGCTTACACGTGCCGAGACCCGGCTGCTGGATGAGGACTTCGGCGCCGTCATCGCCTGCGCAGATCTCGCGCATCCATCCAACAGTGCCGTCGTCAGGCTCCGCCCGCTCCTCGAGGGCGTGCTGATCATCGCATCCGGACCCGAGATGACCGACGCCATGGACGCGATGCGGGCGGGTGCGGACGATGTGCTGATCGGCGGCATCGAACCACACCTTGCCGCGCAGCGACTGGCCGCACGGGTTGAGGAACAACAGGCGCGCGGCCGGTTGGCCGGCGCGGCGGCGTGCCTGCCCGGCGCACAGGCGGCCGAATAACCTCAGGCGCGACGGCGCAGGAGAAGGTAGAGACCGGTCAGGAAGCCGACCGCGCAAACCGCAACCATGTAATGCGCGGGAGCCAGTGGATCGCTCCGCATCATCAAGGTCACGAACATCGGCGTCAGGCCACCGAAGATCGCATAGGCCACGTTGTACGAGAACGACAGCCCGGTGAAGCGGATCGCCGCGGGAAACGCCGTGACCATCACGTAAGGCACGGCACCGATGGTGCCGACGGCGAAACCCGCCAGGGCGTAGAGCGGGAACAGCCATTCCGGATGGGTGTGAAGCTGCGTGTACAGCGCGTAGCTGGCGGCAGCGAGCAGGATGGGCCCGACGACGAAGAACCGCCCTGCCCCCACCCGGTCCACGATGATGCCGGCCAGCACACAGCCGATGGACAGGCACAAGGTCGCGAGGCTGTTCGCCTCCAGCGCGGTCACAGCGGAGAAGCCGTACTGCTTTTGCAGTATCGTGGGCGTCATCAAGATGACCACGACGATGGCTGCCGACAGCAGCCACGTCATCAGCATGGAGACGATGATGCTGCCGAGATGGTTGCGCACCACCGTCTTCAGCGGAAGCTCGGCGGCCAAGGCCTTCTTGCGCTTCAACTCCTCGAAGACAGGCGTTTCCTCCAGCCAGCGTCGCAGATAGACCGCGACAAGCCCGAAGACGCCGCCGAGGATGAACGGGATGCGCCAAGCGAAGTCATGCACTTCGGCCGGGGTGTAGACCGTGTTCAAAGCGGTGGCGACAAGGGAGCCCAGCAGGATGCCCGCCGTCAGCCCGCAAGTCAGCGTTCCACATGCATAACCGACATGGCGCGCCGGCACATGCTCCGCCACGAAGGTCCATGCGCCCGGCACTTCGCCGCCGATGGCCGCGCCCTGCGCGATGCGGAACAGCAGCAGCAGGATGGGCGCGATGATGCCCACCGTTTCGTAGGTCGGCAGGAGCCCGATGCCGAGCGTGGACAGGGCCATCAGGAAGATGCTGAGCGCGAACATGCGCTTGCGGCCCAGAAGATCGCCGAAATGCGCCATGACGATCCCGCCGAGCGGGCGGGCCAGATAGCCGGCGGCGAAGATGCCGAAGGTCTGGAACTGGCGCAGCCAGTCCGGCACTTCCGGCGGGAAGAACAGTTCGCCCAGCACCGCCACGAAGAAGACGAAGATGATGAAGTCGTAGAATTCGAGCGCGCCGCCGAGAGCGGCCAAGCCAAGCGTCCTGTAGTCCCTGCGGCCAAGTGCGCGGGAAGTATCGAGGGCAGCGTCCGTCATGATGGAACCCGGGTCCCTGCGATCGGCAGGGCGTCGATCAATATCGCAGATCTGGATGATCAATATTCGTGGGTGCTCTTAGACCCTTCCGACGACCTGCGGAATAGGCAAGAAGCCAAAGAGCCGCCTCATGGACTTCACGGCGACCGGGGCTCGGCGATGCATGCTTGCTCCCGTGCGGCGCCCGCGCTACCACGCCCGGCATGTCGACAGATAAAGGCTCCTCACTGAAGGCGCGTTCCGCGCGCGGTTTCGCCGACCGCGGTCCCGCCGAACTCGCCGCCGCCCGCGCCATGACGGACAAGATCCGCCAGATCTATGAGCTGTGGGGCTTCGAGGCGCTCGAGACACCGTTCATCGAATACACCGATGCGCTGGGCAAGTTCCTGCCGGATCTCGACCGTCCCAATGAGGGCGTGTTCTCGTTCCAGGACGATGACGAGCAGTGGCTGAGCCTGCGCTATGACCTGACTGCGCCGCTGGCTCGCTACGTTGCGGAGAACTGGGACCGCATCCCCAAGCCGTTCCGCAGCTACCGGTTCGGCCCCGTCTTCCGCAACGAAAAGCCGGGCCCGGGCCGCTTCCGCCAGTTCCTGCAGTTCGATGCCGACACCGTCGGATCGGCGAGCGTGCTGGCCGATGCCGAGATGTGCATGATGGCCGCCGACACGCTGGAGGCGCTGAGCGTCGAGCGCGGCCAGTACGCCATCAAGGTCAACAACCGGAAGGTGCTCGACGGCATCATGGAGGCCATCGGTCTCGGCGGCGCGGAACATGGCGGCCGCCGGCTGACCGTGCTGCGCGCCATCGACAAGCTGGACCGGCTCGGGGTTGATGGCGTGCGCGCCCTGCTCGGACCCGGCCGCAAGGATGAGAGCGGCGACTTCACCAAAGGCGCCGGCCTGGACGAGGACGCCACCACGCGCATCGTCTCCTTCGTCACCGCCAAGGCGGAAGCCGCCACCGACACCATCCTGACGCTCGGAATGCTGGTGAACGGCACCGTTGGAGAACAGGGTGTTGCCGAACTCGGGGAGATCGCGGCCGCCATCGAAGCCGCCGGCTATTCCGACCGCGTCATCATCGATCCCTCGGTCGTTCGCGGACTCGAATACTATACCGGCCCAGTCTACGAGGCCGAACTGACCTTCGAGGTCAATGACGAGCACGGGCGTCCCATCCGCTTCGGGTCCGTGGGCGGCGGCGGGCGCTATGACGGCCTTGTCGCTCGCTTCCGGGGCGAAGCCGCTCCCGCAACCGGCTTCTCCATCGGCGTCTCGCGGCTGCAGGCCGCCCTCTCGGCGCTCGGCCGCGCGCAGCCGGAGCAGCCCGGCCCCGTTGTCGTTCTGGTGATGGACAAGGATCGCGCAGGCGATTACCTGGCCCTCGCCCGCACGCTGCGCGAGGCCGGCATCGCCGCCGAGATCTATCTCGGCTCGGCGGGCATGAAGGCGCAGATGAAGTACGCCGACCGCAGGCGCTCGCCGGTCGCGGTCATCCAGGGCTCGAACGAGAAAGCCGCCGGCGAGATCACGGTGAAGAACCTCGTCCTCGGCGAGCAGATGTCGGCCAACATCGCCGACCGCTCGGAGTGGACGGAAAGCCGGCCCGCACAGGTCACGGTGCCGGAGGCGGATCTGGTCGCCACCGTGCGCACTATGCTGGCGCGCTAATCGGCCAAGCCGGCCAGCGCCTCGCGCACGTCGTCTTCAACGACATAGACCAACCCCTTGCGGATCTTGGCCGCCCGGGTGCGCCGTCCCTTCTGCATCAGCAGGATGATGGTTTCCGCACCTCCGGGGCAGCCGGGATCGCCGCAGGCGATTTCGCTGACGGTGACGGCATCCTCCGGCGTCAAAGCCATGATTTCCCGCACCTGCGCGGCGACCGCGCGCGAGGCTTCGGAGGAAGCATTGTCCCGGCGCCGGCCGAGCGAGAAGAGCCCCATTCCCGCAGTCCTTCGTCTTTCAGGCGGCCGCCGGTGTTTGAGCGCGCAGCGTGTCCGGAAAAGCCTCGCCTGTGTCATGCGACATTGCTAGACAGCGGGCAATCATCCATACGGCCTCATCATGTCCTCCCCCTCCCAAGTTGACGCGGAACTCCTGGATCGCCTGGTGGCGGTGGGATACGCGCACGTCCATCCGCCGATCCTTCAGCCAGCCGCCGCCTTCATCGACGTCTCCGGCGAGGATCTGCGGCGCCGCATGTTCCTCACGGCGGATGCCGATGGCTCCGAACTGTGCCTGCGGCCCGATCTTACGATCCCGACCGCGCTCCATCACATCGCGCGCGGCACCCCCGCCCAGGAAGCCGCTTACTGCTATCTTGGAGCGGTGTTCCGGCATCGTGAGCAGGGCGGTGGCGAGTTCCTGCAGGGCGGCATCGAGATCTTTGGACGCGAGGATCGCGAGGAAGCGGACGCCGAGGTGATCGCCCGCGCCGCCGAGGCTGTCTCCTTTTATGGCGTCACGGATGCTGAACTGCGGCTTGGCGACCGGGGCCTGTTCACGGCCTTCGTCGACGCTCTCAACATCCCTGCCGCCTGGCAGCGGCGCCTCTCGAAGGATGCCGGCCGCGATGGCGAGCTCGGGCGCGACCTGCAAAGCCTCTCCCCGGCTTCCGCCGTGGGCAGCAGCGATCACACGGCGTTCCTCGCCGCGCTGGATGGCGCCGATCCCAAAGCCGCCAAGGCGGTGGTGGAGGATTTGCTGTCCATCGCCGGCATCAGCCAGGTCGGTGGCCGCACGGCCGGTGACATCGCCGAACGATTTCTTGAACAGGCGCGGCTTCGTGCATCCTCCGCCCTACCCGCCGCGACACATCAGGCATTGAGCGCCTTCCTCGCTATCGAGGGTGATCCGCTCTCGGCGCTTGCGCAGATCAGGTCGCTGATCGTGGAGGCCCGGCTTTCCGGGGCCCTGTCGGCCTCCGACGGCGAAGCGGAGCCCCTGCGGGCGGCTATGCTGGCCTTCGAAACACGAGCCGCGCATCTGCGCCGGCGCGGCCTCGACCTCGATGCCGTCCGGTTTTCCACGGCCTTCGGGCGGCAACTCGACTACTACACCGGCCTCGTTTTTGAGTTCTGCCGTCCCGGTATTGCCGCGCCGCTTGTGGGCGGCGGACGCTATGACGACCTCATCCGCAGGCTCGGCGCTGCGGAAGCAGTGCCGGCGGTGGGCTGCGCCATCTTCGTGGAGCGCATGAGGGAGGCGCAGTCATGAGCACCGAACCGCTTCTCCTCGCCGTCCCCTCAAAGGGCCGTCTTCAGGAAAACGCCTTCGCCTTCTTCGCGCAGGCCGGACTGCCGCTGGTGCAGCCGCGCGGTGCGCGGGATTACCGTGGCGTGGTGGCCGGGCTGAACGGCGCGGCCGAGGTGCTGTTCCTCTCGGCATCCGAGATCGCCAAGGAACTCAGCGCCGGCAATGTGCATCTCGGCGTCACCGGCGAGGACCTGATCCGCGAAACCGTGCCGGAAGCCGACAAGCGTGTGCTGCTGCTGGCCCCGCTCGGCTTCGGACCCGCGACCGTCGTTGTCGCGGTTCCGCAGGCCTGGATCGACGTCCGCACCATGGCCGATCTGGACGACGTGGCCACCGCCTTCCGCAGCCGGCAGGGCCGCCCGCTGCGGGTCGCCACCAAATACATCACACTGACGCGGACCTTCTTCGCCCGGCATGGTCTCGGCGATTACCGGATCGTGGAAAGCCTCGGCGCCACCGAGGGTGCTCCGGCATCGGGCACGGCCGATGTCATCGTCGATATCACCACGACGGGATCCACGCTCGCGGCCAATGCGCTGAAGATCCTCGACGACGGCGTCATCCTGAAGAGCCAGGCCAATCTTGTGGCATCGCTGCGTGCGCCGTGGGGCGATACGGCTCGCGAGGCTGCCCGCGCCATCCTCGCCCGCCTCGGGGCCGCCGCCCGCGCCCGTGCAGTGCAGGAGGTGAAAGCGATGCCGGAGGGCGACTTTGCGGCGCTGGCGGCAGAGGCCCTTCGCGAGTTCAGGGCCGTGGCTCCTTACGGCGTCCAGTCCGGTGGACCGCTTGTCCTGCACGCACCCAAGGACATGATCTTCCCGCTGGCGGACTGGCTGATGAGCCAGGGGGCCCAGACGGTTCAGACGACCAACCTCGATGATGTGTTCGAGAAGAAGAACCCATTGCACGAGGCCCTGCTGGCCGCGCTCCCGAACGCCTGAGCATTTCCAGCTCTGGTATGAAAAAAGGCCCGCTCAAGAGCGGGCCTTTCTTGTCCCAGCCGCTGCCGCTCAGAGGCGCGGGGTGCCGCGGCCGCGATAGCCGAAGATGGCGGAGATCAGGAAGAGGATGATCGCGACGAAGAAGATGATCTTCGCAATGCCGATGGCCGTGCCAGCGATGCCGCCGAAACCAAGCACGGCTGCGACAAGTGCGATGACGAGAAAAACGACAGCCCAGTAAAGCATCTCGGTAGCTCCGTGCAGGAGAGAACGCATTCTCCCCGTGTTGCCTGGAACGATCTTCGCCGTTCCTTGATGCATCAACTCGCCGCAGGGAGCGACAGTTCCCCTAAAGGGCAATCCGCAGAACTACGACCTTTGGCGCAAAGAAAAGGGCGCGGCCTGAGCCGCGCCCTTCATCAAATTAGCGAGCCTTGCTGGATCAGAAATCCATGCCGCCCATGCCGCCCATGCCGCCGCCGGGCATGCCGCCCATGCCGCCGCCAGCGCCTTCGCGCTTCGGAGCATCGGCAACCATGGCCTCGGTGGTGATGAGGAGCGAGGCAACCGAAGCCGCGTCCTGCAGGGCCGTGCGGACAACCTTCACCGGGTCGACAATGCCGAACTGGATCATGTCGCCGTACTGCTCCTTCTGGGCGTCGAAGCCGAAGGTCGGGCTGTCGTTCTCGAGCACCTTGCCGACAACGATGGAGCCTTCGACACCGGCGTTCTCGACGATCTGGCGGATCGGGGCCTCAAGCGCGCGCTGCACGATCTTGATGCCGGCCTGGATGTCCGGGTTCTCGTCGGTCAGGCCGTCGATGGCCTTGCGGGCGCGGAGCAGCGCAATGCCGCCGCCGGGCACGATGCCTTCTTCGACAGCCGCGCGGGTCGCGTTCAGGGCGTCGTCGACGCGGTCCTTGCGCTCCTTGACTTCGACTTCCGTCGAGCCGCCGACGCGGATGACGGCAACGCCGCCCGCGAGCTTGGCCAGACGCTCCTGCAGCTTCTCACGGTCGTAGTCCGAGGTGGTCTCCTCGATCTGCGCCTTGATCTGGCCAACGCGGCCCTGGATGTCCTCGGACTGTCCGGCGCCGTCGACGATCGTGGTCTTCTCCTTCTCGATCACGACCTTCTTGGCGCGGCCGAGCATCTGGAGCGTCACGTTCTCGAGCTTGATGCCGAGGTCCTCGGAGATCACCTGGCCGCCCGTGAGGATGGCGATGTCTTCCAGCATGGCCTTGCGGCGATCGCCGAAGCCCGGAGCCTTGACGGCTGCGACCTTGAGGCCGCCACGCAGCTTGTTGACGACGAGCGTGGCCAGGGCCTCGCCTTCGACGTCTTCAGCGATGATGATGAGCGGGCGCGAGGACTGCACGACAGCCTCGAGAACCGGCAGCATGGCCTGGAGGCCAGACAGCTTCTTCTCGTGGATGAGGATGTAGGGATCCTCGAGGTCGGCGATCATCTTCTCCGCATTCGTGATGAAATACGGGGAGAGATAGCCGCGGTCGAACTGCATGCCTTCGACGACTTCGAGTTCGGTCTCGGCGGTCTTGGCTTCCTCGACGGTGATGACACCCTCGTTGCCGACCTTCTGCATCGCGTGAGCGATCATGTCGCCGATTTCCTTCTCGCCATTGGCGGAGATGGTGCCGACCTGCGCGACTTCATCGGACGAGTTGATCTTCTTGGCCGAGGCCTTGAGGCTCTCGATGACCGCTGCAACGGCGGTATCGACGCCGCGCTTCAGGTCCATCGGGTTCATGCCGGCGGCAACGAACTTTGCGCCTTCGCGGACGATGGACTGCGCCAGGACCGTTGCGGTCGTGGTGCCGTCGCCGGCGATGTCGTTGGTCTTCGAGGCCACTTCGCGCACCATCTGGGCGCCCATGTTCTCGAACTTGTCCTCGAGCTCGATCTCCTTGGCGACGGTGACGCCGTCCTTGGTGATGCGGGGAGCGCCGAACGAGCGGTCGATGACGACGTTACGGCCCTTGGGACCGAGCGTTACCTTGACGGCATTGGCGAGAATGTCGACGCCACGGAGCATCCGCTCACGTGCGTCGGCGGAAAAACGAACGTCTTTCGCAGCCATGTGTGTGTTCCTTGTCTGAATTCAGAGATTAGGAGAAGAAGCGGATGCTCAGGCGATGACGCCGAGGATGTCCGATTCCTTCATGATCAGCAGGTCTTCGCCGTCGATCTTGACCTCGGTGCCCGACCACTTGCCGAACAGCACCTTGTCGCCAGCCTTCACGTCGAGCGGGACAAGCTTGCCGGATTCATCGCGAGCGCCGGAACCGGCGGCGACGATCTCGCCCTCCTGGGGCTTCTCCTTGGCGGTGTCGGGGATGATGATGCCGCCCTTGGTCTTCTCTTCGGCGGTGAGGCGGCGGACGACCACGCGGTCGTGCAGCGGACGGAAGTTCATGGTGTATTCCTCATGTTCGCGCGCAGCGAGCGTCGAATTCGGTGCTGTTAGCACTCTCGCGAGGTGAGTGCTAAAGCGTGCCGGACTTAGGTTGCTGCGGGATTTTTGTCAAGGAAGGGCCGTGGAGAACGGCGCCCAAACGTCCTGATCCAGGCGGTTCTAGAACGTGATAGTGCCGGGAGTGTGACCGGTCGTCCGCTCAGTTCGTGCGGGAGCGGGCGCTCAGCACCCCAGAGAGAAACCCGGCAAGATCATCGGTGACATGATCCACATGCGCGCCCTGTACGCTGTCGTCGGCGTGCATCGCGCGCTCCTCGACATCACCGTCCGCCGGCACCACCAGAACGGTGGTCATGCCCAGCGCGTGAGGAACGGCGAGGTTGCGCGCCAGGTCCTCGAACATGGCCGCACGCTGCGGTTCGACACCGAGATGGCTGACGAAGCGATCATAGGTGCTCTGCTCCGGCTTCGGCACGAAGTCGGCCTGCGCCACGTCGAAGATGTCGTGGAACAGGTCGCCCAGCCCCAGCGACGCCGCGCATCGCTCGGCATGGCCGCGTGAGCCGTTGGTCAGCACGTAGCGCTTGCCCGGCAGAGCGCCGATGGCCTCAATCAGCGCCGGGTTCGGCACCAGCCGCTCGTGCGAAACGTCGTGCACGAAGTCCATGAACTCGTGCGGGTCCACGCCGTCGACCTTCATCAGGCCGCGCAGGCTTGTGCCGTACCGGCGGTAATAGTCCTTCTGCAGCGCGCGCGCCGACAGGCCGTCGATGCCAAACATGTTGGCGATGAACATCGCCATGCGCTGGTCGATCAGTTCGAACAGCCGGCACGACGGCGGATAGAGGGTGTTGTCCAGATCGAAGATCCAGGTGTCCACCTCCCCGAAGCCGCGCCGCACCGGCGTGTCCGACACTGACATCAGCGGGTTACCAGCGTCCCGGCGCCGTGGTCGGTCAGGAGTTCCAGAAGCACGATGTGCGGCACCTTGCCGTCGAGGATGACGACGCCGTCCACCCCCCGCTCAAGCGCATCCATGCAGGTCTCGACCTTGGGAATCATGCCGCCGGTGATGGTGCCGTCGGCAATGCGCATACGGCTTTCGTTGATCGTCATCTTCCGGATGAGGTTGCGGTCCTTGTCCAGCACGCCCGACACATCGGTCAGGAACAGCAGCCGCCGCGCCCGCATGGCGCCTGCGATGGCACCCGCGAAGGTGTCGGCATTGACGTTGAAGGTCTCGCCCCAGCGCGATGTCGCGACCGGCGCAATGACCGGGATTATGTCGGAGCCCGAGGCGAGGTTCAGCACGGTCGGGTCCACCGTCTCCGGCTCTCCCACAAAGCCGAGGTCGACATCCTCGCCTGTACCGGGGGAACTTGTCTTGTTGAGCGGCGCATGCTTGCGCGCGGTCACCATATTGCCGTCCTTGCCGCTAAGGCCGATGGCGCGGCCCCCTGCTGCGTTAATGGCGGCGACAATGCTCTTGTTGACGAGCCCGAGCACCATTTCGACCACTTCCATGGTCTCCTGATTGGTGACACGCAGCCCTTCGTGGAAGTGGCTCTCGATGTTCAGCCGCTTCAGCATGGAGCCGATCTGCGGTCCTCCGCCATGCACCACGATGGGGTGCAGGCCGGCCAGCTTCAGCATGACGATGTCGCGAGCGAAATCACGAGCAGCGCCCTCCTCGCCCATGGCATGGCCGCCATACTTCACCACGACCGTTGCGTCGTCGTAGCGCTGCATGTGCGGCAGCGCCTCGGCCAGGATGCGTGCGCGGTCGAGGGGAGAAACGTCGATGCCTGCCATGCCTGAACATCCGGTGAGGTGGGTGCCCCTCCTTACCGGCTCATCCGGCGGGGCTCAATGGCTGCGTGCGGCGCCCTGCGGCAGGAGGCTGGAGATGGCGAGAATGATCCATCCGCCCATCATCAGCGTGCCTCCCGTGGGCGCTGCCATGGAGAAGAGGCTGCGGCCGGCAAAGTTCCGCAAGGCGAGATCGCCGGAGAACAGCACCACCCCCGCCAGCACGACCAGCCCGCCGATCGCCAATGCACGGCCACGGGGGCCGCTGAAAGCTCCGAACAGGCCGAGCGCCAGCAACACCGGCGCGTGGACCAGCAGCATCTGCGAGGCCGAGCCGAGGAACGGCCCATCGCTGTGCGCAGCCGCAGCCGCAAGACCAACGCCCGATGCACCGAACAGCCCGGCGATGAGGAGGAACAGCCGGCTCATGCCGACGGAAGCTCGGAGACGAGGCGGGCGATGGCGCTTTTCAGCTCCGCCAACCCCTCACCTTCGCGCGATGAAGTCGCGAGGATTTCCGGATAGGCGGCCGGCCGCCGCGACAGGGCCGTGCGGACCTCATCCTTGCGCGCCTCGAGTTCCGCAGCCTTCAGCTGATCAACCTTGGTCAGCACGACCTGATAGGACACAGCGGAGGCATCGAGCAGATCGAGAATCGGTTCGTCAGTGTTCTTGATGCCGTGGCGGCTGTCGATCAGCACATAGACACGGCCAAGCTGTGGGCGGCTGCGCAGATAGCGCCTGATGAGCCGGGTCCAGGCGTTGACCTTCGCCTCCGGCGCAGCCGCGAAGCCGTAACCCGGCATGTCCACGAGCGTGAGCTTCGGCCCGATCTGGAAGAAATTCAGTTCCTGCGTGCGTCCGGGCGTGTTCGAGACCTTCGCGAGCGTCTTGCGGCCGGTCAGTGCGTTCACGAGACTGGACTTGCCGACATTGGAGCGGCCTGCAAAGGCGATCTCGACGCCGGCCGTGGCGGGCACCCCGTCGAGATGCACCGCGCCCTTGATGAAGGAGCACTCGCCGGCAAACATGAGCCGGCCTTCTTCCTTGTGAGGATCCGGGGCGGTGTCGGGGCTATCGGCGGTCATCACGCGGACATGCGCCGGCTCGGCACCTGCGTCAACACCCCGGTGACCAGGACAACGCGCACGCCGCCGTCTTCACCTCTGATTAACCACGATTTACGGTCATGCCGCTACAGAACGCCGGAACGGCTGCGGGACCCTCGTCGTTCATCAACGGTTGTGGGTAGGCCAGCTATCCTGCAACGAATTACGGCGCCCAGGTTGAGAGTACGCCCATGAAAGCCAGACTTGCCCTCTTCGTCCTCGGACTTGTCAGCGTCAGCGCGCCTGCGCTCGCCCAGGACTATTATTACCGCGATCGCGGCGAGCGCTATGTGCGAGAGCGCGGGCCCTATGTGGAGTATGTGGTCCCCGGCTACAGCCGCCGCGAGCCGCTCTACGAGGTGGAACCGTCCTACCGCGAACCGCGCATCTACGTGGTCCCCGGCGAGCGCCGCTATACCCGCGACCGCCCGACCTATGTGCGTCCAGAACGGCGTACCGCCTCGGTGACGACCCCGCGCGTGACGGAGCCCATGCGCCGCGCCGTGCCGGCGGAGTTCCTGAAGCAGGAAGTCAGCTATAGCGGGAAGGAAGCGCCCGGAACCATCGTCGTCGATACCCGGAAGCGCTACCTCTATCTGGTCCAGGATGGCGGCACCGCCCTGCGCTACGGCGTCGGAGTCGGCCGCGACGGCTTCGCATGGACGGGATCGCACAAGGTGACGGCGAAGCGCGAATGGCCGACCTGGCATCCGCCGGCCGAGATGCGTGCCCGTCGGCCCGATCTTCCGGTGAAGATGGAAGGCGGACCGGACAATCCGCTCGGCGCGCGCGCGCTCTATCTCGGCTCCACCCTGTACCGTATCCACGGCTCCAACGAGCCCTGGACCATCGGACAGGCCGTGTCGTCCGGTTGCTTCCGCATGACCAACGAGGATGTCGAGGACCTGTACGAGCGCGTGCCTGTCGGCGCCCGCGTCATCGTTCTCTAGAACCTGAGCCTGAAGCGGGCCCGCTCCGCTTAAGGCTTCCGGACAGTGTCAGCGCGCCGCCGCGATTTCCTCGCGGATCCGGCGCGCTGCCGTTTCGGGATCATCGGCTCCGCAGATCGCCGACACCACGGCAACGCCCCGGGCGCCGGCCCGGATAACCGGGCCGACGGAACCAAGGCCAAGCCCGCCGATGGCGACCGCCGGCCGGTCGACCAAGGACAGCACCTTCTGGAAACCGTCGACGCCAATCGCCGCCCCGGCATCCGCCTTGGTGGAGGTTCCACGTATCGGTCCGATGCCGACATAGTCCACGTGGCGCAGATCCTCGCGTGACCCTTCGACCTCGCCGGACGACCCCACCGACAGGCCGATGATGCGGTCGGGGCCCAGCACCGTTCTCGCATCCCGCGCCGTCATGTCGTCCTGCCCGAGGTGAACGCCATCGGCCCCGGTCGCCAGCACCACGTCCACGCGGTCATTGATGATCAGCGGGATCCCGAGCGGCCTCAACAGGTTCAGCAGCGCTCCCGCGTCCGCGATGAGGTCGCGCGTCGCGCCATCCGGATCGCGAAGCTGTACGATCGTGACGCCGCCGCGCACGGCTGCAGCCACGGTCTCTTCAAGGCTGCGGGAACAGGCCGGGCGGCCTGCGACGAGATAAAGCGAGAGGTCTGGCAGCGTCATGGCGCAAACCATAAGCAGCGGGACGAGGCCACCGCAAGCCGACATGAACCTTCAGCCTCCGCCTGCGTTTTCCCCATGGACACCTATGGGAGAGCCATGATGAGCGAGAAGCGCAGCGAACAGGACGCCCATCGCGCCCCATCCCCCGGGACGAGCACGACGGAGGACGCCAAGCTGGAAAAGGCGGTCGAGGACACCTTTCCGGCAAGTGACCCGCCGTCCGAGACGCAGCCGGGCAGCGGCATCACGGAGCCCGAGGTCATCGACAAGAGCAAGATCAAGCGTGGCTAGGCTCACGTCACTGCGCACCGACAGATCCGTAAACCATCACGCGATCCGCAGCGCAGGGCGAACGGGCACACTGCGTATCAGTTCAAGGTCTTCCTGACCGGGGCTGGGACCAAGGAGGAAGAAGTATGAGGAAGTTCATTACCTGGTGCGTTGCGGCAGCGATGGCTGCGGGCACGTTCGTCGCGCCCGCTTCAGCCCAGATCGCAGGGACGCGCGCACCGGTGGCCGCGGCGACGGCCGATGTCTCGAACAATGTCGAAACGGTTCAGTACAACCGTCGCTGGCGTGAAGGTCGCAGCTACCGTGGCGGCCGTCACTATCGTGGTGGCCGCGGCTATTACCGCAATCGCGGCTACAGCAGCCGGCGCTATTACGGCAATCGCCGCTATTACGGTGGGCGACGCTACTACAATAATCGCCGCTACTACGGCTATCGTCGCGGCAATGATGGCGTTGCCATCGCAGCGGGCGTTCTCGGGCTTGCCGCAGGTGCGGCAATCGCCAGCTCGGCCAATGCAGGCAGCAGCCACGCCTATTGCGAGTCGCGGTTCCGTTCCTACGACCGCCGTAGCCGCACCTATCTGGGCTATGATGGCCGTCGCCATTCCTGCCCCTGATCGGCTTGCCTGATCCTGAAAGCCCCGCTTCGGCGGGGCTTTTTTGTTGCGGCGAGGCGACCGCATCCATGCCGCACCGGTACGGATCGGGCGCAGTACGTACCGTCTTCGCAAGATGAGAACTGAACCGCATTCGTCGCGTTGAGGTGGAGAACCGCCAACCGACAGGATCCCGCATGAGCACGTTTTCCGGCCTCTCCCGCCGCCACATGCTGCAGGCCGGGGGCCTCGGCCTGGCCGGGCTCACCCTGCCCCTGCCCTCCCTGGCCGCCGTGCCCGGCCCAAGCGGGATCGATCGGGGAAGCCTTGAGGGCGGAAAGCCGAAAATGCCGGCGATCCACAACACAGAAACCGAAGCTCCGCAGAATCCTGAGGAGCCGCCGCTGTCCGACAAGGAAAAGGTCGGGTTCGCCGTGGTGGCGCTGGGACGCCTGACGCTCGAGGAACTGCTGCCGGCTTTTGGCGAGACGAAGAAGGCGAAGCTGGCCGCGCTTGTCTCGGGATCGCCCGAAAAGCTGAAGGCGCTCGGCAATGCGCACGACGTGCCGGAAGGCAGCCGCTACAGCTACGAGGAATTCGACCGGATCGCCGACAATCCGGACGTGAAGGCGGTCTACATCGTGCTGCCGAACGCCATGCACCACGAGTTCACGCTGCGTGCGGCGAAGGCCGGCAAGCATGTGCTGTGCGAGAAGCCCATGGCCAACACATCGGCCGAGGCGCAGGAGATGGTGGAGGCCTGCGCGGCCGCCAACGTGCATCTGATGATCGCCTATCGCTGCCAGTACGAGCCGAACAACCGGCGCGTGATCAAGATGGCGCGCGAGAAGACCTTCGGCGAGTTCAAGCTGCTGGAGGCCGTCAACGGCCAGAACCAGGGCCCGCCCGACCAGTGGCGCCTCAAGAAGGCTCTCGCCGGCGGCGGCGCGCTGCCGGATATCGGCCTCTACTGCCTCAACACCATCCGCGCAATCACCGGCGAGGAGCCGGTGGAGGTTCAGGCCCAGCTGTTCTCCACGCCCGGCGATCCCCGTTTCACCGAGGTGGAGGAAGCCGTCACCTGGCTGATGCGCTTCCCTTCCGGCGTACACGCCACCTCGACCACGCACTACGGCGTGCACAAGGCGCAGACGCTGCTGGCCCACACGCCGCAGGCGGCGATCCTGCTGGAGAACGCCTTCGCCTATCGTGGCCAGAAACTCCGGGTGTCGGGCGTGGAGGATGGTGTCGAGACAGACCGCAGCCTGACGATCCCGCAGAAGAACCAGTTCGCGCTGGAGATCGACCACATGGCGGAATGCGTACTGACCGGCCGCAAGCCCCGCACGCCGGGCGAGGAAGGCCTGCAGGATCACCGCGTCATGGAGGCGATCTACCGCTCTGCCGAAACCGGCAGCAAGGTGGCGCTGGAAGCTCCGAAGCACCTCGACGCATTCCGCGGTCCCGCGCTGCCCGAAGAGAAATAGGGCGCGCCCGCAGATCAGGCGGGTGCGATGTCCGCCATCAGGAACCGGCTTTTCGGCAGCGCCGGCAAGCTGGACAGGCTGAAGTCGAGGTCCTGCGGCGGCACGCTGTAGCGGATATCGCGGGTGAGGAAGCCGACAGCTTCCTCGATGAGCGCCAGGGTGATCTCTTCGCCCGGGCACCGGTGTCCAGTGTCGGCAAATCCCCCGCCCTGCGGGATCAGCGTGTTTGCATCGCCGCTCCAGTCACGGAAGCGCTCGGGGCGGAAGCTGCCGGGCTCTTCCCAGATCCGGCCATCGTGATTGGTGCCGTAGAGGTCCAGCATCACCCAATCACGCGCGGCGAAGTGATGGCCGCTCCAGTCGAACGGCTTGCGCACACGTCCCGCAACGACCGGGAAGAACGGGTAATAGCGCCGCACCTCCTGCGCGAAGGGGCGGAGCTCGTCATGGCCGTCCTCCCGGAATATTTCGACCCAGCGAGTATGCTCGTGCAAGGCCAAGGCCGCGAAGGTGATGAAGTTCGCCACGGCCAAAGTCGGGCGCAGGATGTTGATGAGTTCTACGGCCGCGATAGACGCAGGCAGCAATTCGCCGCCCAAGTCCCGGTGCGACGCGATGATCGCGGCCGGAGCATCGTCAGCGATGCTCAGACGTCCATCGCGGATATCCTCGATCTTGCCCTTGCCCCAGCGTTCGGTCCTCTGCCTCAGGAGGATGGCGCCCCAGTTCGAGGGGCCGATCGAGCCGGCATTCTCCACCATCGCGGCGAGTTCACGCATGCGGGCAGCGGCTTCCTCCTCGGCAAAGGGAACGCCGGCCCAGAGGGCCGCTGCGCGCGCCAGTGCCTCCTGCATCATGTCTTGCACGGACAGCGCGGAATGCGCCCCGTCGCTGCGCACCACACGGTTCAGTTCACCCCGGAACGTCCGGGCCAACCGCGCAATGGCCTCGGGATCCAGCAGCATCCTCAGGAACACACGCTTGCGATGGCGGTGTTCCTCCGCGTCCAGCGTCTGCACGCTGCCCTGGTCCTGCAGCAGCCACAGCACGTGGGGCGGCATTGCGCGCTTCCGTGTGAACCGATCGCCCTCGTAGAATCTGCCGGCTGCCTCGGCGCCTCGCATGCACACGACAGGCGACATCATGATGCGCGTGCGGAACAGGTCGCTTCCCAGCGCGTCGCAGCGGCTGGACACAAAGGTGTAGCCCTCGCGCAGGAAGGCGAGCGAGCTGTCGAATTCCCGCGCACGCGGGATGGTCTGTCTAACTGCCAAAGTGGTGTCCCGGCCTTCAGACCGGAAAACCAAGCGGCGGATGGGAGGGTTCCGGACGGTACCCTCCCGCACGGGCCTACTTCATGGTCGGCATGATGAAATCGGCGCCCGAGCGGATGCCCGTCGGCCAGCGCGTCGTGATGGTCTTGAGCCTCGTGTAGAAGCGCACGCCTTCGGAGCCGTGCATGTGGTGATCGCCGAACATCGAGGCCTTCCAGCCGCCGAAGGAATGGAACGCCATCGGCACCGGGATCGGGACATTGATGCCGATCATGCCGACCTGGATCTGGTGGGCGAACTCGCGCGCTGCATCACCATCGCGGGTGAAGATGGCCGTGCCGTTGCCGAATTCGTGCTCGTTGATGAGTCGCGCGGCGGTGGCGTAGCTGTCGGCGCGCACCACGGACAGCACGGGCCCGAAGATCTCCTCGCGGTAGATCGACATATCTTCCGTCACGCGGTCGAACAGCGTGCCGCCGACGAAGTAGCCGTCCTCGTAGCCCTGCATCCGGAAGCCGCGCCCGTCGACGACGAGCTCCGCGCCAGCGGCCACTCCTTCATCGATATAGCCCTTGATGCGCTCCATGTGCGGCTTCGTCACCACCGGCCCCATCTCGGCCTCGGGATCGGTGCCGGGTCCGATCTTCAGGGCGCGAACGCGGGGCACCAGCCGCTCCATCAGGGCATCGGCCGTCTTCTCGCCAACCGGAACGGCGACCGAGATCGCCATGCAGCGCTCCCCGGCGGAGCCATAGGCCGCGCCCATCAGGGCATCGACGGCCTGATCCATGTCGGCATCCGGCATGATGATCATGTGGTTCTTGGCGCCGCCCAAGGCTTGGCAGCGCTTACCGGCCGCCGTGGCGGTCTGGTAGATGTGACGTGCGATCGGCGTCGAACCGACGAAGCTGACGGCCACGATGCCGGGATCGGCCAGCAGCGCGTCGACCGTCTCCTTGTCGCCCTGCAGGACGGTAAACACGCCGTCCGGAAGCCCGGCCTCCGTCAGCCATTCCGCGATGAGCAGCGAAGCCGAAGGATCGCGCTCCGAAGGCTTCAGCACGAAGCAGTTTCCGCAGGCCAAGGCGACCGGGAACATCCACATCGGGACCATTGCCGGAAAGTTGAACGGCGTGATGCCGGCCACCACGCCAAGCGGCTGGCGCAGGGAATGGCTGTCGACGCGGGTGCCGACATTCTCGGTGAACTCGCCCTTCAGCAGGATCGGGGCTGCGGTGGCGAACTCCACCACCTCCATGCCGCGCTGGATCTCGCCTTTGGCGTCGCTCAGCACCTTGCCGTGCTCGGCCGTGATGACGGCGGCAAGCTGGTCGATCCGTTCATCCAGAATGCGCAGGAAGGCGTTGAGGATGCGGGCGCGGCGCAGCGGCGTCGTGGCGGCCCATTTCGGGAACGCATCCTGCGCCCGGGCTATGGCGGCGCGCACCTCGTCGGCATCCGCAATGGTGATGCTGCCCGTCTGCGCGCCGGTCGCCGGATTGTAGACGGCGCTCGTGCGGGTGCCGCGCCCCTCGGCCTGACGGCCACCGATGAAATGGTTGATCGTGATCATTGCTGCCGAGCTCCGCTTTCTTGCAGCAGAGCAAGTTGAGAACTGCAGCTCAAGGCGCGATAATGCAGCCTTGTTGTGCGGAAACCGTAGCCGATGGACTGGGATCAGGCCCGCATCTTTCTCGCCGTCGCCCGCACGGGACAGTTGCTCGGTGCCGCACGACGGCTGGGGGTGAACCACGCCACCGTGGCACGGCAGTTGACCGCGCTGGAAACGGATCTCGGCACCAAGCTTGTGGAGCGCCTCAACGCCGGCTGCGCCCTGACACCTGCGGGCGAACAGTTCCTCGTGGCCGCCGAGGCCGCCGAGAGCGCTTTTCTCCGCGCAGCCGCGGCCCTCTCCGGCACCTCGACCGCCGTCAGCGGTACCGTTCGAGTGGGCGCGCCCGAGGGTCTCGGCAACAGCGTGCTGGCGCCGGCCCTCGCTGGCTTGGGCGAACAGCATCCGGACCTCGTCGTGCAGTTGGTGCCCCTGCCCCGCACCTTCTCGCTGTCGCGGCGTGAAGCCGACATCGCCATCGTGCTGGACAGGCCGAACCGGGGACGCCTCGTCACCCGAAAGCTCAGCGACTACACGCTCGGGGTCTACGCAGCGGCATCGCACCTAGAGCGGATCGGAGCGATCGTCTCGGAGGAGGACCTGCGAACGCGCCTGCATGTGACGCAGGTGGAGGAATTCTCCTACAGCAGTGCGCTCGATTACGCCGCGACCCTGCGCCGCCTGATGCCGCGACGGTTCGAATGCGGCAGCGTGGCCGGACAGCTGGCGGCCATCCGCGCTGGCCACGGCGTGGGCATCATTCACGACTACGTGGCCGCACGGCACCAGGATCTCAGGCGTGTGCTTCCGCACCTCCACTTTCGCCGCAGCTATTGGATGACCACCCATCCGGACACCCACGGCACCCGGCGCGTCCAGGAGGTCTACGCATGCATCCTGCAAGCCGTGGCACGGGATCGCGAGACCTTCATCCGCGAAGCGGCGGGCTGACCGGGCGGGCATAGAGAAGCGCAAGCCCGGCGGCGGCAAGGCTCATAGCAGCGGTCGTGGCGCCGCCGAGATCCATTGCGCGCTCAAGCCCCCACAGGGTGGCGGCGCGGCCAAGCAGGAGCGCCGACACGCCCTGCACGAGATAAGCCACGAAGTAGAGGGCGGAGAGCGTCGCGGCGCGGTGATGCACCGGCGCGTGGGCATTGATGAGCGCGAGCCCACCCACGAACATCAGGCTGTAGCCGGCCCCAGCCGCAACCGCCGCCGCCAGGAAAATTGGCAATGAATGAAGCGCCGCGGAGATTGCGATGAGCGCCATGGACAAGGCCGCTGCAAGCCCGCCCGCGACGATGAGGATCCGCGCGGAAAACCGCTTCGAGACAAGGGCCGCCACGCCCACCACGCCTGCGAACAAGGCAAGGCAGGCACCGTTGACCAGCACATTGTCGGAGCCCACCAGATCGCGAGCGATCTGGGCGCCGAGGGACAGCATCAGCGTTCCGATAGCAAAGCCTGCCGTAGCCGCGATGGTCGAAGCCGCGAAGATCTTCCACAGGCTGCGCGGCACCGACAGCGCACGCGGCCGCCACCGTCCCTTCGCCTCTCCCGATGTGTGATGAGGCAAGAACCAGGCAGCCATGAAGATCGCAGCGAGGACGCCGAACAGCACCCAGAAATTCAGGTGCGTCGGAAACGGCGCGTATTCGATGAGCGCTCCGCCGATCAGAAGCGCCAGCGCGAGCCCTACGGCCTGAGCCGCCGTGGTCACGACACTTGCCCGGGTACCGCTGTCGGGTGGACCGAACTCGACAAGCGCGGCGGTGGCGGGGCTGGTCGAGAGTCCGACGCCGACGCCCATGAACGCACGACCGACAAGCACCCACAGATAATCCGGCGCCACGGCGAACAGGAACACGCCAAGCGCCGAACTCGCCACACCGAGAAGCATGGCCGTGCGGCGGCCCACATGATCGGAAAGGTCCCCGAAGAGGATCAGCGCCGCGACCACAGCGATGGGATAGACGGCGAAGATCGCCGTCGTCATCGTCGGAGTCAGGTCCCACCTCTCCGCGTAGAGAGGATAAGTCATGCTGGGGGCCGCGCTGGTCCACAGGGTGTGAACGACCACAGCTGCCGATACCCAGAATGCGGATTCGCGGCTCAATGTTCGGCGCGTCATGCTCTGACCATGCGTGAAAGATCCACGCTTGGACAGGAACGGCACTTAACGGTCAATACAGAAATGGTCTTGGTCCGCCGGATGCGGAGCTATCACCGACGAGGGGACTAGCCCTTCTCCGCGGCGAGAGCATAGGCCACGAGCGCATTGGCGTGGCCGTGCCCCAGGCCGTGGTCCGTCTTCAGCAGGGCGACTAATTCCATGTGCTTCGCAGGCTGGTGAGTACGGATCACCTCAAGCCATTCCGCGATCGGTTTGCCGTACTTCTTCTCGATGGACGGGAAGTAGGATGCAGGTCCCTTGACGGGCTCGTCAGCCATGGAGGTTCAGCTTCGACGGCATCAGCGGTGCCAATGGAGGAAGATGGTACAGCTACCCCGGCTCGAACGGGGGACCCCCAGATCCACAATCTGGTGCTCTAACCAACTGAGCTATAGCTGCACGACGGCTTGGCCGATCCGCGCTTACCTAGGAGAATTCGCGCCTGCGGGCAAGAGTGATCCTCGCGCGTTTTTAGCCGTCGCGGCGTTAACCATGCGATCAGCGAAATACCCTGTGCACCACAGGGGCTGGTGCGCACATCGGGAAAGCATGATCTAATCCGTTAAATCCTTATTAACCTTGGCGAACATGGCCCATCCCTCCCGCCCACTGCTCGGGGCGCTTCCGCAGCTTGCCTCCCGGGTGGAAAGCGATCTGCCTGCGTTCGTGGTTGATGCGTCGAGCGACGAGCCGATGTGGGCCAATGCCGCGGCACGGGATCTCCTCGATTGCGCCACGGCCTGGTCTTCGCTGCTGCAGGACGTGCGGCGATGGCCATTGCAGGGAGCCGGTTTCCGACTGGTGCGCGTGCGACTCCACGATGGCGGGAACGCACCCTTGCTGACTGTGCGCGTGGAACGCATCGACGTTGCGGGACTGGGCGCCCTTCTGGTCACCGCTCTCGACCGCTACGTGCCGGCGAGGCCGGTGGCACCGCCTGCCGACGAGCGCCCCCATCCGGCACCACTGCCCGAGCGGCTAGTAGCCGAGGTCCGGCCTCCTCGCCGCTTCACCTGGCAGTCTGATCAGGATGGCCGGATCACCCACTTCCCGGATGAACTTGGCTGTTCGCCCGGTGAGAACTGGGAGGGCCTGCTGGAGCGATCCGCCCTCTCGGACACCTCCCGCCTGCGCGCCCTGCTAAACGGGCGCGACACGTGGAGCGGCGTGAGCATCGGCTGGAGAGCCGCCCGCGAGCGGTCAGCGACGGTCGAGCTCTCCGGATTGCCGATGTTCGACCGCGACCGTGCCTTCATCGGCTTTCGCGGGTTCGGGATCGTCCGTGACGAACCCTGGGCAGAGGCCTTATCGCCGACAGACCCGGTTGCGCTCCCTCCGGAGATCGGACCTGCCACCTCCGCGAATGCCGTCGAGCCGGAGCAAACCGCTCCCTCGTTCACGGAGCGGGACCACGAAGACAGCCTGGGCGAAGGCCCGGCTGACGACCGCGCACTGGCTGCGGAAGGGGCCGAAACAGCCCCGACCGCCGAGCAGGACAACGAGCAGGCGCCCTCGCCCATCATCGTTTTCCCCGGCGTCGAACGTCCGAACCTGCAGCCCAGCGAGCGATCGGCCTTCCAGCAGATCGCTCAGGCACTTGGAGCGGCGTGGCCCAGCCGGGGCGAACACGCGGAGCAGGCCGATGATCTGCCAGCAGATCTGCCGGAGCCGGCCCATGCCGCTCCGTCGAAGCGCGAAAGGGACGCCGAGTCCGAGCTCCGAGGCTTGCTCGATATGTTGCCGGGGGCGCTTCTTGTTCACAGATCCGGCGAGCCGCTCCACGCCAATGCAGCCTTCCTCAATCTGGTCGGGGCCGGCACCCTTGCAGACCTGGAGGAAGCAGGCGCGGACGGACTGATCGACGGCAACCGGAGGGACGATGAAGGTGGTGGCGTCTGGCTGCGTCGGCTCGACGGACGCTCGGTCGCTGTGGAAGCGCGGCTGAAAAGCGTGCTCTGGGGCGGCCTCCCCGCAAGCCTCATCATCGTCAGGCAGACCGAGCCTGCGAAAGAAAGGTCGTCGGGCGAACGCGAGCTTTCCGCGATCCTCGACACGGCGACCGACGGCGTCCTCGTCCTCGACGGCAAGGGCCGCATCCTGTCGGTGAACCGCAGCGCCGAGGCCCTGTTCGGCTACGAGGCAGCGGAGCTGCAAGGCCGCGACGTCTCCATGTTGCTTTCCGCCGAGAGCCACAGGACGACGCTCGATTACCTCGCCGGACTGCGCGGCAACGGCCTCGCAGCCGTGCTGAACGATGGCCGTGACGTCGTCGGCATCGCGCGCCGCGGCGGCACCATGCCCCTGTTCATGACATGCGGGCGCATCGACGAAGCGGGCGAACCGCGCTTCTGCGCCGTGATGCGAGACCTGACGCCGGTGCGACGGACCGAAGAGGAATTGCGCTCCGCCAAGGTGAAGGCGGAGCGCATGAGCCGGCAGAAGTCCGACTTCCTGGCACGCATCAGCCACGAAATCCGCACGCCGTTGAATGCCATCACCGGCTTCACGGAGTTGATGATCGAGGAGCGGTTCGGCCCGCTCGGCAACGACCGGTATCGCGACTATCTGCGCGATATCCACGCGTCGGGGCAGCACATCATCAGTCTGGTGAACGACCTCCTCGACCTTTCCAAGATCGAGGCCGGCCGCCTCGAACTGGACTTCGAAAAGGTGGATCTGAACGAGATCCTGACCCAGTCGGTGGCCTTGTTGCAGCCACAGGCAAGCCGGGGCCGCATCATCATCCGCACCATGCTGGCAGGGGAGCTGCCCCAGGTGCTCGGCGATGCCCGCAGCCTGAAGCAGATCGCGCTGAACCTGCTGTCGAATGCGGTGCGGTACACGCCGTCGGGTGGACAGGTCATCGTCTCCACGGCGATGACCGAGATGGGTCAGGCGATGATTCGCATTCGCGATACCGGGCTCGGCATGACGGAAGCGGAGATCAGCACTGCCCTCGAACCGTTCCGTCAGGTCGGCAATGTCGGCACGCAGGGCGGCACGGGGCTCGGCCTGCCGCTGACCAAAGCGCTCGTCGAAGCCAATCGCGCCAGCTTTTCACTGCAAAGCGCTGTGGGTTCCGGCACCCTCGCCGAGGTGGTGTTCCCTCCCGCGCAAGTGATCAACCGACCTCATTGACTCCGCCGCCGGAATATTTATTTTACAGCTAGTAGCTGTAGTTTAGATTTCTTCTAAACTGCGTAGTTTGCAGCGGGTCCGATGATCGTCTGTTCCTGTAACGTCCTGAGCGAACGCGCCATCCGCGACGCGTGCACGTCTCCCGAGCAGGCTCCGCGCACGCCCGGGCAGGTCTATCGCTGCCTTGGCTGCAGCCCACAGTGCGGCCGCTGTTCGCGCACCATCCGCTCCATCATCAATGAAGCGCTGGCCGTTTGCCCCGCCGCCTGCGCCGTATGTCCCAACCATGACCATGCGCATGACGTGCATGCGGACAACGACGTTCTCCCCCACATCAGCGAGCTTGCGGAACTCGACGCTGCCGAGTGAATTCTAGCGGACAGAAGCCCGCAGGCGCTTGCTTTCGCCCCGCCGCTTGTTTAGAACGCTTCTAACGTTGCAGGCGAGGAGAATTCACCGTGAAGGGTGACCAGAAAGTCATTGAGTACCTGAACCGCGGCCTTCGTTCCGAGCTGACCGCCGTCAGCCAGTACTGGCTTCACTATCGCCTGTTCGACGATTGGGGGTTCAAGGACCTCGCCAAGAAGTGGCGCGCGGAGAGCATCGAGGAGATGCAGCATGCCGACCGCTTCATCGACCGCATCATCTTCCTCGACGGCTTCCCGAACCTGCAGGTGCTCGATCCGCTGCGCATCGGCCAGTCCGTCGTAGAGATCCTCGAGGCCGACCTTGCCGCCGAGAACGAGGCGCGCTCGCTGTACCTCGAAGCCGCGAAGTACTGCGACAGCATCAATGACCGCGTGAGCAAGGGCCTCTTCGAGGAACTGGCGACCGATGAGGAAGGTCACATCGATTTCCTCGAGACGCAGCTTGAGACGATCCGCCAGATAGGCGTGGAGCGTTACTCGCAGCACCACATCGGCAGCCTCGATCACGACTGATCTCTTCTGCGAGAGACAATGCAAAAGCCCGGGCCAGTGCCCGGGCTTTTTTATGTCAGCCGGCCTTCGCGAGAACAGGGGCAGCGCCACCCTGCGCAGCCATCCGCTCCGCTCGCTCACGCTCCACGGCGGCGCGCTTGGTCATGATGGAGACCACGATGACGACGCTGGCCACAATGCCGATGAGGATGGTGCAGACGGCGTTGATCTCCGGCGTCACGCCCAGCCGCACGGACGAGTAGATGCGCATGGGCAGCGTCGTCGCGCCCGGGCCGGTGGTGAAGCTGGCAATGACGAGATCGTCCAGCGACAGGGTGAAGGCCAGCATCCAGCCCGAGATCACGGCCGGCGCGATGATCGGCAGGGTAATGACGAAGAACGTCTTCGCCGGCGTGGCCCCGAGATCCTGCGCGGCCTCTTCCAGCGAGCGGTCGAAGCTCAAGAGGCGCGACTGCACGACGATGGCGACGTAGCACATGGAGAAGGTGATGTGGGCCAGCACCACCGTCCAGAAGCCGCGCGCGACATCCATGGAAACGAACAGCAGCAACAGCGAAAGACCGGTGATGACCTCCGGCATGACGAGCGGCGCATAGATCAGCCCCGAGAACACTGTCCGCCCGCGAAAGCGCCCGTGCCGCACCAGCGCCAGGGCGGCCAAGGTGCCGAGCACCGTCGCAACGGTGGCCGAGAGCAGGCCGACGCGCGCCGTGACCCAGGCGGCATCCAGCAGGCCCTGGTTGCGCAGCATGGCGCCATACCATTGCGTGGAGAAACCGCCCCAGACCGTCACGAGCCGCGATGCGTTGAAGCTGTAGATCACCAGGATGAGGATGGGGATGTAGAGGAAGGCGAAGCCCAAAGTCAGGGCCACGAGGTTGAAGGAGGTCAGGCCCTTCCTCATCGGTCGATCTCCATCTGCCGCTGCTGGTAGTGCTGGTAGATCACGATGGGGACGACGAGGACGAGCAGGAGCAGGACCGCCACCGCAGCGGACACCGGCCAGTCGCGGTTCAGGAAGAACTCGTTCCAGAGCGTGCGCCCGATCATCAGCGTGCTGGAGCCGCCGAGCAGATCGGGGATGACGAACTCGCCGACGGCGGGGATGAAGCACAGGAAGCAGCCGGCGACGACGCCCGGCAGCGAAAGCGGAAAGGTGATCTGCCAGAACGCCCGGACCGGCGGCGAGCCCAGATCGGCGGCGGCTTCCAGCAGTGTGTCGTCCAGCTTCTCCAGGCTGGCATAGAGCGGCAGCACCATGAACGGCAGGTAGGAATAGACGATGCCGATGAAGACCGCGGTTTCGGTGTTGAGGATCGCGAGCGGCTGGTCGATCACGCCGAGATGGATCAGGAAGGTGGAGAGCAGTCCTTCCGGTTTCAGGATCCCGATCCAGGCATAAACGCGGATCAGGAACGAGGTCCAGAACGGCAGGATCACCAGCATCAGCAGCATGGGCCGGATGCTTTTCGGCGCGCGCGCCATGGCATAGGCGATGGGGTAGCCGATCAGGAGCAGCAGCACGGTCGAGATGGCGGCGATGCGCAGGCTCGACAGATAGGCCTTCAGGTAGAGCTCGTCGCTGCCGAGGAAGAGGTAGCTGTCGAGCGAGAAGCTCTTGATCTTCACCCAGGTGCCCGCAAGACCATCCACCGCAAGGTTGAACGCCGGCGTGTAGGGCGGCTGTGCAATGGCGCCGGTGGACAGGCTGATCTTGACGACGATCAGGAACGGCACGAGGAACAACGCGAGCAGCCAGAGGAACGGCACCCACAGTTCCAGCCGCCGCATCCAGCCGCCCGCTAAGCTTTTCTCGGCCATGTCTGGACCCCTAGGCGGTCAGGAGAACGCCCTGTTCGGGCGACCAGGTAAGCCAGACCTTGTCTTCCCAGCTGATGGGACGCTCGACGAGACGGGTGCGGTTGGCGACCGACACCTTCACGATGTCACCGCTCGCCACCTTCACCCGGTAGACGGACAGGTCGCCGAGATAGCCGATGTCCCACACCTCGCCGGGCAGCACATTGGTGGTGCCCGGCGGCGGGGCATCCAGCGAAATGGACATCTTCTCAGGGCGCAGGGCCAGCCAGGTCTCCGCTCCCGATGACAACTGGGGCGCAAACGGCACCTTGATAGGCGCATCGCTCCATTCGCTGACGAGGCGAGCATCGCCCTCCCCCGCATCGTAGCGGCCGGGGATGATGTTCACGTCGCCGATGAAGTCCGCGACGTAGCGGGAGGCCGGCTGCTCGTAGATCTCTCCGGGCGTGGCGACCTGCACCATGCGCCCCGCATTCATGAGCGCGATGCGGTCTGCCACCGTCATAGCCTCTTCCTGGTCGTGCGTGACGATGAGGAAGGTCATGCCGAGCGTGACCTGAAGATCCGTCAGTTCAAACTGGGTCTCCTCGCGAAGCTTTCGGTCCAGCGCGCCTAGCGGCTCGTCCAGCAGCAGCACCTTGGGCTTCAGGGCCAGCGACCGCGCCAGCGCCACGCGCTGGCGCTGTCCGCCGGAGAGCTGGTGCGGCTTGCGGCGGGCAAAGGACTCCAGCTTCACCAGCTTGAGCATCTCCTCGACACGCGCCTCGCGCTCCGGCTTCGGCATCTTGGCCTGCTTCAGGCCGAAGGCCACGTTGTCGGCCACGTTCATGTGCGGGAACAAGGCGTAGGACTGGAACATCATGTTCACAGGCCGTCTGTAGGGCGGCACGCCGACAAGGTCCTGCCCCGCCAGCAGGATGCGCCCGGATGTAGGCTCCTCGAAGCCGGCGAGCATGCGCATGAGCGTGGTCTTGCCGCAGCCCGAGGGGCCGAGCAGCGCGAAGAATTCGCGCTCGTAGATGTTCAGGGTGAGGTCATCGACCGCCGTAAAATCACCGAACCTCTTAGTGACGTTCTCGAACCGGATCAGCGGGATGGCAGAGGGGTCGTTCCATGGACTGAAAGCTCGGCGAACCGGACCGAGCGCGGCTTTGGTGGGCGCAGACGGCATGGTGGGAGGCTCCGGTGGCGGGCAGATGCGCCCGCCACGCCACTGGAGATCGGGATTACTGGCCGGTCTTGGCCCGCGTCCATGTCCGCGTGATGACACGTTGCAGGCGAGGATCCTCGACTGTGGACACGGTGTAGAGGCGCTTCAGCGTCTCGGCGTCCGGATAGATGGCCGGATTGTCGAGGATTTCCTTGTCCACGAACTGCTGCGAGGCAAGGTTGCCGTTGGCATAGGCCACGTAGTTGGTCGCCTTGGCGATGACCTCCGGCCGCATCATGTAGTCGAGGAACTTGAGCGCGCCTTCCGGATTCGGGGCGTCGGCAGGGATCGCGAACTGGTCGAACCAGAGCTGCGCGCCCTCCTTCGGGATCACGTACTGGATCTTGACGCCCTTGCCGGCTTCCTCGGCGCGGGTGGCCACCTGGAAGACGTCGCCGGAATATCCCACCGCCGCGCAGATGTCGCCATCGGCCAGCGCGTTCTTCCACTCGTCCGAATGGAATTTGCGGATGTGCGGCCGCACCTTGTCCAGTTGCTCCCCGGCCTTCTCGATGTCCGCGTTGTTCTTGAAGTCAGGCGTCACGCCGACGAAGTTCATGACGGAGGGCAGGACGTCTTCGGCCGAGTCCAGCACCATGATCCCGCAGGATGCCAGCTTTTCGGCGTTTGCCGGATCGTAGACGAGACCCCAGGAGTTCACCGGAGCGTTCGGCAGCGCCGCCTTCACCTTGTCGACATTGTAGCCGATGCCGGTGGTGCCCCACATATAGGTGATGGAATACTCGTTGCCCGGGTCGTAGACCGCCACGCGTTCCTGGATCTCGGGCCACATGTTCTTGAGGTTCGGCAGCTTCGACTTGTCGAGCTTCTGGAACACGCCGGCCTTGATCTGGCGGCTCAGGAAGGTCGCCGTCGGCACCACGATGTCGTAGCCGGTCGAACCGGTAAGCAGCTTGGTTTCCAGCAACTCGTTGGTGTCGAACGTGTCGTAGACGACATTGATGCCCGTCTCGGCCGTGAAATCCTTCAGGATCTGGTCGTCGATATAGTCCGACCAGTTGTAGATGCGGATTTCCTCGGCCGCGGCGCCGCCGGCGGCCCCGAGCGAGATTGCGGCAGCCATGACGGCGGCGAAGGGTCGAAGCAGGCGAAATCTCATGTTCCGGGCTCACTTCACGAAAGGAAGAACCAAGTCGTGGCCGCAGGTTACGAAGCCCCTGCGCATCGCACAAGCATCCAGTCGGCTGACGCTTCAACATCGCGCGCCGCGGTTGACGCCCTCGCCGCCGACCGGCACCATGCCGCCTGATCGGAGGGCGACATCGCCCGCCGCACCAGAACGGAGCGCCACCGGACCTCGGGTCCGGGCCATGCCTGTCCAATGACTGGGGACAAGGCTTTGGCCGACGCAAAGTATGATGAGCAAGAAAAAAGCCCCCAAGGATACCGCCGCTTCCCTGCGCGGCGTTGCCGATGTCAACGAAGCCCGAACGTGGCTGAAGGCACGCGGTATCGAGGAACTTGAATGCGTCGTGCCGGACCAGGCCGGCGTGGCACGCGGCAAGATCATGCCGGTGTCGAAGTTCTTCAACGCCCCGGCGATGAACCTGCCCTCGTCCATCTTCCACCAGACCATCTCCGGCGAGTACCCGGACGACGACGTGCCGGGCGCGGGCGATCCGGCCGACGCCGATCTCGTCCTCGTTCCGGACTTTTCTACGCTCGCCGTGGTGCCGTGGGCGAGCGACCCCACCGCGCAGCTGATCCACGACTGCTTCAGCCGGCGCGGTGAGCCGGTGGAGGTGGCGCCACGCCAATTGCTGCGGCGCGTCATCGATCTTTACGCCAAGAAGGGCTGGAATGCCGTCGTCGCGCCGGAGATCGAGTTCTATCTCGTCAAGCCGAACACCGACCCCGATTACCCGCTCGAGCCACCCATCGGCCGCTCCGGTCGACCGGAAACGGGGCGCGTCTCCTACTCCATCTCGGCGGTGAACGAGTTCGACGACCTGTTCGAGGACATCTACGATTTCTCGGAGGCACAGGGCCTCGCCATCGACACCCTCATCCATGAGGAGGGGGCGGCGCAGATGGAGATCAACCTGCGCCACGGCGATCCGCTGGCGCTGGCCGACCAGGTGTTCATGTTCAAGCGCACGATCCGCGAGGCGGCTCTGGCACACAACATCTACGCCACCTTCATGGCCAAGCCGATTGCCAACGAGCCGGGCTCGGCCATGCACATCCACCAATCCGTGTGGGACGAGAAGGGCCGCAACATCTTCTCCGGCGAGGACGGCGAGCCGACGGAAGCCTTCTTCCACTTCATCGCCGGCCAGCAGAAATACCTGCCCAAGGTCATGTGCATCCTTGCGCCTTACGTGAACTCCTATCGCCGGCTCACCAAGGCCGCGACCGCGCCCATCAACGTGGCATGGGGCTACGACAACCGCACCACGGGCATTCGAGTCCCGCCCGCCGGATCCGCCGCACGGCGCGTGGAGAACCGCATCCCCTCCTCCGATGCCAATCCCTATCTCGCGCTCGCAGCGAGCCTCGCCTGTGGCTATCTCGGCCTGATCGAGGCGGAGAAGCCGACGGCGCCCGTCGAAGGCTCCGCGCACGGGCTGGACTACGCCCTTCCACGCGGGCTGCTCGAGGCGGTCTCGGCGTTCGAGGAATGCGATGAGTTGGGCGCACTGCTGGGGCCCACCTTCACGTCGACCTATGCGGCCCTGAAGCGCGGTGAATACGAGACGTTCATGCGGGTGATCAGCCCGTGGGAGCGGGAATATCTCCTGCTGAACGTGTGAGCCGGCCCGCCACCTATTACGACGCGTCGACCCCGTCGCTCAGGGCCTTTCCGCCTCTCGACGGTGATGTGCGGGCCGATGTCTGCGTGGTCGGGGCGGGTTTCACCGGGCTCGGCGCTGCCTTGCGGCTGGCCGAGCGTGGATTGCGCGTCGTCGTCCTCGAGAAAGGAGCGGCGGGCTCCGGAGCCTCGGGGCGAAACGGCGGACAAATCCATTCCGGCCTGAGACGGGACCAGTTCGCGCTGGAGAAGGCCTTCGGCGAAAAGGTTGCGCGCCAGCTCTGGGACCTCGGCCAGGCAGCCATCGCCCATCTCGACGGCTGCATCAGCCGGTACGATATTCAATGCGGCCGGAAACGCGGCCTCATCTATGCCGACCATCGCGCCAGGTTCGTGCCTCACACGCATGCCTATGCGGAGCATCTAAGGGCGCGGTACGGGTATGAAGGCGTGGCGCCCATCGGCCGCAACGCACTTCAGGCGCTTGTAAAAGCTCCCGGCTATCACGGCGGCATGGTGGATTATGGCGGGGGACATCTGAACCCGCTGGCCTTCGTGCGCGGCCTTGCAGAAGCCGCAGCCGGGCTGGGCGTGGCGCTGCACGAGCAGACGGAAGCCTTGCGCGTGGAGCCGGGAAGTCCGGTTCGCATCCACACGCCGGCCGGTGTCGTCACCGCCGACTGGCTGATCCTGGCGGGCGACAGCCTGATGAAAGGCCTCTCCGCGGACGCCGATGCACGCATCCTGCCCATCGCCAGTACCGTTGCGGTTACCGAACCGCTGGGCGCGCGGCTGGACGATTACCTCGCCACCGACATGGCGGTGGCGGACAGCCGTTTCGTCGTGAACTATTTTCGGCCGACCGAAGATCGCCGTCTCCTGTTCGGTGGCGGTGAAAGCTATTCGACCACACCCGTCCGGGATCCTGCCCGGCTGGTGCACGAGGCGCTGAAGCGGGTGTTCCCGGATCATGCGGCGCTGCGGTTCGACTATGCCTGGAGCGGCGTGGTCGGCATTACCCAGACGCGCTATCCGCTGGTGCGGCGCATGGACGGCAATGTTCTGATCGCCGCCGGCTATTCCGGTCAGGGCGTCGCGCTCGCGCCGTTCGCCGGTGCGGTGCTGGCCGAGACGGTGCTGGGCAACAGCCGGGATTTCGAGCTGCTCTCCCGCCTGCCGGTTCCGGCATTTCCGGGCGGCGCGGCGCTGCGCCAGCCATTGCTGGTGCTGGCCATGCTCTACTATGCGGCGCGCGACAGGTTCTGACCGGCGTTCACCCGTCATTCAGCCATATTCCCGCATGATACGGCATCAGCGGTCCGAGGGGGGCCGCACCGGCTCCGGACGGGGCACAGGGTCATCTGTCATGCGTCTCTCTCGTCTCCTCATCTCTTCGGCGGCCGCTTCCGCGATTGTCTTCGCCAGCCTTCCGGCCAGCGCCATGCCGACGGTGTCGCTGCGTGCAGCAGCCATCGAGTCCGCGCCCGCACTCATCAAGGTCGATCATCGCCATCACCACGGAAGCGGTGCCGCAGTCGGGGTCGGTCTCGGGGTGGGCCTCATCGCGGGTGCCGCCATTGCCAGCGCCGCTCGTGAGCCGGATCGCGTCTACATCGAGGAAGCACCTCCCCCGCCTCCGCGTCGCGTCTATGTTGAACGGCGCGTGGATGAAACCGCCGACGAGGCCGTGCGCGCCTGCGCCCGTGGCCTGCTCGACACCGCCCGCCGCGACGGAGCCTTCGACTCGGAAGTCGGCGCCATCGATTCGGTGAGCCCGAAGCCGGATGGCGGCCATCGCGTGGAAGCCGAAGTCACCCTGATCTATCCGCGCTACGAGCGCACCTCGAACGTGGTGTGCCACACCGAAGGCGGCTATCTGGTCAGCGCCCGCACCGGCTACTGATCCGCTCCGCGACGAACAAGGCCGGACCTTTGGTCCGGCCTTTTGCGTTCCTGCACTCATGAAACCGTTCGATAGCAAGCCGCCCGAGGCCGGGCCGCACCCGCACAACAATCCGCAGATGGAGGCCATGGCCTACCGTCTCGCCGCCGCCGATCCGGCCTTCCTCATGGGAGATTCGATGCGCGGCGTGCGCTTTTTGCTGGAATACGCCAAGGCGGAGGAAGGCCTGCGCCGGTGGGGCGTGTGCTCCACCATCGTCGTGTTCGGCAGCGCGCGCATCCTGCCGGGCGGAAGCCCTCATCCCCGGGACGCCAGCGCACCGCTACCGGCGGGAACACGCCCACGGCCGGGAAGCAGTTCGGCACGCTGGTACGAGGAAGCTCGCCGCTTTGCCGAAATCGCGTCGCGGGAGGGAGGCGCGCTCCATCCGAAGGACGGCAAGCGCCACAATGTGATTGCGACCGGTGGCGGACCCGGCATCATGGAAGCAGCCAATCGCGGCGCGTGCGACGCCGGCGCGCCTTCGGTGGGGTTCAACATCCGCCTGCCCTTCGAGCAGGAGCCGAACGCCTATTCCACGCCCGATCTCACCTTTCTCTTCCACTACTTCGCGATGCGGAAGATGCATCTGGCCATGCGGGCATCCGCGCTCGTCGTGTTTCCCGGCGGCTTCGGCACGCTCGACGAATTGTTCGAGATCCTGACGCTGAGGCAGACCGGCAAGGCACCGACGGTTCCCATCGTCCTGTTCGACCGGGACTACTGGACGCGGATCATCAACTTCGAAGCCCTTCTGGAGGAAGGCATGATCGAGGCCGACGATCTCCAGCTCTTCGAGTTCGCATCGAGTGCCGAGGAGGCCTGGGATTGCCTGATGAAGCGCGGCCTCACATCGTTCAACAATCCAGACCTGTAGTTCAGCCCCTTTAACCGGCAGAGGCGCGGTGTTATGTGACCGGCTGGGCCCAAATCGGGGCCGGGCCGGGACCGATGCGCTATTTTCCTATCTTCATCGATCTCAAGGATCGTCCGGTGCTGGTGTTCGGCGGCGGCGAGCCGGTGCTGAACAAGATCCGCCTGCTGATGAAGACGGGCGCGCACATCCGCGTCCATACGGATTCCCCTTCGCACGAGATACAGGAGCTGGCGGAGGAAGGGCACGTTACCCTTCATCCCGCAGGCAACCCGCAGACGGTCGACCTGACCGGCGCGAGCCTCGTGGTGAGTTCCGCCGGCGACCCGGTGGATGGCACCATCTCCGCCCGCGCCCGAGAACTCGGCGTACCGGTGAACGTGGTGGATCGCACCGAACTGTGCAGCTTCATCACGCCGGCCATCATCGATCGCGGCACTGTCCTGGCTGCCATCGGCACGGAGGGCGCGGCACCCGTGCTGGCGCGACGCCTGCGCGCACGGCTGGAAAGCCTGCTTCCTGCTCGCCTCGGCGCCCTAGCCGACCTCATCGGCTCCCGCCGCGAGCGGCTGGGGCAAGCGGCCCCGGACGTCGCGGACCGCCGCAAGTTCTGGGAGACCGTTGTGGACGGCCCGATCGGTGCGTCGGTGCTCGCAGGCCGCATGGAAGAGGGCACGGCTGCGCTCGACGGATTGATCGCGCAGACCGAGGCCGAAGGTCCCGTGCCGCGGCAGGGCACGGTCTACCTCGTGGGCGCCGGCCCCGGCGACCCGGAACTGCTGACGCTGAAGGCACTACGCGTGCTGCAGGATGCCGATATCATTTTTCACGACGACCTCGTCAGTGCCGAGGTGCTTGATCTCGCGCGGCGCGACGCCGAGCGCATCTTCGTCGGCAAGCGTGCCGGCATGCCGTGCGTGGCGCAGGACGCCATCAATTTCGAACTTGTCTCCGCGGCCCAGCGCGGGCTGCGCGTCGTTCGCCTCAAGGGCGGCGATCCCTTTGTCTTCGGACGCGGCGGCGAGGAGATGGAAACCCTGCAGGACGCAGGCATCCAGGTGGTCGTCGTTCCCGGCATCACCGCCGCGCTCGGCTGCGCCGCTGAGGCCGAGCTTCCCCTAACGCAGCGCCGGGAAGCCGCGCGGCTGACGATCCTCACCGCCCACCGCGCAGCCGATGCGGCGGCCGTCGATTGGGCAAGCCTAACCGGCACCGACACGACACTGGCCATCTATATGGGCAAGGCCAGTGCGCCCCTGATCTCGGACGGGCTGATCGGCGCGGGCATGAGCGCGGAAACGCCGGTGGCCGTTCTGGCGCGGGGAACACGGCCGGACGCGGCTTACGTGGCGGGATGGCTCCACGAACTGCCAGCCTTGGTGGAACAGGCCGGGCACGGCCCAGCCCTCCTCATCGTCGGGCAGGTGGTGCGCCGGTCCCGGCCCTGGCGCTCTCGTGCCGGCACCGCCACATCACCACAGACAGCTTCACTGGAAAGCGTGAACTAGCATGTTCGATCTTGCTGAGACCTCGTCCGCAGACCTCGTGGAGAGAGCGCGCGATCTGGATGCGCGCCTCACCGACAAGCAGCCTCTGCAGGTGCTTGAGGCCATCCTCGCAGAGCGGTTCGAAGGCGGCATCGCCTCCGTTTCCTCGTTCGGCACGGAATCCGCCGTGTTGCTGCACATGGTGGCGCAGATCGACCCGGATGTGCCGGTGCTGTTTCTCGATACGGGGATGCTGTTCGAGGAGACTCTCGCCTATCGCGATCAGTTGCGTGAGGAGATCGGCCTGAAGGACATCCGTATCTTCACACCGGATGTCGAGGAACAGGCGCGGCTCGACCCTGAGAACATGCTGTGGGCCACTGACACGAATGCCTGCTGCGGCTTCCGCAAGGTCGCGCCCCTCGGGCGGGCGCTGAACGGTTTCGGCGCCTGGCTGAACGGGCGCAAGCGCTATCACGGCGACAGCCGCGCTGCCTTGCCGATGGTCGAAGCCGATGGGCCCCGCATCAAGGTGAACCCGCTCGCCAACTTCAACGCGCAGGACATCCAGTCCTATTTCGTAAGCCATCACCTCCCCCTGCATCCGCTGCAGCCCCTTGGCTTCTCCTCCATCGGCTGCATGCCCTGCACGAGCCGCACGAAGGACGGCGAGGCGCCGCGTGCCGGCCGCTGGCGAGGCACGGGCAAGACCGAATGCGGCATCCACATTCCGGGTTAAACATCTTAAGTGTGTAGAATAATAAATCTACCAATCCTGTGATGTTTAATGTTGACACCCGGTACCAGCTGGGTAGACATAGCGCCTTCGAACAACATCCGAATAGACGGATTAGGGGGCTTCGATGTTCAGGAAGTTGACCTTGACGGTGGCAGCGGCGCTCATCGCCGCTCCCGCATTCGCGGCGGATATCTCGCTGCTGAACGTGTCCTATGACCCGACGCGCGAGCTCTACGTCGCCTTCAACAAGGCGTTCGCCGCCAAGTGGAAGTCCGAGCACCCCGAGGACACCGTCACGGTGAAGCAGAGCCATGGCGGCTCGGGCAAGCAGGCCCGCTCCGTCATCGACGGCATCGAGTCCGACGTCGTGACCTTGGCGCTCGCCTATGACGTGGATGCGATTTCCGACAAGGGCTACATCGCGAAGGACTGGCAGAAGCGCCTGCCCGACAATGCGGCACCCTACACCTCGACCATCGTGTTCCTGGTCCGCAAGGGTAACCCCAAGGGCATCAAGGATTGGGACGATCTGGTGAAGCCGGGCGTGCAGGTCATCACCCCTAATCCCAAGACCTCCGGCGGCGCCCGCTGGAACTACCTCGCCGCATGGGCCTACGCCAAGAAGGCCTATGGCAGCGACGAGAAGGCACAGGACTTCGTCAAGAAGCTGCTGGAGAACGTGCCGGTGCTCGACACGGGTGCACGCGGCTCCACCGTCACCTTCACCGAGCGCGGACAGGGCGACGTGCTGCTGGCCTGGGAGAACGAGGCCTATCTTTCGGTCGCTGAACTGGGGCCGGAAAAGTTCGAGATCGTGACGCCCAGCCTGTCCATCCTGGCTGAGCCGACGGTCGCAGTGGTGGACAAGGTGGTCGACAAGAAGGGCACGCGCGCCGTGTCCGAGGCCTACCTCAAGTACCTGTACTCGCCGGAAGGCCAGGAGATCGCGGCCAAGAACTATTACCGTCCGCGTGACGAGACGGTGGCCGAGAAGTACAAGGACAAGTTCGCCAAGGTCGAGCTTGTGACGATCGACGATGCCTTCGGCGGCTGGCGCAAGGCCCAGAAGGAGCACTTCGACGACGGCGGCACCTTCGACAAGATCTACACGAAGTAAGACAAGGCCGGATCGACCATGACCGCCACAGCTGTTGGCCGATCCGGCAGGATCCGTCGCGAGAAGAGCGTGCTCCCGGGCTTCGGGATCACGCTCGGCATCACCATCGCCTGGCTGACGTTGATCATCCTGATCCCGTTGGCCGGGCTTTTCCTCAAGACGGCAACGCTGTCGTTCGACCACTTCCTGACCATCATCACCAGCACGCGGGTGCTGAATGCGCTGAAGATCAGCTTCGGCATCGCGTTTCTGGCCGCTCTCACCAATATCGTGCTCGGCTCCGTCGTGGTGTGGGCGCTGACCCGGTATGAGTTCCCCGGACGCCGCGTGTTCGACGCCATCGTGGACATCCCCTTCGCTCTGCCCACCGCAGTCGCCGGCATCGCGCTCACTGCGCTTTACGCGGAGAACGGCTGGCTCGGCGGGCTGCTCGCGCAGCTCGGCATCAAGGTCGCCTACACGCCGCTGGGCATCTATGTGGCTCTGGTCTTCATCGGCCTACCCTTCGTCGTCCGCACGGTGCAGCCGGTGCTCCAGGACCTCGACGGCGAGCTTGAGGAGGCGGCTTCCAGCCTCGGTGCATCGCGGTTCCAGGTGATCCTGCGCGTCGTGGTGCCGACGCTCCTTCCCGCGCTTCTCACCGGCTTCGCGCTGGCCTTTGCGCGCGCGGTAGGCGAGTACGGCTCGGTCATCTTCATCGCCGGCAATTTGCCGAACGTGTCGGAAGTGGCGCCGCTGCTCATCGTCATCCGGCTGGAGGAGTTCCGTTACGCGGACGCCACCGCCATCGCGGTGATCATGCTGGTCGCGTCCTTCGTGTTGCTCCTCATCATCAACAGGCTTCAGGCATGGTCCGAAGCGCATCGTCGTCCGTGAGGCAGCCATGAGTGTCGCAGACGCCACCTTCCTGCCGGCAGATGCCCGTGCCGAGGCCAAGCCCGCCCCAGCTCCACGGCCGGTCAACACCGAACCCGCAGCGGTGCGCTATGCGTTGATCGGCCTCGCAGTCGCGTTCCTGTCCCTGTTCATCGTGCTGCCGCTGGTGACGGTCTTCGCGCAGGCACTCTCGCGAGGCTGGGACGTCTATCTTGCCGCCCTTCACGAGACGGATGCGCTCCATGCCGTCTACCTGACGCTCGTGGCCGCCGCGATCTCGCTGGTGCTGAACGTGGTGTTCGGCCTGTGCGCGGCCTGGGCCATCGCCAAGTTCGAATTTCCCGGCAAGAGCGTGCTGATCTCGTTCATCGATCTGCCCTTCTCCGTCTCTCCCGTCGTCGCGGGGCTTGTGTTCGTCCTGATGTTCGGGGCTCAGGGGCTGTTCGGCAGCTGGTTCATCGACAACGACATCAAGATCATCTTCGCCCTGCCGGGCATTGTGCTGGCGACGGTGTTCGTCACCTTCCCGTTCGTTGCACGCGAATTGATCCCGCTGATGCAGGAACAGGGGACGGCGGAGGAGGAAGCGGCCATCTCGCTCGGCGCGCCGGGCTTTCTCACCTTCCTGAAGGTGACCTTGCCCAACATTAAATGGGCGCTGCTCTACGGCGTGCTGCTGAGCAATGCGCGCGCCATGGGCGAGTTCGGGGCGGTGTCGGTGGTCTCGGGCCATATCCGTGGCGAGACGAACACCATGCCCCTCCACATCGAAATCCTCTACAACGAGTACCAGTTTGCGGCGTCCTTTGCGGTCGCCTCCCTTCTCGCGCTGCTTGCGCTCGTCACCCTGGTCCTGAAGACCGTACTCGAACATCGCCTCGCGAAAGACCACAAGGCATGAAGATCGACGTCCACGCCGTCTCGAAGAGCTTCGGCTCCTTCAAGGCACTCGACAATGTCAGCCTGGACATCAAGTCCGGCGAGCTCATTGCGCTGCTGGGGCCGTCAGGTTCGGGCAAGACCTCGCTGCTGCGCATCATCGCCGGGCTTGAATGGCCGGATGCCGGAGACATCCGCTTCGACGGGCGCGACGCCTTGAGCCTCAGCGTCAAGGAACGCGATGTCGGCTTCGTCTTCCAGCATTACGCGCTGTTCCGGCACATGAACGTGTTCGACAACATCGCCTTCGGCCTCCGCGTCCGGCCGCGCAAGGTGCGGAAATCGGAAGCCGAGATCCGCACGCGGGTCGAGAAGCTTCTGGAACTCGTGCAGATCGGTTCGCTGGCCCAGCGCTATCCGACCCAGCTCTCCGGCGGCCAGAGGCAACGGGTGGCTTTGGCTCGCGCCCTTGCCATCGAGCCAAAGGTGCTGCTGCTGGACGAGCCGTTCGGCGCCCTTGATGCCAAGGTCCGCAAGGATCTGCGCCGCTGGCTGCGCGACCTGCACAACGAGTTGCACGTGACCTCGGTTCTCGTGACGCACGATCAGGAAGAAGCCCTCGAGGTGGCCGACCGCGTGGTGGTGATGGGCCGCGGCAAGATCGAGCAGGTCGGCACGCCGGGCGAGGTCTACGACGCGCCGGCTTCGGCCTTCGTGCACGACTTCATCGGCGAATCCGTCGCCCTGCCGGTCCAGGTGGAAAACGGCGGCGTGAGGATCGGTGCCCAGCACCTCAACCTCGATTCCCAGGGCGTGGCCTCCGGCCCGGCGCAGCTTTTCCTGCGCCCGCATGACATCGGTATCACGCTGCCGAGCGCCGACGCGCTTCGCGGCGAGGTTCTTGCCGTGCGCCGGTTCGGCCCCACGCACCGCGTCGATCTGCAGGTTCCGGTGGAGGGCGGCACGGCCACGCTGGAAGCCGCCATCAGTTCCGGGCACGAGCCTAGGATCGGTGAAGTGGTCGGCGTCGTGCCGGAGCGTTACCGGGTCTTCGCGGCTCAATCCGCTCATTGACAAGCCGGCGCGATCCGGGCGTGTTCTCCGCCGACGCGGGCGTGGCACCAAAAAGCCGCGCTGCGCCCCCCGGAGATCGCCATGACCGCACCCAAGACCCTCGCCCGTTTCCTTGCCGTGCCGTCCGAAGACGATGACAACGTGCAACTGACCATCGAGGCGGAGGACGGCAGCACCTTCTCCGTCAACGCCACGGCCGAGCAGGTCGAGGATATCATCGACACGCTGGACATGCTGTTCGGCGAAGACGACGAAGACTAAGGGTGTCACCTCGGGCAAGGCGCGCTATGTCAGCCTTGCCCGCACCTAACACAGCCAACACGAGAAGGAGGATTGCCGATGCCCCTGACTGACATGGGACGCGATCCCCTGGCCAGCACCACCGAACTTCGATGGCAGATGACCGATGGCGAGAAGGCCGTCGTCGTCTCGACCACAGTCGACGTCATCTACGCCATGGAGCCGGGAGCCACTGACCCGGCGATCAGCCGCTTCGAGCGGTTCCGCCCGCAATTTGCTGCCGTTGCCAGCCGCAAATTCGATGCCGGGAAGATCGAGGACAGCGGCATGGTTCGCGTCCTGCAGCCGGACCTCTATGCGTTCTGAAACCCTGCCACACGGCAGCCGTGTTCTCGCGTGACCCTGCCTTGCCATGGATCACGTGAAGGACAGGCTATGAACCCCGAACATTTTGCACCGCCCGGTCCTCTCGGCTTCGGCGGTGCGCCGCTCGGCAATATGTTCGATGTGGTGGACGAGGAGACGTCTCGTGCGGCGCTGAACGCTGCCTGGCAGACAGGCGTCCGCTACTTCGACACCGCTCCGCACTACGGCAGCGGCCTGTCCGAGCACCGCTTCGGCGAGGTGCTGCGGGGGTATCCCCGCGATGAATATGTGCTCTCGACCAAGGTGGGCCGGCTGCTCAGCGCCGAGGAAGGCGCCGAGAATCCGCCCTTCGTGCAGGGCCTGCCCTTCCGGGTGCGCTACGACTACTCCTATGACGGCACCTTGCGCAGCGTGGAGGACAGCCTCCAGCGTCTCGGCATCTCACGCATCGACGTGGCCTTCATCCATGACCTCGCGGCCGACCATCACGGCGATGCGTGGAAGGACCTGTTCGCCACGGCGATGGACGGAGCGGCCAAAGCCCTGATCAGGCTTCGCGAGGAAGGCATCATCAAGGGCTGGGGACTGGGCGTGAACCTGACCGAACCATGCGAACTGGCGCTCGAGCAGTCCGATCCCGACCTTTTCCTGCTCGCCGGCCGCTACAGCCTCTTGAACCAGCCGGCGCTCGATCGTCTCTTTCCGATGTGTGCCGAGCGCGGGGTGAATGTGGTGGTTGGCGGCCCCTACAATTCGGGGCTGCTGGCGGGCGGCCGCACCTTCGAATATCAGGACGCTCCGGCGGAGATGGTGGCCAAGCGCGACCGCATCGCTGCGATCTGCGAGCGCCACGGCGTCGATATCCGCGCGGCCGCGCTGCAGTTCTGCGCCGCCCATCCCGTGGTTTCGGCCGTCATCCCCGGCGCCAAGCACGCCCGCAAGGTGCAGGACAATGCGGGGCTGATCGCCCAGCCGATCCCTGCCGCGCTCTGGCAGGAGTTGAAGGACGACGGCGTGCTCCCTGCGGATGCAGCCACTCCCGCTTAGGAGCGGCTGCCCGCAACTGCTGTCACACCAGCGAGGAGAGGGTCTGGACCACGCGAAGGGAAAGACCCTCATAAGGGTCCAGGTGGATCTTGAAGTCTCCCGTCTCCGAGAGGTCCCCCTCGACACGCTCGTTGATCATGTCCACCACCGGACCAGGCGGGATGCCGGGCAGGTTGATGGTTTCCTCGATCGCCGCGCCGCTGAAATTGAGGGCCGTCACCTGCACGCCGCGCTCGGCCGGCAGTTCGTGCACCATCACAAGCAGGCCCGGCGACTGCACGTCCGGTATGAGAATCTGGCGCGCCGCCGCGATGTCATAGGCCTGCCGGACCGCCAGCAGCTTCTTGAGCTGCACCGAGAACGAATCGGGATTCTTCAGCTGCTCGCACAATGAGCCATAAAGGGAACGTGCCTTTGGAAGGCCGGCCACCGACTGCGTGGCATCCGGGTTCATGTCCGCCAAGTCATAGGCGCCCCGGTTGATCCAGCGGGTGTCGCCGTCGCCCATCAGGTCGGCGACGTCGTCCGCGGCGAGCGGAAGTGCCCCGACGAGATCCCAGCCCGAGAGCGCGAATACGCCAGGCTGGAATGCGTTGTACATCACCAGCAGCAGGTGGATGCGCTGGATCAGGGCGGCCTGCTCGTCGGTAATCGCGTCCAGATCCGCTATCTTGAGCGCAGCCGCGATGACGCTGGCCGTGGTGCAAGCCACGCCATTGGTCACGAATTTGAGGTTGTAGGGCGCCGCCTCGCCTGAAATGGCGTCGTACATCGCATGGCGCACATGGTCGCGCAGCACGATGCCGAGGATTTCCTCACCCTTGAACTGATAGCGGTCCTGCGCGTGCGCGGTCCAGAAATGGACCAGTTCGAGCGTCAGCTCATCGTGGTTCTGAAGGGCATGGATCAGCGAAGCCGGATCCAGCCCGAATTGGTGCACCTTGCGCAGCATCATGCGCAGGAAGTCCGCATCTCCCGTCACCAGAGCGTGATGGTAGGCCGGCCTCGTGATGAAGTCGTAGGACAGGTCCGCGCCGCCGACCGACATGGATGCGATGTCGTCCACCGTCAGGTTCAGCTCCTGGAAGGTGAAGCCGCCGACTTTACGCACCATGCCGCTGATGAGCTGGTTGCCCACGACGGACAGCGGATGGCCTTCCGACCACGCGGGACCGTTCGGACGACGCTCCGCACCGAGGAAGCCGTTGGCGTCCAGCCGGATGCCACGCGCGCCGAGGAGATCGATCGAGTTCAGTGCATCGCCGATGATCATCGTCTGGGCGGCAAAGGTCGGGTCCAGCCAGTTCAGCGCCGGCTGACCGTCCTTGAAATAATGCAGGTAGACCCAGCGGCGCTCGACGCCGTCGACGCCCATGACCACGTCCGTGGCGCTCCAGTCAGTCTCCTTCACGCCGGGTTCGAAGAAGATGACGCGCTGCAACTGGCCGACGATGTAGCCCTTATCGCGCAGCTGATCGACCGTGTCGGGGAGCAGGTTCACGCTGTCCTTGCCGGCGGGCACCGGCGGCAGCATGTCCCAGTCGTCAGCCCGCACCTCGACCATGTGGTAGAGGCCGGGATAATCGCCGTGGAACATGGTGGCGAGCCGCCAGTCCGCGCCCTTGCCGGTGTGGGCCGGAATGACGTCGTCGATGACGATGCAATTGTGCGCCGCAGCCATGCGGCTCATCGCCTTGAATTCTTCCTGCGTGCCGAAGGCCGGGTCGATCTCGAAGCTGACGCGATCGAAATTGCCGTCCACCGTCGGCGTGTAGCTGCGGCCCTGCAGGCCACCCGCGCGCTTGGTCGGCCCCGTGTGGATGCCGTGGATGCCGATCGAGGCAAAGGCCTGCCAGAGGTCCTCGCTGCCCAAGGTCTTCAGCACCGATTCGCCATCGCGCGCCACGATGGCTGCGGGATAGGCCGTGAACCAGACCGAGGCCATCGCAGATGCCGCACGAGGCCGCGTTTCCGCATACGGTCGCTGCCACTGCCGGGCATGGCCGGAATATTTCGTGGCGCACATCTTGGCGTGGCCGAGCATGGATTGGCTGACGAGCCATTCCACGTAATGAGGATCGGGAAGCGACATGAGAGCTCCGGCAGGGACAGAGACAGTCCAGCGCGCCCGCAGGGGCAGCCGCGACTCATCCCGCTACCGATATAGCGGGACGTGAGCGGCTATGAACCTGACCCGACGTAATCTTTTGGCGGCGTGTCCCTTCCGCCGCGCAAAGGCCTGAGAAAACATCGTTTTCGATGGCCATGGCCCTTGCCGTGCCTTGTTTGCATGCGACTGAGTCGCGCCATGTCATTTCCGAACATCACGACCGGTCCCGCGCAGCCGCGGCCGAAGGTGCGCCTGATGCCTTGCTCTCCCTCCTCGCTTCTATCCGGCGTCGTGCGCCGTCTGTCGGTTGTCCTGATCGCGGGTGGCCTAGCGGCGGGCTGCGCCGGCATGGCGAGCGTGAACGACAGCGCGGCGACCTACCCCTCGGATATCGGCGGCAGTGGCGAACTCACCGCCGTGACCACCCGCAACGCAGAGGGCAACGCGCTCAAGAGGCCCTGGTTCGGGGCGCAACGCTCGGAGCCCAGCATCGTTCGCGTCAGGTTGGCGTCGCCCCACAATGCCGGACGCTTCTCGACGGCGGCGGTCGGCCTGTCGGACTGGAAGATCGAGGCGGTGGAGCCCCTTCCAGCATTACGGCTGGCCGGCGGCGGCACGCGCGACGTGCTGGTCTATGTCCATGGCTTCAACGAGACGTTCGAGAGCGCGGCCCTCGATGCCGCGCGGCTCTCGGATGCGCTGACATTCCGGGGCAGCACCGTTCTGTTCAGCTGGCCTTCGCGCAACTCGGTGTTCGACTACATGGCCGACCGCGAGAGCGCGGTGTGGTCCCGCGACGCGCTCAACGACATGCTCAACAGCCTGATGCAGGATCCGGGGGTCGGGCGGGTGCACATCGTCGCGCATAGCATGGGCAGCATGCTCACGGTCGAGGCCCTGCGGCAGGTCTACAGCGCCAACCGCACGGCGGCGTCACGCTTCGGCGCCATCGTGTTCGCCTCGCCCGACATCGACGTGGACGGCTTCTCGGCATCGGTGCGGCGCATGGGCACCATGCACCGTCGGATGACCGTCATCACAGCACTCGACGACCGCGCCCTTGCCCTGTCCGGCAGCCTAGCCGGCGGCAAGAGGGTCGGACGTGCGGAATCCGCGGCCCTCGAAAAGCTCGGCATCAAGGTGGTGGATTCGTCCGGCGGCGGCGGGCTCCTGAAGCACGCGACCTTCCTCCGCGACGCGGGCGTGCAGAAGCTTGTGATCCAGGCGATTGCCGATGCGCGCAGCGGCACCGGCAACCAGTCGCCATCGCCGTTTCCTGTCTTCGAGCCTATGCAGCCCGTCGCCCAGACACCGCTGGCGAGCCTGCCGGTTCCGGAGACGGCTCCCGCTGCGGCTCCTCCCGCGGTCGCGGCACCAGCGGTCGCCCCCGCTGCGGTGGAGATCCCAGCGGCAGATCCCGTCGCGCCCGCCCAGGTGCCGGTCGCCCAGTAGGGGTATCTATTCGCACACGAGCCCCCATTGCTCCGGGGGCGTCTACGCGATGAGCGGGAAGACTGCCGTCATCAGCGGAATCGCGAGCACGACAATCCATGGCGGCGCCTGCCACACCGTGAGGACAACAAATCCGCCCACGGCGAGTGCGAAGTCCTGCGGCGTTAGAACGGCGCTGGTCCAGACTGGGTCGTAGAGCGCGGCGCCCAGAAGGCCGACGACGGCTGCGTTCGCACCGCGCATTGCGGCCTGCACGTTCGGACGCTCCCGCACGGCAGACCAGAAGGGCAGGACGCCCACGAGCAGCAGCATACCCGGCAGGAAGATCGCGAGCAGGCAGAGCACGGCACCGGCCAGCCCGTTGGCCGGCTGCCCGGCGACTGCGCCAAGATAAGCGGCGAAGGTGAAGAGCGGGCCGGGAACCGCCTGTGCCGCACCGTAGCCGGCGAGGAAGGCATCGCCGCCCACCCAGCCCGGCGCCACCACTTCGGCCTGCAGCAGCGGCAGCACCACGTGCCCTCCCCCGAACACCAATGCCCCGGCACGATAGAAGGCGTCGAACAGTGCCAGGGATTGCAGCGGAAGACCGGCGGCCAGCACGGGCAGGCCCAGAAGTAGAATGGCAAACAGCGCGAGCGAGATCATGCCGACGCGCCGCGACACAGGTATCATGAGCCTGTTTGCAGGCACCGTGGCACCTGTTCTGCACAGAAGCAAGCCGAGCAGCGCACCCATCAAGATTGCGAAACCCTGCCCCGCTGCGCCCGCGCCCCATGTCACGACGAGCAGCGCCGCCAGCACGATGCCCGCCCTCCGCCGATCCGGCGCAAGGGAACGTGCCATCCCCCAGACGGCCTGAGCGACCACGGCAACGGCAACAAGCTTCAGCCCGTGCAGGACGGATGCAGCCAGTGGTCCTTCGGTGAAGCCCGCGCCGAACGCAAAGAGCACCAGCAGCAGTGCGGAGGGAAGCGTGAACGCGGCCCAGGCGGCCAGCGCGCCCAGAGGTCCACCACGGAACAGCCCGAGGGCGAACCCCACCTGGCTGGAGGAAGGGCCAGGCAGGAACTGGCACAGGGCGACGATATCCGCATAGCCGGCTTCGTCGATCCACTTGCGCCGGAGCACCAGTTCATCGCGGAAGTAACCCAGATGAGCGATGGGGCCGCCGAAGGAGGTCAAACCCAGCTTCAGGAAGGCCACGAAGACTTCCCCTGCACCCGGGGAGGCACGCTCGACGCTCGGCATGTTCAAACCCATGACCTGTTTCCATGCATCCATAGTCGAACTCCATGACGCTCGCTCGTGCACCCGCGTGTCATGCCGGCGTCATGCCCTGAGAGGATATCGCTGCTCCTGAGAAAGGAGCGTGGCATTGGCACCTCGTTCGGTCGAAATCTCCGGTATCGGTAAGCGCTTCGGCAGCGACGATGTCCTGAAGGGCATCGACCTCTCGGTTCGCGCTGGTGAGTTCCTGTCGCTCGTCGGCATGTCCGGCTGCGGCAAGTCCACGCTGCTGCGGATCATCGCCGGCCTCGAAACGCCTGATGGCGGCTCGATCCGTATCGGCGGCGAGGACGTCACCGATCGCCACCCCAGCGACCGCAACCTGGCGATGGTGTTCCAGTCCTATGCGCTCTACCCGCATATGACGGTCCGGCAGAACATCGCCACGCCGCTTCGGATGCGCCGGCTGCCGCTGTCCGCCCGCTTGCCGCTTGTCGGCGGCCTTGTGCCCGGGCATGGGGAAACCCGACGCGGCATCCGCACCGCCGTCGAAGATGCGGCCGCCATGCTGCAGATATCGCCGCTTCTCGACCGCCGTCCGGCCGAACTTTCCGGCGGGCAGCGCCAGCGCGTGGCCCTTGCGCGCGCTCTGGTCCGCGACCCTGCTGCCTTCCTGATGGACGAGCCTCTTTCGAATTTGGACGCCAAGCTGCGCGCCCATATGCGCGAGGAACTTGCGCTTCTGCACAAGCGGCTCGGCGCCACCTTCATCTACGTCACGCACGACCAGATCGAAGCGATGACGATGTCGGACCGCATCGCGCTGATGGATGGCGGCCGCATTTTGCAACTCGGCACTCCCACCGAACTCTATGAGCGGCCGGCAAACCTCACGGTCGGACGCTTCATCGGCTCGCCCGCCATCAACCTCCTGGCGGTGGAAATCGCCTCGGACGGCGCGGTGAGGATCGCCGATCGCGCGCACGGCCTCGCGGCGGATGCACGTCATGCCGGCCCAGCCACTCTCGGGATGCGTCCGGAAGACCTGCGCTTCTCAGTCGACGGCGTTCCCGCCCGCATGACGCGCAGCGAGATGCACGGAGCCGACCGCTACGTGAGCTTCGAGGTGCTGGAAGGCGCGGGTGAAAAGCTCGTCATGCGCCTTGGCGGGGGCGACGCCCTGCTGGTGGACGCGGAAGGACGTGCGGCCCTCGGCTTCAACGCCGAGCGCGCGCACCTCTTCGGCTATGACGGCGCACGGCTCCATGTGCAGGTGCAGCGGCGGGATGCGGCATGAGCACTGTGGCCGTCCCGATGCAGGCGGTTCCGCGCAGACGGGCTCTCGACGCGCGCCGCCGCATCCTCTTGAACGGCTTGGCGTTCACCGCGCCTGCGGCACTGCTGATGCTGGCCATCTACATCGTGCCGATGATCGTGCTGGCCGGCTTTGCGGTCACCGATTATCGCCTCGGCGCGCTCGCATTTGAGTTCGTGGGCCTGAAGAACTTCGCGGACGCCTTCTCCGACCCCGTCTTCATGCGGGCGATGTGGAACACGCTGATCTACTCGCTGATCGTGATCCCTTTCGGCGTGGCTCTCGGGCTCGGGGCGGCCCTGCTGGTGCATGGAACCCGGCGCACGCGCTCCTTCTGGGAAGTCGCCTATTTCCTGCCGGTCACCGCCACATTGGTGGCGATGGCGACGGTCTGGCAGTTCCTGCTCCACCCCAGCATCGGCCCGGTGAACGCCGCCATCCGCTGGCTGGGCTTCGAGCCGGTCTACTTCCTGTCCAATCCGCAGGTGCTCATCCCGACCCTTGCCCTGATCGGCGTCTGGCAGGTGCTCGGCTTCAACATGGTGCTGTTCCTTGCTGGTCTGAACAGCATCCCGAAGGATCTCTACGAGGCCGCGCGCCTCGACGGCGCGAAGAACCCGCTCGACCGCTTCTTCGTCGTGACGTGGCCGATGCTAGGCCCAACGACGATGTTCGTGATCGTCACTACATCCATCTCGGCACTGAAGGTTTTCGAGACGGTGGCCGTTCTGTCCAAGGGGCGTTCCGGCTCCGAGACCATGCTGTTCGCGCTCTATCTTGAAGGTTTCGAGTACGCGAACACCGGCTACGCCGCGGCGCTGACCCTGATCTTCCTTGCCATCGTCCTCGTCCTCTCCATCGGGCAGACGCTGCACCTCGACCGTAAGGTGCATTACTGATGGCGAGGATCACGAGATATCTACCGCATCTGGTGCTGGCCGTCGGCGCGGCGGCCATGCTGCTGCCGTTCTACTGGATGGTGCTGACCTCCGTCCGATCGGCATCAGAGATCTTCGACATCTCCCTTCTGCCGACCGTGCAGGGCTTCAACGGACCGGAGAACTACGGCCGGGCCGCAAGCCAGGTGCCGATGGGCCGCTTCATGCTGAACGGCGTGATCGTGTGCCTCGGCATCCTCGTCGTGCAGGTCGTCACGGCTGTGCCGGCGGCTTATGCGCTTGCGAAGCTGCCCTTCCCCGGGCGGGGGCTGTTCATGACGCTCGTCATCGCCGCGCTGTGCGTGCCGATGCAGGCGCTGGCCCTTCCGCTCTTCGTCGGCCTCGCGGCCACCGATCTGCTGAACACCTATTTCGCGATGATGGCGCCGTTCTTCCTCTCGGTGTTCGCCATCTTCCTCTTCCGGCAGGCCTTCCGCAGCTATCCCGACGAGATCATCGAAGCGGCGCGGCTCGACGGCTTCTCGGAGATGGAAATCTGCTGGGGCCTCGTCCTGCGCGCCGCCCTACCCTCGCTTGCCGCCTTCTCGGTCTTCTCGATCGTCGCGCACTGGAACGACCTCTACTGGCCGATGATCGTGATTTCGGACATCAACCTCGCGCCCCCGCCGCTCGGGATGCTGCTGTTCGCGGATGTGGAGTCCGGCGCGAACTACGGAGCCCTCATGGCCGGCGCGACCCTCATCACCGCGCCCATGGTGGTCTGCTTTCTTCTCGCCCGCCGTCACTTCATCGCCGGCATCACGATGACCGGCGTCAAGTAACCCAACGTTTTCGCCCCAAGAGGAGCAGACATGTCGACGCTTAAGAACTTCATGACCGCCGGCGCGCTGGCGCTCGGCCTCACAATGCCCGGGCTGGCCCATGCCCAGCAGGTGGAGCTTCAGGTGCTCTACAATCTGCCCGGCTTCACCAAGTTCCATCAGCCGCTGGCTGACCAGTTCATGAAGAACAACCCGGACGTGAAGATCAACTTCCTCGCTCCGGCCACCGGCTACAATGAAGGCCAGCAACAGGTTCTGCGCGCCGCCGTCACCGGCAACCTGCCCGACGTCTATTTCTCGGGCTACAATTTGACGGCGGAACTGGTCCACACGCTGGCGCCGCGCAAGCAGATCACCGACCTTGCGCCCTTCATCGAGGCCGAAGGCGGCCAGTCCTTCCTCGACGCCAACTACACCCCGAAGATGGCGGCGCTCGGCCAGATCGACGGCAAGCAGTACGGCCTCCCGGTCAACGCCTCATCGCCGGTCATCTTCATGAACGCCGATCTCGTGCGCCGCGCGGGCGGCGATCCCAAGAACATGCCCGACACCTTCGAGGGGCTGATCCAGCTGGCCGCCAAGATCAAGGCGCTCGAGCCCGGCATCGCCGGCATGGGCTACGATATCAATGGCTGGCCGGATGACTGGTTGTGGCAGGCCCTTATTTTCCAGCAGGGCGGCAAGCTCGTCGACAAGGAGAAGGGCACAGTCGGCTTCGACAACGAGATCGGCCTCAACGCGCTGAATCTCGTCCGCCGCTTCGTCACCGAAGGCGGCCAGAACCTGCTCGACTGGGACCAGTCGCGCCAGCAGTTCGGCGCAGGCCGCACCGGCTTCATCTTCTCCACGCCCGCCCATGTGCAGACGATCCAGGGCCTTGTCGGCACCCGCTTTGAACTGGCCACCTTCACCTTCCCCATCGAGAACAAGGAAGCGGGCGGCGTTCCCACCGGCGGCAATTCCGCTGTCATCCTGACACAGGACAAGACCAAGCAGGACGCGGCCTGGAAGTACCTGAAGTGGATCACGGGTCCGGAAGCCCAGAACCAGATCGTCCGCATCACCGGCTACCTGCCGACCAACAAGCTGGCGACCGGACCGGACTATCTGCGCCCCTACTACGACCAGAACCCCAACGTGGAGACGGCGGCGAAGCAGGCCGAGCGCTCGCTCCCCTGGGCCGGATATCCCGGCGGCGATTCCGTTCGCATCTGGCGCACGCAGCGCGACATCGTCGGCACCGTCATGCGCGGCGAGATCACCCCCGAGCAAGGCCTGAAGCAGATCGTCGAGCAGACAAACGCGCTGATGCGCTGAACCGCCCGGCAACGGCAAACATGGGTGCGGGATCCGTCCCGCACCCTTTTCTTGTTCTGAGTGGAGCCCTCGTGAAAATCATCCAGATCACCGACACGCATCTCGTAGCGCCCGGTCGGGTGGTGAACGGCGTCGATCCCGAACGGCAGCTGCGGCAGGCCGTGGATGATGTCCTGTCGCGCCATGGCGACGCCGACCTGCTCGTCATCACCGGCGATCTTTGCAACGACGGAGAGCCGGAAGCCTATGCCCTGCTCCGCGACATCCTCGCACCCGTGCCCTTTCCGGTGCGGCTCCTGCTCGGAAATCACGACCGGCGACCGGCTTTCGTGGACGCATTCCCGGATCAGCCGCGCGATGGGAATGGCTACGTCCAGTCCTGGCTCGACACCGAGATGGGTCGCCTGCTCTTCCTCGACAGCCATGAGGCCGGCGTGATCGGCGGCATCTACGGCGAAGACCGGCTGGCCTGGCTGGACGACGCCCTGGCCGGTGCCGGAGCGCTTCCGCCCACGGTGTTCATCCATCACCCTCCGATCCATGACGGGATCGGCCATTTCCGAGACATCAGCCTGCACGACGACGGCGCGGTCCTGCGCCGCCTCTCGGCGCATCCCGCCGGCATCCGCCACATCGTCTTCGGCCACATCCACATACCGCTTGCCGGCACCAGTCCGCAGGGCATCGCCTTCAGTTCCGGACAGGCCTGCTCCCACCGCTTCATCACCGATCTGGAGGCCCGCGATCCGTGGTGGACGGGGGGCAACCCCTGCTACCGCATCCTGCTGATCGACGAGTACGGATTTCGGGCGTTCAGCGCGGAGGTCGGCCAGGCACCCACCACCCGCGCGCCGATTTGCCCCGGCCCGTAAGCGGCTTCTTCATGGATCCACAAAGGCAAGAGGGCGTTTCGCATCACGCGTCCCGGACGTAGAAGGTCCGTTCCATAGACCAGGAAGCCAGGCGCCGGAGCGGCACGCGCGCCTCGCTTCTCTGCCAAGCCCAGAAAGAACGCACGCTCGTGTGGCCTCCACCCAATCGTCCACAAATCCGCACTTGGCCCGACGCCCCATGAGCGGGATGGATTCGCACCGTCTTCCGGAGCCGGGGCGGAGTTGCTTTCGCATCGAGAAGGCGGACCGCTTCTCCGTCATCGTCGATGCCGACGATTACTTCCGCTATGCGCGCGCCGCGATGATAGGCGCCAGACGGCGCATCACGCTGGTGGGCTGGGACTTCGACGGGCGTATCGAAGTAGGCCGGGGGAGCGATGACGACGGGCCGCGGAACCTCGGCGACTTCGTCCTTTGGCTGGTTGAGAAGAATCCGGATCTCGAAATCTTCTTGCTGCGCTGGGATGTCGGCGCCGTGAAGGCCCTGTTCCGCGGCACTACCGTCTTCACCTTGCTGAACTGGATGCGGCACCCACGCATCCACACGAAGCTCGATGGCGCGCATCCCACCGGTTCGTCCCATCATCAGAAGATCGTCGTCATCGACGATTGCCTCGCCTTCTGCGGCGGCATCGACATGACGGAGGATCGCTGGGACACTCGAGAGCACAAGTTCGAGGACGAGAGGCGGCGTCGGCCGAATGGCGCCCTCTACAAACCGTGGCACGATGCAACCACTGCCATAACCGGGCCGGTCGTCGGCGCGATCGCGGAGATCTGCCGCGATCGCTGGAAGATCGCCGGCGGCAAGAAGGACCTGCCACCGCTCGGCGGGTTGAAGGCCCGCTGGCCCGAGCACTTGCCAGTTCAATTCAGCGATGTGGAGGTCGCGGTGTCGCGTTCCGCACCTGAACTGGAAGGACGGCCCGCCGTCCGCGAGATCGAGACGCTCTATCTCGACCAGATCGCCCGCGCGAAGCGCTTCATCTACGCCGAGAGCCAGTACTTCGCGTCCCGCCGCATCGCTGAGGCCATCGCACGCCGCCTCGATGAGCCCGATGGTCCCGAGATCGTCATCCTCAATCCCGTGACGGCGCAAGGCTGGCTGGAACCCGTGGCGATGGATTCCGCGCGGGCGCAGCTGATGGAAGCGCTGCGCCAGAGGGACCGCCACGGCCGTTTTAGGCTTTACCACCCGTTCAACACGGGCGGAGAAGCCATCTATGTCCACGCAAAGATCCTCATCGTGGACGACCGGATCCTTCGTGTCGGCTCGTCCAATATGAACAACCGCTCGATGCGACTGGACACGGAGTGCGACGTCACCGTGGATGTGGAGATGGACGGTTCCGACGCTAACGTCAGGACCATCGAGGCCATCCGCAACGATCTTCTGGCGGAACACCTTGCCTCCACGCCGGAGATCGTTGCCGCGACCATGGAAAAGACCGGCTCTCTCATCGCCACCATCGAGGCGCTCCGGGGTGAAGGCCGCTCGCTGCGCCCTTTCGAACCGCCGGAACTGTCCACATTCACCGAATGGCTGGCTGACAACGAGGTCCTGGACCCTGAGGGACCCGAAGAGATGTTCGAGCCCATGTCTAAGCGCGGACTGTTCCGCAGGCTGAGGAAGCCGCGGCGCTAAGGCTGCCGGCGGCGGCCTGTGCCTGTGCAGCGTCAGCGCCTTCGGAAGGTCATTCCGCCGTGGTGCAGCGTGTTCCGGTCGATGAACACGCCGTCCGCCGTGAAGCCGGTGTCGTCCCAGTAATTGATGAGGTTCCCGGCCACTTCGTAGCGGCCGCGATACGCGCTTTCCCGATTGCCGCGGGCCTCGTCATAACGGCCATCGGGAAGAAGCTCGTGCCGGATGTGGCCGTCATCGGTGACCCACATGCCTGCATAAGGGTGTTCAGCCATGTCATTCCTCGTTGTGCTGTGCGGATTTTCGTTCGCGACGGCTGGACGCAGCCAGCCCGGCGCAGAGGTCTGGGTGAGGATCGACAGCGTGGCGCCGATCATGATGCATGCCTGGCAACGGTTCACTTTGTTCTCCTGCTCTCAGGAAACCCGCCCCGGTTACCGGCTCGACGGCGCGGCGTCGCTGGACGACTATTTGGGTTTTTGATCGGCTACGGCTGCGAAGTCGGTGCCGGAACGCGCCGCAGAACCTCATCGAATGGCGCGAGATCGAGGAAGGCGGTCACCTCCACGGCCTGTCCATTCTCCATTCGGAAGATCCAGACATATCTGTTCACGTAAGGCTGCCCGTCGCGCGCACGTCCGGCGCCTTCCCAGTTGACGATGACATGGTCACCGTCTGCCCAGACGCGGGTGCTTACAGGCCTGTTAGGTTCAGACAGCCGCGACGCGAAAGGCCGGACCATCTGGATGACTGCGTCACGGCCCCTGAACACGCCGGCGCTCGGTCCCGAGCCTTCGATGGTCCAGACGATGTCGGGAGAAAGCACATCCGTGAAGAAGCTGGTGCCGCCCGCGGCCCATTGCTCGAACGCCTGGGTGATGAACTGCCTGTTGTTCGCTTCGACAGGTGTATCTGCCGACGAAGCGGTCTGCGGTGCGACGGCAATACCGGACATAATAGCCAAGGCCAGAAAGCTGCCACGGATAGTCTGATGATGCTTTGATTGTGCCATGTCTTCGCTCCTTCGTTGCAAGTGGCGGACGCTAGGCGGCGGTTCAGGATGTCGTGGCCGGCGCGACCGACGCGCCTCCGAAGATGAGTTGCTGGACCATCGGGCTGCCGACGAAACGGCCGGGGAAAATCGGATCGGGCCGGCTTGCCTGATCCAGGCGGTCCAGGTGTTCGGCGGACAGAGCGATGTCGAGGGCTCCGAGATTGTCCTCGGCCTGCGCCAGGGTGCGGGCCCCGATGACCGGCGATGTCACCGCCGGGTTTGCCAATGTCCACGCCAGCGCCACCTGGGACGGGCTCGCGCCGATCTCCCAGGCAACATCCCGGACGACATCGGCGATGCCGATTGCGCGGGTGTTGAGGTGCCCGGACTGCGCAACCACGCCCTTCCGGGTCTGTGAAACCTCTGGTGAGGCAACTTCCGCGATGTCGGCTTGTGAATATTTGCCCGTCAGCACGCCCCCGCCCAAAGGCGACCAGGGCAGCACGCCGAGGCCCAGCTGGGCGGCCATCGGGATCAGTTCATGCTCGACCGTGCGCTCGACCAGGCTGTACTCGATCTGAAGAGCCGCGAAGGCCGACCAGCCCCTGAGCTCCGCAACGGCCTGCATCTGCGAAATGCGCCAGGCCGGCGTGTTGCAGATGCCGAGATACAGAACCTTGCCGGAGCGCACGAGATCGTCGAGCGCGCGCATCACCTCTTCCGGCCGGGAGGTGAAATCCCACGCATGAAGATAGAATAGATCGATCCTGTCGGTATCCAGTTGCCGGAGGCTCTGCTCCAGCGAACGCACCATGTTCAGGCGATGATTGCCGCCGGAGTTCGGGTTGCCGGGATGGCGCGCCATGGAAAACTTGGTCGCAAGCACGATGCTCTCGCGCCGGTCGCGGATGAAAGAACCGATGATGCGTTCCGAAGCACCATTGGTGTAGTTCACAGCGGTATCGATGAAATTTCCGCCACGATCACAGTAGAGATCGAAGATGCGGCGCGCCTCGTTTTCGTCGGCGCCCCAACCCCACTCCTGTCCAAAGGTCATCGTTCCAAGCGAGAGCGGCGAAACCCTGAGGCCGGAGCGGCCAAGCAGGCGATAATCGTTCAGAGATGTCATGCTTAGCTCCTGTCTTGCTTGACGGAGAAGCTATGGGTTGGGCATCCGCAGCACAATTTGCCCAATGCTGACCAGGCTGGTAAGTTGCGCTAACCAATGGCCCTTGATCTCAGACAGTTGGCGGTCTTCCTGGCAGTAGCGGAAGCACGCAGCTTCCGCGGCGCAGCCGATCGCCTCGGCGTCACCCGCTCAGCCGTGAGCCAGACCATCCGCCGTATGGAGGACAGGATGGGCGTTGCGCTCGTCCAGCGGACGACGCGAAGCGTCAGCCTGACGGAGGCCGGCGCCAAGCTGCACGAGCGCGTCGCGCCCGCGATTTCAGAGATCGAACTGGCGCTCGACACGGCCCAGGATCTTCATGCCAAGCCGAGCGGACAATTGCGGCTGGCAGTCTCATCGATCGCGGAACGCTTCCTGTCAGGCCCGCTGCTGGCGGGCTTCGTCGCAGCCTATCCGGCCGTGGAGATCGACATCACGGTAACGGATGCGGAGTTCGACATCGTGTCCCAAGGGTTCGATGCCGGCGTCCGGCTGGGAGAGGTGATCGAGCAGGATATGATCGCGGTGCCGATCTCGGCCGATCAGCGCCAACTGGTCGTGGCGGCGCCCTCCTATCTCGAGCGTTTCGGCACGCCATCGCACCCGCTGGAGCTTCCGGGGCACTGCTGCATCGGATGGCGGCCGGATCCCAAGGTGGCGCCTTATCGTTGGGAGTTCGAGGACGACGGACGCGAGTTCGACGTAGCCGTCACGCCGAGGATCACCACGAACGATATGTGGGTAATGGTCCGCACGGCCTGCGCCGGCGGCGGGCTTACCTTCGGCATGGAGGAGACCTTCAGGCCCTACATCCATCGAGGAGAGCTCGTGCCGGTTCTGGAGCGCTACTCGGCGCATTTTCCGGGCTTCTTCCTGTACTTCGCCAACCGGCGAAACCTGCCGCCCAAGCTGCGCGCCCTGATCGATCACGTGCGCTTCGGCGCTGCGGGCGCGCGCTGATGAGGTGCGCAGAGGTCGGTTGGACATACAGGACATAGCCGGGCTGGGCGGCTCGACGGGAATGCCGCCGGCGCTGCCACCGCAAAACGCGCGGAAGCGTACTTAATTAAATCTTTCTAAACGTCCGGAATAACCGCGAGCCGGACCCGTTACCCTCTCGCTGGCCAAGAATGGCTGGACCGGGTTTGCCCGAGGAAAATACCAGGAGGAAGCGTCTTTTCGCCTGTACGGCACTGACCGGAGAGAAGACGATGACGAACACTGCGCAAAAGGATGCCCTGCTTCGCAAGGGCCCACAGAAGGCTGATCGCCGCGACCTGCTGCTGCGGGTGTCGTCGTTCTCGGTCGCGAGCGTGCTGGCGGTGTTGGCCGTGACAACGGTGATGCCGCCTATCATCGCAGATCAGTCCGATCGCGCGGTGATCAATGCGCCGGTCACTCTCCTGACCTCGCCAATATCGGGAGAGGTGAAGCATCTCGAGGCACTGACCGGACAAGAGCTCCGGTCGGGCGCGTCCGTGAGCACGATCGTGAACGAACGCGTGGACCGGGCAACGCTTGTCAGCCTTGAGAGCAAGGCCAACGAGATGCGCGAGAGCGTCGAGGCCACACGTCAGAAGTCCACCTCGCTCAAAGAATATATCGAGGCGCTGGACGCGGAGATCGCACGCCAGAAGCAGCAACTCGACGATCACTTCGTGGAGCAGCTTGCCGAGCTGAAGGCGCGCATCGGTGCCGCCGACGCCGCCGTTCGCGAAAAGGACGATGTGGTGGGCCGTCAGACCACCCTTGCAACGCGCAACATCGCCAGCCCGGAACTGATCAAGGCCGCCAAGCAGCAACTGGCGGGTGCCGGGCACGAGAAGGATGCGCATCTCTCGCTGCTGAACCAGAAAACCTCGCAACTCGAGGCTCTTCGCCGTGGCGTGTTCGTAGGGCCTGAACTCACGGGCCTGTCCACGCTGTCGCAGCGGCGTATGGACCTCGCGTTCGAGGCTGAACAGTTGCAGATCAAGGAACGCGAACTGCTCGCGGGGCTGCAGACCAGCCAGTCCATCCTCGAGGCGGAGCAAAGCCGCGTCAGCCAGCTCAGCGAAGCCACGGTGGCGGCTCCCTTCCAGGGGCGTGTGCTGACCGTCGGGGTCAGCGAAGGGCGGCATGTGCTGCCGGGAGACACTATCGCCAGCATCGTCGACTGCGAGCGCTCGTTCGTCGTCGCGATCTTCTCTTATCGCCGCGCTCAGGATCTGGCGGTGGGCACCCGCGTAAGCATCGATGGCGAGGCCGGACTCCGATACGGACGCGTGGCAGAAATCCTGCCGAGGATCACGGACAAGGCGGATGAGGGTTTCGCGGTGCCGTTTCCGCCGACCGAACGCCGGGAAATGTACGTTCTGGTGGAGCCGGAAGCGGCGCCCGATCAGGACGCCGCAGCTGATCCGCAGGACTGCAGCATAGGCCGCTGGGTCACTGTCTCTCGCGGCGCCGGCTGGGTGCCCTCCGCCTCGGTTCTCTGGAAGGGCCTAGGCGACTTCATCGCCGGCGTCTTCGAAGGCCCGTTCGGGACCGCAAATGCCGGGGAAGTGCAACCGGATGAGAAGATCCGCACCGCGTTCGGGAAACTCGGCAGCACTGCGCGCTGATGCGCCGCCTCGTGATGGCTGCTGGCGCCCTGCTCGCCAGCACCTGTGGCTCTATGGCGGAAGCGCCCGGCGATGCGTTAGGGGCCCGGATGTGCGCGGGCATCTCCGGATCGGTCGGCGAGCTCGGCGGATCCGGCTTCGTCCTGAGCTACCGGCCTGCTGAGGACGAGCGGGAATTGCCGCCTCCCCTCAGCACGTCCGCGTTCACCTATGACAACGCACTCGCGCTGATCGCGGCGTTGGCATGCGACGATCTGGAGGGCGCGCGGAAGATCGGCGAGGCGTTCAGAAGCGTCATTGCTTCGGACCGCCGCTTTTCCGATGGACGCGTCAGGAACGCCTACCGGGCAGCCCGCGTAGTTCCGGGTGAAGCGGCGCTTCTGCCGGGATGGTGGGACAGCGGGTCCGAGGCCTGGGCGGAAGATGCGTATCAGGTCGGCACGGCGACCGGCAACGTGGCGTGGGCCGCCCTTGCCCTTCTCAATCTTCACCAGGCGACCGGAGAAGCCTGGGCCCTGCAGGACGCGGAACGACTGGCCGGGTGGATCGGCACCATGTCCGGCGGCTCCGGACCTCCCGGCTATCGCGGCGGCGTGCACGGCCACGATGCAGAACAATCCGTGCTCCCGTGGAAATCGACCGAGCACCACGCGGACATCGCCGCAATGGCGCATTGGCTCCACCGGATCACCGGCAAGCCCGTTTACGCGGACATGTACCGAACGGCACGATCCTTTCTCGACGCGATGTTCGACGAGGAAGCCGGCGTGTTCCGCATGGGTACGGAGCCCGATGGCAAACTGGCACCCGCCAGCCGCATCGCCATGGACGCGCAGGTCTGGCCCTTGATCGCGGTGCCGGAGCCCGCGCAGCAGTGGAAGACCGCACTCGACAACATCGAGCAGCACCTCGCGGTGACCGGCGGCTATGACTTCAACGACGATCGGGACGGGCTCTGGACCGAGGGCTCCGCGCAGGCCGCGCTTGTGCAAAGGGTCCTCGGACGCGGTTCCAAGGCAGCAGAGGTACTCGGGGGCCTGTCGAGTCTCGTGGGGCCTAATGGCTGGATGCGTGCGACGAACGTGGCGCGGCTCACGACCGGGCTGGCCATCGGTCCCGACAGCACCTCGAACGACTTCTTCTACTTCCCCCGGCCACACCTCGGCGCCACCGCTTGGGCGGTTCTGGCCGAGCGCGGGTGGAATCCCTTCAACGGACAGAGAGTGGAGTAGGACGCATGTTCGAATCCGCCGCGGACGATGCGTCCATACTCCTGACGAACGGCCTCGTTTGCCTTGGTCTCCTGATGATGGCGCGCCTGTTGAAGCCGCAGGGAACGGCTGATCGCGCCCTTTTTGGCATGGCGACCGCCCTCCTCATCGTCACCTATGCCGCCTGGCGCTGGCACGACACGATGCCCCGTTTCGAGCTCACCGCCACCAGTCTGTGGCCATGGCTGTTCTTTGCCTTCGAAGGCATAGCCATGACCTACACGCTGATTTCCATCGTCATTCTCGTGAAACGGCGGGACAACAGCGCGGAAGCCGACCGTGCAGAGGCCCTGAACCACGCGCGCGGCTCCTGGCCCGCAGTCGACGTCTTCATCTGCACCTATAACGAGCCGGTGGACGTGCTGGAGAAGGCGGTTCTGTGCGCCCTGGCCATGGACTATCCCAACTTCACCGTCTGGGTTCTCGACGATACGAGGCGCGATTGGCTGCGGCAGTATGCCGAAGATGTCGGTGCGTTCTACATCACCCGTCCGGACAATGTCGGCGCCAAGGCCGGCAACCTGAACAACGGCCTCCGGCGCACCGCCGAAGCCACCAATGCGCCGCTGATCCTCGTGCTCGATGCAGACTTCGCGCCTCGGCCGAACATGCTGAGGCGGATGGTGGGGCTGTTCCACGACCGGCGCGTCGGCGTCGTGCAGACCCCGCAGTTCTACTACAACGCCGATCCCATCCAGCATAACCTCATGATCCGCGACAGCTGGGTCGACGATCAGCGCATCTTCTTCGACATCTTCCAGCCCTCGAAGGACGCCTGGGACTGCGCCTTCTGCGTGGGAACCTCGTTCATCGTGCGCCGTGACTTGCTGAACGAGATGGGCGGCTTTCCTCAGGAAGCCATGTCCGAGGACATCCACCTCACCTATAGCCTGCTGCATCGCGGCTACGTGACACGCTGGCTGAATGAGCGCCTCAGCATCGGACTGTCCGCCGAGGGCCTGCCTGAGTACATCACGCAGCGTACCCGCTGGTGCCTTGGCACGATCCAGGTCGCCTTGCTGAAATCCGGGCCGATGCTTAGCCCCGGATACACGCTCACCCAGCGTCTCCACTACTTCCACGGCATCCTGAACTGGCTTTGCAAGCCGTTCATCGTCCTGATGCTTCTCGCGCCTTCAATGTACTGGTTCGCCGGTCTGCCGGCGTTCGAGGCAGACTACATAGCCTTCCTGCGTTACGGGCTGCCGATGCTCTTCGCCGTCTGGATCTACAGCGGCTGGGTGTCGGAGCGGCGCACCCTGCCCGTCTTCATGGAGGTCACGCACACGCTGACCGCCCTTGCCGTGACCGTCACCTTGGCCAGCGCCATCGTCCGCCCCTTTGGCCGCCCCTTCAAGGTGACGGACAAGGGCGGCGACCGATCCGAGATGCGGGTGCACTGGCGCATGGCCGGCACCTTCGGCGCGGTGGCATTGCTGTCGGCCGGCAGCATCGTCTGGGCCTTCGTCTCGCCCTATGCCGCGGCGGAGGTCTCTTCGCGGGATCTGTTCAACCTCATCTGGGCCGGGGTGGCGATGATCCTGGCGTTCATCGCCATGCTGGTGTGCTTCGAACTGCCGCGACCGAGCCCGGACGAGTTCTTCCCAGTGGATACGGTCACTGATCTCCGCGAGCGAGACCTCGTGCGCCAGTGCCTGGTGAAGGACCTCTCATTGTCGGCCGCGCGCCTGATGGTTCAGGATCACCACCGCCCAGTGACCAACGGAGAACTGTACGTGCCGGATGTGGGCTGGATCAGGGCCGCGCTGAAGGAGGCGCATGGCCAGAGCCTTGAACTGGACTTGTCGCCGACGCCGCAGCAGAGGCGTGCCTTGGTGGTCAAGCTCTTCACCACCTCCGGCGAGACGGTCGCGCGTTCGGCGCATCTTGGAAAAGCCGTGCACGGTCTTCTCAGGCGAGCGGCTGGTCTCAAGAGCAAGGCGTCCGAACCGCGGTCCGTGTGACGGCAGGCGTCGGTCCCGTGCGCCGCGCCCAGATGCGGACGCACGACAACAGGGGATCGCGCGCCCAGCGCTACGTCGTCATCGCTTGATCGTCGCGTGTGATCGTCAACGAGCGGGCTGTACAAAGAGCAGGCCACAGAAGTTCCGTGGTGATCCCGGGAGGGCTCGCCCCCCAGCAGATGCGTGGGAGGCACAGACGAGCGGAACTGCTCAGAAGAGGTACCTCCGAGCAGCCGTCGATCGCCCGTCGAGAACGATGCGTCGTCCCCTTGCCGCAACGCTATGGATCCGGCTGTGGCACCGTCGACCCAGTCGCCGCGTTAACCCAGAACAGCCTCGTCGAACCAGCGGGCTATCGCCGTCAGCCTATAGTCGGTGTCTGGCAGACCCATCAGCTGTACACCCTGCGGCATGCCATCGACTGCCATCAGCGGCAGGCTGAACGACGGGCCGCCAACCATGGACCATGGGCTCAGGAAGCTCCGGCTCCCGGTGATCTTGTGTGCCGCCGGACGATCCACATGTCCGTCGGCAGGTTTCTGGTCGACCGGTGCGGGTCCGGAGGAGGCCATCGTGATGTAGCCATCCACCCGCGAGCCGATCGCGAGAACCAGATCACGAATGCGGTTCCGCTCCGTCAGCGCGCGGCGATAATCGGCCGGGCTCATGGCGAGCCCATGATCCAGCCGCGCCTTCGCCGTCTCGGAAAGGGCCTGCGCCCCATGGGTGTCGAGATAGGATACGAGCGGCCAGCGCACCTCGTACATGATGATGTCGTTGGAGATCCGGTCGCCCTCGGCCAGCAGGTCCTCCAGCCGTGCGATGTCTCCATCGCAATCACGGTCGATGATGCTGACACCCGCCGCGGACACCAGTGTGGAAAGCTCTTCGAACGCGGCCAGTGAGGCAGGATCCAGCTGGGCCCAACCCTCCGTCTGAAGATGCGCCAGCCGCAGAGGCCGGCTTGCGCGCGGAAGCGCCGCTGCGCCGCTCAATCCGGGATGTCCATTGTGACCACCTGCCCGGCTCGAGATCTCCCACGCCGTGGCCCACGCATCGGCGAGCGAAGCGGCCATGGGGCCGATGTGATCCTGGCTTGGCGCGATCGGATGCATGCCCGCGACGTTCAGCGCGCCAAAGCTGGGCTTGAAGCCATAGTTCGCGTTGAACGAGGCGGGACGGATCAGCGAGCCGCCGGTCTGGTTGCCGATGGTGACCGGCACCATGCCGGCACCGACCGCCGCGCCGGAGCCGCTGGAAGATCCGCCCGCCGTGCGCCGCATGTCGAACGGATTGCGCGTCGGCGGCAGACTGCCGAAGGCAAGCTCCGGCACATGCGTCTTGCCGACCATGATGGCACCGGCGGCCTTCAGCGCGAAGACGGCGGCAGCGTCATATTGTGCCGGATCCATGCTGAAGAGACGCGAGTTCATCTTGGACGGCATGCCGCCGACATCGATCGTGTCCTTGATGCCCATCGGACAACCGTCGAGCGGCGACAATGTCCGGTTCTCGCGATACCGAATATCGGAGGCATCCGCGCTGCGTCGCGCACCTTCGAAATCGGTGAAGCAGAAGGCCTGCACCTGATTGTCGAGCCTTTCGATGAGCTCGATGCGCTCTTCAAGATGTTTCCGAGGCGTGCTGGTGCCGGCCAGGAAAGCCTGCCGGGCAGCGGTGAAGGAGGGAAGCACAAGCGAGGGATCGTAGTTGCCGCGCTGAGCGTCGGCATTGTCTTTGGCGATGCGAGGCATGTGGTTGTCTCCGAAGGACTGTCAGCCGTGCTGAAGGGAGGGCCGGCGCTGGCGCAGAAGCCAGAGGCCGGGAATGACGAGGGACAGCACCGAGAGCACGATCAGGAATTGCGAGATCCCGCTCTGGATGAAGATGTCGAGGCCGCCGATGCGCGTGGCGCGCAGGTAGTTGGCTTCCAGGATCGGTCCAAGGATGAAGGCCAGCAGAAAGGCCGGAATGGGGTAGCGCAGCACACGCATGGCGATGCCGAGTGCTCCGAACGCGGCAACCACCGCTAGGTCGAAGGTCGAGAACTTGGTCGCATACGCGCCGAGGAACAGCAGGAGCAGCACCGTCGGCACGAGGATGTAGCCCCGCACGTAGACGAGGCGGCGCGTGTACCGCGAAATCCAGCAGCCGACGACCGCGATCAGGATGGCCGAGACGAAGAACGACCAGAAGATCGTGAACGCCTCCACTTGAAACTGCGCGAAGAACTGGGGACCCGGGCGGATGCCGTGCAGGATCAGCGCTGCGAGCATCACCGTGGTCGACCCCGATCCCGGCAGGCCGAGCGTCAGCAGCGGCACGATGGCGGCGCAGGCGGTGGCGTTGTTCGCGCACTCGGCGGCAACGAGGCCCTCGGGCTCGCCCTTGCCGTAGTTCTGCGGGTTGCGCGACATCTGCTTGGCCATGCCGTAACTGACAAAGGACGAGATCGCCGCTCCCGCGCCGGGGACGATGCCGACGACAAGGCCCACCGCCGAGGAGACAGCCAGCGCGCCCTTGTACTTGAAGGCGTCGAAGAAGCCCCGATGGAGGTTGGAGTTCAGCTCCCGGTCGGAAACCTCGCTCTGGCCGCTGACGGATGTGCGCTTCACGAGATCGATCAGTTCCGGCAGGCCGAAGAGCCCAAGGATGATGGCCATCAGTGAAATCCCGTCCGAAAGCGACAGGATGCCGAAGGTGCCGCGCTCAAAGGCCGTGGAGGGATCAGCACCCACCAGCGAAACCAGAAGGCCGAGGAGAATGGCGATGCCGGCCTTCAGGAGATCCTTGCCTGCAAGCGCGCCCACGATGGTGAGCCCGAAGACCCCCAGCAGGAACATCTCGGCGGGACCGAACCTGAGTGCGAACAGACCGAGCGCCGGAGCGATCATGAGCGAGGCCAGCGCGCCGACGGCCGCGCCGACGAAGGATGCTCCGTGAGACAGGCCGAGCGCGTAGCCCGCCTGCCCCTTCTGGGCCATCGGGTAGCCCTCGATGGTCGTGGCGGCGGCACCGCCCGTTCCGGGAATGTTGATCAGGATTGCCGGGATGGCTCCCGCCGCCTGAGCCGCAAAGTAGAGCGAGGACATGCCGACGATCGCGATCATGGGATCGAGATAGATCGTCAGCGGCAACATGATCGCCATCAAATTGGAATCGTTGAAGCCGGGTACGGCGCCGACGAGGAAGCCGAGCAGGAACCCGACCGTGATCGCGGCCATGACCTGCCAAGTGAAGAGCAGCATCAGGCCTTCAACGGCATTGGAAAACTCGAACATGGCTCGGTCTCTTCAGTAAAGCGGAAGAGCGAAGCCCGACAGGCGCACGAAACCATACAGCGCGGCGGCGGCAATGATCGTGACGAGCAAGGCTTGGCGATAGGTCGCGCCGCAGAGCAACGACACACAGAACAGGAAGGCCAGGCTAGGAAGGCCGAAGCCGAACAGCAGCACGGCGGGGTAGAACGCCACCATCGCCGCCAGCACCATGATCTGGGCGGCGTTCAGCGTGAGTTCCGGCCCTTCGCCCTCCCCCTTCGACCATTGCAGGTAGATGCTGCGTGCCGCCTGCACGACGCAGGCGAGGATAAGGATCGAGAGCAGCCCGTCCGGGAACAGACGGGCGGCTCGCGGCGCCTCCTCGATGGAGGCGCGGTATCCAAGAGCAAACACGCAGATGAGCAGCGGGAAAGCCAGCTTTGTGAGGAAGTGAATGGACACGGACATGCCGGACACCTTGTTCGAGACGATGACGGGCGGATCACATGTCCTTCAGGTCTTTTTCCATCGCCGGCAGGTACTGCTTCACCAGCGCCACATACTCGGTAACAAAGGCGCTGCAGCGGTCTGCGTCCCAGTCCACCAGGAAGGGCGTGAGGTTGTCCTTGTCGGCCGCGGCCCTGAACTCGGGGCTGGCAACGGCCTGCCCGTAGCTGGAGACCAGTTGCGCAAACGCGTCGGGGTTCTTCTCGCGAACGGCGCTCGACACGAACATCGCGTAGGGCTCCGAGAGATTGGGAATCTTCACGTCGAGCACCTCGTTGACCGGAACCGGCTGCCACAGGTTGGGGGCCGGGTTCTTGTCCTGGAAGATGCCGATCGCCTTCGTCATCTCCAGCACGCCTATGGCCGACCAGTACGGCGCCAGGCACGCATCGACGTGGCCCCCGGCCACCGCATTGCGCGCATCGGCGCCGGAGCCGAAGGGCACGAACTTGAGGTTCGCGCCGGTCAGTTCACGCAGCACCACGGTCGAGAAATGGGCGTTCGACATCGGCGTAGAGCCGCTGATGGTGAAGGGCCGGCTTGATGTGCGGGCCTCCGCGATGAAGTCCGCAATCGACGTCCAGCGCGCGTCCTTCTTCACCAGCAGGACGTTGGGATCGTTGAACATCGCCCCGAGCCAGGCGACGTCCGCATTGGTCTTGCCGGGCACCTTGTTGAGTTCGAACGAGGTGGCGATGTGGGGGATGGGATAGAACATCGCCATGTGGCCGTCCGGCTTGCCCTTGAGCAGATGGTTCAGGGCAAGAAGGCCAGAGGCTCCGGGCATCTGTACATAGGTAACCGGCTGGGTGCCGCCGAGCGTCCGCTGCCAGTGCGGGCCGATCATGCGCGCGGCAAGATCGGTACCGCCGCCCGGCCCGACGCCCAACAGAATCTCGACGGGCTTCGAGGGGAAGGTTGCTGCGGCAGCACGGCCGGCGGGAGCAAGCAGTGCGGCCCCAAGAGCAGCGGAGCCCCCCAGAAACAGGCGGCGCGAGACGGCGAATTCGGACATGGCATCCTCCAGACAAGAGCTGAAGGGCTCTAAGCAGGATACGTGCCAGACTGGGATTCAAAGAAAATTAGGACAAATTAGTAGTTCTTGTAAGAACTCCATTAGATTATATCGTATAGTTCCTGCACCTAGAACGCGATCTTGTCTGTGGCTTTCGGTGTTAATTTACGTGATTCAATCATCATTGGCTGATTTTCGCCGTTCTTTGTTTCGAGTTCCAGCATCACAGGGGCTCCAAAGACGAATATACCCGACCCTGATCTATCATCTCTCACCCTCTGCAGTGGGCGGTCTGAAAACCCGTGCACAATCGGCAAGCCCAGATGTGTAGATTGTAGGCAATTTGCAATCCGGCTTTCCGGATGACATAGCTGCGCTCCTTTGCGGTTATAGGGAACTGACATGTTGCGGATGTTGGCAGGACTTCTGCTCGGAGCGCTGTCCGGGCTCATTTTCCACGCCGTCGGCATTCCGCTCCCATGGCTGCTCGGGCCACTGATTGCGTGCGCCATTGCATCCCTTGCAGGCGCTGAATTGAAGCAGCCGCCACTTCTCCGGAAGATCGGACAGGCCGTTGCAGCAGTCGCAATCGGTTTGGCTTTTTCTCCGGCGGTGGTCGAGAGCCTTGCAGGCTACCTGCACATCATGGTGCTGGCCGCAGCGCTTTCGATGATCGGCGGCGTGATGGTGGCGCGGCTGGTTTCTGTGTTTGCGCGGACAAGCTTCGAGACTGCCTATTTCTCCAGCCTGCCGGGCGGCGTCGCCGAGATGTCCGTTCTTGCGGAGCGCTATGGCGGGGAGACGGCACTCGTTGCACTGGCGCAGTCACTGCGCATCATCTTCGTGGTTCTCATCATCCCGCCGCTTCTCGTCGCCTTGTCCAGCGATGCGGATTTCTCGGGAGCCTCTGCCGGCGCCCTGGTCCATGCCCCGGCTCTCATCGTCATGCTGGTTCTGGCCGGCGCACTTGCTGTTGCGTTCGACCGGCTGAGGATCATGAACGCGTGGTTCCTCGCAGGCCTCGCGGTCGGTGCCTCGGTCGCGATCCTGCAGATCCCGGCCTCGCATGTGCCCGTTTGGATGATCGACGTCGCGCAGGTCCTTATCGGCTGCGCTCTTGGCTCCCGGATCGACCGGGGCATCATCATCCGCTTGCGCCATTTCCTTCCCGCCACAGTCGCCGGCACGTTTGGAATGATGCTCCTGAACGTCGGAATTGCATGGCTCGTCTCGCTCTGGACCGGCTTCGATCTCTCCGGGCTTGTCCTCGCGACTGCGCCCGGCGGAGTCGCGGAAATGAGCATCACCGCCGGCGCGCTGCATCTTGCGGTGCCGCTCGTCACCGCCTTCCATCTGGTGCGCGTACTGATGATCATCCTGCTCAGCGCGCCGCTGTACAGGGGCGTCGCCTGGCTCCGGGGCAGGATCCCCGCGCGTCAGCCGGCGGAGTAAGCGCCTGAAATACCTGCCCGAGCTTCGAGCACATGCTGCCGGAAGGCCTCCCGGGCACGATCCGGATCGCGTGACCGAAGAACATGGATCAATCCGGCGTGGTTAGCTGCGGACTGGACCATCTGGGCCTGATCCTGGAGGCGACGGCGCCGAAACAGCTTCATCTGCCTCGTCACGAGGTTGTAGGCATCGACCAGTTTCCGGTTCGGACACTGGTCGAGAAGGATGATGTCGGCGCCGACGTTCAGGGTGAAGAACAGGTCGGCATCATTGGCCTGCGCCGCGACCCGCATCCGATCCACGATGTCTTCAAGTTCCTTGAGAACCTCGTCGCCGATGATTGGCGCGACCACGGCCGCAAGTTCGCCCTCCAGCGCTGAGCGCACTTGGTAGAGATCCAGCAGTTCGTTCGCGTCCAGCTGGCGCACCACGACGCCGCGATTGCGCTCCGCCACCAACAGGCCAGCCTCGGTAAGCGCTCGAAAGGCTTCACGTACGGGGCCGCGGCTGACATTTAGCCGCTGGGCAACTCCCTGCTCGGACACGCGCATGCCACCCGACAATTCGCCATCCACAATGAGCCGTTCCAGTTCATCCTGGACCAACTGCGTCATGGACTTCGTGCGAACGATTTCCAACTGCTGCAACGTGGACTGCATGCGACCTGATCTAGCTGCAGACGTGCAGCCTGTATACTGCTGAAAGGTCCGTTCATCGATGGTGCCTGCGCTCTGCGAAAAGCCCATTCCGCCGTCGGTGGCGCCTCGAACAGACCCTTGGCACCCGCTTCGTCGCCTCACCCAGGATCGTGGCGGCATCTGCGCAACGGCGACAGAAATCCGCAGATCTCCAGCGTCATCCTCGATCCTTCTTAATGCTCACGCCCCCCGTTAAGCCAACGAAAGCCAATCAATCCTGCCAGGTACAGCACGGCCATAAACAGGCTGAAGCCCGTAAATCCCATGGGCACCGCCCACTGGCCGATCAGCACGCCCACCGATGCTCCGGCGAACAGGGTGAGAGTGTAGAGAGCCGCCGCAGCGCCCCGGCCGGTCGCGGCGAGTTCATTGATTCGGAACATCATGCTTGGGATCATCAGGGAGGTTCCGAGCACGAAGACGACGCTGGCGCAGACGGTCCAGGCCAAGGGCCCGGGGACCGCCGCCAAGGCAAAGCCGATAGCGGCCACGATGAGCCCAGCCATGAGAAAGAAGGGCCCGCCGAGGCGCGGCAGCAAGCGGCCCACGACGATGGCTGCGAACATCGCGGGCAGGCCGGCGGCTCTAACCCAGATCATCTCCGTCGGCGCGACGCCGAAGCGCTGCGACAAGTATGGTCCAAGCCCGCTGTAGAAAGCGACAAAGCCCAGCAGCACCAGAAAGGACACGAGATAGACGGCCAGCAGCCTTCGCTGCGTGAGCAGGCCGGGGATGGCCGCGTAGATTTTTCGGAAAGACGACGCACCGCCGGAAGGCGTGATGGCGGGAAGCGCGAAGCGTATGATCAGCGCCGCGGCGACGTAGAAGACGGTGGTGGTGGCGAACAGTGCCTCCCAGCCAAAATGAAGCGCCATGGCGCTTGCATAGACCTGCCCAAGGATACCGGCCAGGAACAGGCTGGTCGTCAGCAGCGCCACGCTCATCGCACGCGCTTTTGCTTCTGTTGCATCGGCAACATAGGCCAGAGCCACGGGCGAGAAGCTGGCGGCGCAGAACCCCTGCACCGCGCGCGCAAGCAACATGGTGGAGAAGCCAGGGGCGAACGCCACGAGCAGCGACGAAATCGCCAGCAACGAAAAACCAAGCACCAGAACGAAGCGGCGGCCGACCTGATCCGACCAGGGGCCGAAAAACAGGAAGGCTGCGGCGTAAGGAAAGCCGAACAGGCTGCCGGCGAGTGCCGCCTGATCACCCGTGACCCCGTAACGCTCGGAGATGAACCCGATCAGCGGGATCGGGATGTAAAGTTGCGAGACGACGCCGATGCCGCAGACGCAGAGGATCGCCGTCAGCAAGGTTGGATTGACGGCTACAGCCTGCCTCGGATGTGCAGGCTGCCCGGTGTTGATGGTCATGAGAAACGCCGCCGTCGGTCTTGGATGCGGGATCGATCAGCGAATGCCGATGACGTCGATTTCGATGAGGCTGTCCTTGATGAGCAGCCCAGACGTCCCGATGGTCGTGCGCGGCGGCGGAACGCGGAAATACTCCTTCCAGACCTCGTCGAAACCGGCGAAGTCGTTGAGGTCGGTCAGGAAGACCTGCGCCTTGACGATCTGGTCGAGCGAGCTACCGNCGCGGCGGCGGAACGCGGAAATACTCCTTCCAGACCTCGTCGAAACCGGCGAAGTCGTTGAGGTCGGTCAGGAAGACCTGCGCCTTGACGATCTGGTCGAGCGAGCTACCGGCAGCGGCAAAGGTCCGCTTCAGGTTCTCCATGATGAAGCGCGTCTGCAGCTTGATGTCGGACCCGTAATACGAGAACGAAGGATGCTTGCGCGCCTCCTCCGGCACCCCGGTCTTGAAGTCGCTGGCAAGCTGACCGGCCGCGAAGACGAAGGGGCCGACGGTGACGGCCTCGGAATAGTTGGCCAGCGGCTTGGCGTTCGCGGATGTCACCACCTCGTGCGTCAGGCCCTCGCGAGGCACATAGCCGATCAGGTCGATCTCGATCAGCGTGTCCTTGATGAGCAGGCCGGACGTTCCAATGGTCGTGCGCGGGGGCGCCACCTTGAAGTACTCCTTCCACACTTCGTCGAACGCGGCGAAGTGGTCGAGGTCCGTCAGGAAGACTTGCGCCTTCAGAACGTGGTCGAGCGAGCTGCCTGCGGCTGCGAAGGTGCGCTTCAGGTTCTCCATGATGAAGCGCGTCTGCAGCTTGATGTCAGAGCCGTAGTACGGGAAGTTGTCGGCCTTGCGTGCCTCGGCCGGGACGCCGGTCTTGAAGTCGCTGGCAAGCTGCCCTGCAGCGAAGACCAGGTCTCCTATGGCGAAGGCTTCGGAGTAGTTGGCCAGCGGCTTCGGATTGCCGGAGGATACGATCTGGTAGCTGCCAAGTTCAGGAAGGTAGCCGATCAGGTCGATTTCGATCAGCGTGTCCTTCACGAGCAGACCTGTGGTGCCGACGGTGGTGCGCGGCGGCGCGACGCTGAAATATGCCTTCCAGATCTCGTCGAAGCCCGCGAAGTCGTTCAAGTCAGTCAGGAAGACCTGAGCCTTGACCACATTGTCGAGCGAGCTTCCAGCAGCGGCAAAGGTCCGCTTCAGGTTCTCCATGATGAAGCGCGTCTGCAGCTTGATGTCGGAGCCGTAGTACGGAAACGAAGGATGCTTGCGCGCCTCCTCCGGCACACCGGTCTTGAAGTCGCTGGCGAGCTGGCCCGCCGGAAAAATCATGCCGGCGGCGATCGACGCCTCGGTGTAGTTGGCGAGCGGCCGGGGATTTTCGGACGTGACGGTGCGAAGCTCGGTCATGACAGGATCTCGGGAAATGCGAGGAAGGGCCGGCGCGGCCCGTAAGCCGCGCCGCTTACGATCAGTTCTGGACGGCCATGGCGCGGGCGTTGGTTTCTTTGCCGCCGTCGAGCTTCACCACATGCGTGGTCAGCAGCGGATCGCCCTTTTCGTCGAACTTGAAGGGACCACGCACGCTTTCGAAGCTGGACGCGGCGAGCGCGGCGCGCACCGCCTCGCGATCAGCCTTGCCGGCCTTTTCGACGCCGAGAATGGCAAGCGTGATGGCGTCGTAGGCTTCCGCGGCATAGGAATCCGGATTGCGGCCATAGGCAGCCTTGTACTTCTCGATGAAGGTCTGAGCTGCCGGTATGTCGGCCGCGGTCGCCAGGCTGAAATGCGTTGTGAAGTAGACGCCGTTCACCGCATCGCCGCCCAGCTCGACGAACTTCGGTGTGGCCACGCCGTCGGATGCAAAACGTGGGATCGTCATGCCGATTTGCGCAAACTGCTTGGCGACAAGCGCCCCCTCGGTGTAGCGCGACCATTCGATCATGGCATCCGCGCCAGCCGACTTGATCCGGCCGAGCTGCGAGGTGAAGTCGATGTCTCCGCGCGTGTAGCGCTCTTCGGCAACGATCTCGAAGCCGTGCTTCTGCCCGGCCTTCTTGAAGGCCTCAAAGCCGCCGCGGCCGAAGTCATCGTTCACGTAGAGGAAGGCGAACTTCTTGTAGTTGGGGAACTTCTCGTGAATGAAATCCACGAGGTCGGACACAAGCTTGGTGTCCGGCACCGGAGAACGGAACACCCACTTGTTGCCAAGCGTGGTGATCTTCTGGGCAGTTCCGGCGATGACGATTTGGGGCACCTCGCCTTGACGACTAACCTGCGAGGCCGCAAGGCTGGCCGGGCTGCTGATGCTGCCGAGCGTGAGCAGAACCTCGTCTCGCGAGATCAGGCGCTTGGCCACGTTCACGGCCTCTTCGGGCTTGCCGGAGTCGTCGGCGTAGACAATCTCGATCTTTTCGCCGAGCAGCCCGCCGGCCGCGTTCTTTTCCTTCACTGCAAGATCGACGCTTTCGCGGAGGCTCTGGCCCATGGCGGCCGCATCGCCCGTCATTGGACCGAACACGCCGATCTTCACCGGCTCGGCGATCGCGGCACCGCCAATGGCGGCGACCATCAGGCCCGACAGCAGAGTCGAACGCAGGTTTCTCTTCAGACTGGTCATTGGTTTGCCCCTTCTAAGACGATGACAGGAAATGCTGTTTGATCCGGCATCGCCGGTGCCCGATCAGGCGTTCTCCAGCTGCTCGTGGCCGAGATAGCTGGCCCAAACCTCGGGGTTCTCGAGCAATTGCCCGCTGGTCCCGGAAAGGGTGATGGTGCCGGTTTCCAGCACGTAGCCGCGTGAGGCTATTGTCAGCGCAAGCTCGGCGTTCTGCTCGACGAGGAGGACGGTCACGCCGCCGGCACGGAAGTGCGCTATGGCACGCGCCACCTCCTCCACGATGATCGGCGCGAGGCCCAGCGAGGGTTCATCCAGCAGGAGAAGTTGAGGCTGGGCCATCATCGCCCGGCCGAATGCCAGCATCTGCTGTTCGCCGCCGGACAGAGATCCGCCCATTTGACGCCTACGCTCATGCAGCCGTGGAAAGAGCTGGTACACCTCGTCGCGGATCGTTCGCTTGCGGCTTTGTGCACGCTGCGAGTAGGCACCGACTTCAAGGTTCTGTTCCACGGAGAGCTTGGGGAAGATGCGCCTGCCCTCGGGCACGTGGATAATCCCGCGTTCGACGATCTGCTCCGGTCTCATGCCGGTGATGGGCTCGCCCAGGAATTCGACCGTGCCGCCATTCGGGCGCACGAGGCCGGATATAACCTTCAGCGTGGTCGACTTGCCGGCGCCGTTCGATCCGATCAAGGCGACCGCCTCTCCCGCACCGATGAAGAGGTCGAGGCCTTTCAGGGCAGACACCTGGCCGTAGGAGGCCGAGACATTGCTAAGGCGCAGCATGGACAGCCCCTTCTTGCGCCGCGCGTTCGCGCTTGAGGGCCGAGCCCTTGCCGAGATAGGCGCCGATGACCTCGCTGTTGTGCCGGATGTCCTGAGGGGTGCCCTTGGCCAGCAGCTTGCCGTAGTTCAGCACCGTGATGCGGTCGCAGGTCGGCATCACGACGTCCATGTGGTGCTCGACGAGAACCGTGGTGGTGCCGGCCGCCCGGATGCGGCGAATGAGATCGACGAGCGCCTTGCTTTCGGCGCCGTTCAGGCCGGCTGCAGGTTCATCTAGCAGGAGGAGCTTCGGGCGAGCCACGAATGCGCGGGCGATCTCCAGAAGGCGCTGATGCCCGTAGGGCAGACTGCCCGCGGCCTTGTCCGCGAAAGGTCCAAGGCCCACGAAGTCCAGAGCCTCGCGCGCCCGCTCGACGATCTCCCGCTCCTCCCGCCGCTGAAACGGTGTGCGAAGCAGCGCGTGGAATATTTCCGAGCGGGTGCTGGCGTGCAGGCCCACCATGACATTGTCCAGAGCCGGCAGTTCCTTGAACAACTTCAGGTTCTGGAATGTGCGCCGGATGCCGGCGATCGCACGTTTCTCCGCCGCATGGCGGGTCACATCAGCGTCGGCGAAAAGGATGCTGCCGGATGAGGAAGGAAGATGCCCCGAGAGCAGGTTCAGCATAGTGGTCTTGCCGGCACCGTTGGGACCGATCAGACCATGAACCTCACCTTCGGCGACATCGAGGTCCACGCCATCGACAGCGACCAGACCGCCGAAGCGCCGCGTGATCTGACGGGTTTCGAGAAGCGTCGCGCTCATTCGCCGGGCCTCACCACGTATCGGCTGCGTCCGAAACTCGGCAGGCGGCTGAGCACCAGTGAGGCTGCGGCCTGCAACAGGCCGATGAGGCCGCGATTGCCCGTGCCCATCAGCACCACGACTGCGGTTCCGAAAAGGATCATCCTCAGTTCGCCGGAAGACCGGAGATATTCCGGCATCAGCACGACGATGAAGGCGCCGAGCACCGCACCTGGCAGGCTGCCAAGGCCGCCGACCACGACCATGATCAGGACCTCGATCGACTTGTTGAAGGTGAAGTCGTTAGGGCTGAGATAGCGGGAATGGTAGGCGTAGAGCGTGCCGGCCAACCCCGCGGTAAAGGCCGCGATCAGGAAGCACTTGCTCTTGCACAACGCGATCTGGATGCCGCTGGCGCGCGCCGCCTCCTCGTCCTGCGCTATGGCGGCAAGTGCGCGCCCGAACCGCGAGGTGTTGATGCGGTCGATGGAGACGTAGACGAGCGCCAGGATCACGAGGCACAGCCAGTAAAAGGCTTCGTCATGGGCGAGGTTCAGCCCGAAGATCTCGGGATCGGGAATGCCCATCAGGCCAAGGCTACCGCCCGTCAGCCATTCCTCGTTGAGGATCAGCAGGTGGATGATGATGCTGAAGCCCAAAGTGGCGACCCCGAGGCTGGAGCCCTTGAGCTTTACGAGCGGGATCAGCAGAAGACTCGCGAGTGCCGCGGCAATCCCTCCCGCCAGAAGCGTCAGCAGGAAAGGCAGGCCGAAAGAGGTGGCCACGATCCCGGCCGTATAGGCGCCGATGCCGTAGAACGCCCCCTGCCCCAGCGACAGCATTCCCGCCATGCCGACGAGCAGTTGGAGCCCGAGCGCCAGGACCGCAGCGATCAGCGCCACGCTGAAGACGTGCAGCCAGTAGGAATTGCTTTCCACCAGCGGCACGGCGGCCAGAGCCAGGAGCGCCAGGATCCGCAAGAGATTTGGGTTCACAATAATGCCCATGTCAGACCTGCCGCCCTTGACGGCCGAAGAGGCCCATGGGTGCGAAGAGGAGGATGATGATCAGGGTCACCATGCCTATCGCGTCCTTGTAGGAGGTCGAGATCACGGACCCGGCAAAGGTTTCGATGAGGCCGAACAAGAGCCCGCCGACCATGGCTCCCGGTACGCTGCCGAGGCCGCCGAGGGTCGCCGCAACGAAGGCCTTGATGCCGGTCGCGAAGCCCATGTTGAAGGATGCGAAGAACAGCGACCCCAGTAGAACGCCGGCGGCACCCGCCATCATGCCCGCGACCGCGAAGGTGTTTACGGTGGCGCGCTCCACGCTGATGCCCATCAGGCGCGCCGCATCGGGATCTTGTGCCGCCGCCTGCATCGCGATACCCGTCCGGCTGAAGCGGAAGAACACGGTCAGCGCCGCCATGATGGCGAGGCTGAGCCCGACGATCCAGAGCAGTTGGGGCGCAACATTGAAGCCGAGAACGGAGACACCGCCCGCTTCGAACAGCCTCGGATAGGCCAGGGGCTCCGAGCCCCAGGCGAGCCGTGCACCGTTCTGCAGGATGATAGAGACCCCGATGGTCGAGATCACCACGTTGATCAGCGGCACCCTGCGGCGCCGCAGCACCCGGTAGATGCCGAGCTCCGCCGCCACTGCGATCAGTCCGCCGCCCAGGGTGCCCGCGAGGAGGACGAAAGGCAGTGGCAGGTTGCCCAGCATTGCGCCGGAGAAGCCGGCCATGGCGCCGATCATCATGAACTCACCTTGAGCGAAGTGCATGATGTCCGTCGCCCGCACGATCATGGAGATTCCAAGTGCGATTAGGCTGTAGATGCAGCCAATCGCGAGGCCGCCGAGCAGGGTCTGCAAGAGCTGGTCATAGGCCATGTTCGGAAGTGCACCTCGTGCCGGCTGGATGCACGAAGCCTATCCGCCTGAGGGCCCTCGACAAGCTCATATTGCATGCGCATGCAGGATGCTTTTTGGGCATCCGGGCTGACCGGCGATCGAGAATGGACGTCCGAAAAGCCGTCAAATCGCCCCTTGCACGTACGCAGCGTCGTGATCTTCCACTTGCGAGACACCAATCGTCCGCCAGTTATGACTGCGTATGCACGTCTTATGTCCTGCTTGGCACCGGCTTTGCAAAAGTACCTTCAAACGATAGCAGCCGGCTTGGATCAGCTGCCTAGAATTCAGCCAGCAAAGAAGAGCGAACATGAAGAATATACATTTGGCATTCGATCTTTCCTGGACGCAGGTCGAGGCTCAGTGGCGGCGCCCGGGCTCGTGGGTTGGACCGGATTACCCTGCACCCGGCCTGTTCGAGGATATGGCCCGGCTGGCGGAGCGGGGCGGTGTGGACATGATCTTCTTTGGTGACGGCACGGGCGTTCCCGACACCTGGCAAGGCGGCATCGACGATGCGGTGCAGACCGGCGTGGCATGGCCACGCTTCGACATGAGCCCGTGGATCACGGTGATGTCGCGCGTCACCAAGCATCTTGGCTTCGGCCTCACCTACGCCTCCACCTTCATGCATCCGTTCTATACGGCCCGCCTGCTGAACTCGCTGGACCACGTCACGGAAGGCCGAATGGCGTTCAATGTCGTGACGTCGCAACGGCGTTCGGACTATGCCAATTACGGCTATGACGAACTGGTCGACCACAATCTGCGCTACGAGCGGCTGGAAGAGTTTGTCGACGTCTGCCGCAAGCTCTGGACCAGCGTGGATCCCGACGCATTTGTTTGGAACCGCGACAGCGGCATGGTGGCCGACCCCGCCAAGGTGCGCGCAATCAATCATGACGGCCAGTTCTTCAAGGTGAAGGGGCCGCTCAGCGTGATCCCCTCGCCTCAGGTCGAGCCCGTGGTGCTGCAGGCAGGCGGCTCCCCGCGCGGCACGCGCGCGGCCGCCCATGTGGCCGACCATGTTTTCGGGCTGATGAAGTCTCCTGCACTGATGGCGCAGCAGCGGCGCGATCTGGACGACGCGCTGGTCGCGGAAGGACGCGACCCGGAGAATGTGGGCATCCTGTGGTCGACCCGCGTCATCGTCGCGGAAACGGAACACGAGGCGCAGGCGCTGCGCGAGGAACTGATCCGGGGCGTCCCACGCGAAGCGGTGGGTGTCTGGCTGTCCCACAACACCGGCTTCGACATGTCGACTCTGCCGAACCGCTTCAGCCTTCGCGAATTGCAGCAGCGTATCATCGCGGCCAATGCATCACCCGTGGGCTTCGTGCACCTGCTCGCCAAGGAGCATGGCGAGGACGCCGAGATTTCGATCGACGAGTTCTTCGAACACGGTTTGCGTGCTTCGACCGGCTATTCCAACACGATCGTCGGCACCGCCGCACAGGTCGCCGACAAGCTGGAAGAAGGTTTCGAGGCAACCGGAAGCCGCGGTGGCTTCATGATCTCGATCTCACAGGCCGGACCGCGTGCGGTGCCTTACAACCTGGTGAGTCAGCTCGTTCCGGAACTGCAGCGGCGTGGCCGCTACCGCCGCAGCTACGAAGGCCAGACCCTGAAGGAAAACCTGGCCAGTTGATCTTCCTGGCGCCCTCCGAACCATTGGAGGGCGCCTTCGCCGCTATAGTCTCGCCTGAGCCAGACTACCGAAGCGGCCATCCACATAGAGAAGTGGTGCAACGGCTTCCTGCCAAAGCTTCAGGTCCCTGACTTCCCCGATGAAGATCGTGTGGGAATGAACGACCACAGCGCTCGCGACCTCGCAATCGAAACTGGCCAGGGCGCCGAGGAGCGCAGGCGACCCTGTGACGAGCGGCACCCAGTCGCATCCTTCAAAGCGGGCTTCCCAGGAGCCGGGCGCACTGAAGCGCTGCGCCAGTTCGGCATCGCCCTCGCCCAGGAGGTTCACGCAGAACACACCGGACCGGTGAATGATGTCGTGGCTCGTGGCTTGCTGATTGACGCAGACCAGCAGCGACGGGCGCGGCTCCGCGGTGACCGAACTGACCGACGTGGCCGCAAAGCCGCAGGGTTGCCCATGCTCGGTACTGGTGATGATCGAAACCCCGGCAGCCAGCCTGCGCATGCCCTTCTTGAATTCGCTGCCATTGATCATGGCCGGTAACCTCCACGGAAGTGGACAAGTGGCGCCGCGTCCCCGTCCAGTACGCGGGCCGCCTCGACCCGTCCGATGACGATCGCCACGCCATCGCGCTCAAGCACCTCCTCTACACGGCAGTCAAAAACGCCGAGCGCGCTCATCAACACCGGGGATCCCGTCGCAAGTTCTCCCCAGTCCGCGCCTGCGAACCGCTCGTCGCCCTGCGCATCGCCGCGCCCGCCGAAAGCAGAGGCCATGTCCTCCCGCCCACTTGGCAGATAGTTGATGGCGAAGGCACCACTCGTCTGAATAGCCGCCAGCGCCGAGGTTCTGATATCGACGGACACGAGCATGCGCGCAGGACTCGCCGAGACGTGAGCTGCGGATAGGCCGAGAAACCCGGAACGGCCCTTTGCACCTCTCGCCGTTATGACCGTGCTGCCAAGAGCCCGCTGACCAAGCACTGTCCAGAACGTGCGGGCGCTGATCTCGGTGTCAACGCTGGTCCGTTCGTTACTTGCGTCCGTCATCCCGGTTATCCTCATCTTCTGGCAATCGTCGTTATCCTTAGCCCAGACAACGATCAAGACTATTTTGCATGCGTATGCACTGTGGGGATGACGCATTTGCGGGCATATCTGTCTCTGGCAGCTTGCCCATGTTCGAAGCGGGATAGTATGCAAGAGCAGGAGTTCGGGGCGCGATGAAGGATCAACGCAGACAGAGGTCCAAACGGGCCACCGCCGAAGACGTGGCGCGCCATCTCGGCGTCTCGCAGTCTACGATCTCTCGGGCGTTCACCCCCGCTGCCAGCGTGTCCGACGATATGCGGCGCAAGGTCATCGAGGCCGCAGCGCAGCTGGGCTACCAGCCTAATGTCATTGCGAGAAGTTTGATCACACGGCGTACCAACATGGTGGCCATTGTGATCGGCAACCTTGTCGATCCTTTCTACACCACCCTGCTGGACACGCTGATGCAGCACCTCCGGGCAGCAGGAAAGCAGACCTTGCTGCTGTCCCCCGGACCCGGCGAGCACGTAGACGCCGTGCTACCTGCCCTGCTCCAGTACCAGGTGGACGGCATCATCATCACATCAGCCACTCTGTCGTCCGAAATGGCGCAGATCTGCGCCCAACGCGAGACGCCGGTGGTGCTGTTGAACCGCTATGTTCCCGGCGTCGACATACAGGCTGTATCTTGTGACAATGTTCTTGGCGGGCGGCAGATCGCGGAGCATCTGGTCGCGCTGGGGCACCAGCGCTTCGCATTCGTAGCGGGCCAGCCGGACAGCAGCACAAGTCTGGACCGGCAGCAGGGCTTTGTCTCGACACTCGCACAGCTTGGTTTCCCCTCCTGCGCAATTGAGCAAGGCGGAGAGTACAGCTATGAGGCTGGCCGCACTGCGGCGCAGCGCCTGCTCCAGCGAGAGCCGCCGCACGCGGTGTTCTTTGCCAGCGACATCATGGCATTCGGCGGCATGGACGCTTTTCGCGAGGCTGGCATGGAGGTGCCGGGCGACATCTCCGTTGCGGGCTTCAACGACGTACCCGCCGCGACATGGCCGGCCTATTCCTTGACCACCATCAGACATCCTCTGGAAACGATGGCTCAGGTGGTGCTCCGGCGCCTCGGACTGGTTCCGAAGGAAGAGCCCTCTTGTGTCGGCTCGACCACCCTTATTCGCGGAGAACTGGTGATACGCTCCTCGACCGGTCCACGGCGAACCCCCGATAAGGACTCAGTCCAGCTTGTGGCGTAACCTGAAGCCTAGACAGCCCGCGACGGGGTTGGCCCACTGCGCACCGGGTGACGCTGCCCTCACCAGGTAGTGTTTGATCAACTGCGAGAACGACTGGCTTGGAGCAGGCTCATAGCCCCTGGACCACGCCAGCCTGAAACGGCGTCAAGGTGGTTTGCCTAACGGCATTCCGCGAAGCATCCCAATGCTGGCGCAGCCTTCCATCGGCCACAGCGTGCCTGCTCTTGGCCACCGAAGGATTGCGGGCACGGAGGGAGACCTGGACGATCGCCCGAGCGTGACGGCCGCCACGTCACCATCAATGTCGACGTGAGCCTTCGTACCCTTCAGCTTCCCGACAAGATCAAGCGGAGTCCGCTGCCGCAGATGGTAAATGCCAGATTTTCGATCCCGCCACGGTTGGGCCATTCGCAATGCTATGTGCAAGCGCTCTGTGTGAGAGTGAGCGCTCTAAGCCGTTGATGAACCTTGAGCATTTGCAGCGACAAAGGAAAATCGTGGTGATCCCGGGAGGGCTCGAACCTCCGACCTACGGTTTAGGAAACCGCCGCTCTGTCCAGCTGAGCTACGGGACCAGCCGGTCGTTTAGGTAGCACAACAGATGCTCGTGTGCAGCCGTCATGACAGGTGCTTTGCACAGGCCGGGACGTTAGCATGATCTCCTGAATGAGCCCTCGCTGCACCTCCTTCCTTCTCTGCCTGCTGCCGGCCGCCCCAGGCCTGTTCGGCCAAGCAATGGCGGCGGACTGCCTGCCAGCCGTTCAGGAGGTGGTGCACGGCGACCGCGCCGTTGCGGGCGACCTGTTCGTGGCTCGCGATGGCCGGACGGTCAGGCTTGCCGGTTACATCGGAGGACCGGGGAGCAAGGAACGCCTGCAGCAGCTGGTTGCCGGCCAAAAGCTCGGCCTGCGTCCCTTGTCACGCCCGCTGGACCGCTGGGGCCGCACCACCGCTTATGTCGAGACATCGGGCACGACGCCCGTTCCACTGGCAGAGGTTCTCATCGCGGAGGGCTTGGGCCACGCCGCCGAGACGGGTCGTCCGTCCTGCCTCGACGCGCCACTCGCTGCGGAGGCACGTGCACGCGGCGCCGGTCTCGGGATCTGGAGCGGCTCAGGAACCGGCATCGTCTCGCCTGCGGACCTCGATGCACTTACAGACCAAATGGGACAGCACATCGTTGCCGAAGGGCGGCTCGCGTCCGGGCGTGCGCTTCGCGGTCGCGTTTACCTGAATTTTGCGCGATATTGGCAAAGTGCGCTCAGCGTCGTCTTCTCGGAGGCGGACTGGGCGGCGATGGCTCCGGGCGTTGCACCCGAGAGCCTTGCCGGGCGAAGGGTGCGCGTGAGGGGCTGGCTTGAATGGCGGGGCGGACCATCCATCCAGCCGGACCCATCCGAACCGGTGGAGCCGATCGATGGGCGCCCACTGGCGGCAGTGGAAAGATGAAGCGGCGATGCGGCGTTCCATGGGCGTGAGGTTCCGGATCGGCGGTCTTGTGGCTGCAGCCCTGCTGCTGGCCTCCTGCTCGACGGCGAGGGCGCCCGAGCCGGTGCTGGGCATCGCGCCGAATGCAGCACCGCGGCTTGTCGGCGCCGACACGCCGACACGCCGCGAGCACAACCGCATCCTGAAAGCCTATGGCGGCGCCTACAGCGATCCTGCCCTTGAAAACCTGCTGACCGGGATTGCCGCGAAGGTGAGCCAAGGGTCCGAGCGGCCGGACATCGTCTACCGCATCACCATTCTCAACTCGCCGTCGGTGAACGCCTTCGCGCTCCCGACGGGTGATCTCTACGTCACGCGTGGCCTGCTTGCGCTGGCCTCCGACAGCTCCGAGATCGCTGCCGTCATCGCGCATGAAATGGGGCATGTGACCGCGCGTCACGCGTTCGTCCGCGCGGACCGCGAACGCCAGGCCGTGCTCGTCAGCCGCGTGGCCAATGACGTACTGAACGACCCCGAAGCGGGCGAGAACTCCATGGCCAAGGCGCGCCTGGCGCTTGCCAAATTCTCGCGCGAGCAGGAGCTGGAGGCCGATGCCCTCGGCATCCGCACACTCGCCAAGGCAGGCTACGATCCCTACGGTTCCGTCCGGTTCCTCAGCGCGATGGGGCGGAACGCGAGCCTGAAGGCCGCCTCGCCCGGCGATCAACGGCAGGCGGACGTCACGTCGAGCCACCCCGCGACGCCGGAAAGGATACAGTTGGCGCTCGATGCCGCCCGCGCCACGAAAGCCGAGCGCGCGGTGACGGACCGTGACGCTTTCCTCACCGCCCTGCAGGGTCTCGTCTATGGCGACGACCCCTCGCAAGGTTTCGTGCGCGGCAATCGCTTCATCCATCCCCTGCTCGGCTTCCAGTTCGAGGCGCCTGCCGGCTTCGTGCTGGACAACACCTCGGAGTCGATCGTGGGCATCGGGCCGGATGACACGGCCTTGCGCCTGGACAGCGTCAAGGTGCCGGCGAATGCGCCCATCGGCGATTATCTCGGGCGCGACCTGATGTCGGGGGTGGAGACCGGGCCGGTGGAGAACATCACCATCAACGGCTTTCCTGCCGCAACGACGACCGCGACGGGCCGTGACTGGCAGTTCCGTATGGTCGGCATCCGGTTCGGCTCCGACGTCTATCGCGTCGTCTACGCGGCACGTCGGCTGACGCCGGAACAGGACGCCCTGTTCCGCGGCTCGCTCCTGAGCTTCCGGCGGCTTTCCGGGCAGGAGGCCGTGAATGTCAGGCCCCAGCGCGTCGCAGTCGTGCGCGTCGGAGCCGGGGAGACGGTGGAAAGCCTTGCCGGCCGCATGGCGTTCAGCGACCGGCAGGTGGAGCGGTTCCTGGTTCTCAATGGGCTCAACGCGGGCGAAGCCCTGAAGTCGGGCAGCCGCGTCAAGCTGATCGTCGAATAACGCAGCGGCCGGGTCTTAGACGTAGGCGCTCATGCCTTCGCCGAGCACCCGCCGCAACTTCTGAAGAGCGCGGTTCTCGATCTGGCGCACGCGTTCCTTGGAGATGCCAAGGACCACGCCAAGCGATTCGAGTGTCTCGGACTGCTCCGCCAGCTGGCGGGAGCGCACGATCTTCAACTCGCGTTCGTCCAGCACCTTCAGCGCGTCGCGAAGCCATCCGGTGCGTCGCTCATCGTCTAGGCGACCTTGCACCACTTCATCAGGCAGGGGACCATCGTCCACGAGGAAGTCCATCCGCTCGGCAGCATCGGATTCCGTGTCGCTGAGGGGCGCGTTCAGCGACATGTCCGGGGCGGAAAGCCGCGAATCCATCATCGCGACATCCTTCTCGGAAACCCCGACCGCCTGCGCGATTTCGCGGTAAATCTCGGAACTGCTCAGCCCCTCGGAGTTGCGAGCAAGGCGCCAGCGCAGCCGCCGCAGACTGAAAAACAGCGCTTTCTGGGTGGAACTGGTGCCACCACGCACGATCGACCAGTTGCGAAGCACGTAGTCCTGAATTGCCGCCCGTATCCACCACGTGGCGTAGGTGGAGAACCGCACCTCCCGGCCAGGATCGAAACGTGCCGCTGCTTCAAGCAGCCCGACATGACCCTCTTGGATGAGGTCCGACATGGGCAGGCCGTAATGGCGGAATTTGCCGGCCAGGGAGATCACCAAGCGCATATGGGATGCTGCGAGACGGTGAAGGGCCACTTCGTCGCCGCGCTCCTTCCAGCTCACTGCGAGAAGATGCTCCTCCTCGCGTTGCAGGAAGGGCGCGCTCATCGCAGTACGAACGAAACCCGATCCAATCCCTTCGGCAGATGCCATGTCGCACGTCTCCTCGTGGCCATGCTCCCGGGACACGGGCAACAGGGCCTCTGAGGTAAGAACGCCTTGGGGCTTGAAAGGTTCGACGCACGCCCTAGCAAGCGCCGGAAAAGAAAAGGCCCGGTGAAAACCGGGCCTTTATCAACATCTTGCGCCTTTGACCGGCAGGATCAGGCCGCTTCGGCCTCGTCGCCGGAAGCCTCTGCTTCACCTTCGCCTTCGGCCTCGTCGTCGGCCGCACGTGCGCCGCGCTTCGGACCCTTGGCGAGAGCGGCCTCGATCTTCTTCACCGCCTCCTGGTCCCGAAGGTTCTCCACGGCGGCGAGCTCACGCGCCATGCGATCGAGCGCGGCTTCGTAGAGCTGACGCTCGCTGTAGGACTGCTCGGGCTGCGTGTCCGCGCGATGCAGGTCGCGCACGACCTCGGCGATGGCGATCAGATCACCGGAATTGATCTTGGCTTCGTATTCCTGGGCGCGGCGGCTCCACATCGTGCGCTTCACGCGGGCGCGGCCCGTGAGGGTCGTCAGCGCCTTCTCCATCAGGTCGGTCTCGGCGAGCTTGCGCATGCCGACATTGGTGATCTTCGTCACCGGCACGCGAAGCGTCATCTTGTCCTTGGCGAAGGTGATGACGAACAGCTCTAGCTTGTGGCCGGCGATTTCCTGCTCTTCGATGGAGACGATCTGCCCGACGCCGTGTGCAGGATAAACGATGTGTTCACCGGCTTTGTATCCGTGGCGGTTCGACGTCTTCTTTGCGGCAGTGGTCATCGGCAAGCACTCCATGTCACTAACGGCGGCTGGGCCGCTCGATGCGGCCGGGTCAGGAACCCGGCGCCCGGTTCGGCGGATCCGCCGGGAGCGGACCCTGTGCCCAAGCTCCGAACGGCGTCGGAACGGGGCGAGCTTCGAACCTTGAAGCTGTTCGAAAAAAATGCTCCGCACGTACGGAGCATTACCTCTGGAGAGGCGTTTCGAGCATTTGTGACTCTACCACGAAAATGGCTTTATCGCAAATACACACTTGCAGCGTGGCGAACACGTCACGGTGAGTTTTGGCGGATGGTGATTAATCCCCTTCACCTGGGTTGGGCGAAAGCAGTTCCAGCTTGCCGGGCTTGCCGTCCCATTCCTTGCCGTCTGCTGGCGCGTCCTTCTTCTCGGTGATGTTGGGCCAACTGCGGGAATATTCCGCATTAAGCGACAGCCACGACTCAAGCGACGGCTCGGTGTCCGGCTTGATGGCCTCGGCCGGGCACTCCGGCTCGCACACGCCGCAGTCGATGCACTCGTCCGGATTGATGACGAGCATGTTCTCGCCCTCGTAGAAGCAGTCCACGGGACACACCTCCACACAGTCCATGTACTTGCACTTGATGCAGTTTTCAGTAACCACGTAGGGCATCGGCACCCCTTCTCAGAACTGTTTCAAAGTGTTGCTAGTCGAGCGGCATTGGTGACGCAAGCCACCCTTAGTTCTCGTCCAGCAGGCGGTCCGTCTCTCGGCGCTCGCGCTTGGTCGGACGACCGGCGCCCGCATCCCTTACGCCGCCTGCCTCAATGATCGTCACATCGCTGCGCACAGGCGGCGGCGGGCTGAGGTCTTCATACAACGCCTGAGCCAGGGGTGCGGCACCGCGCCGTTCGGCGAAGCCCCGCACCTTCAGAATACGCACGCGGCTTTCGAGGCCGATCGTCAGCACGTCACCTTCGCGTACGATATGGCTCGATGCCTTCACCCGTTCGCCGTTGAGCCGGACGTGCCCGGATTGCGCGAGATCCTGGGCCAGGCTGCGCGTCTTCACCACGCGGGCGAACCACAGCCATTTGTCGATCCGCTGGCGCCCGGCTGCCTCCATCAGCGCTTCTTGCCACCGTCGAACTGGGCCTTCAGCGCCGCCAGCTTGGCGAACGGCGAATCGGGATCAGCCGGACGTTCGCGACGTTCAGGACGCGGCGGCTGCGCATTCTGCGGAGGACGTGGTCCGCGCTCCTCCCCATCACGGCCGGGCTTGCCCCTGCCCTTCCAGTTCTCGTTGCGCTGCGGACGTCCGCCTCTGGCGGGGCCTGCCCCCTCCGGTCGGCCTTCGCCCTGCTGTGGTCGCTCGGCGCCCGTTCGCTCACGCTGAGGCCGCTGACCCTGAGGCCGTTCACCTTGAGGACGTTCACCTTGCGGTGCTCCTCCAGGCGGGCCACGGCGTTCGCCACGGCCTTCACGGCGTCCCTGCTCGCGGCGCGGATCGGGGCGGCGGTGCTCGGAGCGCCCCGGCCGCCAGATCTCGATCATGGCCGGTTCGCCGTCCGCAGTAGCGATAGGATCGGCGGGCTCGACGGTCTCGGGAGACGCCGCAGCCGCAGCAAGCAGCCGCCCGGCGTCATTGTCCTCGGCCAGCGGATCGGCTTCCGTACCGGCGCCTGCGCTTTCAGGAATACCAGCAAGGGCATCGCTTGCGTTCGTGGGCTCTTCTTCGTCCGAACCCGTGCCGACAGCCTCTGCAAGGATCTCGCTCGATGCGTCGAGTTGCGGATCGACATCCGCGTCGGGCGTCGAAGCCTCGTCAGCAGCCGGAAGCGCTTCCTCCGCCGGAGACTGCTCCGCCGCAGAAGCCCCATCGGCAAGGATCTCGCTGCTGCCATCCAGCATCGGGTCGATGTCAGCGGACGCTTCCGTTGAAGCCGGAGCCGCTTCTTCAACCGGGGTGGCCAGAACAGGATCGCTGACCACCGGCGCAGCCTTGCGCTCCATCCGGTAACCCAGCGAGCGCAAGATCGCCGCGAAGTCCTCGCCGGAGCAGCCGGTCAGGGACGTCATCGCCACCGTCACCGTGAAACCGTTGCCTTCGGCAGCACCGGCAGGCGCGTCGCCGGACGTGACACCCGGCCGGTATGCGATGGCAGGCCGGATCAGATCGGCGAGACGTTCCAGGATGTCCACGCGGACCGCCCGGTCATGGCAGACGCGGTAGCCCACCACGCGATAGAGATCCTTGGGCACCCGCGCATCGGCCTTGAAGCTCGTGCGGCCGCTGGCAGCCAGCGCCGGCACCTCGTCCAGTCCCTCGGGCGGGGTTTGCTGGCGCAAGGCCCAAAGCTGCGCTGCAAGCGCGCGCGGCGCCGGCTTCAGCAGTGCCGGCAAGTAAAGGTGATACGCGCCGAAGCGCACGCCGAGCGTCCTGAGTGTGGCCCGCCCGTCCTGCTCAAGCGTCTTGACGTCGTCGGACACGCGCGCGCGGTCCAGCACGCCAAGCGCCTCGACGATCTGGAAGGCCAAGCCGCGCGCGAGGCCGGTCAGGCTCTCCGAGGCCTCCATCTGCAGAAGCGGACCAAGCAACCGGTGGATATAGGCGTTCACCCACATCTGCAGCCGGTTTTCTGCGCGCTCCTTGTCTGGAGCCGCGAGCGTGTCATCCGCCAGCAGCCGTGCGCGCGGATGCAGCACCCTGTCGCTGGCCGCCAGCCTGCCGACCGGCTCTCCAAGCCAGCGCAGCGTGCCGTCGGAGGACAGCACGATGTCCTGGTCCGGCGCGACGGACAATTTCTCCGCACGCCGCTCGTATTCGGGAGCGAGCGCCTTCTGGGCGGCGGCGCGAACCGCCTTGCCCTCCGCGCCCTCCGCCGTGGAATCCACAGTGAACCGGAACGCCGACAGGCGACCGACATGCTGCCCTTCGACGAGTACGTCGCCGTTCGCGTCTACTTCTGCCTCGATCATGCCCTTGTCCCTGAGGCGCCGCATCAGCACGCTGGAGCGGCGGTCGACAAAGCGTTGCGTCAATCTCTCGTGCAACGCGTCTGAAAGCTTGTCCTCTACAGCGCGCGTGAGCGCCTGCCAATGCGCGGGATCGCCAAGCCAGTCCGGACGATTGGCCACGAAGGTCCAGGTCCGGATGTGGGCGATGCGTGCCGAGAGGGTATCGATGTCCCCGTCCGTGCGGTCGCTTTGCGCCACCTGACGGGCAAACCAGTCCTGCGGAATGCGCCCGCCACGCATGAGGAAGCTGTAGATCGTGATCGCCATGTCGGCATGCGCGGCCGGCGACACCTTGCGGTAATCCGGCACCTGGCAGACTTCCCACAGGCGTTCCACGGCATCGCGACTGACCGCCATGTCTCGCACATCGGAATCGATCATCGCTCGCTCCAGCACGACGACGTCTTCCCCGGTTGGCGCCTTGGTAAGCCCCGCTTCCCTGGGAAGCAGGGCCAGGCTGGCCTGCAAGCGCGCGACCGAGCTGAAATCGAGCCGGGAGTTGCGCCATTGCAGCACCCGCACCGGCTCGAAGCTGTGGCTTTCGATGCGCTCCACCAGTTCGGCCTCGAAGCCGTCGCATCGCCCCGTCGTCCCGAAAGTGCCGTTGGTCAGGTGGCGGCCCGCACGTCCCGCGATCTGCGCGAACTCCGGGGGATTGAGGCGCCGGAACTGGAAGCCGTCGAACTTGCGGTCCCCGGCGAAGGCGATGTGGTCGACATCGAGATTCAGCCCCATGCCGATGGCGTCGGTGGCGATGAGATATTCGACGTCGCCGGATTGGTAGAGCTCCACCTGCGCGTTGCGGGTGCGAGGCGACAGGGCTCCCAGAACGACGGCTGCACCGCCACGTTGGCGCCGGATCAGTTCCGCGATGGCGTAAACCTCGGACGCGGAGAACGCGACGATGGCGGTGCGCCGTGGCAGGCGCGTGATCTTCTTCTCGCCGGCAAATGTCAGCGTCGACAGGCGCGGACGGCTCGTGATCGTGGCGCCCGGCAGCAATTGCTCGATCAGGGGTCGCATGGTTGCGGCACCCAGCAGCAGCGTCTCCGCGCGTCCGCGCATGTTGAGCAGGCGGTCCGTGAAGACGTGGCCGCGGTCGAGATCGGCCGCCAGTTGGACCTCGTCGATCGCCACGAAGTCGACCGTCAGGTCCTGCGGCATCGCTTCGATGGTGGACACCCAGAAATGGGTGTTCTTCGGCTTGATCTTCTCCTCGCCGGTGATCAACGCGACCTTGTCGACGCCAACCTTCTCGACGACGCGCTGGTAGACCTCGCGGGCGAGCAAGCGCAGCGGCAGCCCTATGATGCCGCTCGAATGCGCAACCATCCGCTCGATCGCCAGATGCGTCTTGCCCGTATTCGTCGGGCCAAGCACGGCTGTGACGCCCCGTCCCCGGACGGCGGGTTGATTGGCGGTGTTGGGCATGGGGCTGGCTGGTCGTTCTGTGGGAGAAGAGCGCTGGCAGTTCTTGCCCGGCGGGTCAATCCGGCACCCACCATTTGGGAACGTTGGCTGAACAAATCCAGCCCGAATCGCGCGCCGTTAACGATCGCCCGTTTCGCGAACAGAAGAGGTCCGAATCGGGAGAACGATCATGTTCCCGATTTCGCCACCACCTATGTAGAAGATCCAGACTTCACACACACCACATATAGGCGGGTACAGGCGGCGCTTTGTGGACAGATCGGAGCGTTTGGTTAACGCGACTTCCGCAGCTCGAAGCCATCGACAACGTTCGCCTGCGCCGTGCCGACGGTGCGGGCCGTGAACTCGGATGCCTCGATGACCATGGTCCCGATCTTGGTGCCCATCGAAATCTTCCACGGCACGAGCATGCCCGAGCCCTCCACGGGCACAAGCCACGCCTCCATGGTCTGGTTGGCTTCCATGTCCCGCACGCCCTGCACGGCCCGGTGGCCGGCCACGGCCCGGTAGCTTGCGCGGCACACAATGGCCTGCCCTTCGTAGCCGACGGGCGTCTTCACCCTCTCCGTGCGGAGATAGGACAGCTGAATGTTGAAGCGCTCGGTGCCCTCGAAGATCCGCAGCGTGCGCCTGCAATTGCCGGCATCGAGAGGCGCTCCCTTCACGGACACCGGCATGACCAGTGCGCTGATCGGGTCAGTGACGTTGACGCGGTGCTCGTCCGTGATCGGCACGCGGTCGCGGCGATACGGCACCGGGGGTGTCACCACGTCGCGCCGCACGCGGCCGCGCGACAGGGCAAGGCGGATCGATCGCTTCTCGGAGCTGTCCAGCGTGTCTATGGCGGAGCTGACGGGCGAGAGGCCATCGGGCACGACGGTGCCGACCGCCTTGCCGCTCATGGCGAAACCGATCCCCTGCGCCCCGAAGTCCAGCGAGTAGCGTCCGCTCTCGGGCAGGGTCGCCGTCAGCTTTCCGGTGGCGAAATTGATAGGCAGATAGGACAGGCGGGCATTGTACTTCGCCGTGAGGGTGGTCTCGAGGGCATGAGCCGGCTGCCATGCGCACGCAAAGGCGAGCGCCAGCGCGCCGGCACGGGGCAGTCGGAACATCGGTATCATCTGTGTCATCGTGTCAGCCGTCAGCGGCCACCTGCTGACCGGACAATGCGGCAGCACGGCTGCTTCGTACAGGGCCGCGCACGTGTTTCAGAACCCGGCGTTGCGCCGCGGACTCACAACGGCTCGATATCCTTGACCTGCCGGGCGTGCTGCGCCTATACACCCCCACCTTCGAGCGCCCCGGCTCTCGGGACGAGTCCTCTTTTATCCATGAGGACCCTGCCCTGCCGCGCTCGGTCCGATATCTCTTTGTGATGGAGCACTGCGATGACGCGGCGCTGCGAACTGACTGGTAAATCCGTGCTGGTGGGCAACCTCGTCAGCCATTCCAACCGCAAGACCAAGCGGCGCTTCCTGCCGAACCTCGTTCAGGTCACCCTGATGTCCGAGGCTCTCGGCCAGTCGGTGCGCCTGCGGGTCACGACCCACGCTCTGCGCTCGGTCGAGCATCGTGGCGGCCTTGATGCCTTCCTTCTGAAGTCCTCCGATCTGGAGCTTTCGCAGAAGGCCCGCGAGATCAAGAAGAAGATCCGCAAGTCCGGCGAAGCGCCTGCCGAGGAAGCTGCAGCCGCCTGAGGCTGCATTCTTCGATGGATCGTCGCATTTCGCAGGCGCTGATCGTTCCCGTCCTGGCAATGGCCAGCGTGGTGGTGCTGTCCAACTTTGCGGTTCAGCACCCGATCAACGCCTTCGGCTTGCGCGACTACCTGACCTGGGGCGCGCTGACCTACCCGCTCGCGTTTCTGGTCAATGACCTGACGAACCGGCGTTTTGGCCCGGCGCTGACGCGCCGCGTCATCTATGTGGGCTTTGCCCTGGCCGTGGTGCTGTCGTTCTGGTTGGCAACGCCGCGCATCGCGCTTGCATCCGGCACCGCGTTCCTCGTCGGGCAATTGCTCGACATCTTCGTCTTCAACCGGCTTCGCCGGCAGGATTGGTGGCACGCGCCACTGGCGGGCAGCTTGCTCGGATCGGCAATTGATACGGCCATCTTCTTCTCGGTGGCCTTTGCGGGCGATGCCGATATGTCCGCTCCCGTCACCTACGCCCATCTCGGCGCCGAAGTCATCGCCCCGCTCTGGGTCGGCCTTGCCGTGTTCGACTTCGTGGTGAAGGTCTCGATGGCACTGCTGATGCTGGTGCCCTACGGAGCGCTGATGAGCCGCATCCGTCCGATGGAAACGGCCCACGCCACTCACTGAGCGGCGCCTGCCTCTCCCGTACTATCTTCCAGTCCGAACTGCAGCAGTACGGTGCGCTGAAACAGGCTCATATTGTCGTCGGACAAGAGCGTCAGGACCGTCGTGCCATCGGCCGCGCGGTGAGCGGATACCGCTTCCATATTGTCGATCTCTTCCGACCGGGACGCTTCCATCAAAAGGGAGCCGTCCAGAACGGCACCGCCGACGATGTCCGCGCGCGCAATCCGGCGCAGCCTTGTGTGGAGCGACAAGGGTGGGCGGAACCGCCGCTCCAGGATCACGAGATCGCCTCCCGGGATGAACGTCGCGTCGGTAACGGCGTAACCGTCCCTTGCGCGCACCTCCAAGCGAATGGCCGGCTCAAGGCCGTCAGTATCCACCAGCCAAGCGGCGTGGTTGTCGGTTGCGAATGCCTCCTCGGAAATCACGAGAAGCTGGCCCTCGTTCGGTCCACCCGGCGGGAGCAACGCAATCGATTCCAACGCTGCATTGTTCGGCAGCCCGGAGACCTCCTTTGGCATCGGAATCATCACGCCGCGCGCGCCTGCAACGCCATCGGCAAGGTCGAACCGGAGCAGGTTGTCGGAGCGTTCGGTGACGATCCAGGCGGTGCTGCCGCTGATTTCCAGCCCTTCGGTATCATCGTCCAGGGTGCCGTCGAGAGCCGCGCCTGTGCGCCCGAGCACAGGGCTGATGTCCGCGCTCTCGATTCCGGTGACGCGATACCCCTCGTAGACGAGGCGTCCGGTCAGCCAGTGCGCCCTGTCGGACACCGCGTGGAAGCCGAAGCCGTCGGCATCCATCCGCAGGCCGGAATAGCCGCCGAAGCCGCTCGCCGTGGAGCTGAGAACAAGCCCACCCCTGAAGCGGAGTGAGCCAAAAACCTTTTGCTCGGGCGCCACGCGCGAGAAGGAGGTGATCGGCACAGCCTTGAGGCCGGTGGGCTCCGCTGTTGCGGCGGAGGTAAGGAGAGCGAAGGAGAGGCCGGCGAGACGAGCCAGGCGCATCAGCGCCTGGCGCGGCGCGTCCGAGACGCCATTCCCTCGTCGAACAAGGCCGCCAAGTTCTCGGTCATGGCGCCGCCCAGCTCCTCGGCGTCCACGATGGTCACGGCGCGGCGGTAATAGCGGGTCACGTCGTGCCCGATCCCGATGGCGATCAGTTCGACCGGAGACCGGGTCTCGATCTCCTCGATCACGCCACGCAGATGCTTTTCGAGATAGGAGCCCTGATTCACCGACAGGGTGGAATCATCCACCGGCGCGCCGTCCGAGATCATCATGAGGATCTTGCGCTGCTCCGGCCGGCCGAGCAGCCGGTTGTGGGCCCATTGCAGCGCCTCGCCGTCGATGTTCTCCTTCAGCAGCCCTTCTCGCATCATTAGGCCGAGATTGCGGCGGGCGCGACGCCACGGTGCGTCCGCCGATTTGTAGATGATGTGGCGCAGATCGTTGAGGCGGCCGGGATTGACCGGCTTTCCGGCCTGAAGCCACGCCTCCCGCGACTGACCGCCCTTCCAGGCGCGCGTGGTGAAGCCGAGGATCTCGACCTTGACCCCGCAACGCTCCAGCGTCCTGGCCAGAATGTCGGCGCAGGTGGCCGCAACCGTGATGGGGCGTCCTCGCATGGAGCCCGAATTGTCGAGCAGCAGCGTCACCACGGTATCGCGGAAGTCGGTGTCGCGCTCGCGCATGAACGACAGGGGCTGCATGGGATCCGTCACCACACGCGAAAGCCGCGCGGGGTCCAGCACACCTTCCTCAATGTCGAACTCCCAGGCGCGATTCTGCTGCGCAAGGAGACGGCGCTGAAGCCTGTTGGCAAGGCGTCCGACAACGCCCTGCAGGCTGGTAAGCTGCTTGTCCAGATAACCGCGCAAGCGGGCCAGCTCTTCCGCGTCGCAGAGATCCTCTGCCTTCAGCGTCTCGTCATGCGCCGTCGTGAAGGCGCGATATTGCAGGACATTCTCGCCCTCGCTGTTCGAGAGCGCACGGCGCGGCGGCTCGGAGCTGTCGCTGCCCTCGTCCTCGTCGGCTTCGTCCGAGAGATCGGAAGACGGCGCGTCCGCCTGCTCCATCTCGCCGAAATCGGGCTCGTCGTCGGACTGGTCCGCTTCGGCGGTCTGCTCGCCTTCGGAGCTTTGCTCGCCCCGGTCGCCGCCTTCATCCTGACCTGGCTGATTGTCGCTGTCGGGATCCCCCTCCGGCTCCTCGAACTGGTCGAGATCGCCGGCAAGATCGTCGCCCATCTCAAGCGCCGAGAGGAGATCGCGCATGCTGCGCGCGAAAGCGTTCTGATCGTTCAGGACATCGGGCAGGCCGCCGAGGTTCTCGCCAGCTCGCTCCTCCACCCAGCCCCGCCACAACTCCACGATGTGACGCGCGGATTGCGGCGGCTCCATGCCGGTCAGCTGCTGGCGCACCATCAGGGCCAGCGCATCTTCCAGCGGCGCGTCTTCGCGGGTCTTGAACTCCTGATAGGCGACACGGCTGTAGCGCTCGTCGAGCATGGCCGTCAGGTTTTCCGCCACGCCGGCCATGCGGCAGGCACCAACCGATTCGCAGCGCGCCTGCTCCACGGCGTCGAAAACCGCGCGCGCCTCGCTGCCCTTGGGCACAAGACGGTTGTGGATTTTCGGATCATGGCAGGCCAGCCGCAGCGCCATGGCGTCGGCCTGACCGCGCATGACACCGGCGTCCTCGCGCGTCAGCCGGCGCGGAGGCTCGCTGAGGCGCACGGTCTTGCCCGAGATCGTGGGACGATCCTGGGAGAACGACACCTCGAGATCCGGCGCGCCCGCGATCGCCCGCAGCGTTGCCGCGACAGAGCGCTTCAGGGGCTCGACGGGAGCTTCCCGAGCCGGCTTTGACACCTTGTTCGACGCCATACGCTGCGTTTCTGCCGGTTAGCTGAGGGCGACGTTGAGGGCGGACTCGGCCAGTTCCTTGCCGAAGCAGCGCTGGTAGAGCTCGGCCACCAGGGGGCGCTCCAACTCGTCGCACTTGTTCAGGAACGTCATCCGGAACGCAAAGCCGACATCGCCGAAGATTTCGGTGTTCTCCGACCAGGTGATGACCGTACGCGGGCTCATGACCGTGGACAGGTCGCCCTGTATGAACGCGTTTCGCGTCAGGTCGGCAAGGCGGACCATGCGCGACACCGTTTCGCGGCCCTGCTGCGAGTCGCGATAATGCGGCGACTTCGCCAGCACGATGTCGACTTCCTTGTCATGCGGCAGGTAGTTCAGGGTCGTCACGATGGACCAGCGGTCCATCTGGCCCTGATTGATCTGCTGCGTGCCGTGATAGAGGCCGGAGGTGTCGCCGAGGCCCACTGTGTTCGCGGTCGCGAACAGGCGGAAGGCGGGGTGGGGACGGATCACGCGGCGCTGGTCGAGAAGCGTCAGCCGGCCGGAAACTTCCAGCACGCGCTGGATCACGAACATCACGTCGGCACGGCCGGCGTCATATTCGTCGAAGATCAGTGCCACGTTGTTCTGCAGCGCCCAGGGCAGCATGCCATCCTTGAACTCGGTGACCTGCGCGCCGTCCCGCATCACGATGGCGTCCTTGCCGACGAGGTCGATGCGCGAGACATGGCTGTCGAGGTTGATGCGCACGCAGGGCCAGTTCAGGCGCGCGGCCACCTGCTCGATATGCGTGGACTTGCCCGTGCCGTGATAGCCGGTGACCATCACACGACGGTTCTTGGCGAAACCTGCCAGGATGGCGAGCGTCGTCGTGCGGTCGAACAGGTAGTCCGAATCAAGATCGGGAACATGGTCGTCGCGCTGCGAGAAGGCCGGCACCACGAGATCGCTGTCGATCCCGAAGACGTCCCGTGCCGAAACCATGATGTCGGGAACGCCAGCGCCCGCCTCGTTTGCAATCGTCATTCATCCTCCTCGGCCGCGAGCACCCTTTGTTCGCGGCCATCACGTCCCGGCAGAGTAGGGATCCGCATCGTGAGCGGACTTAGCAGAAGCCCGCCTGTTTCAGGTAATTATAGGCTTGGATCACGGCGCGCAATTTATCCTCGGTGCCACGGTCGCCGCCATTTGCATCCGGGTGCAGCCGCTTCACGAGCGTCTTGAACCGCGCCTTGATCTCGTCTGCGCCCGCCGCCTCTTCAAGGCCCATTTCCTCGAACGCCGCGCGCTCGACCTTGCGGAGGACGCGCTCGGGCCGCTTCGGCTCGGGCCGAGCCGGCTCTCCCGCGCCGCCGAACAGGTTGAACGGGTCCGCGAAGTCCCAGTCCCCGTAGCGCGGATGCGCACCGGAGGGACGGGCGCCCTTCTTGGCTCCCGCCTTGTTCACACCCATGGTCCAGGTCGGTCGATGGCCGGTCAGGCTGTCCTTCTGCCAGGCGGCGACCGCATCCTCCGGCATGTCCCGGAAATAATTGAACGACTGGTTGTACTCGCGGACATGGTCCACGCAGAAATTCCAGTACTGGCCCTCGAGATCGCGGCCCTTGGGCGCCTTGAAGCCGGCCTTCTTCTCGCAGCCGGTCGCTTCGCAGCAACCGGGCTTCACTTCCGTCTTCTTCTCAGCCTTCTCCGCGCGCTTCGGGGCGGCGCGGATGCGGTCGAACCAGGGGGAGTCGAGTTTCATAGGTCCGATTATGGTTGGAGGGCACGTTCACGACAAGCGAACGCGGCCCATGGTCTCAGATCGAAAGGTGGGGCTTGACGGCCCCCGCCCCTATATCGCCTCTCCCGAACGAAGGAGATCAGCATGACCCAGCAGGACATGCGCGGCCGCATCCAGGCCAAGCTTGAGGCGGCCTTCGCGCCGGTCGCCCTCGAAGTCATCGACGAGAGCCATCAGCACGCCGGCCATGGCGGCGCCCGACCGGGTGGCGAGACGCACTACCGGGTGCGCATCGCATCTTCGGCCTTCGCCGGGAAAAGCCGTGTCGAGATACACCGCTCGATCAACACGGCTTTGGCGGCCGAATTGCAGGAGCGGGTGCACGCCCTCGCCATCGAGGCACGGGCCGCCTAGCGGCGCTGACGAAACTTGTAGCGGTCGCGAATGCGGTTGTTGAAGAAACGTCCCTTGGACAGCGCCTGCCGGAACGCCTCGTGGGTCTCCGGCTCGACATCCATGTAGGTGTAGGTGCGACCCGTGCCAAGAAAGGTGACGTCGAGTTCCCGGTCGGCGGGTAGATAGCGGAAATTGGCGATGGCCGTGGATGGCATGCCGTGATCCTCCTCACGGCACCAACGCGCCATAAGCAAGATCCGTTTCGGTACGGTCTTGGCGATGCCATACTCGGTCACGATATTACGGCGGCAATGATGAACGACAGACACCCCTTCGGCGCGTTCCGCGTCCGCACCCGCAAGCTGCCCGCCTGGCAGATCGCATTGATCGGCGCCGTGGCGGCGGCTCTCGTCATCACGCTGGCGGTGGTCGCGACTGGCGTGTTCCTCGTGGCCTTCCCGGCCATCCTGATCCTGGATCAGGTCTATCGCTGGCGTGCGCGCAAGGCGAAGGCCTCGGCTGTTCAGCCAAGGCCCGGCCAGCCCGTGGTCATCGACGCGGAATACGAGGTTCTGCCGCCGGAGCGTCCGCGACAGAACCTCTGATCGCTACCTGTTCTGAGTCGGCGGCGAATCGAGGCGCGACGGCTCGGCATTGTTCGGCGCCGCATCGGTGGTGGGGCCGACGGACTGCTCGGCGGCAGGGTTCGGCGGCGGATCGTCCACGGACGTGCTGACGAAGTAGAGCAGCGCCAGGATCGCGAGCGCCAGTCCGCCGCCCAGCACATACAGCACAGGCCGGCCACGGCTTCCCTGGCGGGCCTGGGTCGGGTTCTTGACGGCGGCATCCCGCTCCGGCGGTTGATAGGTCACGACGATCTCTCCCTCTTTGGGGAAAGAACGCGGCGAGGTTAGCCCGGTTCCGACACCAGCCGTGCGGCATTTGCGTGCTCGGCCTTGGCCTGCTGCTCGGCAGCTCTCGCCGCTTTTTGCTCGCGGGCCTTGCTTCGCGCTAGCAGCACCGCATTGAGCTCGCCGCCAAGGATGAAGCAGACCGAGTTGAGGTAGAGAAAGAAGATCACGGCCATGATGCTGCCGAGGCCGGCATAGGTGGATGCGTAGTTGGCGAAGCCCGACAGCCAGAAGCCGAACATCGAGGCGCTGAGCAGCCACAGCACCATGGTCAGCAGCGTGCCCGGCAATGTGCAGATGATGGAGATCCGCTGCGGCGGCAGCCAGAGATGGGCAAGGATGAGCCCTCCCACCAGGAACAGTCCCGTTCCGCCATAGCGCACCCAATCCAAGGTGCCGGTGATGAGCCTCAGCGGTGGCGTCAGGTGACTGGCGAACTCCCAGATCGGGTTCCAGAGCACCACCGTAACGGACAGCAGCAGCATGCCGGCGGCGCCGAGGAGCATGAAGCCGATGCTCTGGAGGCGCGTCCAGTACCACGACCGCATGTCCGGCAGGCCGTAAGCGCGCACAAGCGCGACGCGCATGGCCTCCACTGCCGACGAGGAGGTCCACACCAGAAGCAGCACACCGATGGTGAGGATGTCGACCCGTCGGCCGGTCAGCACCCGGGTTACCTCCGCGGAAAGCGGGTCGGCCAGCATCGAAGGCCAGCCCTCGAAGACAAGGCCGACGACTTCATTGGCCGCTTCCGGTGTTCCCACGAGCGAGCAAAGCGCCGTGACCACGATGAGAAATGGAAACAGGGCCAACAGGGCCGAAAGGGCCACATGGCTGGCAATTGCCCAGGCATCATGCGCGTTGAAGCGCAGGTACACCGCGTAGGAAACCTTCCAGATTTGCTTCAGCAAGCCCACGCGGCAGGGTCCCTTGCGGGAAATCCCGCCTAAGGCCCTAGTTTAGGCACCGGACCCTCCCTGCAAACCCCCAAGACCGGTTTTGCCGGCATTTACCGCGTATGGAGCCGCTTCAAACATGGACACGTCCCGAAGCTTCAACATCGCCCGCCTTCGCTCGCCGCTGGCCCTGCTGCTCAGCGTCCTGATCTGCGCTGCCGCCCTGCGGCTCGGCTCCCTCTTCACCACGCCGCATATCGGGCCATGGTATTCCGGACTCGCAAAGCCGTTCTTCACGCCGCCCAACTGGGCCTTCCCCGTTGTCTGGCCGGTCCTGTTCCTGCTGATGGCCGTGGCGCTGTGGCGAATCCTGACCCGGTCCGCCGTGCCGTTGACCCGTAATTACGCCCTGCTGCCGTTCGCGGTCCAGCTGGCGCTGAACGTGTTGTGGTCATACGCCTTCTTCGCCAGCCGCAGCCCCGCCGCGGGCATGATCGTCATCGTCGCTCTTCTCGCAGCGATCATCTGGACGATTGCGGCCTTCCGTCGCTACGACAGCCTCGCCGCATGGCTGCTCGCGCCTTATCTTCTGTGGGTGGCCTATGCATGTGCGCTGAACGCGGGCATCTGGCGGCTCAACCCCTGACCGGCCGCCCGGAGCCCCGTCATGTTCGAATATGTCCTCATCCCCCTTTCCGTCCTCGCCGTTGCAGCCGTCCTCGGGCTGGGGCTGTGGAACATGATGCGCGGCGGGAGCTCGCAGCGCTCGCAAAGCCTGATGCGCTGGCGCGTCATCTTGCAGTTCGGCGCCATCGCCATTGCCATGGCTGCGATCTGGGCGTCCGGCCGCGGTCCCGGAGGCTGACCCTTCGGGAAGGCCTTTCGGGGCGAATCGTGTACAGGCGGGGAACAAGGGCCGACCGCAGAAGGGCGCCGCCAATTGGTCTTCATCCCGCTCAGTGATGACAATCCGCGCCTGATCGTCCGCTACCCCTATGTGACGTGGGGCATCATCGGCCTCAACGCCGTGGTGTGGGTCGTCCTGCAATCGGGGCTGCTGATCCCCGCTTCGCCCGGCCTTGCGATGTCATGGGGCGTGGTGCCGTCGCTCGTATCAGGGCAGGCGGTGCTGCCTGTCGAACTGCAGATCGTGCCTCCATGGCTGACCTTCATCACATCGCTTTTCCTTCATGGCGACGTGGTGCACGTGGCGGCCAACCTGTTTTTCGTCTGGGTCTTCGCCGACAACATCGAGGACTCGATGGGCCATGTCCGGTTCGTCGTCTTCTATCTTCTGTGCGGCCTCGCAGGCGGGCTTTGCTACCAGCTCTCGGTGCCCGGCTCGAACGCGCCACTGATCGGCGCATCCAGTGCGGTCTCGGGCATCATCGCCGCTTATCTGCTGCTCCATCCCCGGGTGAAGATCTGGGTGCTCCTCTTCGCGCGAATTCCGCTGCGCCTGACGGCATCCTGGGTGATCTTGAGCTGGCTTGCGGTTCAGCTCGGGAGCCTCTGGTTCAGCGGCGACGATGCGACCGCATGGATGGCGCATCTTGGCGGCTTTGCCGCCGGCGCGCTTCTCACCGTGCCTATGAAGCGATCCGAGGTTCCGCTGTTCGGCCGTCCGCCGAAGACGATTGCCGGCACGAGAAGGATTGAGGAATTCTAGTTACGTTTAAGGTCTAGGATCGCGTCAAGGTACAGTTCTCCCGCCAAACAATGCACAGCGCTGCAACGTTTCGGCCGTTCCCGGATTGACGTTGGATGGTGTTCTCAATTCACAAGGTGGGAGTGGTGGGCGCGGGCCAGATGGGCTGCGGCATCGCTCATGTCTGCGCGCTTTCGGGGTACGACGTGGTGCTGAACGATGTCGACGGCGAGAAGCTGGGCGAAAGCCTCGAGACGATCCGGGGCAATCTCGGCCGTCAGGTCACCCGCGGTCTGGTCACGGACGAGCAGCGCAACGAAGCGCTGAACCGCATCGCACTTGCTCCCTCGCTCGCCGATTTCGCCGATGTCGACCTCGCCATCGAGACAGCCGTCGAAGACGAGGCGGAGAAGCGGGCCATCTTCTCCGCGCTTTGCAAGGTGCTGCGTCCCGACGCGATAATCGCCTCGAACTCCTCCTCGATCTCCATCACGCGGCTGGCATCCTCGACGGACCGGCCGGAGCAGTTCATCGGCATCCACTTCATGAACCCGGTGCCGCTGATGCAGCTCGTGGAGCTGGTGCGCGGCATCGCGACCGGGGAGAAGACCTTCGAAGCCGCGCGCGGTTTCGTCGCACGCATCGGTAAGACGGCGACGGTCGCCGAGGATTTCCCCGCGTTCATCGTCAACCGCATCCTGCTGCCGATGATCAACGAGGCAATCTACACGCTGTATGAGGGCGTCGGGACGGTCGATTCCATCGACACGGCCATGAAGCTCGGCGCCAACCACCCGATGGGGCCGCTCCAGCTTGCGGACTTCATCGGCCTCGACACCTGCCTGCACATCATGCAGGTGCTGCATGATGGCTTGGCCGACTCGAAATACCGCCCCTGCCCGCTGCTCGTGAAATATGTCGAGGCCGGCTGGCTGGGCCGCAAGACGGACCGCGGCTTCTACGATTATCGCGGCGAGAAGCCGGTCCCCACCCGATAGAGGTCAGCCGTTCGGCGGCTCGCCAAGAGCCGCCCGGATCAGGGCCTGTCCATCCTCATGGTCCCACTCCGCGGGGCCGGGCAGATAGCCGATCTCGCAGCCTGCGCCGTCCACGATCAATGTGGTGGGAAGGCCGACGGCACGCCCCGCCTGCTTCAGCTTCTGGAACACGCCGCCTTCAGGGTCGGCGTAGAACCCTAGATTGCTGATCTTCAGCTCGCTGAGGAAGTCTTTGGATTTCTGCGTGCTGCCGGAATCGATCGACACCGTCACAACCTCGAAGCGCTCACCGCCCAGCGCCGCCTGCAGCCGGTCGAGCGCCGGCATCTCGTGCCGGCAGGGCGCGCACCACGTCGCCCAGATGTTCAGGAGCACCGTCTTGCCGGCAAAATCCGCGAGTCGTTTCTGCTGCCCGTTCGCATCCTGAAAGGCGAGGTCCGGCACCGGACGGGGAGCATCCGGAACGACGACGCCCGCCACTTCGCCGCGCGCCAATGGCTTCATGCGGGCCAGCGCTTCCGTGTTGCCCGCGCAAGTCACCGCTGCAGTCTGATTGCCCTGCCCGCTGCTTTTCACATATACCGCGCCCACGCCGATGGCGGCGCCGAGAAGCGCCACGAGCGCGAGACTGCGCAGCGGAAATTTGGGCCGTGTGGTTCCGTCCGTCATTCAGGATGCCATCGCGAGGGGCCGGGGATGAGCAACAAGATGTGGGGCGGGCGCTTCTCCGCCGGGCCGGATGCCGCCCTTGAGGCGATCAATGCCTCGATCGATTTCGACCGCCGGTTTTATGCGCAGGATATCCGGGGCTCGCAAGCCCATGTCGCCATGCTGGCCCGGCAGGGCATCGTCACGGACGAGGACGCGGCAGCCATCTCGCAGGGGCTGACGGAGATCCTCGCGGAGATCGAGGACGGCACGTTCACATTCCAGCGTGCGCTTGAGGATATCCACCTCAACATCGAATCGCGGCTGGCCGACAAGATCGGCGCGCCTGCCGGACGGCTCCACACCGCACGTTCGCGCAACGACCAGGTGGCCACCGATTTCCGGCTCTGGACCCGCGACACGGTAGACGAGATCGACGCCGCTCTGCTCGGGCTCCAGCAGGCGCTGGCGGAGAAGGCGCTGGCCCATGCCGGGACAGTGATGCCGGGCTTCACGCACCTTCAGAGTGCGCAGCCCGTGACCTTTGGCCATCACATGCTTGCCTATGTCGAGATGGTGGGACGCGACCGTGGGCGCTTCGCCGATGCCCGCGCGCGGCTGAACGAGAGCCCGCTCGGCGCGGCCGCGCTGGCCGGCACCGGCTTCCCCATCGACCGGCACATGACGGCGGGGGCCCTCGGCTTCACGCGCCCCATGGCGAACTCGCTCGACGCCGTGTCCTCGCGCGACTTCGCGCTGGAGGTTCTGTCCGCCGCCGCCATAGCGGCCACGCATCTCTCCCGCCTTGCGGAAGAGATCGTGCTGTGGACCACCGCGCAGTTCACCTTCGTGCGGCTGTCGGACCGGTTCACCACCGGCTCCTCCATCATGCCGCAGAAGAAGAACCCGGATGCGGCCGAACTGGTGCGCGGCAAGACGGGGCGGGTCATCGGCGCGCTTGTGGGCCTGCTCACCGTCATCAAGGGTCTTCCGCTGGCCTATTCCAAGGACATGCAGGAGGACAAGGAAGGCACGTTCGACGCGCTCGACACGCTTGGCCTCTGCCTAACGGCCATGACCGGCATGATCGCCGACCTCGAACCTGACGCCGCCGCCATGAAGCGGGCCGCGGGCTCCGGCTATTCCACGGCAACCGACCTGGCCGACTGGCTGGTGCGGGAACTGAGGCTGCCCTTCCGCGAAGCCCACCACGTCACCGGACGCATCGTGGCGCGTGCGGTCGAAACCGGCACTTCGCTCGAGGAACTGCCGCTCGCCGATCTTCAGGCCGTCGAGCCGCGCATCACCGCCGCCGTCTTCGATGTCCTTTCGGTGGAGAAAAGCATCGCAAGCCGCACCTCATTCGGCGGCACGGCGCCTGCGAATGTGGAACGCGAGGCACGCGCCTGGCTCGACCGTCTCGGTGCGAAGCGTTGAGGCTGTTGACGCAGCACGCTTGCGCTTGCGACGCACTTCCGGGAGAGTGCGCCGCCATGAACGCCGCGCACCCTCACCTCGTCACCCATCCGGAGCACCGGGCATGAGCCGTCGCGCATTGGTGGCAGGAGTCGTCGCCGCAATCGTCCTCGTGGTCGTCGCGGGATGCGGCCGTAACGGCCCTCTCGAGGCGCCCGGCTATGGAGGCCGTGCGGAAGCACCGCCCGCACCCACGCAGCTGGTGCCGAGCGCCCAGAGCACGGCCCAGCCGACGGCCTCACCCTCCAGCTTCCTGGCTCCTCCGACCTCGACCGCAGCAGGCGATGCGGAATGGTCCTACAACAGGACCAGGGATCCGCTCCCGGTTGAGAAGCAGCCTGTCGCGGCGAAGCCGAAGCGCGCCTTCATCCTCGATCCCCTGCTGAATTAGGCCCGAGGGGCTTCCCAGCCTTGCACCATTTCACCTATCGCGACGGCGTGCTGCACGCCGAGGACGTGCCGCTCACCACCCTCGCGGATGACGTGGCAACGCCGGTCTACGTCTACTCGACCGCCACGCTGGAGCGGCATTACCGCGTTTTCACCGAAGCTTTCGCGGAGGTGCCGAGCCTCGTCTGCTATGCGATGAAGGCCAATTCCAACCAGTCGGTGCTGAAGACGCTTGCGCGCCTCGGTGCCGGCATGGACGTGGTGTCGGCCGGGGAACTCGCCCGCGCGCTGGCGGCCGGTGTCCCCGGCCATCGCATCACTTTTTCCGGTGTCGGCAAGACGGACGTCGAGATGGCAGCGGCGCTGGACGCCGGCATCCTCTGCTTCAACGTGGAATCCGAGCCCGAACTCCGTCGCCTCTCGGAGGTCGCGGCCTCGCGCGGACAGATCGCACACATCGCGCTGCGCGTGAATCCGGATGTCGATGCCGGCACCCATGCCAAGATCTCGACGGGCAAGGCCGAGAACAAGTTCGGAGTGCCCTTCGCCAGCGCGCGCGCTCTTTATGCCGAGGCCGCGCGCCTCCCCGGCATCGAGGTGTCGGGTGTCGACATGCATATCGGCAGTCAGATCACGGACATGGCGCCGTTCGATGCCGCCTTTGCTCTGCTGGCCGATCTCGTGCGTGAGCTCCGAGCGGACGGACATAACATCGACCACGTGGACGCGGGTGGCGGCTTGGGCATCCCCTACCGTCACGCCGAACAAGCCCCGCCTTTGCCGGCTGAGTACGCCCGCATCGTGCTGAAGCATCTGGCGCCGCTCGGCGTCACGGTGGTGCTGGAGCCCGGACGGCTGATCGCAGGGAATTCCGGCGTGCTGCTGACGCGCGTTCTCTACGTGAAGCCCGGGGAGGCCAAGAACTTCATCATCGTGGACGCGGCGATGAACGACCTCATCCGCCCCACGCTCTATGAGGCGCACCACGACATCTGGCCTGTGCGGGAGCCAGCGCCGGGAACCGCGCAGATCGTGGCGGACGTTGTGGGCCCGGTCTGCGAGACCGGCGACTACCTCGCGCTGTCCCGCACCCTGCCCCTTCCGAAGCCGGGAGACCTGCTCGCCGTCATGACGGCCGGCGCTTATGGGGCGACGCAGAGCGGCACCTACAACAGCCGTCCGCTGGTGCCGGAAGTGCTTGTGCGCGGCAAGGACCACGCGGTGGTGAGGCCGCGTCTCGACATCCACGCCCTGATCGCGCTCGACCGCTCGGCACCCTGGCTGTCCTGAGCCCTCTCACATAGCCGAGATCGGCGTGGCAAGCCGGCCCGCGCCTGCTAAGGTGCGGCGCATGACAGGTACGGACGCGTGACGGAGGCACCCCTCCCACCCCGCTCGTCAGGTCCGGGGCCGGATCTCGACAGATTGCTGCGGCGCGCCCGGCTGGCCTTGTTGTGGGAAGCCGCATGGCCTCCCGTGGCGCTCGCCGGCGCCCTGGTGCTGCTGTTCCTGGCAATCTCATGGCTGGGGCTCTGGGAAGCCGCGCCACGCGCGGTCCGGATCATCGGCGTCCTTGCCTTCGCCGGCGCTTTGGGTGCCGCGCTGTACCCTCTCTTGAGACTGCGAGTCCCCACGCAGGCGCAACTCCTCGCCCGCATCGACCGCGCGAGCGGGCAAGCCCACCGTCCCGCGACCACGCTTGCCGAGCCCCTTTCGAACGAGGCGCAGGACCCCGTAACCCGCGCCCTTTGGGATGCGCACCGTACCCGCACAGCCCGCACCGCTTACGGCCTGAACCATGGCGGCGTGCACCCTCGGGTGGCGCAGCGCGATCCATGGGCCTTGCGCTTCCTCGCCGTGCTTGTCGCGGTCGTCGGCTTTGCGGCCGCCGGGGGTGATCACCTCTCCGGCGTGCGTGCGGCCTTCGACTGGTCAGGCACTTCATTAGCGGCAGCACCGCCGCGCCTCGACGCGTGGGTGACCCCACCCGGCTATACCGGCCGCCCGCCGGTATTCCTTACGGCCGGCAAGCCGGTCGAAGACGGCGCGGCCGCGATCGTCGAAGGCGAGGAAAGCTTCCGCGTGCCGGCCGGTAGCATCCTCGTCATCCGCACCAGCGGCGGCGAGGCTCGCGTTGAAGCAGGAGCCGGGGCGCGTCCCGTCGAGAACGACGCGGCAGCCACGCCGAGAGGCACGACGCCTCCGGCTGCCGGCGTGCGGCAGAGCCAGTATGCGCTGGACCGGGATGCCACCGTCACCGCGCATGCCGACGGATCGGCACCTTATGCCTGGCGGTTCGCGGTGGTTCCCGACGCCGCCCCCACCATCGCCTTCACGGCGCCGCCCGGCTTCAACGATCGCGGCGCACTGCTGCTCGGCTACCGCGCGGGCGACGATTACGGGCTGACCGGCGCCACGGCGCAGGTGGAGCGCGTCGCCGCCGATCCGCGTGAAGACACCGTTCCCGCCCGCCCGCTGTATGGACCTCCGGACATCCGCCTCGCTTTGCCCGCGACGCGGGGCGGCTCGGGCGAGGCATCCACGATCTATGACGGGCTGGAGCATCCATGGGCCGGCGCCCGGGTCGCCATGACTCTGGTGGCGCGCGACGAAGCGGGTCAGGAGGGTCGGAGCGAAACACTGGAGGCGGTGCTGCCTGCGCGTGCCTTCTCCCACCCCGTTGCGAAGGCGCTGATCGAGCAGCGCCGCATTCTTGCGCTCGACGCCCGTGCCCGCGAACGTGTAGCCGGCGCCATCGATGCGCTTTCGCTGTACCCGGATAAGTTCTCCACCGTGTCGGGCGTCTATCTTGGGCTTCGGGCGGGCTATTGGCGCGTCACGAAAGCCCGCAATGATGACGAACTCCGGAGCGCAGCCGATTACCTGTGGGAGATGGCCGTCGCACTTGAAGAGGGCGATCTTCAGGGCCTCGACCGCGAACTGAAGGACGCCGAACAGGCCCTGCGCGACGCTCTGGAGCGCAACGCTCCGGACGAGGAAATCAAGCGCCTCATGGATGAGCTGCGGGCCGCACTCGGCCGCTTCATGGAAGAGTTCGCCCGTCGCATGGAGCAGCAGCCGCAGCGCCAGACCGCAATGCCGCCGAACGCCCGCGTGCTGACGCCCGAAGACCTCAAGCGCATGATGGACCAGCTGGAAAATCGGGCGCTCAGCGGCGACAAGCAGTCTGCCAAGGACATGCTCGCCCAGTTGCGGGACATGCTGGAGAACCTGCAGCGCGGGCAGACCGCACAAGGGCAGAGCGGCGAAGGGGAACAAGACCCGCAGTCCCAGGCACTGGACGAGCTTGGCCGCATGATCCGCGAGCAGAGCGAACTCCGCGATCGCACGTTCCAGCAGCGTCAGGACGGTAATGGCCAGCAGGAAGGCCAGAAACGGCCCGGGCAGCAGGGAAAGAACGGACAGCAGCCCGGCGCGGGAGAGCTCAGCCAGCAGCAGGGAGCGCTTCGCCAGCGGCTCCAGGAGCTGATGCGCCAGATGGAAGGCCAAGGGCTGGAGGGCGAAGGATCGCTCGGTGAGGCCGGAGAAGCCATGGGCCGGGCGCAGGGACAGCTCGGCCAGGGCAATGCCGAAGGCGCGGTCGGGCAGCAGGGGCAAGCGCTGGATGCGCTCAGGCAAGGTGCGCGCAGCATGGCGGAGCGCATGCAGCAGGGAGAAGGACAGGGCCAAGGGCAGGCGCAGGGCCAGCAGCCGGGGCGCCGCGGACAGGCCGCACAGGGAGAGGACACCGACCCTCTCGGCCGCCCGACGCGCAACCGGCGCTACGATCCGGGCTCCAGCGTGCGCGTACCCGGCGAGATCGAGGCCCAGCGCGCGAGGCGCGTGCTGGAGGAACTCCGTCGCCGTGTGGGCGAGCCGTCACGCCCGCAGGAAGAACTGGACTATTTGGACCGCCTGTTGAGGGACTGATTTCTCGTCAGGCGGCCTGCCGACGCGACTGCAGGGCTCCCACCACCGCGCCACGGATATCCGCCAGCGAGAACGGCTTGCTGAGCACGTCATGAATGACGCGGTCGAGATCGTCCGCACGCTCGCGCTGGTGAGCGTAGCCGGTCATCAGAAGAATGGTCAGCGCCGGGCACTGGCTGGCGGCCGATTTCGCAAGGTCGATGCCGTCCATCAGGGGCATGCGGATGTCCGACAGCAATAGGTCGAAGCCTTCCGGATCGGCGCTCAGCGTGTCGAACGCTTCGGCCCCATCGCAGGCGATCTCCACGCGGTGACCGTCGAGCATGAGCGCACGGCTGACAAAGCCGCGAATGGATTCCTCGTCATCTACGACAAGAATGCGGGCCATCTCTCACACTCTCCCCGGATCGTCGGAGGGTTTTGAACTGGAATGTTCCATCACCCCCACAAAGGGCAATTGCCGGTACGAATGGGCGACGTCCATGCCGTAGCCGACCACGAACAGGTCCGGGCACTGGAAGCCCACATAGTCCGCCTGGATGTGCACCGCCCGCTTCTCGGGCTTGTCCAGCAGCACGCAGGTCGTGACGGTGCGGGCGCCGCGTGCCGCAAGGAGATCCTTCGCGAAGGCTAGCGTCCGACCGGACTCAAGGATGTCATCGATCAGCATCACGTCGCGGCCGCGCACATCGCTGTCGATGTCGCGCACGACGTCCACCTGCCCCGACGACACCATGGCTTCACGGTAGCTGGACAACTGGATGAACTCGATCTCCGGCTCCATGCCTGCGTAGTGCAGCGCGCGGATCAGGTCGGCCGCGAACACGAAGCTGCCGCGAAGCACGGCGATCACCAGCAGCTTCTCATGGTCCCGCGCCGCGATCTCCTGAGCGAGCCCGCGAATGCGCTCCGCAAGGGTTTCGGCGTCGTAAAGCACGCGCACTTGCGTCGTCATGGCCGCACCTTGAAGGCGGTAATCTCCGGAAGGGGGATTCGGTTCTGTGCCATGGACTTCATGGTAGCGCTCCAGGCCTCTCCAAAAGCCCTCTTTCCGCGGGTCTCCACAGGTTTCAGGTCGCCCTCGAGCGCTGACCCGTAGGTCAGGCGTGTAGGACGCCCCAAGATGCGGAGCTTGCGGTTGGCCGGTGTCATCAGCATGCTGAGCGTGTAAGCCCTTTCGGGCCCGCGTTCGGGATCATGGATCGCATCGCCTGTATCCCTGCGCATTCACGGTTAATAAGCGGTTAACCCGGACCCCTCATGGTAAACTCTTCGCATCCGGGTGGAGCCATTGGTACGTTTTGAGAATGTCGGCTTGCGATATGGTCCGGGACAGGAGGTCCTGCGGGACCTGTCCTTCCGCATCGCGCCGCACTCCTTCCAGTTCCTCACCGGCCCTTCCGGCGCGGGCAAGACCTCGCTGCTCAGGCTGCTGTTCCTGTCGCTGAAGCCGACGCGGGGGCTGATCAGCGTGTTCGGACGCGACACGACGGCCATCGCTCGCCGCGATTTGCCGGACATTCGCCGGCGCATCGGCATCGTCTTCCAGGACTTTCGCCTGCTCGACCATCTCACGACATTCGAGAACGTGGCGCTGCCGCTCAGGGTGCTCGGACGGGAGGAGACCGTCTATCGTGCCGAAGTCGTCGAGTTGCTGCGTTGGGTGGGGTTGGGCGACCGCATCAATGCGTACCCGCCCGTGCTGTCGGGCGGCGAGAAGCAGCGCGCAGCCATCGCCCGCGCTGTCATCGCCCGGCCGGAATTCCTGCTCGCCGACGAGCCCACCGGCAATGTCGATCCACATCTGGCGCGGCGGCTGCTCCGTCTTTTCGTGGAATTGCACAAATCAGGCACCTCCGTGCTAATCGCCACCCACGATATTGCCCTGATGGACCTGTATGACGCTCGCCGCTTCCTGCTTGAGGACGGCCGGCTCACCATTCACGATTGATGCCCCTAAGCATTCCACGATCCGGCCGCGGCGCCGACCCTCTGGCCTCTCCGGGCGACGGCAGGCGAGCGCCTTCGCTGGTGCCGAGCGGATCCCTGGCCGGCACCGCGCTGGTCGTCATCATTGCCATCATGACCTTCCTGGCCTCCCTGACGGTGGGCAGCGTGGACATCGTGCGCACCGCAGCCGCCAGTTGGCAGAGCGGCGTACAGCGGGAGGTGACCATCCAGATCCGGCCACGGGACGGGCGCGACATGGACGCAGCCGCCGCGCAGGCGGCAGCGCTGGCGCGCGAGGTGACGGGCGTGGCATCCGCCGAGCCTTATTCGCAAGCCGACATGGCGGCACTGCTGGAGCCCTGGCTGGGCGCGGGCGTCAGCCTGGATCAACTGCCCGCGCCAAGGCTGGTCGTCGTGCGTCTGCAGGAAGGCGCACGGCCCGATTTCGACGCGCTTGCCGCCGCCCTGACCGATCAGGTGCCCGGCGCAAGCCTGGACGACCACCGGGGCTGGCTGGAGCGTCTGCGGCTGACGGGCAGCGCCCTCACCGGCTTCGGACTGGCGATCCTCGGGCTCGTGCTGTGCGCGACCATCCTGTCCGTGCTGTTCGCGACGCGCGGCGCGGTGGCCGGCAACCGCGACGTGGTGGAGGTGTTGCACCTCGTGGGCGCCCGGGATCGCTTCGTCGCGGGCGCTTTCTCCCGCCGTTTCCTGCGCCTCGGCCTGCGGGGAAGCGTGATCGGCGGCGCGCTTGCCGTTGCTCTGTTCGTCGTGGGCGGCGCCATCGGGCGCGAAGCCAGCGATCCCGCCGCTGACATCCTGTTCGGCCGGATGGAGCTGAGCCTCTGGGGCTATTCGCAGATCGGCGGCACGGCGCTTCTCATCGCATTGCTGACCGCCGTGACGTCGCGCATGGCGGTGATGGCCCATCTACGGCGGCTGGACTGATGGCCGAGACCGCAACGGCCCGCCGCCGCCGTCCTTCGCTGTTGGCTCGTCTCGTGCGCCTTCTGCTCGGCCTGGCTTTGCTCGGCGGGCTCGTTCTGATCGGTGGCTTCGTACTCTTCATCCAGAACATCCCGCAGCCCGCTGCCGGCAGCCGCCCCATGGCCGATGCCATCGTGGTCCTGACGGGAGGCCCCGAGCGCATCGGCGAAGCGGTCGACCTGCTGGCAGACGGCCAGGCCCGCCGCCTGCTGATCTCGGGCGTCAATCCCGACACGACCAAGGCGGAGATCGCGCGCCTGCATCCCCGCGCCACCCGCTGGCTGGACTGCTGCATGGACCTTGGGCGCAGGGCGCTCAACACGGCGGGCAATGCCGCCGAAACCCGGCAATGGGTGCGCCAGAACGGCTTCCAGACGGTTATCGTGGTGACGTCAGGCTGGCATATGCGGCGCTCCCTTCTGGAGCTCCAGCGTGCACTGCCGGAGGTCATCATCCTTCCGCATGTCGCAGGCAACGGGACCACCGAGCAGAACTGGTGGCAGGACAGCCGTGCGGCCCGCCTGCTCGTCGCGGAGTATGTGAAATACCTCGCCGCGCTGGTGGAGGTTCGCGTGGCCCCCAGGCTGACCGGACGGCCGGAGGGCGACACATGACGGCGTTTAGATCCTTCCTCTTCAGCGCCGTCTTCTACCTGCTGATCATGGTCATGGCGGTGCTGGCTCTGCCCTTCCTCGCCACGCCGGGCGGCTCACGCGCCGTGGCCCGGGTATGGTCGCGCCTCAGCCTCTGGGCGCTGCGGGTCATCACGGGGCTGAAGGTGGAAGTGCGCGGGCTGGAGAACCTTCCAGAAGCGGGGGGCCTCATCGCGGCCAAGCATCAGTCCGCGCTCGAGACCTTTGCCTTGGTGCCGTATGTCGGCGACTTCGCGTTCATCCTGAAGCGCGAACTTCTCCGTCTCCCCTTCTTTGGCTGGTACGCCACACGCGCCGGGATGATCGGCGTCGACCGATCCGCCGGAGCGTCGGCGCTGCGGAAGATGGTGTCCGATTCCCGTGACGCGGTCGCCGAAGGGCGCAGGGTCATCATCTTCCCCGAAGGCACTCGCCAGGCGCCCGGAGACGCACCGGACTACAAGCCGGGGATCGCCCAGCTCTATGCGAAGCTCAACACGTCCTGCATCCCGGTTGCCGTGAACACCGGGCTGTTCTGGCCGCGCGGATCATCCCTTCGCCATCCTGGCACGGCGGTCATAGAGTTCCTGGAGCCGATACCGCCGGGGCTGGACAGCCGAACCTTTCGCGCCGTGCTGCAGGAAAGCATAGAGACGGCGACCGCGCGGCTGCTGGCCGAGGCGGCACCCCACGGCGTTCCCTACACACCGGCAAGCGAGAGCCCGCCCGCTGCCTAGGCGGCGGCGAGGGCTTCCAGACGCGAGGCCATCCACTCGAGCTCGGTGTCCTTGACGCCGAGCTGGCGCAGATGGTGCACGGTGTTCAACACATAGTCCCGGTTCGGGCCGCCCGCGCCCTGCCCTTGCGAGATCAGGGCCAGCCGCTCTTCTGGTCCAAGGGCGCCGGCATATTGTCGATGCGTGCGGTCCGCCACATAGGCCAGTGCGCGCGTTCCCGTGCCGTCGCAGAACCTGATCGGCCGCGTGACCTCGCGGTAGACGTGGTTCCGGAGCTCGCGCTCGTGCAGATAGGCCAAGGTCTCGCCCGCGCGGTCAGCGGCGACCCTGAACGCCACGCCGCGGCAGGAACCGCCGGTGTCCAGGCCCAGCACCAGCCCCGGCTTTTCCGGCGTTCCCCGCCAATGATGCGAATAGATGCACATCGAGCGGTGGCATCCGATCAGCCGCGCGGGGCGAAGCTCGTCGAACGCAAAGCCCGGCTGCCACATCAGGGAGCCGTAACCGAATATCCAGAGATCCGAAGAGGGGTCCATCACCAGCGGCTGGCGGGTGGTGCACGTCTCCCGCTGATTCGGATTGGACCAAGTGCTCGGGGCGGGAACAAGGCAAATGCCATGCAACCCACCGTCCTTTGTCATCCCTGCGTGCGAACGCGTCCGAAATCCGGTTCGGCGGTGTCCTGCCCCTGCTCGACGATGCCGCGCCGGATCTCCCGCGTGCGGCTGAAATGCTCGAACAGCGTGTCGCCATCGCCGCGTCGGATGGCACGCTGGAGCGCCGTCAGGTCTTCGGTGAAGCGGCCCAGCATTTCCAGCACCGCATCCTTGTTGTGCAGGAAGATGTCGCGCCACATCACCGGATCGGAGGCCGCGATGCGGGTGAAATCGCGGAAACCCGACGCGGAGAACTTGATGACCTCCGAGCGAAGGCTGTCCTCCATGTCCGCCGCCGTGCCCACGATGTTGTAGGCGATGAGATGCGGAATGTGGCTGGTGATGGCGAGCACGAGGTCATGGTGCTCGGGCGACATCCTCTCGACGCGCGCTCCCAAGCCCTGCCAGAACGCCGACAGCCGGTCCACAGCCTCCGGATCGGCGTCCTCAAGCGGGGTGAGGATGCACCACCGATTGCGGAACAGCTCGGCGAAACCCGCATCCGGGCCTGAATATTCTGTGCCGGCGATGGGATGAGCCGGCACGAAGTGCACGCCTTCGGGGAGAAGAGACGCCATCTGCCGCACGACGGACGTCTTCACCGATCCAACGTCGGAGACGGTCGCCCCGGGCTTCAGCACGGGGGCGATCGCCTGCGCCACGGCGTCCGAGGCGCCGACGGGCACGCTCGCTATCACGAGGTCCGCGCCACGCGCCGCTTCGGCCATGTCTGTGGTGTAGACGTCGCCAAGGCCAAGTTCGCGGGCGCGCTCCAGAGTTTCCGACCGACGCGTCTGAACCACGATCTCACCGGCAAGGCCATTGGCCCGCGCCGCGCGCGCGATCGACGAGCCGATCAGGCCGATCCCGATCAGCGCCAGCCGTCCGAACAGGGGTTCAGCCATTGGCTGAGGCCAAGAATTCGGTCAAAGCCTCCACGACGGCGCGGTTGGCTTCCTCGCTGCCGATGCTGAGGCGCAACGCATTCGGCAGGCCGTAATTCTCGAGGCGACGAAGGATGAGGCCCCGCGCCGTCAGGAACGCATCGGCGTCCGCTGCTGTCTGCCCCCGCTCCGCAGGGAAGTGGATGAGCACGAAGTTCGCCACGCTCGGTGTGACGTGCAGCCCGAGTTCTGAAATCCGGCTTTCCAGCCAACCGCGCCAGTGCGTGTTGAAGGCGACAGCCTCATCGAGGAATGCCCGGTCGGAGATGGCCTCCACGCCCGCCGCCACCGCCGCGCCGCTGACGTTGAACGGACCACGAATGCGATTCAGCACGTCCACGATGCTGGCCGGGCCGTACATCCAGCCGAGACGCAGATTGGCGAGCCCGAACACCTTCGAGAATGTGTGCGTGACGACGACGTTCTCGGCCTCGTCGACGAGATCGCGCCCATCGTTGTAATCGTCCCGCCCGACATATTCGGCATAGGCGCCGTCGAGCACCAAGAGCACGTGCGGCGGCAAGCCGGCATGAAGGCGGCGCACCTCCTCGCGCGGGATGTAGGTGCCGGTCGGATTGTTCGGATTGGCGATGAACACGATGCGGGTGCGCTCGTCGACATTGGCGAGGATCGCGTCCACATCTGTGGTGAACCCCGTCTCCGGCACCACGACGGGCACGCCGCCGCGCCCCATGATTGCGATCTTGTAGACGAGGAAGCCGTGCTCCGTGAACACGCCCTCATCACCCTCGCCGACATAGGCATGGGCCAGCAGGTTCAGGATTTCGTCGGACCCCGCACCGCATACGATGCGCTCTGGATCCAGACCCTCCGCTGCACCGATGGCCTGCCGCAGCGCGCGCGAGGTGCCCTCCGGATAGCTGGCCAGCTTGGCGGCGGCAGCGGCATATGCCTCCACGGCACGCGGGCTCGGCCCCAGCGGCGTCTCGTTCGAGGATAGCTTGAACACGCGGTTCAGCCCCGCCGCGCCGGATTTGCCGGGCACGTAAGGGTCGATGTCGAGAATGCCCGGACGCGGCAGCGGGCGGATGGCGGATATGGCGTCGCTCATCGTGCGTCCCCTCCGTTCGGAGCCAGGGTTACGGGCCGGGCGTAGGATCCGGCAGTGCGTGCGCCTTCCGGCAGCCGCGCCTTGTCGAGCGCGACAAGGCCGCGCCAACGGTCCGCTATGTTGTAGGCCAGCACCTGGAACGCGCCCTCGGGCGGCGCTCCGGCCAGATCGAACTGCACGACGGCCATGTCTTCCGCCGCCGCGTCGCCGAGATGGTTGGCGATGACCACGGCATCGGCCGCCGCCGGACGGTTCGGGTAGATCAGGAACGGCAGCCGCGACATGATCTGCGGGCGTCCGGGCTCGCCAAGCTCCGACCACCATGCCGTCGGGGAACCGCCGAGGCGGATGAGGCCAAGATCGCCCTGCGAGGCGCTGACGGCCTCGATGACGGCCTGCGGGCCATCATGCAGGGTCAGCGGCACGTCGAAGCCCATCTGGAATCTCGCAAGATCGCGCATGGCGCCTGCATCGCCCGATCCATCGACATGCACGCCGTAGGGCGCCTGCACATGCGTGAAGCCGGAGATGATGGTGCGCCAGATATGCTCCACGGCGGAGAACGGAAGCCGCCCGCTATGGCGTTCCACTAGCCGGCGCATCATATCTGCCTCGCGGCCCGGCCGGAACGCGGAGCCGGTCTCGCCGGTCCGCTTCACGCGCACTAGTTCATCGATGATGCCGCCGCGCTGGATCAGCAGGCGGTGCATATCCTCGTCGATCTGGTCGATCCGGGTTCGCAGGTCGTCGAGCGTGGTTGGCTGGTCGGTCATCGCAAGGTGCATCAGGCGCAGGGTCGCGCGGGCGCCCCTAGATACGCTGCCCCCGCGCGAAGTCAAAGAAACGTTGACTTGGCAGGCGGGCCGCACCTTAGCTGTCGCCCCACCGGGGCGGAGGACAGGACCAGGGGTATGTTGATGGAGTCGATCAGGGATGCAGCCCGCCGCGAGGCCGACCACCCGCAGAGCCAGGTGGTGCGGTTCGACGCGGACAGGCCGTTGCGGCTCGATTGCGGTGTCAGCCTTTCGCCCCTGCAGATCGCCTACCAGACCTATGGCGAACTGAACGCGGACCGCTCGAACGCGATTTTCGTCTGCCACGCGCTGACGGGAGACCAGCACGTCGCGAACGAACATCCCGTCACGGGCCGCGCGGGCTGGTGGACCACCCTGATTGGTCCCGGCCTGCCCATCGACACCACGCGCTATTTCGTCATCTGCTCGAACGTGCTGGGCGGCTGCATGGGCACGACAGGCCCCTCCTCGCTCAACGAAGCGACAGGACGGGCCTGGGGCATCGATTTTCCGCTCGTGACGATCCCCGACATCGTTCGTGCCCAGGCCATGCTGGTGGATCATCTCGGGATCGACCAGCTGTTCGCCGTCATCGGCGGCTCGATGGGCGGCATGCAGGTTCTGGAATGGGCGGCCAGCCATTCCGAGCGGGTGTTCGCCGCGATGCCTATCGCCACGACCGCCAAGCACTCGGCGCAGAACATCGCCTTCCACGAAGTGGGGCGGCAGGCCGTCATGGCCGACCCCGACTGGAGCGGCGGGCGCTATCTCGACCACGGCATCGTGCCGCGGAAAGGCCTCGCGGTCGCGCGCATGGCCGCGCACATCACCTATCTCTCGGAGCCTGCCCTCCAGCGGAAGTTCGGGCGTGAGTTGCAGGACCGAGAGCGGCCCACCTTCACCTTCGATGCCGATTTCCAGATCGAAAGCTATCTGCGGCATCAGGGATCGAGCTTCGTCGAGCGCTTCGACGCCAATTCCTATCTCTACTGCACCCGTGCCATGGACTATTTCGATATCGCGGCGGACCACGAGGGCAATCTGGCGCGCGCGTTCCAGGGCACCAAGACAAGGTTCTGCGTCATCAGCTTCTCGTCCGACTGGCTGTTCCCGACAGCCGACAGCCGCGCCGTGGTGAAGGCGCTCAACGCCGCGGCCGCCAACGTCTCCTTCGTCGAGGTGTCCTCCGACAAGGGGCACGATGCCTTCCTGCTGGACGAGCCTGAGTTCTTCGCCACCGCGCGGGGCTTTCTTGCCGGCGCCGCCCGCGCACGCGGGCTGACGGAGGCCAGCGAAGGATGAGCCCGTCGAAACGTGAGGGTGCGCCGCTCGCCACGGGGCCGGCACATCGTGGCTTCGCGACGGATATCCGGCCCGATCACCTGCTGATCTCGGAAATGGTGAGCGAGGGCTCCCGCGTGCTCGACGTCGGGTCCGGCGACGGACAGCTGCTTCGCCTCCTCATCGACCGCAAGAACGTGGATGGGCGCGGCATCGAGTTGAGCCGCGCCGGGGTGAACGCGTCCGTGGCGCATGGCCTCTCGGTGATCGAGGGAGACGCCGACACCGATCTCGCGGACTATCCCACCGACAGCTTCGACTATGTGATCCTCTCGCAGACGCTGCAGGCGACGCGTCATCCCAAACAGGTCATGGAGCATCTGCTGCGGATCGGGCGCCACGCCATCGTTTCGGTGCCGAATTTCGGACACTGGCGGATGCGGATGCAGTTGGTCATCTGGGGGCGCATGCCCGTGACGCCCAGCCTGCCGGCCTCATGGTACGACACCACGAACATCCATCTCTGCACGATCCGGGATTTCGTGGATCTGTGCGACGAGACAGGTGCGCAGATGGTGCGGGCCGTCGCACTGGACAGCTCCGGCGGGCCTGTCCGGGTCAATGCTCCGTGGTGGTTCTGGAACCTGTTCGGCGCGCAGGCCATCTTCCTGCTGCGCCGGCGCGGAAGCTAGCCGCCTCTACTCGTACTTGGCCGGCGCCCCGACGCCGGGCGCGGGACGTCCAACCTCCGGCACCAGTCGACGCGCCAGACGCCTGACCCGCTTGACGCGGGAAGCCCGGCGCCGCACGCGAGCCGGCCGGTGAACCTGCTTCACCGCCTCGACGATGTGGACGCCCGCAAACGGCGCCCAGAACCGGCCGCCGAGACGTTCAAGCGCAATGGCCGACCGCAGCAGGATGGCGCGCTCGATGGGCGGGAACAGAAGAGCTTCGCTCCACTCGACGGGATTGAACTGCGTCTCCCTCAGCAGGTTGCGCAGCTGCATGCTGCTGTAAGGGCGCCCGTGGCCGAAAGGGTTGTTCTCGAAGGCCGACCACGGGGCACGGCGGTTTGCCACCACGGCAAGCAGCCTCCCACCCGGCGCGAGGCAGCGCCATGCTTCCCGCAAGACCTCTCGAGGCTCCGCCGCACTTTCCAGGGCATGAACCAGCAAGATGCGGTCTATCGCCTCGTCGGGCAGCGGCCACATTTCGCAGTCGATCAGCGTGGAGGCCACGCCTCTGCTGGACCTCCAGTCGAGCACGCCCTGTTCCGCCGGCATGAAAGCCAGCACACGCTCTGCCTCCTCGCGGAAAGGCCCGAGGAACGGGGCCGCGTAGCCGCAGCCAAGCACCCTGAGGCCCGCGACGTCGGAGAAGCGCGCCCGGATCTTGGCGCGCAGCACCCGGCGGGCAATCTGGCCCAGCGGCCGGTGATAGAAATCTCGCAGATCGATGACGTCGAGGGACATACGCTGCCAGTTTGGAGTTCCCAGCCTCAAGGGGCAAGAGCTCAGGCCTCGAGGGTGGCATCCTTCAGGGTGCGCGGCAGGCGGACGCGGAAGGTGCTGCCCTCGCCGAGCTTGGAGGTCACGGTGATGTCCCCGCCAAGACGCCGGACATAGGCGCGCACATAGGCAAGGCCGATGCCCTCCCCGGGCTGGTCCTGCCGGCCCGTGCGGCGGAACAGCTCGAAGATACGCTCGAAATCGCCTTCCGCGATGCCACGACCATTGTCGGTGATGTCGATGCTGACATCCGCCCCGAGGGTTCCGGACACCACCTTGATTTCCGGTGCCCGCGCGGGATCGGAATATTTGACAGCATTGTCGAAGAGGTTGCCGAAGACCTGCTCGAGCGAGAACTTGTCCGAGACGATGGCCGGGAAGGTGCCGCTCATCGCGATGGATCCGCCGCGCTCGTTGACGCGGTGGCGCACGTTCACGGAGGCATCCTCAAGCAGGGCCGCCATGTCGATGCGCTCGGGCGTCAGGGGACGGCGCCCCTCGCGGGACAGCTTGAGGATGGCATTGATCAGCCCATCCATCTTGCTGGTCGAGGTGCGGATGAAGCCGACCGCCTCGTCGAAGTCCTTCTGCAACTGCACGTCGGCAGGAGTGGCGGCGATGCCGGTCCTCTCCCGCAGGGCGTCCATGTCGCGGAACACCTCCTTGCTGAACTCCATGAGCTCGGACGTGAAACCCATGACGTTGACGAGAGGCGAGCGAAGGTCGTGGCCCACGATATAGGCGAAGCGCTGGATCTCGGTGGTCGCACGGCCGAGTTCGGCGGTGCGCTCCGCGACGCGACTTTCGAGGCTCTCGTTCAGCATGCGCATCTCGGCGCGCGTCAGGAGCAGTTCGCGCGTGTAACGCAGGGCAATGACGGTCGAAATTCCGACCACGATGAGGATCAGCAGGGTTCCGCCGATGATGGACGCCTGCAAAGCACGGGTGCTTGAAACCTGCTGCCCGGTGGCCTCGCTCAAGCGGCGATCGCCCACGGCAAGAAGGCCGCTGATGATGCCTCTCGCCTCCTGCATGAGGTTTTTGCCCTGGTCGGTACGTACGACCTCGAGAGCGCCTTGAAGATCCCCGGCACGAACCATGTCGATGGTGCGGCTCAACTCCGCGAGCTTGCCTTCAGCTATCTCGCGCAGCCGCGCCGTTTCGGCGCGATGGTCCGCAAAGACGTCCTCGCCAAGATCCCCGAGTATCGCTGGCAGCCGGGTACGGGCCGCCTCGAAGGGAACAAGATAGGCGTCCTCCTGAGTCAGCAGGAACCCGCGCTGGCCGGTTTCCATGTCCTGCAGCGCGTTGCGCAACTCGATGGAAACACGGTTGAAGCGCCGCGCCTCCTCGATGTCCTTGCCGAGGCCCTCCATCTTCAGCGAGAGCCAGAAAGTCACTCCGATCATCATCAGCAGAGCGGCCACGCCGATCAGCATGAGGATCGCCGTGGCGCGGATGAACCGGACGTTTGAGATGGGCATGGGAATCGATCAGCCAGACCCTGAAGCGGGCACCACGCTCATACGCCCTGAAGGACAATGGCGCCATGGCGTACACGCCACCAGCCGTCAATCAGCCGAGCGGACCGACCAGGGCGATCGAGGAACCCTGAGGATCGAGCGCGTTGATGATCCACATGCCGCCCGGCACTTCCTGCGGTCCGAAGATCACCTGCCCTCCCGCCGCATGCACCCGCTCCGCTGCCGCCGTGATGCTGTCCGTGAAGACATAGAAGAGCCAGGTGGGCTCCGGCACGTCCGGAACCTTCGTCATCATGGCGCCGATGTCGCGGCCTTCCGACTGGATGATCTGGTACACCCCCGTGGGGCACCCCTCCATCGCGATCCCCTTGGTCCATCCGAACAGGTCGGAATAGGTGCCGAAGACGCTTTCCCAATCGGCGGCCAGCAATTCGTGCCAGCCCATTGTGCCCTTCGTCCCGTAGGCCAAGTTGCGTGGCTCGCAATTCTCCATCATCGCGATGCGTGCGCCCTGCGGATCCTTGAACACGCCGAGGCGCATGTCGCCGACTGTCAGACGGCGGACGGCGGCGCCGCCGGCCTCCTCCATCCGGGTCGCGGCCTCGTCGAGGTCTCGCACCGCCACGTAACCCGTCCAGCCTTTCGGCGTTCCAGGATCAAGGTCTTGCAGCGGATACATGGCTGCCACGGGCGTTCCGTCGGCGCGGAACATCGTGAAGCGGATGCCGGCAACTTCCGCAGCCTCGGCAGTCCAGCCCATGACGCTGCCATAGAAGCCCGCGGCTGATCCCGGATCGGCAGCCGTGTATTCGTACCAAACGAAATTGCCGTGATCCATGCTGTTCCTCCATCAGTGATCTTGTCTTTTACGTTGATATCAATATACTGGCTTCGATGTCAAAGCCCCTTGGACTTGCCGCAGATGAAACCAGCGTCCCCTTTGCGACCACGATCCTCGTGCGCGACTGCTGCCTCTGCCTTCATGCACAGCGCGCGGCGCGTGCGCTGGCACGCCGCTTTGATGAAGCGCTTCGCCCGGTCGGCCTCACCAATGGGCAGTTTTCATTGCTGATGTCACTGAACAGGCCAGAGCCTCCACCGATGGGCCCGGTCGCGGATCTTCTGGCAATGGACCGGACCACCCTGACGGCTGCGCTGAAGCCGTTGCAGCGCCGCGGGCTTGTGCTGGTTCTTACCGACCCGAAAGACCGCCGCAGCCGCCGTCTCAGCCTGACGGAAGAAGGGCGGGCGCTGCTCGCGCGCGCCCTGCCGATCTGGACGAGCGAGCATGCCGCCGTCGAAGCGATGCTGCCCGCAGGAGATGCCGCCCGCCTGCGGGCAAGCTTGCAGGCCGTCGCGCAGGAAGAATCCACCAGCGGAAAACACGTGAGGCAACGATGAGCAGGATGATCTTTGTAAATCTCGCCGTGAAGGACTTGCCCCGCTCCCGGGCGTTCTTCGACGCACTGGGCTTCACCTTCAACGAGAAGTTCAGCGACGACACAGCAGCCTGTATGGTGGTGTCCGACACCATCTTCGTGATGCTCCTCACCGAGGCGAAATTCCAGGGCTTCACGCCGAAGTCGATGGTGGACGCGCACAGCAGCACGGAGGTGATGAACTGCCTGTCCTGCGACAGCCGCGAGGAGGTCGACAGCATGGTGGCCAAGGCCAAGGCCGCGGGTGGAACCACCTTCAACGAGCCCAAAGACTATGGCTTCATGTACTATCACGCCTTCAGCGACCCGGATGGCCACATCTGGGAGATCATGTGGATGGATCCGGCAGCCGCCGTGGATGGCTGCCCGGAGGCCGCAGCCGCCGCATCTTCCGCCTGAGAGCCTACTAACCGGCCATTGACGTAGAGGCGTGGCGGGGTCATGCAACTTGCATGATCGCGCCCGCCATCCGCCTCGCCATCTTCGATGCCGATGGCACACTCGTCGATTCTTTTCCCTGGTTCTGCAGCGTCGTGAACGAGGTGGCGCGCCGCCACGGCTTCCGCGAGGCCCGCGAGGACGAGGTGGACAAGCTGCGCGGCATGCGGACACGCGAAATCATGCGCGAACTGTCCATTCCCGTGTGGAAGGTGCCGTCCATCGCGCGCGACCTGAGGGCGCTGAAGCTTGACGCGGCAGCGGAGCTTCGGCCCTTCCCCGGCACTCACGATTTGCTGGCGACCCTGCACGCCCGCGGCGTGAAGCTGGCGATCGTCAGCTCCGACAGCGAACGCAGCATCCGCCGCACGCTGGGCCCCGAGACGTCGGGCCTCATCAGCATGTTCCGCTGCGATGCCTCCCTGTTCGGCAAGGCCGGCCGGCTGAAGGCCACATTGCGCGATGCGGTCGTGCCGGCGGCGGAAGCCATCTATGTGGGCGATGAGACACGCGATGCGGTGGCCGCCAAGAAGGCCGGCCTCCGCTTCGGTGCGTCCACATGGGGCTATGCGAGCGAAGCGGCGCTTCGCGCCAGCGATCCCGACCTCGTGTTCTCAAGGCTCGAGGACGTCGCAGACCTGCTGTCCTGACCGGCCGCCTCCGCGGTTGCGGCCGCGCGCAGCGCCCCGAGGCAGGCGTCCACGCCTTCCCGCAGGCTGGTGACGTAGTAGTCGGCACCCACTTCGCGCCTGAGGGTCGCATCCGTCAGGATGGCGTCATCCGCAGGCCACAGGCCGACCAGCATGGGTGCGCCGGGGATGCGTTTGCGGAGGCGGCGCAGCAGATAGCGCAGATGAGCGGGATTGCCGCTGATATCGAGGTAGGACACGCAGACCATTGCGACGCCTTCGACATCCAGCTGAGCGATGCTCGATCTCGCGACCCCGTCGTAAGGAACCACCCGTGAATTCAGCCCGTGCTTGCTCAAGAGCTGGGCCAGCATGGCGGACGCCGCCTCGTCCAACTGTCCACGGCCGGCGATGCAGAGCACCGGCGTCTCGCCCCGCCACCCTGTGGGGCGAGCATCCACTTCCGGCGCTTGGCGCAGGGGAGCCTCATCGTCGGGCAGCGCCTTCTCGGCCAAAGTAGGCCCGTCCGGCGAGTTCTTTTCGGCGGCGCTTTGCTCCGGCTCCTGATCCGGCCTTTCGGAGAACTCCTCGACCAGTGCGCGCGTCTGCGAGCGGATGGTCTCCACCTGCGTTGGCGTCAGCACCCCCCGCTGGAAGTCCAAAGCGGCCAATTGCAGGCCCTTCAGCGCCACCTCGTCATAGTAGGAGGAGAGCGAGCGGATTTTCAGCATCTGCTCGGCCTGGTCCTGCGCCTCGTCCGGGTCGCCCGCGAGCATTCGCTGGTAGAAGTTTTCGACGGGCGTCAAAGCCGGGCGGTCGCCGAAGAGAACGTCGAGAAATTCAAGCCTTTCAACATGCCGTCCGAGCACGACAAGGCAGACGGTGAAAGGCGTCGCCAGAAGAAGACCGATCGGGCCCCAAAGGAAGCCCCAGAACAAGGTCGAAACGACGATGGCCAGCGGCGACATTCCCGTGGAGTGACCGTACATCATCGGCTCCACCACCTGCGCCATCAGGGCTTCGCTGACGACGAAGAGGCCAGCCGCCCAGATCACCATGGACCAGCCGGGATCCACCGCGGCCCCCAGCAGCAAAGGAGGCGCAGCCGCGATGAAGCCGCCGATATAGGGCACGAAGCGCATCAGGGTGCCGAACACGCCCCACAGCGCGGGATTGGGCACCCCGATGATCCACAGTCCGACGCCCACGATGACGCCGAAGGCGGCGTTGAGCCCGATCTGCGTGAGGAAAAACGTGCCGAGCCGTCGCGTCGCGTCGTTCATCGCGACGGTGGTCCGGTGCAGGTCGCTGGCACCGAACAGCCGGATCAGGCGGTCTCTCAGATCCTCCCTCTGAAGGAGGATGAAGACGATCACCACGAGCACGATGCCAGCCGTGGTGATGGGCTTGATCAGAGGCCCCAGCACGTTCTGGGCAATGGTCAGCGGCGAAGGCGCGGGCTCCTGGACACGCACCAGCATCGCCTGCTCCGAGCCGGACTGCGGTGTCGTCTCACCTCCATTGGGCGCCTGCGGTTCGGGCTCAGCCGTGGCGCGCCGGAATTCCTCGCTCGCTTCCCTCAGCAGGTCGGATGCGCGGCCGACAAGCCCCTCCTGCAGGCCTGAAAGCTTTTTCTCAACCTCCGTGCGATATTGCGGCACGTTGCCGGCCAGTTCCGTGATCTGCTCCCCGATCACAAATCCCAACCCAACGAAAAGCCCCAGCGCCAGAGTGACGGCAGCCAGCACCGAGGGTATGCGCCAAGGCAGGAAACGGCGGATAAAGGAGACGATCGGCGCGAGCGCAAGGCTGAGCAGGATGGCCAGAACCAGCGGGATGAGAACATCCTGCGCCAGGTAAAGCGCACCGACGACAACGACGCCGACAGCAAGTGTGGTGAGGCCCGACAGGCCCGGTGTAGCAGGCGGCGCGACGCCGGGCGGCTTGCGGGAAATGGGTGTTAGCGGCACGGCGGGCGCATCCTTTACCGTGGTGTGGGTGCACACCGCGCCAGCCTAAACTCTGGTGACTCGCCTTTTGCTCCGTCCGCAACCGCCGATATTGATTGCGCGCAAGCGCCGTGTGCCGTTGCTGAAGCCCTCAATCCCCTGCCCTGAGCTTGCGCTCCACCGACATCAGGTGCGTCTGCATGGCCGATCCGGCTTTTTCGATGTCGCGGGTTTCGATCGCGGCGACAATTGCGTCATGTTCCGCGAAGGAGTGATGGGATGGTTCCGGCGCGTTGTTGTTGGGCCGGAGACGTCCCCAGACCACCGCCCGCCGCACCGCATTCAGCGTGTCGAACAACCCGACCAGCAGATTGTTGCGGGCGCCCTGAACGATGGACCGGTGGAAGCGGTTGTCCCAGTTCTCGTACTGGCGCCAGGTGTGCGCCTCGCGCGCCCGCACAAGGCAAAGCCGCATCTCAAGGATGTCGGTCGAAGTGGCATTGAGCGCGGCCTCCCGGCAGATGGCGGGCTCGATGAGAAGCCGAGCCCGCATCACTTCGGACGGATTGGTCTGGCTGGTCAGCGCCGTGACGTCGCCGATGTCCTCCAGCGGCCGCTGGCCGACGAATGTGCCCTTGCCGACATGGCGCCAGACCTGCCCCTCGGATTCGAGGATCGCCAAGGCCTTCCGCAACTCGCCCCGCGACACGCCAAGGCTCTCGCAAAGCTCGCGCTCCGACGGCAGCCGGGTGTTCGACTCCATCTCCTTCTGGGCCACGAAGGCGCGCAGCTGCGTCAGCGCCGCAGCGTAGTCCTGCTTGCCTTCCGCGGGCTCAACTGGCGCAAACATCTCGTTCATCGTCGGGTACAGGTTCCTCCGCCTGTCTGCGGACACATGCATCTCGCATGCCGGTCTAGGGCAGGTCTCGGACCGCATAAACCGGTAAAGCCGATGAACCGGTATGCATCCAGCGCCTGTGCCGGCAAAAATGGGTGCTCGCAATCCGCTGATTGGTTTGCCGGGGATCCGGCGGCAGGTGGCTGCCCGAGCCGCCTGCCGCCGGTATGCTCAGACTACGGCTGTGTGCAGGTCTCCGACGCCATCCACATGGCCGTGCATGACGTCGCCCTTCTGGATCGGCCCGACGCCTGCCGGCGTGCCTGACATGATGATGTCTCCCGGCGCCAGCTCGAACAGGCCCGAAAGGTAGGAGATCATCTCCGGCACCTTCCAGATCAGCTGGTTGAGGTCGCCGGCCTGGCGGCGCTCGCCGTTGACATCGAGCCAGATGGCGCCCTGATCGGGGTGGCCGATCTCGGAGGCCGGCACCAGTTCGCTGCACGGCGCGGACGCCTCGAACGCCTTGCCCACTTCCCACGGGCGCCGGAGATCCTTGGCCTCGCCCTGCAGGTCGCGGCGGGTCATGTCGAGGCCGACACCGTAGCCGTAGACATGGTCCAGTGCGCTCTCCACCGGGATGTTGGTGCCACCCTTCCCCAGAGCCACCACCATCTCGATCTCGAAATGCACGTCGCTGGTCATCGACGGATAGGGAAAGGGCTCGCCGCTGAGGATGATGTTGTCGGGGTTCTTCTGGAAGAAGAAGGGCGGCTCCTTGTTGGGATCATGCCCCATCTCAATGGCATGGGCGGCATAGTTGCGGCCGACGCAGTAGACGCGCCGCACCGGATAGACGGCCGAGGTGCCGCGCACCGGAAGCGTGGGAAGCGGCGGAGGGGCGACGACGTATTCGGCGTCGCGCACGGTGTCGATGGTGGCAGCGTTTGTCATCCGTGTCGTACTCCAGCGTAGAAATCGATCTTGCGTTCGAGGATGGCGATAAGTTCGGCCGCGCCAAGGGCAAAGGCGAAGACGATGAGCGTCAAAGCCCAGAACTCCTCCATGAGGAAGTTGCGGGAATACAGTTCGAACAGTTCTCCGAGCCCGACGATGGACACGAGCAGCTGGCCGATGACGACGCCCTTCACGCCGCGCACGACACCCAGGCGGATGCCGGCGAGGATTTCAGGCAGCGCGGCCAGAAGCGTGATCTTCGTGAGCTGCTGCCAGCCGGACGCCCCGAAGGAGCGCGCCATCTCGTTCAGCGAGTTGGGCACGTCGCGCACGCCGGCGCGGGTGTCGAGCACGATGATCCAGACCGCGAACATGAAGACGGTGACGATGATCGTGGCTTGCCCCATGCCGAACAGGATCATGATGATGGGCACCAGCGCCGACAGAGGCGCCGAGACGAACAGGTTGACCCACATGCCGAGCAGTTTGTCGGCTGCGTTGAAGCGCCCCATCAGGAGCCCCATCGGAACCCCCACGGCGATGGCGAGGAGAAGGCCGAGCACGAAGCTCTCCACCGTCATCCAGGCCGCACCGAGGAAGGTGGAGGAACCCACCACCTGCCCAAGCTCCATGACGACGGAACTCAGCGGCGGGAACAGGAAGACGATGCCGAGATGCCCGACGATCTCCCAGATGACGGCCCAGAAGAGCAGCGAGGCGAGAGGCGGAATGCGGTAGCCGGCGATGGTCATGTCGGGCCTCAATCCGCGTAGTTGCGCAGGCCGCGCCAGATATCCTCGACGATGTCGAGATATTCCGGATCGCGGCGGATGTCTTCGGGACTGCGCTCGCGCGAGATCTTTGGCTCGATGATGTCCGACACCCGGCCCGGGCGCGGCGACAGCAGCACGATGCGGTCCGACAGGTAGACCGCCTCCTCGATGGAGTGCGTCACGAAGATCAAAGTCTTGTTCTCGACCTGCCTGAGTTGCAGGAGATCTTCCTGGAACTTGCGGCGGTTCTGCTCGTCCACCGCGCTGAAGGGTTCGTCCAGGAGGAGCACGTCCGCCTTGACGGCCAGGGCTCGCGCAAGGCCGACGCGCTGCCGCATGCCGCCCGAGAGTTCGTGCGGGTAGCGGTTCTCGAACCCGGCGAGGCCGACCTGGTCGATGTAGTGCTTTGCGGTCGCCTCCCGCTCACTCCGCGCCACGCCACGTAATTCCAACCCGAAGGCCGCGTTGCGCAGCACCGTTGCCCAGGGCATCAGCGCAAAGTCCTGGAACACGAAAGCCCGTTCCGGTCCCGGCTTCGTAACCGTCCGGCCATTGACGACCACCTCCCCAGAGGTCGCGGGCACGAGGCCGGCGATGATCTTGAGCAGCGTGGTCTTGCCGCAGCCGGAGGGGCCCAGCAGGCTTGTGAACTGCCCCTTGGGGAAGGTGAGGTTGATGCCCCGAAGGGCCTCGGTGCCCGTGGGGTAGACCTTGCACAGGTCCCGCACCTCGACACTGGCCTCGGGTGCCACGGGGGCGACTTCGCGCGGGCGCGTCATGACGGCGGCGATCATGCGGAAAGCTCCCTCTTTTCAGGCCGGAACAAGACGATCTCGGCGCGTTCCAGCAGGCTGACGACGACGGCGGAGAAGATGATGATGGTGGCGATCACGGCATACATCTCGGCGTAGTCCGCCACCGAGCGGTGATAGGTGATGAGGTCGCCCACGCCCGTAGGCGTGATGAGCAGTTCGGCCAGCACCACGCCGACAAAGCCCGCGGAGATGCCCAGCCGCAGCCCCGCAAAGATCATGGGGCTGGCATCGGGCAGCACGATCTTGAAGATGTCCTGCCGCGAATTGCCGAGGAAGGACCGGCACATCGCGCGCAGCGAGGGGCTGACATTGCTGACCGCCTTGTAGCCGTTGAGAGCGATGACCGGCAGCGCCAGCATGATGACCGCCAGCACCTTGGCCGTCAGGCCGATGCCGTAGACGAAGGTGATGAGCGGGATCAAAGCGGCCATGGGCGCCGCCTGCATGACGACGAAGACGGGGACTCCCGCCCATTCGAACTCCTTGCGGAGCCCCATCGCCACGCCGACGGAGACGCCAACCACGGCCGACACCACGATGCCGATGACGAGCGGCTGAAGCGTCACGAGGAAAGCCGACGGCAGGGACCCGTCAGCGACCAGCCGACCGAATGCCGCGACGACATCGGAAAACGGCGGGAACGCCACATTGATGGGAATGCGTCCCGCGATCTCCCAGAGACCGCAGAACAGCGCGATGGAGGCCAGGCGCCAGAGCAGGATGGATCCTGCCCAGGACTTGCCGCCCGACGGAGCCAGTCCGGCGGCCTTCGCCTGCGGCTGGCTGGGATTGGTCACGAGATCGAGGCTCATGGTCACGCCTCCGGCTCAGGAGCCGAGCGCGGCGCGCGCCTTCTCGAGCGGCTGGAAGCTCCAGAAGTCCTCGGCCTTCAGCTGGCCAGCGTCGCCCTTCAGCTGCCCGGCGACGGTGTAGAACTCGAAATCGCTCTTCACAGCCGCGGCGCTGCCGCCATCGTCGGGATAAAGCTTCGCCGAGACGGCATCCTCGAAATAGGGTTCGACCTCACCTTCCAAATCCTTCGGAAGATCGGGCAGCAGCTTGTACTTGGCGCGTAGCGCAACAACGCTCTTCGGATCCTTGTTGATCTCGCGCTGCGTCTTCAGCAGTTCCTCGACCAGGATCTGCACATCGTTGGCGCTGCTTTCGAGGAAGGCGGTGTTGGCATAGAGCGCTTCGTCGGAGGCGTTGATGTCGCCCATCTCCAGCGCCTTGTACTTGTCGCCGCCCTTTTCCTTCACCAGCCGGAGCGCGGAGGAATCGATGATGGTGGCCTTCACATTGCCCTGCAGCAGAGCGCCGGCGCGAACTTCGGCTCCCGGGACATAGGACAGCTTGGAGAACTTGATGCCGTGCTTCTGCGCCATCAGGTTCATGATGGCTTCCGTGCCGGAGCCGCGCGAGTGAACGGCGAATTCCTGACCGTCGAGGTCCTTCCAGTCCTTGTAGAACTCGGTGTTGACCACCGGATAGAAGCGCAGATTGCTGATCTGGTAGAACAGGCGGATCGGCGCCTTCACCTTCTGCAGCAGCGCATAGGGCGTGCCGATGCCCACATCGGCCTGCCGGCCCACCACGGCCTGTGCCGCGAGGTCCTCGGACTTGAAGAAGGTGGTCTGCACATCGACGCCGCGCTCCTTGGCACGTTCGAAGGCGATCAAGAGGTTCAGCTGTTCCACGCTGGCGATGTCGCCGAAGGCAACCTTGACCGTACCGGCCATGGCAGAGCCGGCGAGAAGAGCCGTGACGGAAGCAGCCGCGAGGAGGCTGGCTGCACTGCGAAAGACACAAGCGCCCATAATGCCCATAACGTCCATCTCCCTAACCAATTTTTATTTTATTGCATATTGGTTAGCATGCGTTCGCCAGGTGGTCAAACCTCGTTGACGCCGGATTTGGCCTCTGCGATGAAGCCCATATGCGGCGCCTGACCGCATCCGGACCTGAAAGGAACGCCATGTCGAGCAAGTCCCGCCTCCCCGCCACGCTTATCCCCGGCGACGGCATCGGACCCGAGATCACCGACGCCGTGGTGCGCGTGCTCGACGCCGTGGATGCGGGCTTCGACTGGGATGTGCAGCTGGGTGGCATGGCTGCCATCGAGGCGCACGGCGAGCCGCTGCCAAAGGAAACACTCGCCTCCATTCGGCAGAACGGTCTGGCTCTGAAAGGCCCGCTGACGACGCCGATCGGCACCGGCTTCCGCTCCGTCAATGTGCAGCTTCGCGCCGAATTCGACCTCTACGCCAATGTCCGCCCCGGCCTGACCATCGTGCGCGGCGGCCGCTACGAGGACATCGACCTCATCCTCGTGCGCGAGAACCTCGAAGGCTTCTATGTGGGGCTGGAGCACTATGTGCGCGTGGGCGACGACCCGCATGGCATGGCCATCGCGTCCGGCATCAACACCCGCGAGGGCTCACGCCGCGTGCTGCGCTACGCCTTCGACATGGCCGCCCGCCTCGGCCGCAAGAAGGTGACGGTCGTACACAAAGCCAACATCCTGAAGATGTTGACGGGCATCTTCCTGGAGACGGCACGCGAGGTGGCAGCTGACTATGCCGGCCGGGTCGAGATGGACGACCGGATCGTGGATGCCTGCGCCATGCAGCTGGTGCTCGACCCCTCGCAGTTCGACGTGATCGTCACCACCAACATGTTCGGCGACATACTGTCGGACGAGATCGCCGGCCTCGTCGGCGGCCTCGGCCTCGCGCCGGGCGCCAATATCGGCGACAAGGCCGCCATCTTCGAGGCCGTGCACGGTTCGGCACCGGACATCGCCGGCAAGGGCGTGGCCAACCCCACAGCCATGCTGCTCGCCGCCGCGCTGATGCTCGACCATGTGGGGCAGAACGAGAAGGCGACGCGCATCCGGGCTGCACTGGGCGAGACGCTGAACTCGGACAAGAAGACCCGCGATCTCGGCGGTACGACAGGAACCGCAGAGTTCGCCGAAGCTCTCATCAACCGTCTCAGATAGGCAGGACTTCACCTCGCCGATCAAGAAAGGGGCGGGTGGCACCCCTCCCCTTCATGCCGCCGTCTCTTCCTTCCGAGCTTCACCGCTCCATCTCGCTTCCTGGGCGCCTTCGCTGGCGAATCCGGGAGGCATGGGCGGAATGAAGAAGACCTTCCTGACGATCGTAGCGATCTTGACCGTCGCTCTTGCATTTTCAGCCGGTGCCCGGGCCCAGGGAGATGCGTGGAGCAAGCTCGGAAATCCGGGAACGCACATCCTGATGCGACACGCCGAAGCGCCCGGCGTCGGGGACCCGCCCAATTTCCGGATCGGCGACTGCTCGACCCAGCGCAACCTCTCGGAGCAGGGTCGGGATCAGGCACGACGCATCGGACAAGCGATCAGGGATCGCGGCATCCGGATCGAGCGCGTCTTGTCGAGCCAATGGTGCCGGGCGGCACAGACGGCATCCCTGCTTGGCCTCGGAGCGGCCGTGGAATACCCCGCCCTGAACTCGTTCTTCTCCGTACAGGACACGGCAGGGAAGCAGTCCCGAGAGGTGAGCCGCAAACTGGCAGCGCTCGACAAGCTAGGCGAACGGGCGATCCTGGTGACCCATCAGGTCAACATCACCGCATTGACGGGCGTGTTCCCAGCATCCGGCGAAATGATCGTGGTCCGTGTTGCCGGTGAAGGGGTTCGGGTGCTGGGCCGCGTGCCACCGTCCCAAGCCACGGCGCAATGACCGCGAGTTCAACCGGGAGGCTTTTCCAACAGCCACCCCGGAAATGAAACGAGCCTCTCTGGCCCCGACCCGCAGGTGCAAGCCTAGGCTTCAGACTTCGGGAAGAGTACCTTGAAGCAGGAGCCCGAAGCCGAGGAAGCCGCACCGGCTGTCAGCTGGCCATTGAGCTGTTGCGAGAGGGCTTTCACCACCTTCATCCCAAGTCCGGCTGGCGAAGATGCATCGTAATCCTCAGCCAATCCTGCTCCTTCGTCGCAGACGCTCAGCTCGCACTGATCGTCCGAGATCCGGAACGAGACCCCGATCTTTCCTTCACCGTGCTTCGCGGCATTGGTCACGAGTTCATTGACGATCAAGCCGACGGGCTGGATCTGCACCGAAGGAAGTTCGATGGGTTCGCCGGAGACGGTGATCTCCTTCCCGAGAATCGCCGAGAGATCGGCGCACAAACGACGCAGAAACGTCAGGCATTCCACGTAGCCGGCGGCATCAGAGTAGAAGTTGCGGTGTACCTGAGCCACAGCAGCAACCCTGTTCGCGGCCATCTTCAACTCGCCCGCCGCGTCAGTCCCGCCACTTGTCCGGCTTTGCATCAAGAGCATGCTGGAGACGAATTGCAGGCTGTTCATGACCCGATGATCGATCTCGCGGGCCATGAGGCGAGAACGTTCGATCGCGACCCGTGCGGAGCGCCTGAGTTCAAGCTGGTCCATTACGACAGAAGCGAGATCCTTGAGATCGTCGATCTGATCCTGATCGATGGTCCGCGGTTCGGTATCGAGAACGCACAATGTTCCGAGATTGTAGCCGTCATAGGTGCGCAGCGGTGCCCCCGCGTAAAAGCGGAGGCCCATTTCGCCAGCGACCAGGGGGTTCGTCATGGAGCGCGGATCCACCTTGGCGTCGGTCAGAACGTACGCATCCGGGGTCAGAATTGCCGAGGCGCACAAGCCCGGATCACGCGGGATCTGACTCACCGGAGCGCCATGACCTGACTTGAACCAGATCCGGTCGTGATCGACGACACTGATGATCGAAATGGGCGTTCTGAACCTTCGCGCCGCGATGGCGGTGATGCGATCGAAGGCGCCATCAGGCGGCGTGTCCAGGATGTCGTAGCGTTTCACCGCCGCCATCCGCTGATGTTCATCCTGCGGAATGATGTTCATTGCCATCCTTCGTGCCACTGAACCGCCACTTCACGTTGCTTTTAGCACGGCCGGGCCGAGCAGGGGTGCAGGCGCGGAGCGCCAAGGGTCGAGTCTCACCAGGAGCGCTCCCGGGGCAGCCCTCATGCACTAGAGCTCCTTGGCTGCACTCGCTCCTTCGGCTGTGAGCTTGATCGAGCCGTTCTGCGAGATGGTCGCGAGCCCCGCGTCGCTGAGTTCTTGAGCAGCGATCAGAGCTGCGTTCACGTTCGGATAGAGCGAGATGTAGGATGCCCCCTTCACTGCATCGCCCGCGCGAACTTTGCCCATGGAGACAAAGCGCTGCAGCAATCTCATAGCGTCTGGCGATAGAGGGGGCACAGAAACTCCCGGCCGCAGGAAACATCACGCCATTGTAGCAGATCCGTCCGGAGCTCGTCCCAGGTCTCGCCGCGGACCGTGAATGCCACCGGTGCGCAGGAAGGACCGATCCCCTCAACTTTTTTGGTCTTGCTGACGATCCGCACTTGGCGACCCTGTACGTCTCAGCAGCCCTGCCGACCGCTCACGCCAGGCTGGGAGACACATCTCCCACCGAATGGCGAACTTCGAGCATATGGTCCCGCATTGTTGTCGCAGCACTGCTGGGATCGTTGCCCAGGATGGCGATGACCACCTTTTCATGCTCCTCGACAGACAGTGCGAGGCGCCCGAAAGAGCGGAATTGCGCCTTCCGGAATGGCGCCAGCCGGTGGCGCACGTTCCTCGTCACTTCGGCCAGGAATCCGTTGCCGCTGATTTCGTAGATGGTTTCATGGAAGCGGATATTGGCGGCATAGTAGACGTCGATGTCGCCGCCCCGGGCCGCCTCGCAGCAGTCATCGTGCACGATTTGCAGCTTGTCGCGCCAGATGGGGACTGATTGCTGTGCTGCGTAGGATGCGCACAGAGCCTCCATCTCTGCCATGACCACGAACATCTCGGTGAGCTTGTCCGGCGTGAAGCGTGGCACGACAGCGCTGCAATGGGGCTTCGCCGCTGCGAAGCCAATTGCTTCCAACTGCCGGATCGCCTCCCGAACGGGCGTTCTTGAAACCGAGAACCGCTCCGCAAGCGAAGCCTCGTCGAGAACCGATCCGGGTCCTATGATCCCCCGGACGATCTCGTCTGCAAGCGTCGTGCGAACACGATCGGTCGCGGTCTGCTTCGGTTTAGCGGTCATGAGAGACGATCAACTTTGCCGGGCGCTTAGACGGGTTCGTGGCGACGGTAAACGGGTGCGGTGAGGTTCGCGCGCACCAGTTCTGCGCCCAAACTCTGAAGCTCGCCGTTCAGCGGCAGGCCCGAAGGATGGGCACCAACCACAACCAGATCGATGTGATGCGTTTGCAAGTGTGCTCCAGCGGCGGCTGTCATCCGTCAGGCGGGAGGCGGGGCTATGAACCCCGCCTTCCCTAAATCACGGCGCTTCAGCCGCCTTGATGTCGAGGCCGTCCCAGGCCTTCAGGACGATCTCGTCGGTCAGGACCTCGTCAAGCTTGACCGGCCCCGCCAGTGCCTGCTGCTCGCCTTCGCCAAGCTGCAGGTATTCCATGTAGGTGTTCCAGGCCGCCGGGATGAAGGTGCCGTGTTTCTGGACGCTCGGCGGCGCGGTGTAATAGGTCTGCACCAGCTGCCAGTATTGGGGAGCAACGGGGTTGTTGCCGAGCGAGGCTGCCGCATACTTGGTCTTGAGCAGCTGGAACGCGGCATCTGCGTTGGCCATGCCCCAGGCCCGGCCCTTGAGCGTGGCGCGGATGAACTTGACCAGCAGGTCCGGGTCCTTCTTGAACGTCTCGGCCCGCACCGACAGCGCATCGCCCGGGAAGGCTGCAATGACCTCGGGGGTGATGGAACGGGTGGGAATGCCTTGCGCGGGCAGCAGGAGCAGATCGCGCTTGGCGCCGGCATAAGCCTGGATGCGCTTCTCGTTGAGCGAACGGACCGTCGTCGGGTCACCCTCGCCGGCAACGACCATGCGGACATCGGCCGGCTTCAGGCCTGCCTCCAGCACCGAAGCACGAGCCATCGGCACTTCGCCGCCTGCGAGATCGGACAGTCCGAGCACCTTGCCCTTCATGTCGGCCATGGTCTTGATGTCGCTGCTGTCGGGAACGACGACATCGAAGGTGTCGGGATAATAGACCTGCATGATGGCCTTGAGCGGAAACCCACGCTGGACCGTCTGCATCGTGGCGGCTGAGGAGAAGATGCCCCATTCCACATTGCCTGCCGCGAGCTGGCGTGCGGCGTCCGACGAGCCCTTGGAATAGTTCAGGGTGACGTCGAGCCCTTCCTCCTTGTAGAAGCCCTTCTCGATCGCGATGAAAATCGGGAACACCTGCGCCGTCGGCCCCCCCTGCGCGGTCACGCCATTGAACTTGACCAGATCCTCGGCGCTCGCACCGAACATCATGGCCATGGACACGGCCAGGACGGCGGCGCCCTTCTTCAAACAACCCGCGTTTTGCATGTTTCCGGTCCTCTCGTGGAAAGTAGGGCCGGCCGACAGCCCGTCGGCCGGAGGGCGTGTCAGAGCTGTTTCCAGAAGATGATGCGGCTCTCGAGCCACTCGATCAGCTGGTAGACGATGAGGGTGAACAGCGAGAGCAGGATGATGAGCGAGAACACGCCCGCGATATCGAGCTGGAAGTTCATGGCGTAGATCAGGTAGCCGATGCCGGCCGAGGCGCCCACGAACTCGCCCACGATCACGCCGAGCACTGCAAGGGTCCAGCACAGCTTCACGCCCGCCATCATGATCGGCAGCGCGTTCGGCAGCAGCAGGTAGCGGAACGTCTTCCACCGTCCCGCCGTGAGAGAGCGCATCAGCTTCACGGCATTCGGATCGACGGACGACAACCCGGTCAGCGTGTTGAGGAACATCGGGAAGAAGCTCATCACCACGGCGATGGCGATCTTCGATGCCTGATCGAAGCCGAACCAGGTGATGAAGATGGGCGCGAGCACGATCTTCGGCGGCGCCTGCAGGGCAACGAGATAGGGGTAGATCGTTGCGCGCACCACATCGAACATCGCAACGCCGACGCCGAGGATGACCCCGCTCGCGAGCCCAATCGCAAAGCCCCAGAAAATCTCCTGCAGGGTGACCCACACATTGGGCCAGAAATAATCGGCGCCTCCCACACGAAGCGTGGCCCAGAACGTGTCGGCTGGCGAGGGAATGATCAGGGCATGGACGAAGCCCAAAGTCGTGGCGAAATGCCAGATTGCGAGAACAAGGATCCCGAATCCCGCTGCAAGAAGACGGTTGCGGATATTGCGTCGTCTACCCCGGCGCCGTTCCTCAGCAATGAAGCGATCGATGCGCTCGGCATGCGTGTTGACGCTTGTCGGCTCGATCATGTCGGCGGTGGCCTGCATTGTCATATCGGGCTCTCCGTTCGCCGGGATCAGTGATCGACGCCGAGCATGCGGCGGATATCGAAGACGAGTTCGCTGAAACGCGGATCGCGCATGATCTCCGCCTTGCGGGGGCGAGGCAGATCGACGTCGATGATCCCTTCCAGACGCCCCGGCCGCGGCGTCATCACGAAGATGCGGTCGGACAGGAAGACCGCCTCGCCGACATTGTGCGTGACGAACACAACCGTCTTTCCGGTCTTCTCCCAGATGCGCAGGAGTTCGTTGTTCATCGTCTCGCGCGTGAATTCATCGAGCGCGCCGAAGGGCTCATCCATCAACAGCACGCGCGGGTCGTGGGCCAGCAGCCGAGCCAGAGCGACGCGCTGGCGCATGCCGCCCGAGAGTTCGTCCGGGTACCGATCTCCGAAACCGTTCAGCCCCACCATGTCGAGGAGCTCGTCGCAACGTTCAGCCTGCTGCTTACGGTCCAACCCCAAGATGATGCCGGGGAGCTTGACGTTCTCCCGGATGGTTCGCCAGGAAAACAGCACTGATGTCTGGAACATCATTCCGAGATCCGGCCGCGGCGCGTCATGGTGTTTGCCGGCGAGAACGAGCGTGCCGTCAGACTTCTCTTCAAGCCCGCCCAGGATCGAGAGCAAGGTAGACTTGCCGCAACCCGAGGGTCCTACCAGGGATATGAACTCACCTTCCTCGATGCCGAAGGAGACGTTGTCGAGAGCAACGAGAGGCCCCGTTGCGGTCGCATAAACCTTGCTTAGCCTGTTGCCCTCGATCAGTGACTGAGACACGGCACCCCTCCGTTGCATACAATCTTGAATGCAATGAGCGTGCCACTCCGCCGCTGGCGCTGCGCGCCTTCGGAGTCTCCCGAAGAAGGGCTGCCGAACGGGCTATCGCTGCCGCAAGGAGCAGCAGGGCGCCGCCTAATTGGTCTGCGACAGTCTGATGGGTCGTGGCGAGACTTCCTGAGAACTCTCAGGGCGCAGCGTGCCCAGGCAAAGCACGTCCACGTGGGCCAGCATCGGCGCCGCAAATTGGACGCGAAGACACAACAGGACGACTGACGCGAAGCAGGGAATAACCCACGCCTCCCGCCCCCATTCACGGTCGATCTCGATAGCACCCCAGAAACGACAAAAGCCGCGGTTTCCCGCAGCTTTTTGCGTCTTCGACCTGGAGCGAGCGATGGGATTCGAACCCACGACCCCAACCTTCGCAACGCAGGAATTGCGGTGTCTGCTAGGTGCTCCGCAGTTCAATGTCGTGCTAGCCTCTTTACCGACGAACAAGACGTTGCCTCGGCTGCCGTAGCCCCGTGCGGTGCACGCGGGTGAACTGATCCGAAACCAAGGAGAGGCGAGCGACAGTAACCCGCAAGGAACCGCGCGATTTATTTTCCTCGCCAGCTCTCGATAAGCGATGCTTCAGTTCTCGATGATCGCGTCAACGAGGCCGACCTTCTTAAACTAGCCGGCAACAAAATTCTCCTCGGCGAGCCTGGCATGGGGAAGAGTGGGTTGATGCGGGAGTTAGCGCGGCGGCCTGGTGTCGAAGCAGTCACCGCGATCCGGTTCTTGAACGCCAAGAACCCCGAACGGCTGATACCGCCCGGTAACCCCCTGCTGATCGACGGCCTGGATGAGGCGATGTCACGGGGTGAAGGTGACGCAATAGACGCGATCCTCGCGCAGCTCGAAGCGGCCGGAGCGCCTTCTTTCATCCTCTCTTGCCGCTCACGCGAGTGGCAGGCACGCAGCGTGACGAACCTGCGCCAGCTATATGGCGCCGATCCCAAGATCCTCACACTCCAGCCCTTCGACTTTGCCGAGGCCCGGGCCTACCTCGTCGCCCAACATCCAACTGCGGACGCAGAGCATGTACTCGACCACCTAGCGGCGCATAATCTTGATGAGCTCTGTCGCAATCCGTTGACGCTCGGTCTGATGGGACGGGTAGCCGAGAGCGACACGAACTTGCCAGCGACCCGAGCCGCCTTGTTTGAGCGTGTCTGCGCGTTAGTTTGGCCAGAGCACGACGCGGACCGGCAGGACTACGGTCTGGCGCAACTCGCCGAGGATGAGGCACTCGACGCCGCTGGGGCAATCTCGGCAAGCCTGTTGTTCGCCGGCGCCGAAGCGGCCAGCACGGCTGGCGCGGCCCACGTCCAACAAAGCGATCTTCGGCTCGTCGACCTGGAGAAACTGCCTCAGGCACAGGCCGTCCGCTCAATGTTCTCCTCGAAGCTGTTCCACAGCGCCGGCCCGTCGCGCGCGAGGCCAATCCACCGCGTGGTTGCCGAATTTCTCGGCTCGCGCTGGCTCTCTCGGCAGGCACCTTCACCGCGGGTGCAGCGGCGGGTGCTCGCCCAATTGCACGGTAGCGGCGGTGTGCCCGCCAGCCTTCGCGGGCTACATGCCTGGCTCGCTTATCACAGCCCGTCTATGTCGAGGCGGGTTATCTCTGCAGATCCCTATGGCATTCTGCGCTACGGAGAGCCGGCTGCTCTCACTCCGCAACTCGCAGATTGCCTGTTCGAGGCGCTCTGCGTCCTCGCAGAAGATGATCCCTACTTCCGTTCGGCCGACTGGGACAGCAAGACTGCTGCCGGGCTGATGATTCCGACGCTCAAGGCGAAAATCCAAGGGATCATCGACACAGCAGGCAGCAGCGTTCATCTCCGCTCACTGCTCATCGAGGGGCTAAAAGGAACGCCGCTCGCCGCCGACCTCGCGGATACGCTTGAGTCAGTTGTCTTGTCGCAGGAACGCTGCTACCGGGAGCGGGAGGATGCAGCCAAAGCTTTGTTACCGCACCGCGAGCGAAAATGGTGGCGATCCACTATCGCGATCCTGACCAATCAAGCGGGCAGCGATGCGCCACGGTTAGCGCGCCAACTGATACAACACATCGATGCCGATGTGTCCGATGAGGTGATTGTCGCGACCTTGTTTGCAGAGATGGGGGTGACAAGTTGTACTCTGCCACGCCGGACGAAACGACAAGTTCAAACTGTGCGGCGGTATCGTCGCTTGGTGGACGCGATTCCATCATCGCGCCGCTCAGGATTGATCGACCTCATCGTTGATTACGCGGAGCTGCTACGCGAGGATGATTGGCGAAGCCGCAGCCACGTTGCTGACATCGTTGCCCAACTACTGACTCTCGCCATCGACGACGGCGGCGTCTGCGCTGCTCAGGCACCGGTAGTATGGCGCTGGCTGGGGGTTATAGAGCATGCGCACAGCTATGATAACGACGTCAGGCAGACCCTCGCGGATCGGCTGGCCAAACACGATCCGTTGCGGCGTGCCATTCACGCTCATGTAATGGACGGCAACCGCGGCACCCAAACGCTGTTGACGACAGCATATTATCTGAAACTCCGGTTAGTCGGACTTTCCGCCCAACCGGGTGACATTGCCTACGCTCTTGGTCGCTTGGCGCAGGGTGACACCAGGAACCTGGAGTTCCGCCAAGAGTGGATGGAACTGGTGAGGCGCGGCTGGCGGCCCGACGGGCTGGACCCGGATATACGCGCCGCATCAGAAGCATTCCGCCGCGGCGATAAGGTACTGGAGGATTTTCTCCGCCAACTAGAAAGCCCGAAGAAACCTTCTTGGATAATCAAGCAGGAACAGCAGGTAGCTAAGCGCGACCGAAAGCGTAGAGTGGAGTTCGAAACGGGGTAGTCGGCTCCTCGCAGCGTTAGGCTACCCGTCTTTTCGTATAAGGGTCGTCGCCATACAACCGCGATCGACGATCGCTTATTCGGATCCGCGACTTTGGATGCCGCAAAGAGGTCGAGCCTGGCCGGCTCTATGGCTGTAGCAGGCGCAACCTCGTCCTAGATACAGAACCTACAGGCAGCGGTTCCGCGGGGACTGGCAGCAAGTCGCGAGCCCTTCGGCCAAGATTTAACTCGCCGCTGCCCGCTTTACGCGCACTCGATCCACGTCGAGGCCTGAACATCGGCTGCAACCCTTCAGCTCAGGAGGGCGGCTCGCCTGCGGGAGATCGCATCATTGTTAAGTCGCAGAATTGGAGCGACAACGATCGTGCCAAAGACGTCGATGGGTTGATCCTCCCAGCCAATGATTGCTTCATCCGCGACTTCTTCAAGAAAACGCGCAGCATATTCCGGAAATTTGGTGAGGTCCGCATGCGGCTCATCTCCGAACTGGTCCGTCACAAACTTGAGCAGCGGCAGGTTTAACGCCGCTCTCGAACCGATGGCTTTCCACGCGTCGAGAGAACCAAACGAGGAGCGGGAGAGGACACCGGATGCCCAAGTAACCGGTCCAGCTTGAACATTGAAGACCCTTTCGATCAGGGCACTTTTTTCGTCCGCCACCAGGTCTTCGAAGCCCTTAAGCTGCCGAACAGCTGTACGCGTGTTCGCTTCCAGTTGGCGCGTCATGCGAGCCCCACAGGGAGGGATCGCCGCCTTGGCTTGAAACTGGATCGCGGAATTAGTCTTATTGCAGTAAGCGAGTAAGTCGATCTCGCCGCCGCGCCATTGGACGTTAATTCGCGTTTCGACACCAGGGATCCGATCAATCAATTGCTTTGCGTGCCCGAGGAGCGAAGGTTCCAACTCGGCCGAGACAAACTCGTCAAAGCGGCGCCGGTCTAGTTTATTGAGCACGTACAGAACGTTTCTCTCTGCCGTCATCTGAAGAATTGCGCGCGGCGAAACCATCACGGAGCCGTCATAGGTGCTGAAGGGTGTCAGGTAGCCTTCGCCGGAGATTCCCAGCTCGGCGAACGGATCTTCCTCAAAGTATCTGAGAATCTCCGCAGCCCGCTCAGTTGGCACTTCGGCTAGTTGCCGGATGATGCCGTGTACGAAGTCGCGTCGTAACAAGGGCGCGAGCCATTCGAAACATTCAAAGCCGAACCGGTCCTGTTCACGCCGCTGCGAACCAATCGCATGCGCTTCGGCAGCACTTGCCATGCCAAGACACCAGGATGCGAGGGCCATCATGGCCGCCCGTACCCGGACGAATTCCGCATGCTGGAAACCGAGCACGCGCTCGTAAGCGTCAGCGTTGATGAAGGCGTGCTCGCGTACGTTGCCGAGGTGAAAAGTATAGCCCTGGCGAAGTACCGCGTAGAGGTCTGCCACATCGCAATAGGGCCAAGTGTGGACCATGCGCAGAAGACGATGATGATCGTAACTGAAACGCTCGCTCAATGCGGTCAGCGCAAACTCACTCACGATCACATCGAGCGCCTCCATTCGAGCGGCCGATTCGGTCGGGTAGCGCAGGTGGAAACCCGACGGTGTGCACTCGACTGCAAGAGCTTTCCTGTGAACGAAGGGCATCAATTCGCAGAAATGGGAATAAAGCAGCGCCTGCGCGATCTGGCGATGCCCATCGATCGACACGACGCTGAGGGCGTTCTCGATGCCCGTGCCGATCTCCCGCGCGCATTGGCGCAGATAGGGACGCCAGTACGAGAAGCGGGCGATCATGGCGAGCCCCTTCTCGGGTTCAGGTTCACGATGGTTGCGAAATCGCCCGCCGCTGAACGCGTTGTCAGCCGCGATCAGAGCGGCGGAACGCACTGAGCGGTAGGGCAGCTTCCAGAGCGGCAAGCTCTGCATCCGCTCGTCTGCTTTTCTTTCAAACGCAGCGAGTTTGTCATAGGCGTCGTGTGGCATGTCTATGTCTGTGCAGAGTGGTTGAGTGCTCCACAGCCTAAGCGGAGGTCGCCATAGCAGTGACATACCGAACTTGGTATGCGAGCACCCTCACCGTTATCGGCGATATTTGGCTTTTGGGGTTCACGCCCCCATTCTCCGGCCATGATGAGCATCAAGCCGAGATTTTCTATGACAGTGCCTCGGTAACCACGGAGTAACCCGCGCCTCTCGGCACCGTCTCCGGCACTCTCAAGAGCTAACTTTAGAAACGACAAAAGCCGCGGTTTCCCGCGGCTTTTTGGGTCTTCGACCTGGAGCGGGCGATGGGATTCGAACCCACGACCCCAACCTTGGCAAGGTTGTGCTCTACCCCTGAGCTACGCCCGCATATCCAGTTCGGTCCGCGACGTTGCCGTCGCGGTGGGCGGTTCTATGCCCCAGTTCGCCGGGCAATGCAACGCCCTAGAAGCGATCTTTTTGCCCGCGGATTTCGGCGAACAAAGCTGCGGGATCGGCAGCGCTCAGCCCCATCGCCTCGGCAAGTGCCGGATCGTCTGCGCGCAGGAACGGGCTCGTGGTCTTCTCCAGCCCGAGCTGAAACGGCACCGTCGGCACGCCGTCCGCACGCTTGCGCTCGATCTCGGCGGCGCGGGTGCGCAGTCCTTCGTTCGCGGGATCGATGGACACCGCGAAGCGCGCGTTCGACAGCGTGTATTCGTGCCCGGAATAGACAATGGTGTCGTCCGGGAGCTGGCGCAGCTTGCGCAGGCTGTCCCACATCTGTGCGGGCGTGCCCTCGAACAGCCGCCCGCAGCCCAGCGCGAACATGGTGTCGCCGGAGAACAGCAGTTTAAGCTCCGGGAAATGGAAAACCACGTGGCCCAGCGTATGGCCCGGTGTGTCATAGACATCCGCCCACAGCGGACCGACCTCCACGACATCGCCCTCGCGCACCGTGCGGGTCAGGCCGGGAATGCTGCCCGCTTCAGCGGCAGGCCCGATGACCTCCGGCGAGAACGCCTCCACCAGCTCCGCGATGCCCGCGATGTGGTCGTCGTGCTTGTGGGTGATCAGGATATGCGTGATGCGCCAGCCATCCTCGTCGAGCTGGTCGCGGATGGGTGCGGCCTCCGGGGCGTCGACCAGGAAGACGGTGGACCCCTCCTTCACGATGACGGCGTAGTTGTCGGCGAGGCAGGGGACGAGGCGGATCTCGGGCATTGCGCGCTCCTTCGGGGTTGCGGGCAAACTGGCGTCCACTCCCCTCCCCGTCAACCGCTGCTCGCGCGGGCGGGTCCGGCGCACCGTTGCGGCTGATTCGCGGGAAACGGCCACAGCGACAGCTTTTTAGGTATGCCCACCCTGCCCCAGTTGAAATCCGCGGGCACTTCCTCCATCAAGGCGCCTCACCTGGTGGAAGGCAGTTCATGGCACCGGGCACAGCCCCTCAGACGACGTTGTCCGCAGAACCGCGCGACTTCCTGCGATCGCTATTCGATGCAGCGGTCGCGGCAGCGCTTCCGTCGAAGATCGTTCCGCCCCATCTCCCGGAAAAGCCGCGGGGCCGCACCATCGTTGTGGGTGCCGGCAAGGCATCGGCCGCCATGGCCAAGGCTGTCGAGGACAATTGGGATGGCCCCCTCGAAGGGCTGGTGGTCACCCGCTACGGACATGCCGCCCCCTGCACCCGCATCGAGATCGTCGAAGCCTCGCACCCCGTCCCGGACGCTGCCGGGCAGGATGCCGCCCGCCGCATCCTGGAGCTGGTGAGCGACCTCACGGAAGACGATCTGGTGATCGCCCTGATCTCCGGTGGCGGTTCGGCGCTGCTGGCACTGCCCGCCGAAGGCCTGACGCTGGCCGACAAGCAGGCTCTCAACAAGGCGTTGCTGGCCTCGGGCGCGTCCATCGACGAGATGAACTGCGTCCGCAAGCATCTCTCGGCCGTCAAGGGCGGGCGCCTGGCAGCCGCTGCCTATCCGGCCCGCACCGTGTCGCTGCTGATCTCCGACGTGCCCGGCGACGATCCGTCAGTCATCGCGTCGGGCCCCACGGTGCCGGACCGCACGACATTCGCGGACGCGCTCGCCATCGTGCGCAAATACGCGATCACCGAGCCCAGCGCTGCGATCGAACATCTGGAGCGCGGCGAAGGCGAGAGCATCAAACCGGGCGATGAGCGGCTGCAGAACGCCGAGACGCGGCTGATCGCAACGCCGCAGCTTTCGCTGGAAGCGGCCGCCAGCCTGTGCCGCGAGGCCGGCCTCCAGCCGCTGATCCTCGGCGATGCTATCGAGGGCGAATCACGTGAGGTGGCGCGCGTCATGGCCGGCATCGCTCGCCAGGTCCGGCAGTATGGCCAGCCGGCGCCCGCTCCGTGCGTACTGCTCTCCGGCGGCGAAACCACCGTGACCGTGCGCGGCAAGGGACGCGGCGGCCGCAATGCGGAGTTCCTGCTGGCGTTCACCGTCGCCATGGACGGGCTGCCCGGCGTCCATGCCCTTGCCGCCGATACCGATGGCATCGACGGCAGCGAAGACAATGCCGGCGCCATTACCCTGGACGACACCTTGGCCCGTGCTGCGAAGCAGGACGTCAACGCCAAGGCAAGGCTGGCCGACAATGACGGCTACAGCTTTTTCGACGCGCTGGGCGATCTGGTGCACAGCGGCCCGACCCTGACCAATGTCAACGACTTCCGTGCCATTCTCATCCTAGAGGGAGGCGAGCCCACAGCTCGCGAATCCGATGCGTAATCGCAACACCAAGATCGTCGCCACAGTCGGCCCTTCCAGTTCGAGCCCGGAACAGCTCCGCGCTTTGTTCGACGCCGGCGTGGACATGTTCCGCCTGAACATGAGCCATGGCACGCACGACGACCACCGGAAGCGCTTCGAGGCCATCCGCGCCATGGAGAAGGAGACGGGACGCCCGATCGGCATCCTGCTCGACCTGCAGGGCCCCAAGCTGCGCGTCGGCACATTCGCGGAAGGCCCGGTGACGCTCGTCAACGGCGAGACGTTCCGCTTCGACCTCGACAACCGCCCCGGCGACAAGACCCGCGCCTATCTGCCCCATCCCGAAATTTTCGCCGCGGCGCGCCCGGGCGTGCAGCTGCTGCTGGATGACGGCAAGATCCGCATGGAAGTCGAGGAGCATGGCGAGGATTACGCCATCGGCCGCATCATCACCGGCGGCGTGCTGTCCGAGCGCAAGGGCGTCAGCGTCGTCGGCGCGGTCCTGCCGCTCGCGGCCCTGACGGAGAAGGACTACCGCGATCTGGAGTTCGGGCTCGAGAACGGCGCCGACTGGGTGGCTTTGTCCTTCGTGCAGCGCCCCGAGGACATCCTGGAAGCCCGCGAGATCATCGGTGATCGCGCGCTCATCATGTCGAAGCTGGAGAAGCCGGCGGCGGTCGAGCGGCTGGCCGAGATCGTCGAGGCCTCGGACGCCATCATGGTGGCTCGTGGCGATCTCGGCGTCGAGATGCAGCCGGAAGAGATTCCGCCGATCCAGCGCCGCATGATTAAGATGTGCCGCGAATACGGCAAGCCGGTAGTCGTGGCGACGCAGATGCTGGAAAGCATGATCCACACCCCGACGCCCACGCGCGCCGAGGCCTCCGACGTGGCGACCGCAGTCTACGAAGGCGCGGACGCCGTCATGCTGTCGGCCGAATCGGCCTCGGGCAAATTCCCCGTGGTGGCCGTCGAGATGATGAGCCGCATCGTCACCAGCGTGGAAAAGGACCCGGACTACAAGCGGATCCTCGAATCCACGATGCCCAAGGCCAGCGCCACGATCGCGGACGCGATCTGCTCGGCACTGCGCCAGACCGCCGACATCCTCCCGCTGGCGGCGGCCGTCACCTACACCACAACGGGCTCCACGACGCTGCGGGCGGCCCGCGAGCGGCCGCTGGTGCCGATCTTCTGCCTAACGCCGAGCACGGAAACCGCGCGCCGCATGTCCTGCGTGTGGGGCGTCAGCGCCATCGTCACGCGTGACCTCGAAAAGGTGTCCGAGATCGTGGCCTTCGCCACCGATGCGGCGAAGGGCACGGGCGTTGCCAAGGACGGCGACTTCATCGCCGTCACGGCCGGCATGCCTTTCGCGCAGTCCGGCACGACAAATCTGCTGCGGATCTTCCAGATAGGCGACCGCTGAGCAGCAAGAAAAGACCAAGGGGGCATTGATGACGCATTGGGTAAGGTTCCGCCGCAACGGTGTGGTTGCGGTGGGCGCGCTGGAAGGCGAGACGATCGCCGTTCATTACGGTGACCTCTTCACGGGCGCGACCGCCACGGGCGAGACCGTGTCCGTGGGCGATGTGGAGCTTCTCGCTCCCACGGAGCCGACAAAGGTCATCGCCTTGTGGAACAACTTCCACGCACTCGCGGCAAAGCTGAACGTGGCGGAGCCGGCGGAACCGCTCTACCTGCTGAAGGCGGTGTCCTCCATCACCACCCCCGGTGCGGTGGTGAAGCGTCCGAAGTCCTATGATGGCCGCATCGTCTATGAGGGCGAGCTCGGCATCGTCATCGGCAAGACGGCGACCAATGTGTCGGAGGCGGACGCCCTCGATCATGTGCTGGGCTACACCGTGGTCAACGACATCACGGCGGGTGACCTGATCCAGAAGGATCCGACCTTCCCGCAGTGGGCACGCGCCAAGGGCTTCGACGGCTTCGGCCCGTTCGGCCCCTCGATCGCGACGGACGTGGATCCCGCGACGCTGACCGTGCGTACCGTGTTGAACGGCGCGGAACGCCAGAACTACCCGATCTCCGACATGATCTTCCCGGTGGCGAAGCTCGTCAGCCTTCTGTCGCACGACATGACGCTCTATCCGGGCGACCTGATTGCCTGCGGCACCTCGGTGGGCGTCGGCGCCATGAAGGAGCCGGTCAATGAGGTCGAGATCATCATCGACGGCGTCGGATCGCTGAAGAACACCGTCGAGCTCTGATCGGGCTGGACGAGAATGCAAAGGGCGCCGCGAAAGCGGCGCCTTTTTTGTACCGAGCGCTCAAGCCACTCAGCGCGTCCCGGCGAAGGCCGGGACCCATACGCCGTGCCGGCTCGACTGAGTGTCGCGATCACCACCCTATGGCACTTTGCCCTTCCCTATAACTCTGAGTTGTATGGGTCCCGGCCTCCGCCGGGACGCTGTTGATCTGCGTGGAACGATCCGCTGATCGCCAAGTGCCTCCGACCAAGGCACGAACAAAAACGGCGCCCCGAAGGGCGCCGTTCGTGCGTTCAAAAGCCCGAAGGATCAAACGGCCTTGGCCGAATGAAGCTCGTCGATCTGTTCCTGGTTGTAGCCGAGGCTGGCGAGAACCTCGTTGGTGTGCTGGCCGAGCAGCGGCGACGCGGTCACTTCAACCTTGAGGTCGGAGAACTTGATCGGGCTGCCGACGGTCAGGTACTTGCCGAGCTTCGGATGATCGACCTCGACGACGGTGCCGCTGGCGCGCAGCGACGGGTCGTTGGCGATTTCCTTCATCGACAGCACCGGGGCGCACGGGATGTCGAACTTGCGCAGGATGTCGACGGCTTCGAACTTGGTCTTGTCCGAGAGCCACTCTTCGATGACGGCGAAGATGTCGAAGATCTTGTCCTGGCGAGCCTCAGCCGTGTTGTAGGCCTTGTCCTCGATCCACTCTTCCTTGCCAAGCGCGCGGCAGATCGGCGCCCAGGCATGGCCCTGGATGGTGAAGTAGATGTAGGCGTTCGGGTCGGTTTCCCAGCCCTTGCACTTCAGCACCCAGCCCGGCTGTCCGCCGCCGCCGGCATTGCCGCCGCGCGGAACGACGTCCGAGAACTCGCCATGCGGGTACTGCGGGTACTCTTCCAGGTAGCCGATGGCGTCCAGGCGCTGCTGGTCGCGCAGCTTGACGCGGCAGAGGTTCAGCACCGAATCCTGCATGGAGACGGCGACCTTCTGGCCCTTGCCGCCATTCTTGTTGCGGGCATGGAGCGCGGTCAGGATGCCGATGGCGAGATGCATGCCGGTGTTGGAGTCACCGAGAGCCGCCGCGGATACGGTGGGCGGACCGTCCCAGAAGCCGGTCGTGGAAGCCGCGCCGCCGGCGCACTGGGCCACGTTCTCGTAGACCTTGAGGTCTTCGTAGTGATGGCCGTCGGAGAAGCCCTTCACCGAAGCGAGGATCATGCCCGGGTTGATGGACTGGATGTTGTCCCAGCTGAAGCCCATGCGGTCCAGAGCGCCGGGGCCGAAGTTCTCGACCATGACGTCCGATTCCTGGATCAGCTTGGTCAGGACTTCCTTGCCCTGCGGCGTCTTGGTGTCGAGCGTCAGGGACTTCTTGTTGCTGTTCAGCATGGTGAAGTACAGCGCGTCGGCATCCGGGATGTGGCGGAGCTGCGAGCGGGTCACGTCGCCAGCGCCCGGACGCTCAACCTTGATCACATCCGCGCCGAACCAGGCGAGGAGCTGCGTGCAGGCCGGGCCGGCCTGAACGTGCGTGAAGTCGATGATCTTGATACCGGCAAGAGGCTTGTCGCTCATGAGACGTCCCTATGGGTTGTTAAACCTTGGTCCCGGCGCGACCCCGAACGGGTGGCCAGGGAAATGATGCTTTCCACGTACGGCAGTCGCCGGAGCGGGCCGATGGTGCGTGGCGTATATACGTCAAAAAAATCGGCGTGTCAGTCCGGGCGGGTCTGGCCTGTCCGGACTGGGCAGTGTGGGCAGCCGGAGAACGGCTGCCCTTCCCGGAACTCAGCCAGCCTTTTTCTTGCTGACGGTTGAGGTCGGGTTGAGGTTTCCGATG
>NZ_JAXAFJ010000006.1:0-211181 GCF_033898525.1 Terrihabitans rhizophilus | reverse complement strand
CGAGAGGCGGCGCGGCCTCGCTGCGGCGCTGCGGGGGCTGCGCGGCGGGCCGTGACCCACCGCCCTTGCCGCCTTCCATATCCTTCAGGCGAAAATCCACATCGCCCATCTGCTTCTGCATCTCGGTCTGCATCTGCCGAACCTGGAACTGCAGTTCCTCGTTGCGGCCGGTCAGCTGCCGCACCTGCTCTTCCAGCCGGTTCAGGCGCAGCGCCATTTCGGCCGGGCTCTGCGCATGGGCGAGCGGCGCCAGCGGCAGCGTCATGAAGAAAACGGCGGCACCGGCGAGGAGTCGGGTCTTGGCGTGGTTCATCTGCGGGGTTTCCGTTGATGCTGGACAGCTCAGCTATGTGCGGATCGGGGCCGGATTGCGGCGCGGCGCCACAAGCCTCATCGCACAAAAGAAAGCCCGGCCGCCAGAGGCAGGCCGGGCTCTCCCGATAACTTGATTCGGCTGGCGATCAGCTGCCGGCGCCGCCCAGCACCGTGACGGCGCGGCGGTTCTGCGACCAGCAGGAGATGTCGTCGCAGACAGCCACCGGGCGCTCCTTGCCGTAGGAGATCGTGCGGATGCGCGAAGCCGGAACGCCGCGCGAGGCCAGGTAATCGCGGGTGTTCTGGGCGCGGCGTGCGCCGAGCGCCAGGTTGTACTCGCGCGTGCCGCGTTCGTCGGCATGGCCTTCGACCGTGATCTGGTAACGCGGATACTTGCTGAGCCACGTGGCCTGCTTGTCCAGCGTGGCCTGCGCGGTCGAGGTCAGGTCCGTCGAATCGCTCTCGAAGAAGACGCGATCGCCGACATTGACCACGAAGTCGCCGGGGCTGCCGGGCGGTCCGCCATTGCGGCCATATCCCGCGCCGCCTGCACCGGCGCCGGCGAGATCCTGATTGGTTTTGGATGCGCACGCCGATGCCAGCAGCGCCATGGACAGCACGGCGGCGATCGAGACGGCGCGGTGAGCACCCTGCATTCGCAACATGGAAGAAAACTCCTCGCGTCCTTGTTCGGACATGCCCTTTTCTACACGCGGTTTGGTTAAGCGAAGGTTCCGTTAAGCGATTTTCTTCAAATCGGATCAACGTTACCCGCCGAACACACCGCGTGATGCGTGCAGAGGTGGTTGGGGCTCAATCATGGCCGCAACGCGGCGCCCCACCCTCTCAGCCCGCGATCCCGCCGAGGCGTGGTGCAACGGACACACCGGACGGTTCGGGCACGCGCCCGAGAAACGCCGCCAGCGCCCGCCACGGCTCGATCGTCCAGTGACCGGAGGCGAGCCCCGATGTCGAGGGCAGGATGAACACGGCGCTCGAACCGATACATGCAGGCTGGAGTCCGGCCTTCGCCGCCTTGCCCATCACCCGCCGTCCGGCGTTCAGGCTGTCGAACGCCACCGCGCGCGGAGCGTAGTGCTCGATCTTCGCGATGACGCCGGCCACGTCGTAGTCGCCGTGCGCAAGATCGCGGTCGAGCCCGCTGCGCGTCTTCACGAGATCGGTCAGTCCGATTCCGAAACGCGGCAGAAGATGGTCCTCATCCGGACGCATCAGGCGCGGCGTCAGGCCGACCTCGTGCAGCGTCCGCCAGAAGCGGTTGCCGGGATTGGCGTAATAGTGCCCGCGCGCAGCAGAAACCGGGCCCGGCGCCGTGCCGCACAGCACGAGGTCGAGACCCGGTTCCAGAAAATCCTTGAGGATCATCAGTGCAGGGAGGGTGACCAGGCCGGGTCGGACGCGTAGGCCGGGGTCTTCACCGCCTGCTCGTTGTAGCCGGTGATGTCGACCGAGAAGAGCTTGGGTCCGCCGCCCTGGTCACGGAAGAACATCAGGACGCGTCCATTGGGCGCCCAGGTCGGTCCTTCATTGTGATAGCCCGAGGTCAGGATGCGCTCTCCCTGCCCGTCCGGACGCATGACGCCGATGGAGAACTTGCCGCCACCCTGCTTGGTGAAGGCGATGAGGTCGCCGCGCGGAGACCAGACCGGCGTGGAATAGCTGCCTTCGCCGAAGGAGATGCGCTGCGCACCGCCGCCGCCTGCGCTCATCACATAAAGCTGCGGCTTGCCGCCACGGTCGCTCTCGAACACGATCTGGCTGCCGTCCGGCGAAAAGCTGGGCGAGGTGTCGATGGCCGAGCCCTCCGTCAGGCGGGTCGTCTGCTTGCTGCGCAGGTCCATCACGAACAGATTGGCGTTACCCTCGGCCTGGAGGCTCAGGGCCACACGCTGGCCGTCGGGCGAGAAGCGGGGCGCGAAGGTCATGCCGGGGAAGTTGCCGACGAGCTCGCGCTGTCCGTTCTCGAGGTTCAGCAGGTAGACGCGCGGATTGCCGCCCGCGAACGACATATAGGTGATCTGCTGCGAGCTCGGGCTGAAGCGGGGCGTCAGCACCAGGTCGTCGCCTCGTGAGAGCTGGCGCACATTGGCGCCGTCCTGGTCCATGATGGCCAGCCGCTTCACGCGCTTGTCCTTCGGCCCGCTCTCCTCAACGAAGACGATGCGGGTGTCGAAATAGCCTTTCTCGCCCGTCAGCCGCTCATAGATGGTGTCGGAGATGATGTGCGCGATGCGGCGCCAGTTCTGCGGCGTTGTCGTGTACTGCTGGCCGAGCATCTGGCTGCCGCCGAACACGTCCCAAAGGCGGAACTCTGCCTTCAACTGGCCACCGGGCTGCGGGGTCACGCGGCCCGTCACCAGCGCCTGCGCGTTCACGATGCGCCAGTCGCCGAAACGCGGCGGCTGGTCGATATTGGTGATGCGCTCGATGAACGCTGCGCGGTCGATGGGCGCGAACAGGCCCGAGCGCTTGAGGTCGGCCTCCACCACGCCGGAGATGTTCCGGGCCATCTCGTCGCTCGCTCCGCCGCTCGCGAAATCGGTGATCGCGATCGGCATGGGCTGCACGACGCCCTGAGTGAGTTCCACGCGAAGCTGTGCAAGCGCGGGCGTGCCCGCAAGCGACAGAGCTAGGACGCCTGCACAGGCAGCCACGATGCGGTTCAAGGCGGTTCGGAGTTTTGGCATGCTTTGACCTAAGAGATTTGAAGCGGGTGCTGGGTCAGCCGCCCATCATCTGAAGCGGGTCGAAATTGATCTCGGTCGTCTTCCAGCTGTCGTACATCTCCGGCGGCAGCTGGAGCGGCGAGCAGCGGCGCACGGCACGGGTGGCCGCGTCAGCCGCTGCCTGGAAGGCAGGATTGCGGCTGCTGTTCGTGACGATCGGCCCACCCGAGATCGAGCCGTCACGATTGAGATCGAACTGCACGACGACGGCCAGATCGGTTGCCCCGGTGGCGCCGATCGGCGGCGACCAGCAATTCATCACCTGATCGCGGATCATACCGGCCAGACGCGTCATTTCGGAGACGGAAAGCTGCTGCGCCGTTCCGCGCGCGATTCCGGCCGTGGTGTCCTGCGCCAGTTCCGGCGCGGCCTGCGCCACGCGGCCGGGGTCGCGCTTGTCGGCCAGCGCCGCGATCTTGGTGGGGTCGAATTTCGGGCGCGGCTTTTCGTCCGGCGTCTTGGCGGCCGTCTTCTTGGGCTCGGGCTTCTTCTCGACTTCCTTCTTGATGAGGTCGTCGAGGCTTGCCTGGCTCTTGGCGTCCACCTTCTTCTCGGGCGGCTTCGGGGTCTCGGCCTTCTTCGGCTCGGGCTTGGGTTCCGGCTTCGGCTCGGGCTTCGGCGCTTCAGCCTTCTTGGGCTCGGGCTTTGGCGGCTCGGGCTTCGGCTGAGGCGGCGCTTCCGCCTGCTTCGGCGGCTCCGGCTTCGGCTCAGGTACGGGCGGCGGCGGTGGAGGCGCGGCGGCTTCCGGCTTCGGCGGCTCGGGCGGCGCCTCCTGCGGCGGAGGCGGCGGGGCTTCCACGTCCTGCTTGGCCTCGGGCGCGGGAGGCTTGGGGTCCGGCGTCACGGCCGCGACCTTCTTGGCCTCCACCTTTGGCTTGTCGATCTTCTTCGACGTCTTCTCGCCCTTGGTCAGCTGGTCGTATTCGGATGGAGAGATCAGTTCGATGGGCAGCGCCGGCGTGGGCTGCGGGTCGAAAGGCTTGGCGCTGGAAAAGCCCACCAGCACATAGCCGAGCACCGCCGCGTGAGCGACGGTGGACACGACCATTCCGGTGTTCGGCGTCTTCACGCGTCAGCCCCCCTGCTCGACTTCGGTCACGAGCGCGACACGGCGGAAACCGGCGGCGGAGAGCGTCCCCATCACCTGCATCACCTGTCCGTAATTCACGGCTTTGTCGCCCCGCACATAAATGCGTTCCTCATAGCCCTGCTTCGTGATGGCATTGAGGCGCGGGACGATCTCGTTCACCTGAACGGGCGTCTCCTGAAGGAAAATCTCGCCCTTCGTGTTCACAGAGATGGTCAGCGGCTCCTTCTCGTCGTTCAGCGCGCCGGCCTGGCTTTGCGGCAGGTCGATCGGCACGCCAACGGTCAGCATGGGCGCGGCGACCATGAAGATGATGAGCAGCACCAGCATCACGTCCACCATGGGCGTGATGTTGATTTCGCTGATCACGCCGCCGCCGCGGCCGCCACGGCGTCCCCGCCTGCGTCCGCCGCTTCCGCCGGCCTTCGGTCCCGCGGCGCCCATCAGCTGGCCCGCTCGTCGATCTGGCGCGACAGGATGGCCGAGAACTCGTCGGCGAAGCCTTCGAGGCGGCTGGTGTGGCGAGACACCTGCGCGGAGAACTTGTTGTAGAAGATCGTGGCCGGGATCGCGGCAACCAGGCCGAGCGCGGTGGCGAGCAGCGCTTCCGCGATGCCGGGTGCCACGACGGCAAGCGAGGTGTTCTTCGAGGCCGCAATGGACTGGAAGCTGGTCATGATGCCCCACACCGTGCCGAACAGGCCAACGAAGGGGCCGGCCGAGCCGATGGTGGCAAGGATCAGCAGCTTGCTCTCCAGCCTCTCGACCTCGCGCTGGATGGAGACATCCATCACCTTGTCGATGCGCATCTGCAGGCTGGCGACGGCCTTGCTGCCGCCCTCGAAGCTGCGCTTCCACTCACGCATCGCGGCCACGAACAGCGACGGCATGGAGTTGACGGGGCGCGGCGCGAGGTTGCGGTACAGCTCCTCGAGGCTCTGGCCGGACCAGAACACCTTCTCGAAGCGGTCCATCTGGCGCTTGTTGCGGGTGAACAGAACGGTCTTGTCGACGACGATGGCCCAGGTCCACACGGAGGCGAAGATCAGGCCCAGCATGATGAGCTTGACCACCAGGCCAGCCTGCATGAACAGGCCCCACATGGACATGTTATGCGCGGCCGCGATGCCCTCTTGGGCGATGGCAGGATCCATTCGGGACACACCTTCTGGGCAGGGGTTCCCGGCGGGCCGGGCCCCAATCTCAACATCTGCGAAAGAGCGCTGTGCGCTTGGCAGGCCGCAGAAAGGGCGCCCTTTAGCGGCCGGGGCTGAACACCCCGTGGCCTGATGACGCTTCAATACGGCTGAACTGCGGCGCGCGCAGTCACCCCTTCGCACCCTTCATGGCCTGTTAAGCTTAAGGGCCGGTTAAGACGCCGGGTGCCTGCGGGACCGGCCGACGAAAAAAGCCGCCCCGGAAGGGCGGCTTCTCTTCATTCGTTCGCAATAACGCGAAGGCGTCAGGCCTGGTCGTGCACCACTTCGGTCGACGGCGCGGAACGCCCGCGACGGTCGGACATGAACTGGTCGAATTCGGCCTTGTCCTTGGCGGCGCGCAGCTTGGCCAGGAAGTCGCGGAACTCGGCCTCTTCTTCCTCGAGGCGCTTCAGAGCTTCATTGCGGTATTCGTCGAACGCGGTGTTGCCGCTCGGGCGGAAATACGCGTTGCGCTTGAAGGAGCCGCAGAAGCCCTTGAGACCGGCCATGCGGTCAGCGCCGCCGAAGCCGTTGCGCGGGGAACAGGTCATGCGTCCACTCCAGTACAGATAAGCCAGGGTTGCCAGCCCGACGGGCCAGAAGACGACGAAGCCGAGCACGACCGCCGCAATCCAGGCGGGCCTGCCCCATTCGTCCAGTTTCGCAGTGATTGCCATCTCAGCTCCACGTGTGAATGTTAAACACATTTACATTAGTGGGGATGCCGGTTTCGGGGTTCAAGAATTGCGTCAGACTTTTTTGATGCCCAGCCCCTGCAGGTAGACCAGCATGCCGGCCTCCAGCAGGTCCTCCGGGCTCATCGGCAGTGAGCGCCGTCCCGGATCGGCACGGGAGAACAGCGAGGCGATGCCGTGCGCCAGCGACCACATATGCAGCGCCACCATCAGCGCAGGAGGCCTCTGCGCCGGAGCCACGGTCTCCACCAGCCGCTCCGCCGCCAGCCTCAGCACGGCGAACGCCTTGTCCCCTGCCTGCCTCAGTTCCGGGGTGCTGTCGGCCGGAAGCGCCGCCTCGAACATCGCGGAATAAAAGGCCGGCTCGGTGCGGGCGAACGCCAGATAGGCGTGGCCCACCCGTTCCATGGCGTCGAACGGATTGGGACGCCCCTCGTCCCAGGCCTTCGTCAGCGCAGCCTCGAACGCCTCGAAGCCACGCGCCGCCACGTCGGAAAGCAGCGCGTCGCGGTCGCGGTAGTGCCGGTACGGTGCCGCCGGGCTGACGCCGGCCGCGCGAGCGGCCTCCACGAAGGTGAAGCCGGCCGGGCCTTTCTGCGCAATCAGGTCCAGCGCCGCCTTCAGCAGCGCCTCCTTCAGATTGCCGTGATGATAACCGCGCCCGCCCATCCGCCTCGCACCATGTGAATGCCTGTTACATCGAAACCGTTGGCATGTCTTGCAACACGGCACTTGCGCGCGGCATCGGTCAACGGAATAGACAGGCGATGCGCACCCCCCTCCTCGCCGCCCTCATCCTCCTCGCCACCGCACCCGCTCAGGCCATGGACGGCGGCACCCCAGCATCCACAAGCGATGCCGCCGCCTCGTCCACTGTCGCCATCCAGGCGGTGCGGCCCATGCCGGACGGCAAGGCGCAGGTGTCGGAATGCACCGGCGCGCTCATCGCCCCGGACCTCGTCCTCACCGCCGCCCATTGCCTCGACGCGGCGGACAGCCCCGAGCATGTGGCGGCGTTCTTCTTCAACGGCTCGAAGGCCGTTCCGGAGATCGTGCGCGTGGCCGCCATCGCCCGTCACCCTGCGCACCGGCGCGGCTGGGCCGAGAAGGCCGGCGACATCGAGACCCGGCAGGCGGAAATATCGGCCGATCTCGCGGTGCTCCGGCTCGCGGTCCCCTCCGGACGGCGGCCCATCGCGTCCGACACCTCGGCCCTGCCCGCCGCCATGCTAGGCGCGGGCATAGCTGGCCCGGGCGGACGCTCGGGCACGCTGAAGCGCGCGGCCATCGAGAACGTGCGCCCCACCACCAGCGGCCCGCGTCTGGCTTTCGCCACGCCGGTGAAGGCCCGCGTCTGCCGGGGCGATTCCGGGGGCCCTCTTCTCACCGCGTCCGGCGGATTGTGGGGCGTGTCCGGCGCAGCCCTGCGCGGCAAGGACGGCTGCGCGGCGCGTCTCGTGGCCGTGCCGTTCGATCCCGCCTCCCCGCCGGTTGCGGCCATGATGCAGATGGCGCGCCGGCCCTAGATGCGGCATAGGTCGGAAAAAACACCGGAGGAAACAACACGATGCCGACAGATCTGCCGGAACCGAACCACGCCCCCGCCACGCCGGACCAGGCGATAAGCGATCCCGACACCCTCTACTTGGCGCCATCCAAGCTGCGCTGGATCAGCACCCTCGTGGTCAGCACAGGCATCCTCGCTCTCGACGTGTCCCTGCTCGCGCAGGGCGGATCGCCCGGCATCTGGATGCTGCTGATCCTCTTCGGCCTCATGGCCGGCATCGCCATCACCCAGTTGATCCCCGGCTTGGGCGGGCTGTGGCTGGACCGCGAGGGCTTCCACTTTCGCGTGGCCGTCTACACGCGCCGCCGCCAGTGGTCCGAGATCACGGAGATCGCCTCCAGCTCGGCCGGCCTGTTCCACATCGTCGGCTATCACCTCGTGAAGGATGATCCCTCGAAGCCGCGCGAAGTGCTGCCGGAGACCTATGGCGTCGGCGCGCATGAACTCGGCCGCGTCATGAACTGGTGGCGCAACCGCGCTCTTGGCATCCAGCCCTCGGCACCCGTGCCCGTCGGGCTCGAAACGGCCGTCCCGCAGGACGGCAACGCCTAGGGCGCCAGCCGGGCTCGCACCTCGGGCGGCACCCTCACGGGCCGCCCGCCACGGCCCAGTACGGCGCAGGACACCTCCGCTTCCACCAGCACGGCACCGGCACGCGTCACCGCCTGCATCAGGGTCAGCGACGCGCCGCCCACAGCGGAAACGCGCGTCTCCACCACCACCTCGTCGTCGAGCCGCGCCGGCATACGGAAGTCGATCGCCATGCGCCTCACCACGAAGGTCACGCCGCTCTCGGCCATCAGCGTGCCCTGGTCGACGCCGGCGACGCGCAGCAGTTCGGTGCGGCCGCGCTCCATGAAGCGCAGATAGCTGGCATGGTAGACGATGCCGCCGGCATCGGTGTCTTCCCAGTAGATGCGGATGGGCAGGAGATGCGGGTCAGAGCTCAAGACAGGCCTCCGAGGCTCCCTCTCCCCGCCGGGGAGAAGTGAAGATCACTCATCTTCGTCGAACAGGGGCAGCGGCGTCGCCGGGGCGTTCGGCATGGCCAGCCCGAGATGGCGGAACGCGTTCGCCGTGAGCACGCGGCCGCGCGGCGTGCGCGCCACGAAGCCCTGCTGGATCAGATAGGGCTCGATGATCTCCTCGATCGCGTCGCGCGGCTCGCTCAGCGCCGCTGCCACCGTCTCGACCCCCACAGGCCCGCCGCCATAGTTCATGGCGATGGTGGAGAGGTAGCGCCGGTCCATCGCGTCGAGCCCCGCGTCGTCCACCTCAAGCTGCAACAAAGCATGGTCGGCCACCGCCCGCGTCACGCTTTCGGCACCGGCCACATAGGCGAAGTCCCGCACCCGCCGCAGCAGCCTTCCCGCAATGCGCGGCGTGCCGCGCGCCCGCCGGGCGATCTCGCGCGCGCCGTCAGGCGTCATGGCGATGCCCAGCACCCGCGCGCCGCGCGTCACGATTAGGTCGAGTTCCTCCACCGTGTAGAAGTTCAGCCGCACCGGAATGCCGAAGCGGTCGCGCAAGGGCGTCGTCAGCAGTCCCGCGCGGGTCGTAGCCCCCACCAGCGTGAACTTGGCAAGGTCGATGCGCACCGAGCGCGCCGCCGGCCCCTCGCCGATGATCAGGTCGAGCTGGAAATCCTCCATCGCCGGATACAAGATTTCCTCCACCGCCGGGTTGAGCCGGTGGATTTCGTCGATGAAGAGCACGTCGCGCTCTTCGAGATTGGTCAGCAGCGCCGCGAGATCGCCGGCCTTCGCGATCACCGGCCCGGACGTAGCCCGAAAGCCGACGCCGAGCTCCCGCGACATGATCTGCGCCAATGTCGTCTTGCCGAGCCCCGGCGGTCCCGCAAACAGCACATGATCAAGCGCCTCGCCGCGCGACTTCGCAGCCTCGATGAAGATGGAGAGGTTCGCCCGCGCCTGCTTCTGGCCGATGAATTCGGACAGCCGCTGCGGCCGCAGCGAAGCATCGGCCTCATCCTCGGGCGTACGTTCGGGTGTGACGAGGGATCTACTCACGACCCATCCTTCCCACCGCCCTCATGCTGAGCAGGCTCGCACCGCGAGCCATGTCGAAGCATGCTCGCGAGCACTGAACCCGGAGCCATCCTTCGACACGGATGCCGGTGGCATCCTGCTCAGGATGAGGCAGTAGACCGATCACTTCGCCAATTCCTTCAGTCCAAGACGGATCAGCACAGCCGTCTCCGCGCCCTCGCCCGCCGTCCGAAGCGCCGCAGCCACCGCGCCGCTCGCCTGCAATTGCGCATAGCCCAGGTTCACCAAGGCCGACACAGCGTCGGCAACCGGCCCCGGTGCCCGCTTCTCGCTGAGGTCGTCCTGCATCTGGATCAGGCCGATATCGGCGGTCGAATAGGCCGGAGCCTTGTCCTTCAGCTCGGCGACGATGCGCGCCGCCACCTTGGGGCCGACTCCCGGTGCCCGCGACACCGCCGCGCGGTCCTGCAAGGCAATGGCATTGGCGAGGTCCGGCGCCTTCAGCACGCCGAGGATCGCCAGCGCCACCTTGGCGCCCACGCCCTGCACCGTCTGCAACAGGCGGAACCAGTCGCGCTCCAGCTCGCTCATGAAGCCGAACAGCCGGATCTGGTCTTCCCGCACATAGGTCTCGATGTGGAGGCTGGCCGCCTCGCCTCGCCCCGGCAGCGCACCCAGGGTGCGGCTGGAGCAATGCACGAGATAGCCGACCCCGCCGACATCGAGGATCACCCAGTCCTCACCGCTGGAATCGACAGTGCCGCGCAGCTTCCCGATCATCGCGCACCAAGGGCGGCGACACGGGCCGCGTGCACGCGGTGGTGCGCATGCGTGATGGCGACGGCCAACGCGTCGGCGGCGTCGGGTGCTAGCGGCCCGGCCTTCGGCAGCAGCACGGCGATCATGGCCGCTATCTGCCCTTTGTCGGCGTGCCCGGCTCCCACCACGCTCTTCTTGATCAGGTTCGGAGCATATTCCGCGACCGGCAGGCCGGCCTGCGCCGGCGCCAGCATCGCCACGCCGCGCGCCTGCCCCAGCTTCAGCGTGGACATAGGATTGCTGTTGACGAAGGTTTCCTCGACAGCCGCCTCATCCGGGTCATGCGCGAGGATCAGCGCCGCAAGGCCGGCATGCAGGCCTGCCAGCCGACCCGCGAGGGGAAGCTTCTCGTCCGGCACCACCGTGCCGCTCGCCACATAGCTCACGCGGTTGCCGGTGCAGTCGATGACGCCCCAGCCGGTGCGCCTGAGCCCGGGATCAATGCCGAAGATGCGAATCGTATGTGGGACCATAACGTGAACTAATCCCGCATCAGGGGTTCACGTCCAGTTATCATCCCCAGACCCGCACCGCCCCGGATCCGCGCTCAGGCGGCGGTCAGCTTCGCCATCACCTCGTCGGACACTTCGAAGTTCGAATAGACGTTCTGCACGTCGTCGTCGTCTTCCAGCGCATCCACCAGCTTCAGCATGCTTTGCGCCTTCTCCTCGTCCAGCGAGGAGGTGATGTTCGGCCGCCAAACGGACTTCACGCTGCTGGCCTCGCCAAGAGCCGCCTCGAGCGCCTTGGAGACTTCGCCGAGATCCTCGAACCCGCAGGTCACGACATGGCTTTCCGCATCGGACTGCACATCGTCGGCACCGGCTTCTATGGCGGCCTCAAGCACCGCGTCCGGCGTGCCCGCCTTGGCGGGATAGATGATTTCGCCCACCCGGTTGAACATGAAGCCCACCGAGCCGGTCTCGCCCAGCGCACCGCCGGCCTTGGTGAAGTAGGAGCGCACCGCCGACGCCGTGCGGTTGCGGTTGTCGGTCAGCGCCTCGACAACAACGGCAACGCCGCCGGGGCCGTAGCCTTCGTAGCGCACCTCTTCATAGTTCTCGCCTTCGCTGCCCGAGGCCTTCTTGATGGCGCGGTCGATATTGTCCTTGGGCATGGACTGCGCCTTGGCCGCCTGCACCGCCAGCCGCAGCCGGGCGTTCATCGAGACGTCGGGAAGGCCCATCTTGGCCGCCACCGTGATCTCGCGCCCCAGCTTGGAGAACAGCTTGGCGCGCTGCGCGTCCTGCCGCCCCTTGCGGTGCATGATGTTCTTGAATTGCGAATGGCCGGCCATGGCGGACGCTCCCTGAAGCGGATTTTTGCGGGTTTATAGAATAGCGCCCGAGCGCACGCCAAGCCCCGCGAGGCCGCGCCTCAGCTTGCGAGGCCGAACGCCGCCCAAATGGCGCCGGCCAGCGCGGCCAGCACGCTCGCGGTGATGGCAATCCCGCCCAGTCCGATGGCGACGCCGAGCCCCAGCACCACCGAATCCTTCTCGATCAGTGCGACGGAGATGACCACCGTCGCCATCGCCGGAACCATATTGGTGAGCGGGAACGGCAGCAGCACGCACAGAGACAGCAGCATGATGAACAGGCCGATCAACCTCTCGGCGGTCGTGCTGGAGACGAGATTTCCGCGCGGCCGGCACAGTCGCTCCACCCGGCGCAGCTTCGGCTCTGCCATGCTCAGCACTTTCTGCAAGGTCTCGCGGCGCATCTTCTTGTCCAGCACCCGACGCGGAAGCCAGGGCGTCGGCCAGCCCAGCACCATCTGCGCGGCGATCATCAGCACCGGGAGGCCGAGGATCGAGCCAAGGCCGGGCGGCGCCGGCACGCAGTTCGGCAGGCTGAAGATCAGCAGCAGAAATCCGAAGCTCCGCTCCCCGAATGCCTCGAAAAGCGAGCGCACGGTGACGAGATCGTCGGGATCGCCGGCGGCAACGCGGCGCAGGACGTCGGTCACCCTCTCCTCGTCGTGGTGGACGGCGGCGTTCACCAGAAACGCGGCTCCACCGGCTCCAGCCGTGGCCCGATCCGCACGGGCGACACCTTCACGGCCAATCCCGTCTTGTCGTCCGTCTCCACCGCCAGCCCGCACACGGTGGCCTCGCCCATGGCGGCTTCGAAGCGCTGCGTCGAGATCTTGCGCAGGAAGCGCCGCACCGGCTCCTCCTTGTCCATGCCCAGCACCGAATCATAGTCGCCGCACATGCCGGCGTCGGACATATAGGCCGTGCCGCCGGGCAGGATCTGGTGGTCGGCGGTCGGCACATGGGTGTGCGTGCCCACAACGACGCTGGCGCGGCCGTCCACGAAGTGCCCGAAGGCCTGCTTCTCGCTGGTGGCCTCGGCGTGGAAATCGATCAGCACCGCGTCGCAGACCTGACCCAACGGAGCGGCGGACAGCTCCGCCTCGGCGCGGGCGAAGGGATCGTCCAGCGCATCCATGTAGATGCGGCCCATCAGGTTCATCACCAGGACCCGGCGCCCGTCATGGGTGTCGATCAGCGCCGAGCCGCGTCCGGGCGTGCCGGGCGGAAAGTTGGCGGGCCGGATCAGCCGGTCGGCGCGCTCGATGAACACAAGCGTCTCGCGCTGGTCGAAGGCATGGTTGCCGAGCGTGACGGCGTCCGCCCCGGCTCCCACCAGCTCCTCGTAGATCGCCTCGTTAATGCCGAAGCCGCCGGCCGCGTTCTCGCCATTGACCACGACGAGGTCGAGGTTCCAGCGCCTCCGCATACCGGGGATCGCGTCGATGGCCGCCTGACGGCCGGAGCGCCCGACAAGATCGCCCAGGAACAGGATGCGCATCCTACAGCCCGTCCAAGCCGCCGGCGCGCGGCGTGATGCGGATCAGCTCCCGCTCCGTCACCACGGCATCCAGCGGCACGTCGTGCAGCTCACGCGGCACCTCGTCCACTTCCTGCAAGGCGAAGGCGTAGCCGATGGTCAGGGGGCGCTCCTCGCGGGCCAGTGCACCGAGGGTGCGGTCGTAATGCCCCTGCCCGTACCCCACGCGAAACCCGCGGCGGTCGAAGGCGGACAGCGGCACGATCACCACATCCGGCACCACAGCCGGCGCGTCCACGTCCGGCTCGCGGATGCCGCCGAAGCCCTTGTCGAGCGGGTCCTCTTCCAGCCACAGCCGGAAATGCATGGGCACCTGCGGGTCGGCCACCTTGGGCAGCGCCGGCTTGGCACCTGCGGCCCGCAGCCGCTCGGCCAGCGGCGCGACCTTCACCTCGCCCTGAATGGGAGAATAGAGCGCGACTACCTTGCCCTCGGCGGGCTCGATCAGGCGCATCACGAAATCGGCGGCGTTCTGCGCGCAGGCCGCCTTCTCCTCGTCGGAGAGCGCGCGGCGGGCGGCGATGTTGCGGGCGCGAAGGGCGGCCTTGGCCGCGTGGCTTGTGTCGGGATCGGCGGTCAGGGCGGGATACCAGGCAGCAAGAGAAAAGTGCGGGCCACATAGGCCGTCGGATTTTCGATCCCGGGAACCTACCATTGTAGGTGGGCGCCATGTGACCAAGCCCAGGGGCAAGGCCAGGGACAGCTCCCTGTGAGATCGATAAGGCCCGGGAATACAGTGTTCCTAACGAACCCCGCAGCACCGCCCGATCAATTTAGTGCGTCGTCCTCGTCCGCGCCAGTGCCCGCGTCGCGCCGTCCGGCGTTCAATTCCTTCGCCACCGCCTCGAGCCGCTTGACCACCGCGTCGATCGCGGCGGCCGTCTCGAACTCTCCGGCCCGGCGCGCGTCCAGCTCTTCCTGATCGGCGGATTTCAGCTGCGCGGTGTCGCTGCGCATGGCCTCGACCTGCCTCCGCAGGTCGGACAATTCATCCGCCAGCACCACGCTGGCCATCACGGTCAGGCGCAGGTCGCCGATCTCGCCGAAGCTCTTGCGCATGGCATTGATCTTGTCGTCGACCGCCTTGCTCAATTCGTGCAGGTGCTCTTCCTGCCCGTCGTCACAGGCCATGCGGTAGGAACGGCCGGCTATGCTGACGCTGACTTCAGCCACGGGCTCCACCTTCCTCGTCGGCCTGGGCCAGCACGTCGCGGATGGTGTCGATGGCCGTTTCCAGCCGGCGCGCCACATCGCGATTGGTTGTCTCCAGCCGTGCGGCCCGCGCGCTGATCTCGTCCATTTCGTTGGCCAGCCGGGAGCGGTCCTCGGCCAGCATGGCGATCTCGCCCTCGTGGTCCGCCTCGGCGGATCGCTGGTCGAGCACGCGCGCCGAAGCCGCCTCTACGCTTGCCATCGCCATATCGAGCCGGCGCAGTGCCGCGCTCAAGGCGCCATCCTTCATAAGCATGCACTCCGATGGCGCCGCAGGTGGACCAGCCGTGGCGTAGGGCTGCTGACGATTTGACGATATTTTGCGGCTGAGCGCCATTGCGTCAATGCGCTGCAACACTTGCCCACGATTGTTGGTGCGTTGCATCACGCGGAGAAGGCTCCGTAAACGACCGGCGAATTGACTACCTCTTTGGGGAACCCTAGATGCTGGTGGCCGTAGGACTCTCCTCTCCTGGCCTTTCTGTCCCGGGTCGCAGCACCTGCCGACGGAGCCCTGAAAACCCTGCACGCGGAACGGGACGGACATGACATCTCGTGAACAGCACGATCGCCTGGCCAATGCCATTCGCATCCTCTCCATGGATGCCGTCGAGAAGGCCAAGAGCGGCCATCCCGGCCTGCCCATGGGCGCGGCCGACATCGCCACGGTCCTGTACACCCGGTTCCTGAAATACGACCCCAAGGATCCCCACTGGCCGGATCGCGACCGATTCGTTCTGTCCGCCGGCCACGGCTCCATGCTCATCTACAGCCTGCTCTATCTGTCGGGTTACGAGAGCATCAACCTCGATGACATCAAGAGCTTCCGGCAGCTGAACTCCCGCACCCCGGGCCATCCCGAGAACTTCATGACCTTCGGGATCGAGGTCACCACCGGCCCACTCGGCCAGGGTCTCGGCAACGCCGTCGGCTTCGCGCTGGCCGAGCGTCACCTCGCCGCGCAGTTCGGCTCGGAAGTGGTGGACCATTACACCTATGTGCTGGCCTCCGATGGCGACCTCATGGAGGGCATCAGCCATGAGAGCATCGGCATTGCCGGCCATTTGAAGCTCAACAAGCTCATCGTCTTCTGGGACGACAACCGCATCTCCATCGACGGCCCCATCTCGCTGTCCGATTCGACCGACCAGGTGGCCCGCTTCATCGCCCATGGCTGGAACGCCGAGCGTATCGACGGCCATGATCCCGAGGCCATCGCCGCCGCCATCGAGCGCGCCCAGAACAGCGACAAGCCCACGCTCATCGCCTGCCGCACCACCATCGGCTTCGGCGCTCCCGAAAAGGCCGGCACCTCGTCCGTGCACGGCTCGCCGCTTGGCGCGGCCACCATCGAGGGCGCCCGCAAGGCGTTCGGCGTCGACCTGCCGGCCTTCGGCATTCCGGACGACGTGCTGTCCGCATGGCGGGAAGCCGGCCTGCGCTCGCAAGACGCCCACGCCGAATGGAAGAAGCGCGCCGAAGCCCTCGATTCGTCCAAGAAGGCCGAGTTCGAGCGCCGCAACCGCGCGGAGCTGCCGGAAAGCCTCGGTGGCGCTTTCGACAAGCTCAAGGACAGCCTGTTCTCCGCGCCGAAGGAAGTCGCAACCCGCAAGTCCTCGGAGATCGTGCTCGACGCCATCGCCGATCACCTGCCGGAACTGCTCTCCGGCTCGGCCGACCTGACGCCCTCCAACAACACCAAGGTCAAGGCGTTCACCGAGGTCGCGCCCGGCGATTACGCCGGCCGTTTCGTCCATTGGGGTATCCGCGAACACGGCATGGCCGCGGCCATGAACGGCCTCGCCCAGCATGGCGGCATCATCCCCGTCTCAGGCACCTTCCTGGTGTTCTCCGACTATTGCCGCCCGTCCATACGGCTCGCGGCCCTGGCCGGCATCCACTCCATCTTCGTCTTCACGCATGATTCGATCGGCGTGGGCGAGGACGGCCCGACCCATCAGCCGGTCGAGCATCTGGCGGCGCTGCGCGCCATTCCCGGCCTGATGGTCTTCCGCCCGTGCGACACGGTGGAGACGGCGGAAGCCTGGGAGATCGCGCTCCGCACGGAGGGTCATCCCAGCGTGCTGGCCCTCACCCGCCAGAACCTACCGCAGCTCCGCCTCGAGGCCGCGCAGGCCGACACGACCGCACGGGGCGCCTACGAGATCCGCTCGGCCGAAGGCGAGGCAAAGGTCTCCATTTTCGCGTCGGGCTCCGAAGTCTCGCTGGCCGTCGAGGCGAAGGCAAAGCTGGACGCCGCCGGCGTGCCGACCCGCGTCGTGTCCGTTCCCTGCATGGAGCTGTTCTTCCAGCAGGACGAGACGTACCGGGCGAAGGTCATCGGCACGGCGCCGGTCCGGATCGGCGTGGAAGCCGCTCTTCGCCTCACCTGGGACGCCATCATCGGTTCGGACGGCGGCTTTGTCGGCATGGACAGCTTCGGTGCCAGCGGCCCGGCAAACGAGGTCTACGAGCACTTCGGCATCACATCCGATGCTGTCGTGGCCATGGCGCAGGAGCGGCTTGGTCGCTAAAGAAATCTTCAACAGGTAATGCGCAGTAACAGGCGTCTTTCAGGAGGAACATCGAGATGGCGGTTCGGGTAGCGATCAACGGCTTCGGGCGCATTGGCCGCCTCGTCCTCCGCGCCATCGTCGAGTCGGGTCGCGACGACATCAAGATCGTCGCGATCAACGATCTCGGCCCGGTGGAAACCAACGCCCACCTGCTGCGCTACGACTCGATCCACGGCAAGTTCCCGGCCGCGGTCACCGTGAACGGCGACGTCATCAGCGTTGCCGGCCACGGCGACATCAAGGTCACGGCGGTGAAGAACCCGGCCGAGCTTCCCCACAAGGAGCTCGACATCGACATCGTCATGGAATGCACGGGCATCTTCACCTCGCCCGCCAAGGCGCAGGCCCACATCGATGCCGGCGCAAAGCGCGTCCTGATCTCGGCTCCTCTGGCCGATGCGCCCAAGGGCGAGAAGACGGTTGTCTACGGCGTCAACCACGACACGCTGACGGCGGAAGACGTCATCGTCTCCAACGCGTCCTGCACCACCAATTGCCTGGCTCCGGTCGCCAAGGTCCTCAACGACGCAATCGGCATCGAGAAGGGCTTCATGACGACGATCCACTCCTACACCGGCGACCAGCCGACGCTCGACACCATGCACAAGGACCTCTACCGCGCCCGCGCGGCGGCTCTCAGCATGATCCCGACCTCGACCGGCGCGGCCAAGGCCGTCGGCGTTGTGCTGCCCGAGCTGAAGGGTAAGCTGGACGGCACCTCCATCCGCGTGCCGACGCCGAACGTCTCGGTTATCGACTTCAAGTTCGTCGCCAAGCGCGAGACCACGGTCGAGGAGGTCAACGAGGCCATCAAGCGCGCCGCCGGCCAGCAGCTCAAGGGCGTGCTGGACGTGGTGGACGACAAGCTCGTCTCCTCGGACTTCAACCACAACCCGGCCTCCTCCTCCTTCGCTCTGGACCAGACCAAGGTCATGGAAGGCACCTTCGTGCGCGTCCTGTCCTGGTACGACAATGAATGGGGCTTCTCGAACCGCATGGCCGATACGGCCGTGGCCATGGGCAAGTTCCTCTGAGCCATGGCGCTGACCCGCAGCCTCACTGCCCGCTGGCGTAGCCTTGAGGGAACGGGGCTCGACCACGTCACGTTGACGCCCGGCGAAGGCCGGGTGGTCGCGCGCGGCACCGTCATCGGCGAGCGCGGCGGCACGCCCTATGGCGTGTTCTACCGCGTTGATCTCGATGCCGAATGGCGCACCCGCGAGGTCGCCATCGGCACCGCCGAAGGCCAAGGCCTACACTTGCTCTCGGACGGCGCAGGCCACTGGTCGAACGGTGTGGGCGAACACCTCGCCCATCTCGACGGCTGCGTGGATGTCGATCTCGCCGGCACGCCTTTCACCAACACGCTGCCCATCATGCGCCACGCGTGGGAGCAGGGCGAACGTGCCGAGTTCCGGATGCTCTACATCCCGTTCGACAGCTTCGTGCCGAGCGTGGACGCGCAGGTCTACACCTGCATCGAGCGCGGCCGCCGCTTCCTGTACGAAGCCGCCGATCGCAGCTTTTCCGCCGAGATCGCGGTGGACGCCGACGGTCTCGTGACCGACTATCCACCCCTGTTCACCCGGATGCTCTGATGGCCGATTTCCGCACCCTCGACGATGCTGGCGACCTCACCGGAAAGCGCGTCCTCGTTCGCGTCGACTACAATCTCCCCATGGAGAACGGCCAGGTCACGGACGACACCCGCATCCAGGCCTCCCTGCCCACCATCCGTGACATCGTCTCGCGCGGCGGCAAGGCCATCCTGATGGCCCATTTCGGCCGCCCCAAGGGCAAGCGGGATGACAGCCAGAGCCTGAAGCCGGTCTTCCCCGCGCTCATCGCGGCGCTCGGCACCAAGGCCGCCTTCTGCGACGACTGCGTGGGCGAGAAGGCGGAAGCCGCCGCCAATACGCTCGCCAACGGCGACGTGCTGCTGCTGGAAAACCTGCGCTTCCACGCCGGCGAGGAGAAGAACGATTCCGAGTTCGTGGCGCAGCTCGCCCGCCTCGGCGATCTCTTCGTCAACGACGCGTTCTCCGTCGCCCATCGCGACAGCGCCTCCGTCACCGGCCTCGCCCATGTGCTGCCGGCCTATGCGGGCCGCTCCATGGAGAAGGAGCTGGAGGCCCTCACCAAGGCGCTGGCAAAGCCTGAGCGCCCCGTCGCGGCGGTTGTCGGCGGCGCAAAGGTCTCCACCAAGATAGACCTGCTGTCGAACCTCGTCGGCAAGGTCGACATGCTGATCATCGGCGGCGGCATGGCCAACACCTTCCTCGCCGCGCAGGGCCACGCGGTCGGCAAGTCGCTGTGCGAGCATGACCTGCTCGACACCGCGCAGGACATCATCGCCACCGCCGAAAGCGCCGGCTGCCGTATCGTGCCGCCCGTCGATGCCGTCGTCGCCAAGGAATTCCGCGCCCATGCCACGAACCGCACCGTCGGCGTGGCGGAGGTCGCGGACGACGAGATGATCCTCGACGCCGGCCCGAAGAGCGTGGAGGAGGTGTCCTCGCTGCTCGAAACCGTCAAGACGCTCGTCTGGAACGGCCCGTTCGGCGCCTTCGAGATGGAGCCCTTCGACGCCGCCACCGTCGCCGTGGCCCGCAAGGCCGCCGAGCTCACGAAGGCCGGCCGCCTGCTCTCCGTCGCCGGCGGAGGCGACACCGTGGCCGCGCTCAACCATGCCGGCGTGGCCGAAGACTTCTCCTATATCTCCACGGCGGGCGGCGCCTTCCTCGAATGGCTGGAGGGCAAGAGCCTTCCGGGCGTCGAGGCGCTCCGTTCGTCCAACTGATCCGCACGCACCTCAAGAGGCTCGACACATGGCTCGCATCACGCTCAGGCAGCTTCTCGACCACGCCGCCGAGCACGGCTACGGCGTGCCGGCCTTCAACATCAACAATATGGAGCAGGCGCTGGCCATCGGCGCCGCCGCCAAAAGGCTCGACGCGCCGGTCATCATCCAGGCCTCGCGCGGCGCGCGCTCCTACGCCAACGACATCATGCTGGCCAAGATGATCGACGCGCTGGTCGAGATCTATCCCGAGATCCCGATCTGCATGCATCTCGACCACGGCAACAACGAAGCCACCTGCGCCACCGCCATCCAGTACGGCTTCACCTCGGTGATGATGGACGGCTCGCTCGAAGCCGACGGCAAGACGCCTGCGGACTACGACTACAATGCCGGCATCACCCGCCGCGTCGCGGACATGGCGCACTGGGCCGGCTGCTCGGTGGAGGGCGAGATCGGCGTGCTCGGCTCGCTGGAATCTGGCGAGGGCGAGAAGGAGGACGGCCACGGCTTCGAGGGCGTGCTGAGCCACGACCAACTGCTGACCGATCCCGATCAGGCCGTCCAGTTCGTGAAGGACACGAAGGTCGACGCGCTGGCCGTCGCCATGGGCACCTCGCACGGCGCCTACAAGTTCTCCCGCAAGCCGGACGGCGAAGTGCTGGCGATGAACGTGATCGAGGAGATCCACCGCCGCCTGCCCAACGTCCACCTCGTCATGCACGGTTCGTCGTCGGTGCCGGAGGACCTGCAGGAGATCATCAACCGCTACGGCGGCGAGATGAAGCCCACCTGGGGCGTGCCGGTGGAGGAGATCCAGCGCGGCATCAAGCACGGCGTGCGCAAGGTCAACATCGACACCGACAACCGCATGGCCATGACCGGCGCCATCCGGAAGGTGTTTGCCGAGAACCCCAGCGAGTTCGATCCGCGCAAATACCTGAAGCCCGCATCGGACGCGATGGCCAAGCTGGTCGGCGAGCGGCTGGAGCAGTTCGGCACCGCCGGCAACGCGTCGAAGATCAAGGTTATCCCGCTCGGCGAAATGGCCAAGCGCTACGCCTCCGGCGAACTGGACCCCAAGTTCAGCTGACGCGCGGCGCGCGATCGGCTAGCATGCCGGCATGAACACCGGCAGGGCACAGGAACTTCCAGGCTGGCGGGCGCTCGTTGCGTCCGTCTGCGTGCTGTCGCTCCTCCTGCTCGTGTCCGCCGTCGGCCTCCAGCGCGGCCTCGTCACCGGCAATCATGTCGTGGGCGTCATGCTGGCCGCGGACAATGGCGATCCGGCGCCCGACACCTGGGGCGCCGCCTGCCCCAATTCCGTCGTCACCAAGCCGGGCCTCACCGAGACCGCGCCCCTGCGCTGCCCGGCCCGCGCGGAAACGCCCATCCGCCTGCGCCTGGTGGACGACGCCACCCCGCCCGCGCGCATCTCCGGCACCCCGTTCCGTCCTCCGAGAACGGCCTGACGCTCCCCGTCAGTCCCCGTCTTTTCCCGGAGTTTCATCATGACCCTCACCACCGGGCGCGTCCTCACGCGCCGCCTGTTCCTTGCCGGCCTTGCCGGTTCGCTCGCCGCCTGCCAGCAGACCACCGCCCCGGCGCCGAAGCCCGCAGCCGCCCTCCCCGTGCGTGACATCGAGGGCTACGGCCCCGTCACCTCCGAGCCCTATCCCGTGCCGGGTGTCCCCGCCGGCGCCATCCGTCCGGAATTCCTGCGCCAGGAGGTGGCCTATTCCACCAGCGAACCGCCCGGCACCATCGTGGTCGATCCCGGCGCGAAGTACCTCTACCTCGTCCAGGCGGGCGGCAGCGCCATGCGCTACGGCATCGGCGTGGGCCGCGAGGGCTTCGCCTGGAACGGCACCGCCCTCATCAACATGAAGCGCGAATGGCCGCGCTGGACCCCGCCGGCGGAAATGATCGCCCGCCAGCCGGAGCTCGAGCCCTACCGCAAGGGCATGGAGTCCGGCCTGCAAAACCCGCTCGGCGCCCGCGCGCTCTATCTGTTCCAGAACGGCCGCGACACGCTCTACCGGCTGCACGGCACCAATGAGCCGCGCTCCATCGGCAGCAATGTGTCCTCGGGCTGCGTGCGGCTGGTCAACCAGGACGTCATAGACCTGTATGCCCGCACCCCGCTCGGCACGCGCGTCGTGGTGCTGCCCTCGGCGGCAGGCGTCTAGCCAAAGGCACCAACCCCGCATCCGGCGTCCCGGCGAAGGCCGGGACCCATACCCCGTGCGGCTGACAGGCTGAACGAGGCATCGACAGCACCCGCGCGAAACCGTGAAATCCGAGCGTATAGGTCCCGGCCTGCGCCGGGACGCGCGGAGTGGATGCACTGCAAGAGCAGGCCCCCACCCGCGCCACGGTCCGCCCCATCCCGCACCCTGCGGAACCCCGGCGCATCCCCTCCGTTCCCCCACCGCACCCCCACGGCAGGGAACACACCGCATGGCCGCGCATCAGGGCTCGAAGAAGGTCATCTACGCCGCGCTGGCCGGCAATCTGCTCATCGCCGTCACCAAGTTCGTCGCCGCCTTCTTCACCGGCAGCTCGGCCATGATCAGCGAGGGCGTGCATTCGCTGGTGGACACGGGCAATGAGGGCCTGCTGCTCTACGGCCTGCACCGCGCCTCGCGACCCGCCGATGCCGGCCACCCGCTCGGCCATGGCCGCGAGCTGTATTTCTGGACCTTCATCGTCGCCCTTCTCGTCTTCGCGCTCGGCGCGGGCGTGTCGATCTACGAGGGCGTGAAGCACATCATGGAGCCGGAGCCGGTCACCAACCCGCTCATCAACTATGTGGTGCTCGGCCTCTCCATCCTGTTCGAGGGCTATAGCTGGACCGTCGCCTTCAGGGAGTTCCGCAGCCAGAAGGGCCGCCTCGGCTATGTGGAGGCGGTGCGCCGCAGCAAGGACCCCACCACCTTCACGGTGCTGCTGGAAGACAGCGCGGCGCTCGCCGGCCTCGCCATCGCCTTTCTCGGAATCTGGCTCGGCCACACCTTCGGCATCCCGGAGCTGGACGGCGTCGCCTCGGTCGGCATCGGCCTCGTCCTCGCCGCCACGGCGGTGGTGCTGGCGCGCGAAACGAAGGGCCTCCTCATCGGCGAATCCGCCTCACCCGAGGTGCAGGCCGGGATACTGCGCATCGCGCAGGCGGACCCGGCGGTGCGGAGCGCCAACGGCATCATCACCGTCCATCTCGGCCCGGACCAGATCATCGCCCATCTCAGCGCCGAATTCGAAGACCACACCACCGCCCCGCAGATCGAAGCCTGCGTGACGCGGCTGGAGAACGCAGTGCGTGAGGCCTATCCGCGGGTGACGGCGCTGTTCGTGAAGCCGCAGGCGGCAGGTGCTTGGAGCGAGCGAGCCGCGGCTATATTGCCTTCGACGGCTGACGTATAGAAGGTCTACAGACGCTAATCTGCCTCTACTTTACCGACGAGTGGCACGAGAGCCCATGTCTCGTTGGCTATTGACGCAAGAGGGCTCACTTCAACCATCGCAGACGGCACATTCCTCTCGATCCATACATTCGCAGCACCTTCATCGGACTTGCGGCGTCCCTTTTGAAATACATCTCGATACCTCAACGGCGATATACCCAGGAACGGAACGAAGGAAACCTTGTCGGCGTCAGTCTCTGCCTCCAGCTCAATTTCGTCTTCATGCAGCTCTTTCGCTCTGCTCTTAGGATAAGGCTCCATGTAAACGACACGATCAATGCCCGCAGCAATGAGGTGCTTTGTGCAGTTATGACAAGGAAAAGTTGTACAGAATAGTGTCGCTTTGCGCAGTGAACGCCCTAGTCTTGCAGCATCGCACAACGCGCACATCTCCGCGTGCACAACTCTGCCGTACTCTGTAAGATCCATTATCCACGAATTCGCAAGTGCACCATCTTGTTCTTGCGATCCTTTTGGTGCCTTACCTGTGAGCTTATCGACTATTGCTATGTCGCTACCTTCTTTCAGGATATCATCGGTGAGAAAGTTAGATCGCCGAAGACGCTCCACTAGATCCCTCAAGACTTCTTTCTTCTGTCGTTCATTCGGATCGAATCCCTTCATTACGTCTCGGTTGTCTGGTGTTTCTCCGTCCCAGTATGTGCCTCCGCCAGCTTTAGGGGCCTCATTGCAGCCTTGGGTTATCAATTCTCCGTCTTTAGAGAAGATAGCTGCTCCCACTTGGCGTGATAGATCTCCTGAACGAAGAGAAGAATATTTCGCCGCATACATACCGTATTCGTCTTTGTTGGGTGTGATGCTTGTTCTGCCAAAGAAAGCTTGAATAAATCTAGATACCCCCCTCTTCATCTTCTCCTGAGAAGATCCATCTATAAACAAATCTGCGAGGTGAAACGTGTCTCGGAGTTGCTGTCCCAGTTTCTCCCCGATCTCACTCGCGTCTCTCTCGATCAGGTGAATTACCTTACTCTCGATCTCAGAGGCAGAAAGCTGCGTGGAGGAACTTCTTTTGATAACATCAATCAAGAATTTGCGTCGGCTCTCCTCTGATGAGTATGCAGAAATGAGAATGAACTGCTTGCCGTAAACTTTTCTAAGGAGGTCGACCTCGCTTGGATGTTTGAGCTGACGCACGATATATGCCACTCGACACATGGGGGTTTGTCGTAGTCTCGGGATCTCAGCGGCGGGAACGTCTTCATCGAATTTCCGACGGGTGCGCGACTCGACGTTTGCTTTCTGTCGGGCATCGGCGATTGCGCCGACAGCGATGCGAGCTAAAGCATCAGGTCCGCGCTTCTTTCTGATGGCGTTTGCGTAGTCCATTTTCGCGATGAATTCGTCGCTCTTACTGTCGCCCTGCTTGAGAGCACCATCGCCATAGCCCTGCATCGCAGACGTGAGCTTTACCTCGTATGCCGAGTAAGCGATGTCGGAAAGACACTCCGCAATCACTCTGCAAATTAAGTCCATGTCGACGCCGATTGGACCAGCAGTGCCGAAAACAAGCTCGGGAGAATTTTCGGCCGCTGCTATCACGCTCGTGAACCTCTGATCGAATTAGTTCCGCAATTGGCGAAAGGTTGATTTGGCGGAACTCAGTTGTCCATGGTTCATTCAATTGGCAGAGAATCAAGGAGGTCGCGAATGAACCAACAAGATGACAACGGCGAGCGCCGACAGTCAGAGCGGGATCCTTTCTTGGTTGCAGCCATCAAGCAATCCGCAGAGTTGCTGGGTATGAGGTTCGTCGTAGATGACGAGAAGCTGCGCCAGTTCAACTCTGCACATGAGCCTGCGCCCACTCGTCGCTTTGTAGAGGGGCGGTTTTCTGTATCCTGAGCATTGACAATATTCCTATTCGCATGCTACACACCCGTCACTCCCGGTCGTGAGGGGCGCATCTAGAGGCGTCGACCATGCGGATCGAGGGTGCGGTGGCCGGTGTTGGGTTCGCAACCCAAGCCGGAGGCCCAAGGTGTCGGTTCCTGGCGGCGAGGACGTCCGTCTCGATCCACTTGGCGGCCGTTCGTACGGGGTGTGCCAACGCCCCAGAACGGCAGGGGGATCACAGCAGAGGGTAGCAAGTTAATCCTCTGGGGGTCCGGCACAGCAAGCCAAGCACACCGCGCGCGGGACGCCCCGAGACGGGCTTTCCCACGGTGACTGAACAACTGGCCTGGCTCTCAACCACTACCCTACCGAGCCAGACCGCCGCGGGAGCGGCCAATCTCCCGGCGTCCCGCGCGCCCCTCAGGGGTTCGATATTGGGAACGTGGCCACAAGGATCAGTGGCCGAAACATGAACTCTGTCCACGGAGCGCTTCCGCGCATCCGCAGTCCGGAACAGCCGCAGCGCCGCGCCCGGCGCGCAGCCGGCGGGCCTAGATCGGCCGCCCCATCAGGCGAAGATATTCCGCCTCCGGCGCGCCATAGGCCGCATCCGCCGTCGCCTTCAGCCCGTCGCGGTCGCGCACGGTGACGAGGCCGCGCGTGGAGCGGATCAGGTGCTGGCCTTCCAGTATGTGCAGCGCCGTGGTGACACCGGCGCGCCGCACGCCCAGCATGATGGCCAGGAATTCATGCGTCAGCGGAAGCTCGTCGCCCTCCACGCGGTCGTGGCTCATCAGCAGCCAGCGGGCCAGCCGCTCCTCGATGCTGTGGCGGGCGTTCGACAAAGCGGTCTGCGACATCTGCGCGACCCGCGCCTCGTTGAACAGCAGGAACAGGTCGTGCATGGAGCGATGCTCGCGCATCAGCCCCTGCAGCCTGCCACGTTCCACGCGCAGCCCATGTCCGGGGATCTGCATCGTGGTCTCCAGCAGGGAGCGGTCGGTGCCGTTGATGACGGAGCTGCCGGTCATGCCGTCCCGCCCGTACAGGCTGACTTCCGAGCGCTCGCCATTGACGTTGACGGCCAGGGTGGAGGCCAGCCCGGTCAGCGGAAAATAGACGTGCTCGATCACCTGTCCGGCACGTTCGAGGATCATCGCATGGGGAAGAGCGACCTCTTCGAGAAACGGCCGGAGCGCGCCAAGATCCTCGTCCGAAAGCGCTGCGAGAACACGGTTCTGGCTGGTGGCCACTGCTGGGTGAATCCTTCGTGCAAAGCAGATGTCCGCATAGATCACGCGGATGGAGGCGACTACGGACGGTTCCGTACATTATTGCAACAGCCGATGACCGCGCCGTCGGCGCCGCCACCGCGCGCGCCATCTACATTTTGCCACCGGCGCCTGCTAAGACGCGGGCATGTCGAAGACCTCCCAGAAGGGCGATGCCGCCCGCCTCATGCTCATCAGCCCCGTGCTCCAGCCGGACGCCGACTTCGAGGGGGCACTGGCTGCCGCACTCGAAGCCGCCGAGATCTCGGCGGTCGTTCTGCGCGTCGAGCCGGGCGGCGACGAGCGCGGGCTGCTGAAAGTGCTGAAGCCGCTGGTCGAGCTGGCGCAAGAGCGTGGCGCCGCCGTCCTCGTCGAAGGCGCGCCCGACCTGGTCGGCAAGTCCGGTGCGGACGGCATCCACGCGCTGGGTGAAAAGCAGGCCGTGGAGGCCACCGAGCGGTTCCGGCCGGAAAAGATCGTCGGCGTCGGCGGGCTCCGCACCCGCGACACCGCGATGTCGGTTGGCGAGATCGGGGCCGATTACGTGCTGTTCGGAGATCCCGGCAAGGGCGGCGAGGCCCCGCCGCTGGATGCGCTGCTGGACCGCCTCGCCTGGTGGGCGGAGGTCTTCGTCATCCCCTGCGTCGGCTATGCGGCCGCACCGGACGCCGTCTCCCGCATCGCCGCCACCGGCGCGGAGTTCGTGGCGCTCGGCCCGTGGGTCTGGACCCATGACGAAGGACCGGGTGCCGCCGTCTCGGGCGCAGTGGACGCCCTGGCCCTCGGAGAAGCGGTTTGATCGGGCGCGCCGTCGCCGCGGCCCTGCTGGTCCCGCTGCTCTGCGGCGCGGCCTTTTCGCAGGGGCCAAGCCTGCCGCCCATCGCCAAGGAAGACATGCCGCTGCTGCCCGCGCCACCTCCGGTGGAGGATGGCGGCACGGGAGACGCGGCCTATGCCGCCTACCAGCGCGGCGCCTATGTCACCGCCATGGAGTTCGCGCAGCGCCGCGTCCGGGAAAACCGCGACGCCGCCTCCGCGATGACCCTGATCGGCCTGCTCCACGAGAACGGCTTCGGCACCAGGCGCGACACGGCGCAGGCCGCCGAATGGTACGGCAAGGCCGCTGCGGCAGGTGACACCAACGCCATGGTGTCGCTGGCGCTCCTGAAGCTTGAGGGCGACGGGACGGCGAAAGACACCAAGGGCGCGGCCGATTTGTTCGAGAAGGCCGCCGGGCGCGGCGATCCTCTGGCGCGCTACAATATGGGCCTGATCCATATGCAGGGTGAGTCCCGCCCCCGGGATCCCAAGAAGGCGGCCGAAGATTTTCGCGTCGCAGCCGAAGCCGGCAACGCGGACGCGCAATACGCCTACGCCACCATGCTGCGCGAGGGCCAGGGCGTGGCGGAGGACCGCGTGGAGGGAGCGCGCCTGCTCGGTCTCGCCGCCGCCGCCGGCCATGGCGACGCTGCCGTGGAGTTCGCCATCTCCGTCTTCAACGGCGACGGCGTGCCGAAGAACGAGGAGCGCGCGGCGGTACTGTTCCTGGAATCCGCGCTGCGCGGCAATGTCATCGCCCAGACGCGGGTGGCCCGTCTCTACGCCGCCGGCCGTGGCGTGGAAGCCGACCGCATCCGCGCCGCTGCCTGGTACATGATAGCCCGCGAGAAGGGCGCAAAGGACCGCTATCTGGACGACGTGCTTGCCGGCATGACGGAAGACGAGACCGTCAAGGCCGAGGGGCGCGCGGCTGCCCTGCGCGGCGAGAGCGCCCGTGCCGGCACCGCGGGCCTTGACGCTCCGCCCGCGGGCGGGCAGTAACCGCCCTCCCCCTTTTTCCTCCGTCTCTGAGGCGTCATGCCCCGTTCCCCGTTGATGAACATCATGGTCCAGGCCTGCTCCAAGGCCGGGCGAGCCATGCGGCGCGACTTCAACGAGGTCGAGCAGCTTCAGGTGTCGATCAAGGGACCGTCCGACTTCGTCAGCATCGCGGACCGCCGCGCCGAGGACACGCTGCGCCAGGAACTCGCGCGCGCACGCCCGGACATCGGCTTCCTGCTGGAGGAAGGCGGCGAGATCGAAGGCCGCGACCCGTCGCAGCGCTTCATCATCGACCCCATCGACGGCACCACCAACTTCCTGCACGGCATCCCGCATTTCGCGATCTCGGTGGCGCTGGAGCGCAACGGTTCGCTGGTGGCGGCGGTGGTCTACAATCCGGTGGCCGACGAGCTGTTCACCGCCGAGCGCGGCAACGGCGCCTTCCTCAACGACAGGCGCCTGCGCGTGTCGGGCCGCAAGAACATCGTGGATTGCGTGATCGGCACCGGCGTTCCGCATCGCGGCAAGGGCGACCACGAACTGTTCGGCCGCGAACTGCGCGCCGTGCAGGGTCAGGTCGCGGGCATACGTCGAGCGGGCGCGGCCTCGCTCGATCTCGCCTGGGTGGCAGCGGGCCGTCTCGACGGATTCTGGGAGCGTGATCTCAAAGCCTGGGACATGGCCGCAGGCCTGCTGCTCATTCGCGAAGCAGGCGGTTACGCGTCCGACCTCGATGGCCGAGACGACATGCTGACGAAGGGCCACGTTGTCTGCGGCAATGAAGCGTCACATCGCTGGCTGGCCGACACGCTGAAGAAGGTGCGCTGAGCGCACCTCTCAGGCGATCAGGTCCGGCGTCAACGTGTCTTCGAGATGTGAGATGCGGTCCTTCAGGGCCAGCTTGCGCTTCTTGAGCCGCTGAAGCTGCAGCCGGTCACAGGCCACGAGCCGTTCGAGCGCCTCGATGGCCGTGTCGAGGTCGCGATGCTCTTCCTCGAGCCGCGCCAGCTCCGCCTGCAGCGCGGCGTCTTCCTCATTGTCCTGAACAACCATCCCGGCTGTGGCCCCGCCCGTGCCTCTGAACCGCCAACCGCTGAGCGGAAGACCGCGAGACGATACGCCCGCACACCCCCGCTCTTCAAGGAGGGAGCTCGCCCTACCCCCGCCAAATTCCTCGGTTGGAATCGACATACTACGGCTGCGGTGTCATCCTGCTGTCGTAGAGACACAAGGAGGAATGGAATGTCGATTTCTTCGCATCTAACGTCGCTCGTATCCAAGAAAGAGGATTTGGAGCGCCAGATCGAAGCCGAGCTTTCCCACCCAAATGTCGATGAAGTGCGCATCGCTGAGCTGAAACGACGCAAACTCAAGATCAAGGATCAGATCACCAAGCTGCAGCCGGAGATCGAGCATACCCTGCACTAGAGTGCATGTTGGAGGAGGAGCGGCTTAGCGCTCCTCCTCGTCATCTGCATCGTCTTCACGCGGCAGGTTCTTGAGCTTCGCGAACACGGAGTCGACGTCGATCGCCTCTTCCTGGGGACGGGTTTCCCGGCGTCCGAAGTCGGCGAACGGCTCGCTCTGGCCGGCCGTGGTAACCTCCGTCGGCAGCAGGCTCTGCCCCTCTTCCGCTGTCTCTGGCCGCGGCGGCGCGTTCCGGGCAGCCTTATTGACCTCGAGATCGAGGTCCATCTGCGAGCACAGGCCAAGCGTCACGGGATCGAGCGGCGACAATGACGACGTGTTCCAGTGCGTCCGGTCCCGGATGGACTGGATGGTGGTCTTGGTGGTTCCCACCAGACGCATGATCTGCGCGTCCTTGAGCTCCGAATGGTTCCGGATCAGCCAGAGAATGGCATTCGGCCGGTCATGACGGCGCGACACCGGCGTGTACCGCGGGCCCGCCCGGCGCTTGACCTCGGGAAGCTTCACCTTCGATTCGATGAGCCTCAGGCGGTACGACGCATTCGCCTCGCCCTTCTCCACCTCGTCACGGGTCAGCTGGCCATTCGAGATGGGGTCGATTCCGCGAATGCCCTGCGCGGCGTCGCCGTCGGCAATCGCCTTCACCTCCAGCTCATGCAGATGGCAGAACTCCGCGATCTGGGCGAAAGACAGCGATGTGTTGTCCACGAGCCAGACGGCAGTTGCCTTCGGCATCAGCGGCGCATTCGCCATGACATATCTCCTTTGAGCTTCGCCCGGAGGGGCGGAGCAGTCGTTCATCAACGATGACCGGAATGGCGGGAATATAGGTGTTCGTCCTCCTCGAAGCAAACCGGATCTGACACCCTGCGTGATCCTTTCCTTACGCTGCGCGTTGGTTGCTTTGGGCTACCTCGATGGCCTTGCAGCCAGGAGTTTTCGTGATGAACGCTGAAGAGGATGCGCAGCACCGCAGGCCTGGTTTCCAGATTGGAGAGGATCTTTCCGCCCTTTCAGTCGCAGAGTTGGATCATCGCGTCACAGCCTTGCAAGTCGAGATCGAACGCCTGAACAAGGCACGTGCAGCCAAGGTGGCCCATCTGGACGCAGCCGCCGGCATCTTCGGGAAGCTCCGTTAACCGTTCAGAAACCTTTACGGGCTATTAAGAAGCTTCTCCTGACTGGAGCGGCGCCTCAGCCTCGCTCGTTCTGACGTCTCCCTGGACTCGGAGCCGCCGACAAGGCGGCTTCTTTTTGCGCCGGGACACGCAGCAGGCGTTAACCATTCGTTAACTTTGCTCTTCCACTTCATGACGCTTGAAGCCAGTGTGGACCCGCATCACGCCTCGGTTCATACCCAGTGCCTTCAACGGATTTATCACGTCATGGAACAGCTCTCCGAGGGCCTGCAGGACGGGCGGTTCGTGCGCTTCAGCGACAAGCTGCTTACGTCTGATTCGTTTCGTGAGCTTTTCCGCGAGGGGATGGCGCTGGTCGAAGAGACTGCAGCCTACCTGGATGGCGATGGCCGCGACGAAAGCCGGCACCTTTCGAGGACGAGCGCCCTTGCCTACGCAACGGAGAGCATGAGGCTCACCACGCGCTTGATGCAGATTGCGTCCTGGCTCCTCATCCAGCGTGCTGCGAACGATGGCGAGATGAACCCGCAGCAGGCGGAACAGGAAAAGCAGAAAGTTAAGCTGAACGGGGCCCGCTCGACCGTGCCCGCCGACACTTTCCTCACGCTGCCCGACCGCCTGCAGGAGTTGGTGGGGCGCACCGAGAGATTACAGCAGCGCGTGGTGCTTCTGGAGAGCCACTTCCTCTCTGGGGCAAAGGACCTCGACAACCCGATCGCCAATCAACTGGCACTTCTGCGAACGGCTTTCGCCATCAGCGCATAAAACAGTTCCGAGCCGGTGATGACGAAAAAAAGCCCCGCTCAAGCGGGGCTTTTTCGATTCTGAATGCAGCCTATGTGCGCTTGCCGATGGATCCGAACCGCGCGGCAAACTTGGACACGCGGCCGGCGCGGTCAAGAAGCTGCTGCTGTCCACCGGTCCACGCCGGATGCGTCTTGGGATCGATGTCTAGCTGAAGGGTGTCGCCCTCTTTGCCGTAGGTCGAACGGGTCAGGTACTCGGTGCCATCGGTCATCACGACCTTGACGAAGTGGTAGTCGGGATGGATGTCGGACTTCATACTCGCCTCACGGCATGGGCGCGCGGCGCCGCACGCCCTCGATGTTCGAGAAACAGGAAGGCGCCCCTATAGCGCAGGCCCGGATCGGGCGCAAGCATCGTCGGCCACGCTCCGGAAACAGGCAATACGCCGCAGAAATTCCAGCACGGCGAACTTGCCCACACGGCCGCATCGGCTGCATGGTCCCGCCACCAAGGCACCCATGAGAAAACCTCGCTCCACATCTTCAAACGCGGCAGCGTCCACCAGACGGCTGGGGCCCCTGCGTGCGCTGCTTCCGTTCGCCGCTCCTTACAAGGGCCGTATCGCGCTGGCGTTTTTGGCGCTGCTTGCGGCATCCGCGGCAACCTTGATCGTGCCACTGGCACTGCGCCGGATCATCGACTTCGGGTTCAGCTCTGAAGAACGCGAGATGGTGGATTGGTATTTCGCGACGATGCTGGCTGTGGCGGCCTTCCTGGCACTTGCCAGCGCCTCCCGCTTCTACCTGGTCATGACGCTCGGCGAACGCGTGGTGGCCGATATCAGGAACGCCGTCTTCGCACATCTGACGGGGCTGTCCGCCAGCTTCTATGACCAGTCACGTGCGGGTGAGCTGGTGTCGAGGCTTACGGCCGACACAACGCTGATCAAGGCAACGTTCGGTTCGTCCGCATCTCTGGCACTGCGCAACCTCTTCCTCTTCGCCGGCGCCAGCATCATGATGGTGGTGACCTCGCCTCGCCTGTCCGCGCTGGTTCTCGTGGCAATTCCCTTCATCGTCCTTCCGCTCGTCGCGTTCGGACGCTCGGTTCGTCAGAAATCACGCAAGGCGCAAGACACGCTCGCCGACGCATCTGCGATGGCTGCGGAATCGCTCGGCGCAATGCGTACGGTCCAGGCCTTCAATGCCGAACCCGCGCTGAAGGCCGGCTTCTCACATGCCGTCGAGCGGGCCTATGATGGCGCGCGGTCAGCAACAGCGACGCGAGCACTTCTGACAGCCGTCGTCATCTTCCTCGTGTTCGGCAGCGTTGTCGCCGTGCTTTGGTGGGGCGCAACAGACGTTCTGTTTGGAAGGATGAGCGCCGGCCTTCTCGGCCAGTTCGTGCTCTACGCGGTCTTCGCGGCCGGGGCACTTGGTGAAATCTCGCAGGTCTGGAGCGACATCTCGCAGGCGGCGGGTGCGGCAGAGCGGCTGGACGAACTTCTGCACGTACCTTCTGCGGTGGTCGAAGTGCCTTCGCCGCGCGTACTGCCGAAGCCGCCACGGGGCCAGATCAGGTTCGAGCACATCGATTTCGCCTACCCCGCACGACCCGACTTACCCGTCCTCAAAGATCTCAGCATCGAGATCGCAGCTGGTGAAACGATTGCCGTTGTCGGCCCTTCGGGAGCCGGCAAATCAACCCTGATCCACCTCCTGCTGCGCTTCTACGACCCGCAATCGGGGTTCGTGACGATCGACGGCGTCGACATAGCTCAAGCGAGCTTAAGCGATCTGCGGAGCCGCATCGCGCTCGTTCCCCAGGATTCGGTTATCTTCGCCGGCACGGCACGGGACAACATCCGCTTCGGAAAGCCGGATGCATCGGACGCCCAGATCGAGGCAGCTGCCCTAAGCGCCGCCGCCGACGGGTTCATCCGCGCGCTTCCTGAAGGTTATGAGACCTCGATCGGGGAACGTGGCGTGACGCTTTCTGGCGGACAGAAACAACGCATCGCCATTGCAAGGGCCATCCTGAGAAACGCTCCCATCCTGCTTCTCGATGAAGCAACATCCGCGCTCGACGCGGAGAGCGAGTCCCTCGTACAGAACGCGCTCGCAGATCTCATGAAGGGCCGGACAACGCTGGTTGTCGCCCATCGGCTGGCGACGGTGCTGAGAGCCGATCGGATCCTCGTCATGGATGAGGGCCGCGTGGTGGAAATCGGCACACATGCCGAGTTGATTGCTCGTGGCGGTCTCTACGCGCGGCTTGCGAGCCTGCAGTTCAGCGATCCGAGCACGGCCCTGCGCTGAACACGGCGTTCAACGCTCCGTCAGCTTCAACTCGATGCGCCGATTGCGGGCGTATGCCTCGTCGCTGTCCGCAGGGTCGAGCGGCTGGTGTTCGCCGAAGCCGGCGGCCACGAGTCTCTGCGGAGGCACACCACGGGACACCAGGTATTTAACCACCTCGATGGCGCGTGCCGAGGACAGCTCCCAGTTCGACGGGTAAAGCGCCGACCGCTGGGGGCGCTTGTCCGTGTGGCCGTCCACGCGCAGGACCCAGTTGATGTCCGAGGGTATCTCGCGCGTCAATTCGAGCAAGGCGTCAGCGAGCTTGCCCAATTGCTCGATCCCAGAAGCCGATACAAGCGCAGACCCGCCTTCGAAGAACACCTCCGACTGGAAGACGAAACGGTCGCCAACGACCCTAATCTCCGGCCGGTTGGCGAGGATCTCCCGCAGTCGCCCGAAGAAATCAGAACGATAGCGCGCAAGTTCCTGCACCCTTTGAGCGAGCGCGACATTCAACCGGGATCCGAGGTCGGCGATCCTGGCCTGGCTCTCTCGACCGCGCGATTCCGATGCCTCCAGCGCCTCTTCGAGCGCACCGATCTGGCGTCGAAGGGCGCCGATCTGCTGGTTCAAAAGTTCCACCTGCGCCAAGGCGCGACTTGAGATCTCTTTCTGCTGGCCAAGCTCGTCACCGAGCGCCTGAACACGGCCGCCAGCCTCCGCCGCCTGCCCTGCACCGGCACTTGCCGCGCCTCGCAACTGGTCGCGCTCTGCCTCCACGCCGGCAAGGCTTGATTGCAACGAGGTAAGCTCATCCTGAAGCGAGCGCTTGGAAGACCGTTCGAGAGCCAGGAACTGCGTCAGCTCGGCCAGTTGTGCGTTCAGTTGCTCCAGCGCGGTGTCCTTGCTCGACACCTGCTGTGACAGCACGAATTGCGCCACCACGAAGACGGACAATAGGAAGATGATGGCCATGAGCAAAGTCGACAGCGCGTCGACAAAGCCCGGCCAGTAGTCGATCTGGCGTTCCCGCCCCCGGCGCCTTGCCATCGGTCAGCCCATGCGATCGGTGCGATGGTCGTTGAAGAGGCGCTTCAAATCCTCGGTCTGCGCCGTTTGGCGCTCCATCCATTCCCTAATGAGAGCCTGCTCGGCGCGAAGGTGGTGGATCAGGCCCTGCACGCCGTCGGTCAGACGCCCGACACCTGCTCCGCCGCCATTGCTCGCGAGCATCTGGTTGAGCCGGTCGAGCGCCGCCGCGACGTCGGTGTTGCCGCCCGCCAGGTTTTCATCGTCGCTGCCGATGTGGGCATCCGCAACCGTGCCGGACAGCCAGTCTTCCAGTTCATTGTAGAACCGGTTCTGTGCCTGCCCCGCCTGCAGATCCAGGAAGCCGAGAACCAGCGAACCTGCGAGGCCGAAAAGCGAGGACGAGAACGCGATGCCCATGCCGGACAAAGGCTGGCTCAAGCCGCGCTTGAGATCCTCGAAGATCATGCCCGAATCGCCGCCGCCCTGCACCTGCAGGCCGCCGATGACGCCGCCAACGGACGAGACGGTCTCCAGCAGGCCCCAGAACGTCCCGAGCAGGCCGAGGAACACGAGGAGGCCCGTAAGGTAGCGGCCGATATCTCTGGCTTCGTCGAGACGATTGCCGAGCGAATCGAGGATGGACCGCAGCGTCATCGTGGATATGGAGGCGCGGCCGAGACGATTGCCGAGCAGTGACGCCATCGGCGCCAGCAGGACCGGCGCATCGCGCAAGGCAAGGCCGGGATCCGACACCCGGAAATCATTTACCCACCGGACTTCGGGAAAAAGCCGCACGACCTGGCGGAAGGAGAGCGCGATGCCGATGAACAGAACGCAGAAGATCAGGCCGTTAAGACCGGGATTGGCCATGAAGGCCTTCGCGATCTGCTTGTGCAGCATGAGCCCGACAAACGCCACGAGCAGCAAGAACACCACCATCCTGAGCAGGAAGATCCGTGGCGAAGACAGCTTGTAGGGATCGAATTCGGCAACGGACATGGGGGCGAGCTTCCCTCTTTGCGGCGCGACCTTAACGGACCGAGAGACGCAAAGAAACGAGCAATGCCCGCCCACGTCATGCACTTGCCCGGTGCGTGCCTTCGCAGGTCGGAACAAGTGGCACACTGATGGATTCAACCTGCAGGAACCAACCCAGGAGGCCGGCATGTCGGACGACAAGACCAAGAAGGGGCAACAGGATCGCGGCCGCGTGGCGGCGAATGAGGATTACGAGGTCCGATACTTCGCTGAGAAGAACGACATAGCCCAAGACGAAACCGTCGACCTCATCCACAAGGTCGGCAACCAGCGCGATGATCTCGAGAAAGCCGCGGAGAAGGTCAGGGCGAAGCATTAGGACAGCCCGATCGTTGCTACCTTGCCGCGCGGTGGCACCCTCCATATAGTCCGCCGCTCTTTTCAGGGGCAGACGAAGGAATCTCCGCATGGCGGATCAGGGGCGCCCTGTCGCCATCATCATGGGCAGCCAGTCAGACTGGTCCATCATGCAGCATGCCGCCGAGACGCTGGAAGCGCTCGGTGTCGGTCATGACGCCCGCATCGTGTCCGCTCATCGCACACCGGAGCGGCTGTACAGCTTCGCGAGAGGTGCCCGCGGCGATGGCTTCAAGGTCATCATCGCCGGCGCCGGTGGAGCGGCCCATCTGCCGGGTATGACGGCGTCGATGACACCCCTGCCCGTTCTCGGCGTCCCGGTGGAAAGCAAGGCGTTGTCCGGGATGGACAGCCTGCTCTCCATCGTGCAGATGCCGGCGGGAATTCCGGTGGGCACGCTTGCAATCGGTCGTGCCGGAGCCGTCAACGCGGCGCTGATGGCAGCAGCCATCCTTGCCCTGAACGATCCAGAACTCGCGATCCGCCTTGACGCGTGGCGTGACCGCCAGACCACCGCGATCGCGGAAGCCCCCATAGCCGAGGCCTGAAATGTCGCATCAACCGCTTCCGCCGGGTGCCACCATCGGTATCGTTGGTGGCGGACAGCTCGGGCGCATGCTGGCGCTCGACGCCGCACGTCTGGGGTTCCGGGTCCATGTCTATTGCCCCGACGGGGGCAGCCCCGCCTTTGCGGTGTCGGCTGCCCATGTTCAAGCCGCCTACGAGGATGAGGATGCCCTCGCGCGGTTCGCGCGCGACGTCGACGTCGTCACCTATGAATTCGAGAACGTGCCGAGCCGGACCGCCGAGGTCCTGGCGTCTCACAGGCCGCTTTTCCCCGGCGCCCGCGCGCTGCAGGTCGCGCAGGACAGGCTGGAGGAGAAGAACTTTCTCCGGCAACTTGGACTTCCCCTTGCCGATTTTGCCGCCGTGGACGGCCGCGGCGACCTCTCAGCCGCGGTGCAGCGGCTCGGCCGCCCGTCCGTCCTCAAGACGCGCCGCTTCGGCTATGACGGAAAGGGTCAGATCACGCTGAGAGACGACGTGCTTCTGGAGAACGCACTTGACGCCGTGAACCGGCAGCCGAGCGTGCTGGAAGCTTTCGTGCCCTTCGTCCGAGAGATTTCCGTGGTGGCCGCACGCGGTCAGGACGGCGCATTTGCGGCTTACGACGTGACGGAAAACCGCCATGCGAACCACATCCTGAACACCTCGACTGTTCCCGCCAACCTCTCCTCAGAGGCCTGCGTCGAAGCTCAGGCTATGGCACGAAGCATCGCCGACGCCCTCGGCTATGTCGGCGTGATCGGCGTCGAGATGTTCGTCGTGGAGGATGGCGGGCGCGAACGACTGCTTATCAACGAGATTGCGCCACGGGTTCACAACTCCGGTCACTGGACGCAGGACGGCGCGGAGACGAGCCAGTTCGAGCAGCACATTCGAGCGGTTGCCGGTTGGCCCCTGGGGTCCACGCAGCGCTTGGCGCGCACCCAGATGACAAACCTCATTGGAGACGACGTGTCCGCTTGGAGCAGTCTTGCCGCCGAACCGGGCGCCCGCCTGCACCTATATGGCAAAGCGGAAGCGCGACCCGGGCGGAAGATGGGACACGTCAACCGGCTCCTCCCGGGCAACTGAAAACCAGTTCCGCCAAGATGGACAAAGCGCGACTCGTCTGGTAGACGCACACCTCAATCAGGCAATTGGCTGCATCGGCGCTTGCGCGCGGTCCTTGCCCATACCGGAACAGATCAAGGAAAGTGGCCGCCCGTGCAGGTTCTCGTTCGCGACAACAACGTCGACCAGGCGCTTAAAGCGCTGAAGAAGAAGATGCAGCGTGAGGGCATCTTCCGTGAGATGAAGTTGCGTGGTCATTATGAGAAGCCTTCGGAGAAGAAGGCCCGCGAAAAGGCTGAAGCCGTGCGCCGTGCACGCAAGCTGGCTCGCAAGCGCGCGCAGCGCGAGGGTCTCATCCCGATGAAGAAGCCTGCTGCCCGCTGATCCCAGCAGGCAAGCAAGATCGTGCAGAAGCGCCCCGGCTCGCCGTGGGCGCTTTTCTCGTTCACGTCCTCATGCTGCCGCAATGAAGGCACAATGTAGGACAAGGGGAACACACAATATGCTGGATTCCGGTTCGCGCAGCGCTTTGCGGCAGGCCTTGGCTGTTTCTGGATGCGCCATCTTGTTGGCGGGCTGCGGTGCAGGATCTCGTGCCGTCACAGGCACCATCGACGCAGAAGCCGCGGCGAGCGCCCAGACAGATGTCGCCTCGCTGACCGCGGCTGTGCAGAGCAATCCGCAGAACGCGGAGGCCTATAACACACGCGGCTCTGCGCTCGCCCGTTCCGGCAAATACAAAGAAGCGATCGCTGACTTTACCACCGCGATCCAGCTCGATCCGGGTTTCGATCGTGCCTACACCAACCGTGCCCTTGCCCAGCATGCGTTGAAACAGGACCAGTTGGCCATCGCAGACTACGAGCGCGCCATGAGCGTCAATCCCGGCTCAGCCCAGGCATATATCGGCCGTGGCAATGTCTACCGGCAGGCCGGTCGGTTCCAGCAGGCGATGAACGACTATCAGCGCGCGCTGGAGATCGATCGCCAGAGCGCACAGGCCTATCATAACCGTGGACTGGTTCAGCAGGCACAGAACCAGCATGGACCGGCCATCGAGGACTTTACCCGCGCAATCGCGATAGACGCCTCCGCCCCACCTCCACACATTGCTCGGGCCGTCAGCTATCTTGCGACCAATGATCCGAAAGCGGCGCTCGAGGATCTCAACACGGCCCTCGCGACAGCGCCGAGCAACGCCGAAGCCTGGTTCACGCGCGGGCAGGCTTATGAGCAGTTGAACGACCAGAACAATGCGCGCGCGGCCTATGCCCGCGCGGTGCAGGTCTCTCCTCGTGATGAGAGAGCTCGAAGCGCCTTCAGCCGTGTCGGCGGTCAGGCCGGTGTCAGCTACAGCCTGACCAACTGACCGCGTGCCCACTGCCAGGAATGAGAAAGCCGCCCATCTGGGCGGCTTTTCTTTTTCAGCACGACCCAACGAGGTTGGTGTGGATGGGAATGCTCAGGCGCCCGCCGGGACACGACTCTCGCCTGATCTACCGATCGCCGGGCCCGCGCACGAAAAAGGGCGCCTTGCGGCGCCCTTTCTTAAGAACGAATGGTGGGATCAGGCCAGAGCCTTGAGGACCTGGTCCGTGATCTTCTTGGCATCCCCGAACAGCATCATCGTGTTCGGGCGGAAGAACAGTTCGTTCTCCACGCCGGCATAGCCGGAGCCCATGCCGCGCTTGATGAACAGAACCGTCTTGGCCTTCTCGACGTCGAGGATAGGCATGCCGTAGATCGACGAGGTGGGGTCGGTCTTTGCAGCCGGGTTCGTCACGTCATTGGCGCCGATCACGAAGGCCACGTCGGCCTGCGCGAACTCGCCATTGATGTCCTCAAGCTCGAACACGTCATCGTAGGGCACGTTGGCCTCCGCCAGCAGCACGTTCATGTGCCCCGGCATACGTCCCGCGACGGGATGGATCGCGTACTTGACGTCCACGCCTTCCTTCTTGAGCTCATCCACCATTTCACGAAGCGCATGCTGAGCCTGCGCCACCGCCATGCCGTAACCCGGCACGATGATGACCTTCTCGGCATTCTTCATGATGAAGGCCGCGTCGTCGGCCGACCCCTGCTTCACAGGGCGCGTCTCGACCACACCACCAGCCGCCGCGGTCTCGCCGCCGAAGCCGCCGAGGATCACGGAGATGAAGCTGCGGTTCATCGCCTTACACATGATGTAGGACAGGATGGCGCCCGAGGAGCCGACCAGCGCGCCCGTGATGATGAGCGCGAGGTTGCCCAGCGTGAAGCCAATGCCGGCAGCAGCCCAACCCGAATACGAGTTCAGCATGGACACCACGACGGGCATGTCCGCGCCACCGATCGGGATGATCAGCGTGACGCCGATGACCAGCGCCAGAAGGGCGATGATCCAGAACACGGCGTGGCTCTCGGTCGCCACGAACACGGCGATCAGCACCACAACCGCGACCGCGAGGGCGATGTTGATCAGGTGGCGCTGCGGCAGGATGATCGGCTTGCCGGACATGCGCCCGTCAAGCTTGAGGAAGGCGATCACGGACCCGGTGAAGGTCATGGCGCCGATAGCTGCACCGAGCGACATCTCCACGAGGCTGCTGCCATGGATCTCTCCGGGATTGCCGATGCCGAAAGCGGCAGGTGCATAGAGCGCACCGGCTGCGACGAGCACGGCCGCAAGTCCGACCAGTGAGTGGAAGGCCGCCACGAGCTGCGGCATGTCCGTCATGGCGATGCGCTTGGCGATCAGCGCACCGGCGCCGCCGCCGATGGCGATGCCGAGAATGATGAGGCCCCACGCCATGGCGTCTGCGGGGGGCGCGATGACCAGCGTGGTGACGATGGCGATTGCCATGCCGACCATGCCGAACATGTTGCCCTGCCGCGACGTCGTCGGGTGGGACAGGCCGCGGAGCGCCAGGATGAAGAGGACACCGGCGGCCAGATAAAGGAATTGCGCGAGATTGGTCACGCCCGTCAGCCCTTCTTCTTATACATTGCGAGCATGCGCTGCGTGACCAAGAAGCCGCCGAAAATGTTCACGGAGGCGAGGATCAGCGCGAAGAAGCCAAGCGCGCGTGCCCAGAGCGGACCGCTATCGACTTCGCTGAGATGAACGCCGGCAGAAAGAAGAGCGCCGACGACAATAACCGAGGAGATGGCGTTCGTGACGGCCATCAGCGGCGTGTGCAGCGCCGGGGTGACGCTCCAAACGACATAGTATCCAACGAAGATGGCCAGCAGGAAGATGGCGAACCGGAACACGAACGGATCGATGGCTCCGCCGGTCGCCGCATGAACGCCGGCTCCGACCGCGTCGCCTGCGACATCGGCATAGGCCTGCGCGGCATCGGCGGCAGCGCGTGCGGCATCGGCCGCTTCAGCGGCCCGTGCGGCGGCCTCGCTGGGCGTCAGCGCCTGTGCAAGAAGTTGAGGCTGCATCTATTTCAGGCCCCTTTGGACTGGAAATTGGGGTGAACGACCGCGCCGTCGCGCGTCAGGACGGAGGCTTTGATGATCTCGTCGTCCCAATTTACGGCAATGGCGCCGTCCTTGATCACGAGTTCGAGGAAAGCCAGGAGGTTCTTGGCATAGAGACCGGAGGCGCTGGCGGCGAGACGGCCGGCCATGTTGCCATAGCCGACGATCTTCACACCGTTATGGTCCACGATCTCGTTGGACTTCGCGCCCTCGACATTGCCGCCACGCTCGACGGCCAGATCGACGAGCACGGAGCCGCGCTTCATCGATTCCACCATCGCGGTGGTGACGAGCTTCGGCGCCGGGCGCCCGGGGATCAGGGCGGTGGTGATGACCACGTCCTGCTTGGCGATGTGGCTGGCCAGCAGTTCCGCCTGCTTGGCGCGGTATTCTGCCGACATCTCCTTGGCGTAGCCACCGGAGGTCTCGGCCTGCTTGAACTCCTCATCCTCGACCGCGATGAACTTCGCGCCGAGCGATTCGACCTGCTCCTTGGAGGCGGGCCGAACGTCAGTGGCCGTAACGATGGCACCGAGGCGCCGCGCAGTGGCGATAGCCTGGAGGCCCGCGACGCCCGCACCCATGACGAAGACGCGTGCAGCAGGAATAGTGCCTGCGGCGGTCATCATCATCGGGAACACGCGGCCATACTCAGAGGCCGCCTCGACCACGGCGCGATAGCCGGCGAGGTTCGCCTGCGAGGACAGCACGTCCATGACCTGGGCGCGCGTGATGCGGGGCACGAGTTCCATCGCGACGACGGAAGCCCGTGTACCGGCCAGCTTCTCGAGCTCGGCCTCGTTCCCGTAGGGATCGGCGATCGAGAGGACGACTGCGCCGGCAGTGATGCCCGCCAGTTGCTCGGTCGTCGGACGACGCACCGAGAGCACAACGTCCGCGCCGGCAACTGCCTCAGCTGCGGAAGAGATAACGGTGGCACCTGCGGTCTCGAAATCCGCATCACGAAGGCCCGAGCGGAGCCCGGCTCCGGCCTGGACGGCGACGTTTGCCCCCATGCCCGTGAGCTTCTTGATGGTTTCGGGCGTGGCGGAGACGCGACCCTCGTTCGGGTCCGTCTCGGCAAGAACGGCAATACGTAGTGTCATCAGACCAGCAGAGCCCACACGATCAACATGAGAACGAGGACGACAGAGCCGGGAACGGCACTGTCACGAGCGGCACCGACAATGCCGGCGATGGTTGACAGAACAAGGCTTACGCCGAGCCAGAAAGTACTGCCGGCGGTGCCGAAGATGGCGAGGCCGACGACCCAGGTCAGCACCAGGATCGTGCCGACCTTGGTGAGCTTCATGACGTTTGTGTACGTCGCTTCATGCTCGGCATAGTCATTGCCAGCCGCAGTGGCGTATTCCGTCCTGCCGTGTTCGGCCATGCCCATCTCCTGTGCGGATCGATTTGCGCTTGCGCCTTTAGCCGAAAGACGTGCTTTCGGCAACGTTCCGCGCCACAGAATCGCCATATGCCGCAGGCTCCGGAGAGAAGCCCCATCGCCTGGCATACATTATGCCGAAGCTGGCGATCCCTCCAAGAGATTTACTGCACGCAGGGCGGACTTCTGCCGCTCTTCCACGCCTTCTGGGGAAAACCCGGCGATCTCCTCATTGAAAAGCCGGTAGAAATTCAGCTCGGCCTTCAGGTGAAGAAACGCGCCGCCGAGACCTATGGCGGCTCGATCCATGAACACGAACTCCCGCGGGACTGTAACCGGCCCCTTCTCCTTCAGGGCCCGGTGAACGTGGAACGCCTGCTTGCGACCGAACTCTGTCGGAGAGACGCCCTCGCCGGCGATAGCCTGCACCTTGTCGGTCAGCAGCGGACCATAGATGAACCCGGCCCAGACATTGAGGATATCCACCAGTTCCTTCGACAGGTTCCGGAATCCCCAGGTCTCGTACGCATGCACGACACGCGCACCATCTCCCGTACGGAGACCGTGGTAGAGATCGACGACGCCGCCTACAAAGCGTGGCGGGAAGATGCGTATGCAGCCGTAATCCAGAAGATTGATTCCGGACGGTGCTCCGTCGCTCTCACGAACCGTGTAGTTGCCGAAATGCGGGTCGCCATGGATGACGCCGAAATGCGCGAAGGGATGCCACCAAGCTTTGAAGATGGCTGTGGCGAGGCCGTTGCGCTCCTCCTGGGTGCCGCCGCGGAAATCCATCAGGCGCCGACCATCCAGCCATTGCAGCGTCAGCAGGCGGCCCGTGGATAGCTCCGGTCGAACGGAGGGCACGCTGACCTCATCGACATCCGCGAGCATGTGAGCATAAAGCGCGGCGTGTTTTGCTTCGCGGCGATAGTCCAGCTCTTCGCGAACGCGGTCGCCGATCTCCTGCGCGATCTCACTGGTGTCGATTGCCTGATCCATGCGGCGGTGCAGGCCCAGCAGCATGCGAAGCTGTGCCAGATCGGCTTCGACGGCCGACGCCATCTCCGGGTATTGCAGCTTGCACGCCAGCCGCATTCCATCGTGAGCAACGGCTTGATGCACCTGCCCCAATGAGGCGGCAGCGCTTGGGTTGAGATCAAACTCCGCGAACTTGTCCCGCCAGTCGGCACCCAGTTCAGACATCATGCGGCGCCGCACGAATGCCGCACCCATGGGCGGCGCTTCGCTCTGAAGCTTCATCAGTTCCGCCGCGTACTCAGGCGGAACAGCGTCGGGGATGGTGGCCAGCAACTGGGCCACTTTCATCAGCGGGCCCTTCAGCCCACCCAGAGCTGCCGCAAGATCGGCCGCGCCACCTGCGGCTCGGGATTGCCCCAGCACGCGCGCCCCCGCCATCCTTGCGGCAACGCCGCCGATATTGGTGCCCACGCGGGCGTAGCGGGACAGGCGACTGCTGAGCCTGTTTCGTTCGAGATCGCTGTTGTCTGTCATTGGGTTCCCGTGCTGCAGGTCAGATAGGACGCCGCGTCACGGGAACAACCAGCAGACCGCCCTCCCCGGCGGCTCAGGCCTGTTCGAGTTCCTCAAGGTCGCTGATCATCCGCTCGATCAGCCCGAGGCCGGTCTGCCAGAAAGCCGGATCCCGAGCATCGAGGCCGAAAGGCGCCAACAGCTCCGAATGATGCTTGGTGCCGCCGGCAGCCAGGAGTTCGAAATATCGGTCGGCGAACCCGTCATGCGCGTTCTCGTAGACCGCATAGAGCGAGTTCACGAGGCAGTCACCGAAGGCATAAGCGTAGACATAGAACGGCGAGTGGATGAAGTGGCCGATATAGGTCCAGAACACTTCGTAGCCGGGGTTGAACCGGATCGCGGGCCCAAGGCTCTCGCCCTGCACGCTCATCCAGATTTCGTTGAGGCGATCGCTGGTGAGTTCGCCCTCCTCCCGCCGCGCGGTGTGGACGCGACGCTCGAAGGTGTAGAACGCGATCTGCCGAACCACGGTGTTCAGCATGTCCTCCACCTTGGAGGCCAGCAGCGCCTTCTTATGCACCGGGTCGGTGGTGCCTTCCAGGATCTTGCGGAAGGTCAGCATCTCCCCGAACACCGAGGCGGTCTCTGCGAGGGTAAGGGGCGTCGGCGCCATCAGTGGGCCGTTGTGAGCCGCCAACACCTGATGCACCCCATGGCCGAGTTCATGCGCCAGCGTCATCACGTCACGCGGCTTGCCGAGGTAGTTCACCAGCACATAAGGGTGCGCCGAGGGTGTCGTGGGGTGCGCGAACGCGCCGGGCGCCTTCCCGGGACGGGCGGGAGCATCGATCCAGTTCTTGTCAAAGAACTTCTGCGCGATATCCGCCATCTTCGGCGCGAACTCGCCATAGGCTGAGAGCACCGTTCCGCGCGCTTCCTCCCAGGAAATGGTGCGCTGCTCCACGCTGGGCAGCGGCGCGTTCCGGTCCCAGTGCTCCAGCACCTCTTTGCCGAACCATTTGGCCTTCAGCTTGTAGTAACGGTGCGACAGGCGCGGATACGCGTCCTGTACGGCCTGCACGAGCGCTTCGACCACTTCGCGCTCGACACGATTTGCGAGATGCCGCGAATCCGCGATGTCCTCGAACTTGCGCCAGCGGTCGGAGATCTCCTTGTCCTTCGCAAGCGTGTTGGTGATGAGCGTGAAGGTACGAAGATTTTGCTTGAACACTGCCGCAAGGGCTTCCGAGGCGTCCTTGCGGAGCGTCTCGTCGGTTTCCTGCATCAGGTTCAGCGTGCGCTCCAGTGGGAGCTTCTCGCCCCGCACATCGAACTCTAAACCGGCGATGGTCTCGTCGAAGAGGCGGTTCCAGGCGCCGCGGCCGGTCGTATAATTCTCGTGGAACAGTTGCTCGACCTGCGGCTCCAACTGGTGCGGGCGTTCTTTGCGCACATCTTCGAAGAAGGGGCGGTAGCGTGCGATGTCCCCGTCGGAAAGCGCTGCGTCGAGAACGGCATCGTCGATCCCGTTCAGTTCCAGTGTGAAGAAGATGAGGTGGGCCGAGGCGTCCGTCAGCTTCTCGGAGACATCGCCGTAGAACTTCGCGCGAGCCGGATCATTGGTGTTGCCGGCATAGACAAGGCCTGCATAGGAGCCGAGGCGCCCCATCAGGTCGTCGATAGCCTCGTAGGCCCGCACCGCCTCAAGCAGCGCCTGCCCGCCATTGGCTGCGAGTTCGCTGAGCCGCCCTTTGTACCTTCCCTCGAAAGAACGCGAATCGTCCGCCGCGCGCGCCAGATCGGCAACAAGTTCAGGCGCATCCATGGCAGTGTAGAGGTCCGCCAGGTTCCACTCCGGCAATGATCCAAGCTTGGGATCGGCAATCGCGGGTTCGGCGGCATCGAAAAGTGCGGAGGGCAGGTTCACGGCAAACCTCGGGGGATCGGTGTGGTTGCACACCATATCGCGTCGTCGTCCGCGATGATCAACCTCCCGTGACCAGAGGTTCCGGTAAGTATCTGTTTACCAAGCGGTTCCACCATGCAGGTGCCGCGATTCCGCAGTGGGCGCTGTGCCATCTGGGGCGGGTTCGTCGCCATTTCTTGTGGCGTAGTGGACACGACTTCACGGAAGACGCGCCCATCGTGCGCTTTCGCACGCCGACCCTCTGCCCAAAGGGGTGGTGGCGGGACTACATGATCAAGGTTGTTTGGAGAACTCAGATGCGCAGGTCCCGCACGCTCGCATGCCTCGTCACTGCGCTACTGTGTTCGGCCGCGCCCGTCGCAACCATGGCCCAGGACGGAACGGCTCCCGCTGAACCGGTCCTGATGCAGGCTCCGCCTCAGCCAGCGCAATCGACGCCGATCTCTCCGGACGCTTCCGTTCCGGCCGATGCGGTCGTTTCCGCTCCTGAAGGCCAAGGCGCCGCTGGAGCATCCTTGCCTCTTCCTCCACAGGCAGCCAACGAGCCTGCAGCAGAGGGACAACCTCAACTCGCCGCGCCGACCGAGCCCGCGGCCCCCGCCCCTGCGCAGATCACGCAGGGCGTTGAAACGCCTGCCGCGCCCGTCCCCACCTTCGAAACTGTTCTTGCCGGGCGCCTCTCCACGCAACGGGAGGATGCTGAACTTGCCGCCTTCTACGTCGAACGCGGCAACAAGCCGCTGTGGATCGAAAACGGCAAGTTGAGTTCGAAGGCTGCGGACATCGTAGCGCGGATTTCCCGAGCCGATGAAGATGGCTTGCAGGCCAGCAGCTTCGTCCTTCCGGACCCCGGCGGCACCGACACTTCGCTGGAAGCTGAGACCGCTGCCGAGGTCGCGTTGTCGCGGGCGGCGATCGCCTACGCCCGCGAGGCGGAGGGCGGGCGGATCGATCCGGCCCGTGTCAGCCCGTTGGTAACACCGGAGATCTCCCGCACTCCTGGACGTGACATCCTCGCGGCGCTTGCCGCAGATGCCGATCCAGCCGCACGGCTGGCAGCCTACAATCCCCCTCACCCGGGTTTTGCGGCGCTGAAGGCGCGCCTGGTCGAGCTACGTCGCGACCAGCAAGATGCCGACACCGGTCCGGCTCCCATTCCTCCCGGCCCTGTGCTGAAGCCCGGAATGTCGGACGAGCGCGTTCCGCTGCTGCGGGCGAAGTTCGCCCTGCCGGCAGCGGGAGACACGGTCTACGATCCGGCTCTCGTCGACGCGGTGAAGGCCTTCCAGAAGGGTGCCGGGCTCCGGCAGGACGGCCTCCTGGGCGCGCGCTCACTCGCCCTTCTCAACGGAGAGGCATCGAGCCCTGAGGACGAGATCAAGCTGGTGCTCGTCAACATGGAGCGCTGGCGTTGGCTGCCGCGGGACCTCGGCAGCACGCATGTCATGGTGAACGTGCCTGAATACATGGCGCGCATCACCCGAGAGAATGCGGTGGTGCATGAGACGCGGGTCATCGTCGGCAAGCCTATCCACCAGACGCCGATCTTCTCTCACCAGATGCAGTTCATCATCGTCAATCCGGCATGGAACGTCCCCTCCTCCATTGCCACTAAGGAGATGCTGCCGAACCTTCTGCGGGATCCGACCTACCTTGCGCGTCAGGGGATGGAAGTGCTCGACACCAGCGGCCGTAAGCCTGTCGTTATCGACTCCACCTCGGTGGACTGGTCGCGCGTCAACATGAACCGCATCCGCATTCGCCAGCCTCCGGGCGAGCGGAACGCGCTGGGGCACATCAAGTTCATGTTCCCGAACAAGCATGCGGTATACCTGCACGACACCCCAAGCCGCGGCCTGTTCGCCAACGCCCAGCGCGCCTACTCGCACGGCTGCGTCCGCGTGCAGGATCCTTTCGCCCTTGCCGACGTGCTGCTGGAAGGATCGAACTGGAACGCTGACAAGATGAAGAAGCTCATCGGCCAGAAGGGCGAGCGCCGCATCAACCTGGCCCACAATGTGCCGATCCACATCGTCTACTTCACGGCCGAACTGGCGGCAGACGGACGATTGGTGAAGCGCGCCGATATCTATGGGCATGATCGCCGCATGGCCGCGCTGATGGGCCTGAACGGCCAGGCTCAGGCCTCCGTTCGCGGACGCTAAAATATCTTGGCTGAGGATTTCCGATCACATTTCTTGTGATCGGTCCCCTTTTTTGCCATGTTTGGGGCCGACATCGGGAGGTGCGGATCGAGGCGGCTGACACTGCTAAGGCGGTGTTAACCATCCTCATAGACGATACGTCACCTGATATCGCCTCCAACGAGGCTTAGGCCGGGATAAAGCTCTGGTGCAGACGCCTTCAGCCGCTTATCGATTCGTCCGCCGGGTGCGCAAGCTCGGCAGCAGCCTCGCCATCGCCGGCATCGTTGTCGCTGCAGGCGTCGAGGGTACGCAGACTGCGGTCGCCAACGGCGATACGCGGACGCTGAGCTTCTACCACACACATTCCAAGGAACGTCTGACGGTCACGTTCAAGAAGAACGGCCGCTACGACCCCGCTGCCCTTAAGCAGCTGAACTATTTCCTTCGCGACTGGCGCAACCAGAAGCAGACGAATATGGACCCCCGCCTCTTCGACGTGGTGTGGGAGGTCTATAAGGACGCAGGCGCCCGGAGCGACGTTCAGATCATCTCGTCCTACCGCTCGCCTGAGACCAATGAGGGCCTGCGCTCCCGCAGCTCAGGCGTGGCCAAGCACAGCCAGCATACCCTCGGCAAAGCCATGGACATTCATGTCGGCGGCATCCCGATGAGCAAGATCCGCGAAGCGGGTCTTCGCCTGCAGCGTGGCGGCGTCGGCTTCTATCCCACCTCGGGCCTGCCGTTCGTCCATCTCGACGTGGGCACGGTTCGGCATTGGCCGCGCATGTCTCGCCAGGAACTGGCGCGCGTGTTCCCCGATGGCCGCACCGTCCACATCCCGAGCGACGGCAAGCCGATGAAGAATTACGAAACGGCTTTGGCTGACGCGCGCCGCAGTGGCTCTGCCGTCAAGGGGCAGCCTGCTCCGTCCCAGCAGCCCATCATGATGGCTTCGGCGGGTAGCACGGGTGGCAATCTGATCAGCCGCCTGCTCGGCAATGACGACGAAGAAGATACGGCTCCAGCCGCGCCAGTGGCTGTAAAGCAGCCCGAACGGGCCGTGGCAGCAGCAAAGCCGCAGACAACGCCAGCCCAACCGACGCAGCAGCAGCCTGAACCGCGCGCTGCCGCTGTTGCGATTGCACAGGCCATCCCGGTGCCGCAGGCCCGCCCGAGCCTTGGCTATGCATCCGAGCCTGCCGCTGCAGCTGCTCCGCAGATGGCGTGGTCGCGTGGTCCTGATGCGAACGCCGCGCGTGCCGAAGCCGTTCGCGAGATGGCTGCGGCTGCCAGTGCGAGCACGACGACTACACCGGCACCGGCCCTGCCGATGCCGCGCCCGCAGGTCCCGGTCGCTAGCGCGCCTGCGACAGTGCTGGCCTCGGTCACACCCGTTGCGCCGCCAGTGCCTGAGATCCGGCCGCAGGCTCCTGTCACGGCGTCTCTCGGCCTCAGCAGCACCGAAGCCGCATCACGCTTAATCGCAAGCGCTGTGCGCCGGATGGCGGGCGTTCAGACGGAGGGTCGTGCGTCGGCACCGGCGGCAACACCCGTCGCAACTGCTGCCCTGGCGCCGGTTGAGCGCACTGCCAAGGTGGAAGCAGCTGAAGACATCGCCGTCGTTGCGGTCTCGCGTGAGCGGGCCGTTCGTGATGGTGCGGTGCAGTTGGCTGCCCCGCAGCCCGCGGCGGTCGAAGGTCTGATCGCAGCGCCGAAGGCCATCATCCCGGTCAAGTTCGGAGCCAATCCGACGGCCGGTCTCCGCAGCGATGCCTTTGCCGGAGCATCCATCGTTCCGGTGCGGACGGAGAGGTTTGCATCCACCGCGCCCCGCGCGGCCACGATAGTGGATGTGGACAGGCGCGGCTGAACCGCGTCTGTCTGATGATCATGTAATCTGAGGTGCGCCGGCCTAGGCCGGCATGCCCAGGGCGCTGAGATAGAGCTCCAGGATCGCGTCCTGCTCCTCGCGCTCCGCCGCGTCCTGCTTGCGGATCGAAATCACCTTGCGCAGAACCTTCGTGTCGAAGCCGTTGCCCTTGGCTTCGGCATAGACCTCCTTGATGTCATCGGAGATCCCCTTCTTCTCTTCCTCAAGCCGCTCGATGCGCTCGATGATGGAGAGGAGTTGATCCTTGGCGACGTCGGAAGCGGACATTTCGATGACCTCAGGGCAAACGCATGAACAGGTGCGTCTTTGAGACGTTTACCCTAAGCCACGTCAAGCGCCGGACCGTTCTTAACGCGCAACCTGTGGAAAGCGGGCACTACTGGCCAGCTCAATGACTTCCCCGAAGGTCGAATGCCTTCTGCTGTTCCAGCGTCGCTTCAGGCTGGTGGCGCGACTTCCATTCCTCGTAGCTCATCCCGTAGACGATCTCACGGCTGTCATCCTTGGACATCGCCAAGCCTCGCTCCTCGGCCGCGTCCTTAATCCAGTTTGACAAACAATTCCGGCAGAAGCCCGCCAGGTTCATCATGTCGATGTTCTGGACCTCGGGCCGCTCGCGCAGGTGGGCAACGAGACGACGGAAGGCTGCCGCTTCCAGCTCCGTCATGGTGTTGGCATCGATCTCGGTCATGTCGGCTCCTCAGTTCAGCGCCGGATCGGCGGATCCATATCGGCCCGTGATCCCCACTGCTCGATCTTGTGGATGTCAGGTTGGCGGATCAGCGGCGCAAGAGCCGTTGCAAGGCGATTGGCCCACGCGCCTGCTCCGAAATCATCCGAGATCAGGTCCTGCCGAACCTCGATGAGGGCGTGCGGTAGCCCTCGTTTCGTGCCGTGGCGGTACAGCGTGTCGTTTTCGAGTGCGCCGTCATAAGGCTCGTTGTCGCCAATCTCGAATTTTCCGTCCTGCCTCAGCGAGTCGATCAGAGGGCACGCCAGGCGAGGATCGCGGTCCCAAAGCACGGCGGCATGCCAGGGTCGTGGTTCGGTTTTCCAGACGGGCGTGAAGCTGTGTACGGCAATGATCGCCGGCGCCTGATCCGCCGCAGCCATAATGTCCAAATGACGCGCTATGGCCTCGTGATACGGGGCGTGGAAATGCGCAATGCGTTGCGCAATGCCCTCGGCACCGATGCGGGCATTGCCGGGGATCACGGCACCATCCGAGAGGCGCATCACCAGAGTGGGATCATCCGGTCCGCGATTGGGATCGATGAGCAGGCGCGAAAAACCTGAGAAAATCGCCGTGGCACCGAGCAGCCTCGCAAGCTCCCGCGTAACCGCTGCCGCTCCGATGTCGTAGGCGATGTGCCGTTGGAACTGTTCCAACGGGAGCCCGAGATGCCCGAATTCGGCAGGTACGGCATTGGTGGCATGATCGCACAGCAGAAGAACGTCGCTGGACGCGCCCGGCACGATTTCGACCGGGGCGCGGTATGGTTCAGGCATTGGCTCGTCAGGCATAGGCGCAGCATAGTGACGGCGCGCCGCTCCTGCCATAGGAAGCGCCATGTCTCTCCCGCCCCACGAGAAATCTCCTGCATCCTCGGCTGCGCTGGCCGCGCTCGTGGCCGGCGCCGTCGCGATGGGTGCATCACCCATCCTGGTGCGTCTTGCGGAGGTCGGCCCTTTCGCAAGCGCCTTCTGGAGGGTGTCGCTTGCGCTTCCGGTGCTGTGGGCCTGGGCCAGACTGGAAGCGCGCGGCAGGCCGAAGACCGAGAGCAGGCCCGTGAGCCGGGCTGCATTGCTGGCGGGGGCGCTGTTCGCAGGCGACCTCTTCTTCTGGCACCTCGCGGTCACCCACACCACAGTGGCCAACGCCACCTTCTTCGCCACCACGGCACCGGTCTGGGTTGTCCTCGCAGCCTGGCTGATGCGCAGCGAGCATGTGGGGCGGCGGACCTTGGGCGGACTTGGCTTGGCCGTACTGGGCGGAAGCATGCTCGTGGCCGAGAGCATGGAGGTGGATCCGTCCCGGATCAGCGGCGATATCTTCGGCCTCACCACCGCGATCTTTTTCGGCGGGTACTTTCTGGCCGTGCGGGCGGCGCGGCAAGAAGAAGGGCCGGCCCGGATTACTTTTGTCGCATCAATCGTGACGGCGCTGATCCTGGGTGCGATCGCGTTCATGCTGGAGCCGACTTTTATACCCGCCAGCGGCACTGGTGTGGGCGCCCTCGTCGGACTTGCTCTGGTCAGCCATGCCGCCGGCCAAGGCCTTCTCGCCTATGCGCTGGGCCATCTGCCGGCGGTGTTCTCGTCACTCGTGATCTTTCTCGAGGCGATCGCGGCTGCGGCCCTGGGTGTCCTCGTTCTGGGCGAGATGCTCTCCACCCTGCAGATCGCCGGCGGCGTGTTGATACTCGCAGCCGTAATGATCGCCCGCCCGTCCTCGTCCGCAGCGGGTTAGCCGCCGTCTTGCTGCCGCTTTTATCGCGCTGTTGTCCTTTGGTGAGAGCCGCTGCAGACGTTGACTTTGCCGCGCGTGAAAAGGATACACGTTTGTCTTGTCTGGCTTACGCGAGCCGATCACGTATGGCGTTGGTCCACGGTTCAGGTACTCGGGCGGTTTGGCGCAAGCCGGCTTGCATCGCGCTAACGGCGTTTATCTCCGCACTTTTGTATGCGCCAGCGGCTTTCGCCGTGGATTTCCGCCTTTGCAATGCGACCGCGGGCCGTGTCGGCATCGCAGTCGGCTACAAGGACGGCGACACCTGGGTCACCGAAGGCTGGTGGAACGTGGGCGCATCGAGCTGCGAGACCCTGCTAAAGGGGCCGCTGGTTGCGCGCTTCTACTACGTCTATGCCATGGATTATGACAAAGGCGGCGAGTGGAGCGGCTCGGCCTTCATGTGCACGCGCGAGAAGGAATTCACGATTCGCGGTGCGGACAATTGCCTTGCCAGGGGCTTCGCGCGCACCGGCTTTTTCGAAATCGACACGGGCGAGCAGCGTAGCTGGACTGTTCAGCTGACCGACGAGACGGCCAGCACGACTGGAGAGGCCGCCACGTCGACCGGGACCGGACGCAGCGCCGCGGCGGGATCACCCGGGCTGTCGCTCAAGCGATAAACTGAAGAGTACGCGCCGCTAGATCTCGCGGCCCTGCACCTTCTCGGCCAGCTTTGTGACCTGATCCCGAAGCCCGTCGATCCGGGGGTTGATCGCAAGTGCGCGACGATAGGCGTCCAGGGCACGACGTTCGTCCCCGGTCTGCTCGAGGATCCGACCGAGGCCGGCCCACGCGCCATAGTGCCGTGGTTCGTGGCGGAGGGTTTCGCGGATGTCCTGCATTGCTCGCCCGTAATCGCCCTTCAGGAAGAACAGGGTCGCCCTCTTGTTCCAGCCTTCGGCGTAGTCGGGCTTCGCCTCGAGTGCCGCTCTCAACAGCGTCAACGCACCGGCTGAGTCCTCGGAAGCGGCAAGCTCCAACGCGCGTTGCGTCAACAAATCCGCGGTATCACTGCCGGATTGGCTCCACAGTGCCTCGATGCCCGATTCGAAGCGGCGCGCATCTTCATCGCTGGCCGATGCGGCGAGGCGGTCGAAGAGGCGATCAAGCCGCTCCTGCCGTTCGCGCGCCGTCACGGGAGCAACGATTCGCGGCACCTCCGCCGCACCCACCCGGTTGCGCGGCGGGTTCTTAGAATCCTGCGCAAAAGCCCCTGACGCGAGAGCGAGAGGGGCTAAGCAGACGATGATGAAAAAGCGGTGCAGCCACATACGCCCAGGCTAGAGCGCTACGCTGCATACGTCAAAGAACAGAGGCGTGAGCCCCTGCAGGGATCAACCCTGGCGCGCCTTGAAGCGCTTCTGCGTCTTGTTGATGATGTAGACGCGGCCCTTGCGGCGCACGATGCGGTTGTCCCGATGGCGGTCGCGCAGCGACTTCAGGGAATTGCGGATCTTCATCGGTCTCTAGCCTGCCATAGCCGGCTCGCGCCGGAAAATAACCGTGGCCGCCGAAGCGGCCCGCTCAGTGATGTCGAAGCATCGGATATGGCGCGGTATCTAGGCCAAAGACCCAGGGATTGCAATGCCGAACCTGCCTCCGGCGCTACGCAACACCGGCTCGCAATAGATCATGGACATGCAGGATGCCAAGGGGGCGGCGATCCTCCACGACAAACAGCGCCATGATCTTCGACGAGTTCATCAGTTCGAGAGCCGCACTCGCGATTGATTCCGGGTCGATGGTGCGGGGGGCGCGGGTCATCACCTCGTCGATAGGCAGATCCAGCAGGCGCGAACTCATGTGCCGCCGCAGATCGCCATCGGTGACGATGCCTGCCAGCGCCCCATCGGCATCGAGCACGCCGACACAGCCGAAGCTCTTGGTGCTGATGGCAAGGATGGCTTCCGACATGGCCGTTCCGACCGGAACAAGCGGCATGGCTTCGCCCGCATGCATCAAATCCCGCACACGGGTCAGGCTCGCGCCGAGTTTCCCGCCGGGGTGAAAGGTCTGGAAATCCGAGGCGCTGAAACCCCGGCTTTCGAGCAGCGCGACGGCCAGGGCGTCACCGAGTGCAAGCTGCATCGTGGTGGAGGTCGTAGGCGCAAGGCCGTGGGGGCAAGCCTCCACAGTTCTCGGCAGCACCAGGACGATGTCGGCGTTGCGCGCCAGCGAACTGTCGGGATTGGACGTCATCGCCACCACCGGAACACGGAATCTGCGGGTGTGATGCAGCATGTCTTTGAGCTCGGCCGTTTCACCCGACCAGGACAGCGCCAGGACGACATCCTGAGGCGTGATCATGCCAAGGTCGCCGTGGCTCGCCTCGGCCGCGTGGACGAAGGAGGATGGCGTGCCCGTGGATGCAAAAGTGGCCGCCACCTTGCGCCCGATATGCCCGCTCTTGCCCATGCCGGTGACGATGACCCGGGCACCGTTGGCTATGGCAAGCACCGCAGCCTCGAACGCCCGGCCGAGGTCTCCGTCCAGCGCTTCCTTCAGCGTCTGCAGTCCATTCGCCTCGCATGAGACCGTCCGGACAGCAGAGCTCACGGCGTCGGACACCTGGAACCCATTAGGAACACTCGTCAGCACGCGGGCACCCTCTCGTTCATGCTCTTCTTAGGCCTGCCTATGTCCTTGCGACAAGTTCACCCGGGGAAACGAGGCGTTAACCAGGCTTGTTCAATGATGCTTAACCATGAGGAACCCGGAGCGAGCAGCATGCCATCCGCGTCCGGTAAGCCCTTGGCGAACCGGCGGGCTTGTCTGCGCCGTGTTGCCGGTCTTGCTGATCTCGACAGATGTCGGTGCTCAAGAACTTCGTGGCGCGCTCCCGCTTCCCGGGGAGCAGCCGACAGCCTCGCGATCCCTGTCCGAAACCGATCTGTCCTCCTCGCAGCCGCTGGCTGAAAGCACCGCGTTTGACCCGGGCCCGAGCGATGCGGCACCCCTGCCCGGCCTTACCTCCGAGCTTTTGGCAGCGCCCGGTGAAAGCGCCGCCTCGCGCAGGCGTGCCATATCCGAAGACGATCCATATGCGCCGGTCGGCCTGAAGGCCGGGTCTTTCATTTTTCTGCCGCGCCTGGACCAGAACGTCGGGGTCGACAGCAATCCTCGCCGGGAACGCGGCGGCGAAGGTTCGGCCTACTCCCGCACACTGGGACGGCTGGACGTCGAATCCGAATGGCTGCGCCATTCCCTTCGCGGCTCCATACAAGCGGGCTACACCGCTTACCGGGAGTTTCCTGATCTGGACGCCCCGGACTTCCTGGGCGAAATCGAAGCACGCGCCGACGTGCGCAGGGACATGCGGCTCGACCTTTCGTTCCGGCTGACGAAGGAGAGCGAAAGTCCGGGTGATCCCGACCTGCCCGAAGGGGTCAGCGGTCGCCCCGACATCCTTCGCTATGGCGGCACGGCCGGCTTTACCATCAAGCCCAACCGCGCATCGCTCGCCTTGCAGGCCCTCGCGGAACGTTCGGAATATGGCGAAGCCGTCCTGAACAATGGCGAGGTGGTGGACAACACAGATCGAAATGTCAGCGTCTTCGAACTGAAGCTAAGGACCGGGTACGAACTGTCTCCGGCGCTGGAGCCCTTCCTGGATGTGGCGGTTAACCGGCGAGAGCACGACCAGACCTTCGACGATCTCGGCTTCCGCCGCAGTTCCGACGGCTATGAGATCGCTATCGGCGCCAGGTTCGAGCCAAGTGTCGTCTTTGCCATGACAGGCAAGGTCGGGTATCGCCAGCAGACCCCGGATGATCCCACCCTCGACTCCATCAACGGGCTCGTGACTGAAGGTTCGCTCGTCTGGCGTCCGACCGCACTGACCACGGTCACGCTTGCTGTCGACAGCGGTATCAGCGAAACGACACGCGCGGATTCTTCCGGCGCCCTTGCCCGTTCGGCCTCGGCGCGCGTCGATCACGCGCTCAGGCGCAACCTCCTGCTCAGCGGCAGCCTGGTGTTCCAGAGGTCGGATTATGCCGGAAGCGACTACCGGATCGATGAGACGACCGCGGAACTGGGCGTCGAATACCGCTTCACCCGCACGGTGGCGGTGCGGGGTCGCCTCGCCCATCAGGATTACAGGACCAGCCTGCCGGGCGAGGACTACACCGCGAATGTGGTGGAGGCTGGTATCAGCCTCCGCCGTTGATCAGCGGGCGCTGATGGCCCGAACTTCCGCCATCAGGTCTGCGGCAAGGTCTTCGCGCTCGAGCCCGTAGGCCAGATTGGCCGTCAGGAAGCCGATCTTGGAACCGGTGTCGAAGATCCGACCGTCGAAGCGATAGCCGAAGAAGTCCTGCGTCTCAGCGAGGCGTAGCATGGAGTCGGTGAGCTGGATTTCGCCGCCTGCGCCGGCGCCCTGCTTCTCCAGCAAACCGAAGATCTCGGGCTGAAGGATGTAGCGGCCGGAAATCGAATAGTTGGAAGGCGCGACCTCGGCTTTGGGCTTCTCCACCATGGAGGTGATACGGAAGCCGGGGCCGTGCGTCTCTCCCACGCCGACGATCCCGTACTGATGCACCTGTTCCTTGGGCACCTCATTGACGGCGAGGACGTTGCCGCCACTCTGCTCGTAAACCTCGATCATTCCGGCGAGGCAGCTGGGACCATGATGCAGCATGTCCGGGAGCAGCACCGCGAAAGGTTCGTCGCCAACGATCTCACGGGCGCACCACACAGCATGGCCGAGGCCGAGCGGCTCCTGCTGACGGGTGAAGCTGGTCTGGCCCGCGGCAGGGAGGTCCTTCTGCAGCGCAGCAAGTTCCTTGGTCTTGCCACGGCGCTCCAGCGTCGCATCGAGTTCGTACTGCTTGTCGAAATGATCCTCGATCACACCCTTGTTGCGGCCAGTGACGAAGATGAAATGCTCGATGCCAGCGGCGCGCGCCTCGTCGACGACATGCTGGATCACGGGCCGGTCCACGACCGTCAGCATCTCCTTCGGCACGGCCTTGGTGGCAGGAAGAAAGCGGGTGCCGAGACCGGCCACGGGGAATACTGCTTTGCGGATGCGTCTCATCGGGGGATAAACTCTGTGTGGGGCCCGGATCACAATCTAGAGCTGTATCGTGACCTCTTGATTTAAACAAACGTCTGCCGGCCTTCATCGTTTCAGGCGATTATGGGCCAGCGGGGCACGTATCAGCTAAGTGCCGACCATTCTGGGGGGAGAATCGTTAATGAACGTACTTGTGACCGGCGGAGCCGGCTACATCGGCAGCCATATGGTGCTGGCCCTGCTTGAGGCTGGCGAACGCGTTGTCGTTCTTGACGATCTCTCGACCGGATACCGGTGGGCGGTGCCGCCGGACGCCACCTTCGTGAGCGGAGACATCTCGGATGGCCCCTTTGTCGAGCGCCTGCTGGAAGAGCACCGCATCGAAGCCATCATCCACTTTGCGGCACGCATCGTCGTGCCGGATTCCGTGGCCGACCCTCTGCACTATTACCTCGCGAACACCTGCAAGAGCCGCGCCCTGTTCGAGGCCGCCGTGCACGCCGGCATTCGCAAGATCGTCTTCTCATCGACGGCAGCGGTGTACGGGAACCCCATCAGCAATCCCGTGGGCGAAGATCAGACGCCGATGCCGGTTTCGCCTTACGGTGCATCCAAGCTCATGTCGGAATGGATGCTGCGCGACGCGGCCGCTGCGCATGACCTGAACTATGTCGTCCTGCGCTACTTCAACGTTGCGGGCGCCGACCCCGCCGGCCGGTCGGGTCAGTCCACGCCCAATGCAACCCACCTGATCAAGGTCGCGGTCCAGACCGCCCTCGGGCAGAGGCCTGCCATCGAGGTATTCGGCACCGATTACGAGACCCGCGACGGTACCTGCGTTCGCGACTACATCCATGTCACGGATCTGATCGGTGCACACATGTGCGCACTGCGCCACCTTCAGAACGGCGGCGAGAATGCGGTGCTGAACTGCGGATACGGCAATGGGTATTCCGTTCTTGAGGTTCTAGACTCCGTCAAGCGGGTCTCGGGGGTCGACTTCACGGTCAACCTGTCACCACGTCGGCCCGGCGATCCGGCGAAGATCGTCGCTCAGGCCGATCGCATCCGCCGAACCCTGAAGTGGCGACCGGAACACGACAATCTCGACCTGATCGTGCAAAACGCGCTGGATTGGGAACGTCGGCTTCACAACCGCGTGCACGGGTAATCACCTGTTCACCATACGGAAACCATCTTCGGGTTGTCTGGGAGGATCATTGGGCAGCAATCCAGCTGCCCATGCGAAGGGAGCGACACCCCATGACGAGATGCCCTCCGGCTCGGACTGTTCAAAGGTTTGGACGCGGCGCGGCCAGATCGAAGCTCCTGGCCGTGCTGATGCTGCTCGTGGGCATCCTCTCGTGGGCAGAACCGGCATCAGCTAATTTTCAGGCTTTCGTGGACCGTCTCTGGGTGGACGCGCAAAAGCGTGGCGTTCCCCGTTCGGTCTTCAACGCAGCCTTCGACGGTGTTCGACCCGATCCTGAAGTTCTCGCGCTGACCCGCAAGCAGCCGGAATTCACCTCCACATCCGCGCAGTACATCACGAAGCGCGCTTCTGATCTCCGGATCGAAAAAGGGCGCCTCAAGGCGGGCGAACTCGCGTCCCTGCTCAAGCAGATCGAGCGGCGTTACGGGGTGGATCCCTATGTGGTGCTTTCGGTGTGGGGCAACGAGACCAATTATGGCGGCTTCCTCGGCGGTCATTCCGTCATTCAGGCGCTCGCTACCCTCTCTTATGGGGGCTATCGCGCAGACTATTTCCGCAAGGAGCTGCTCCACGCCCTCGATATTCTTGCGCAGCGCCACACCGATCCGAAGCACATGATCGGTTCGTGGGCAGGCGCCATGGGCCACACGCAGTTCATGCCCTCGAGCTTCAAGGCCTATGCGGTGGACTTCGACGGTGATGGCCGTCGCGACATTTGGACGAACATTGCCGATGCACTTGGCTCGACCGCCAACTACCTGAAAGTGCACGGATGGAGGCCGGGCGAGGCGTGGGGCTATGAGGTGGTCTTGCCGCAGGGCTTCAACAGCCGCTCCGCGCCTGCCACGGCGACTTTGGGCCAGTGGCAGGCGATGGGCCTGCGCCGCGCGAATGGCCAGGGCTTCCCGCGCGCCGGCGATGTGGGCCGCCTCCTGATGCCGGGCGGCGCCTCTGGCCCGGTCTTCCTGGTGCTGCCGAACTTCCGCGTTATCAAGCGCTACAACAACTCCGACAACTACGCCCTGGCCGTCGGTCATCTTGCTGATCGCGTCCGCGGCGGCGGGCCTTTCGCTACGCCTTGGCCGGAGGACCAGCTTCTCTCGCAGGCCGAACGAAAGGAGATCCAGGCGCTGCTGGGCCGTCTTGGCTACCCGATCGGGACGCCGGACGGGAAGTTCGGTCCGCAGACGAGGTCCGCCATCCGCTCCTTTCAGGAGGCAAAGGGCCTGCCGGCGAGTGGAAACGGCAGCCTTGCCATGCTTGAGCGTTTGCGCACCGCCTACTAGGCACCTATCTGAACCAGACGCGTCAACTCGGTGCGTCCGCGTTTGAGGTTTTCGATGTCTTCACGGCGGCTACTACTCGTATTTGCTCTCGCCATGGTAGCCGCCGTGGAGCCCGCTGACGCCCAGTTCTTCGGATCCCGCAACAGCGATCAGCAGCAATCCGAGCCCAGGATCGTTCGACCGAGGACACGCCAGCCGCCCCAGGAGACCCGCCGCTACGTGCCCCCACCGCCCGAGCAGCGCACACGGCAGCCGTCCTTCTTCGACCGACTTTTCCCGCGGCTGGGAATGCCTGCGCCACAATGGTCCGAGCAGGGTCAGCCGCGGCCCCCCGCTCCTGCCCGACCGCGTCCGCAACGCCCAAGCCGCCCCGAGGCTACTGCGGGGGCAGGCGCGGCAACAGGTGCCGCCGCAAGAGCATCGTCTTCCGGTTCGGCGGCTGGTGCCGCACGCGAGCAACCACCGGCGCGGCGCAAGGTTGAAGCCTCCACCTTTGTTGCGGTTCTCGGCGATTCCCTGGCCGAGAACCTCGCCGGTGGCCTCTCCGAGACATTGAGCGAGCAGCCGGAAGTTGGTCTCGTACGGGAAATCCGCCCGGGCGTCGGCTTCCTGAAGCCGACCGATCGTAGCTGGAAGGCCATTGCCGAAGAGGTTCTGAACCGACAGCCGCCCGTATCGGCTGCCGTGGTGTTCATGGGCCCGATGGACGATCCGGTCGACAGGAAGAACGCGAAGGCGGACACGAGCGAGGCCATCTCAGCGTGGACGGATGTCTATGCCGCACGCGTGGACGACATCACCATGGCCTTCCGCATGAAAGGCATACCGCTGCTTTGGGTGGGCCTGCCGCCAGTGGAGGACGCGCGCATCAGTGCGGACAACGCCTTCGTCAACGAACTGGTGCAGCAGCGGGTCACCGCCATGGGCGCTACCTTCATCGACGTCTGGGAAGGCTTCGTGGATGAGCAGACCGACAGCTTCACGGCGGACGGTCCGAACATCGAAGGCCGTGTCGTGCGGCTTCGTACCGCCGACGGCGTTCACTTCACCAAGGCCGGTGCCAGCAAACTCGCACACTATGTCGAACTCGAACTCCGCCCCTACCTCCTTCCGAAGGAAGAGGGTGCAGCGCTCGCTGACGTGGCCAAGGAGATCCAGGCTGTGCCCATACAGCCGGGTTCAAGCCGTATCCTGCTTCTCGGGGAAGCCCGACGCAGCCCGGGCGCCATGCTGGTTCCCGCGGCTAATCCCGCCGCCGATCAGGCTATGGTGAGCAATGAGCCCGCCGCCAGGTCTTTGAAGACCGGAGAGGCGCTGGCATCCCGCCCCGGCAGGGCCGACGACTTCTCCTGGGCTGCAGTGCCTTGATCAAGAAAAAGGCCGGCTCCAGAAGCCGGCCTTTTTCTTGATCGCGACGGTCACACGCAGCGGCTAGATCCTCGGCAGCACCGACGCTCCCATGAGGTAGGCGTCCACCGCATGCGCAGCCTGACGTCCCTCGCGGATTGCCCACACGACCAGCGACTGGCCGCGCCGCATATCACCGGCGACAAAGACGTTCGGCACCGAGGTCTCGTAGCTCAGCGTGTTGGCGATGACGTTCCCGCGGGCATCGAGGTTAACCTCAAGCTCGTTCAGCAGACCTTCGTGAATGGGGGACACGAAGCCCATGGCAAGGAAGACAAGATCGGCCGGGATCTGGAATTCCGTGTCGGCGATGGGCTTGAAGGAGGCGTCGACACGGACGCAGTTCAGTGCCGTGACCTTTCCGTTCTCGCCGGCCACGCCTTGCGTGAGAACCGCGAACTCCCGCTCGGCGCCCTCCTGATGGCTGGACGAGGTGCGCAGCTTCAGCGGCCAATCCGGCCACGTCATCAGCTTGTTCTCGCGGGTCGGCGGAAGCGGCAGGATCTCCAATTGCGTCACGGAAAGCGCGCCCTGACGCACGGAGGTGCCGATGCAGTCCGAGCCCGTATCACCGCCGCCGATAACCACCACATGCTTGCCGGTGGCAAGGATGGGATCGCCATGCGGCGTGTTCTCTCCTGAGACGCGGCGGTTCTGCTGCGTCAGGAAGTCCATGGCATAGTGGATGCCCTGGAGCTCGCGGCCGGGGACAGGAAGGTCGCGCGGCTTTTCGGCACCGCCGGTGAGGATCACCGCGTCGTAGTCCTCCGAAAGCTGCTTTGCGGAAACATCGACGCCGACGTTCACGCCGTAGTGGAAGGTGACACCCTCCTCCTCCATCTGCCGCACGCGGCGGTCGATGAGGTGCTTCTCCATCTTGAAGTCTGGAATGCCGTAGCGCAGCAGCCCACCGGCGCGGGCGTTCTTCTCAAATACATCGACGTCGTGCCCGGCGCGCGCCAGCTGCTGAGCGGCGGCCATGCCGGCCGGGCCCGAGCCGATGACGGCGATCTGACGACCGGTCTTCTCGCGCAGCAGCGGGCTACCCGCCCATCCGTTTTCCCACGCCTTGTCGGCGATGGCGCATTCGATGGTCTTGATGGTGACCGGCTCGTCGGTGAGGTTCAGCGTGCACGACTGCTCGCACGGCGCAGGACAGATACGGCCGGTGAACTCCGGGAAGTTGTTGGTGGAGTGCAGGTTGCGGGCCGCCTCCTCCCAGTCGCCGTGATAGACGAGGTCGTTCCAGTCCGGAATCTGGTTATGGACCGGGCAGCCATTGTGGCAGTACGGGATTCCGCAATCCATGCAGCGCGCAGCCTGGGCCTTCGTGGCCGGCTCCGCGAGCGGGATCGTGAATTCCTTGTAGTCGCGCACGCGCTCGGCAACCGGCGCGTAGGTGCGATCCTGGCGTTCGATTTCCAGGAAGCCTGTGATCTTGCCCATGATTACTCCGCTGCCGCCAGCTGGTTGGCCTTTTCCATCTCGGCCAGTGCACGGCGGTACTCCGTAGGCATCACCTTGATGAACTTGCCCCGGTAGGTCGCCCAATTGTCGAGGATCTCCCTCGCCTTCGCCGAGCCCGTATAGCGCTCGTGATTGGCGATGAGCTGCATCAGCCGCTCGGAGTCCAGACGCGTCATATTGCTCAGCAGATCAACGCGGCCCGCGAAGAGCAGATCCGGTCCCTGATGATGCACGCGCTCCAGAAGCTCGGCCTCTTCAGGTACGGCCTCGAATTCCACCATGGACATGTTGCAGCGCTGGCTGAACGTGCCGTCCTCGTCCAGCACATAGGCGACGCCGCCCGACATGCCGGCCGCGAAGTTGCGCCCCGTCTGCCCCAGAACCACGACGATACCGCCGGTCATGTACTCGCAGCCATGGTCGCCCGTGCCTTCCACCACCGCGATGGCGCCCGAATTGCGCACGGCGAACCGCTCGCCGGCCACGCCGCGGAAATAGACCTCACCCGCGATCGCGCCATACAGCACGGTGTTGCCGACGATGATCGACTTCTCCGGCACGATGCCGGAATGCGGCGGCGGCCGCACGATGACCTTCCCACCGGCAAGTCCCTTGCCGACATAGTCGTTGGCCACGCCTTCGAGCTCGAAGGTAACGCCGTGGGCGAGCCAGGCCGCGAAGCTCTGCCCGGCGGTGCCGCTGAGCTTCACATGGATGGTGTCATCCGGCAGGCCGGCATGGCCGTAGCGCTTCGCCACCTCGCCGGAGAGCATGGCGCCCGCCGAGCGATTGTAGTTGTGGATCGCGGTCGGGATCACCACCGCTTCACCGCGCTCCAGCGCAGGTTCGGCCTCGGCGATCAATGTACGGTCCAGCACCTTCTCGAGGTGATGGTTCTGCGTCGTGACATGGCGGATCGCCGCGCCATTGCTCTCGTCAGGCTTCTGGAACAGCCGCGAGAAGTCGAGGCCACGTGCCTTCCAGTGCTCGACCACGCGCGTGCGGTCCAGCATCTGCATCTGGCCGACCATGTGCTCGAACCGGCGGTAGCCGAGTTCGGCCATGATCTCGCGCACCTCTTCTGCAACGTAGAAGAAGTAGTTGACCACGTGCTCCGGCTGGCCGGTGAAGCGCTTGCGCAGCACGGGATCCTGCGTCGCCACGCCCACCGGGCAGGTGTTCAGGTGGCACTTGCGCATCATGATGCAGCCTGCTGCAATGAGCGGTGCGGTCGAGAAGCCGAACTCGTCGGCGCCGAGGAATGCCCCGATGACGACGTCGCGGCCCGTCTTGAGACCGCCATCGACCTGCACCGCGATGCGGCCGCGCAGTTCGTTCTTCACCAGAGTCTGGTGCGTCTCGGCAAGGCCGATTTCCCAGGGGGAACCCGCGTGCTTGATGGAGGTCAGCGGGCTCGCGCCCGTGCCGCCCTCGAAGCCCGAGATCGTCACATGGTCGGCCCGCGCCTTGGCAACGCCTGCCGCGACCGTGCCGACGCCCACCTCAGACACAAGCTTTACCGACACATCCGCGCGCGGATTGACGTTCTTCAGGTCGTAGATGAGCTGCGCCAGATCCTCGATAGAGTAGATGTCGTGGTGCGGCGGCGGCGAGATCAGGCCCACCCCCTGCGTGGAATGGCGCACCTTGGCGATGATCGCATCGACCTTGTGGCCGGGCAACTGGCCGCCTTCGCCGGGCTTCGCGCCCTGCGCCATCTTGATCTGGATCATGTCCGAATTGGCGAGATATTCCGCCGTAACGCCGAAGCGGCCAGAGGCCACCTGCTTGATGGCCGAGCGCATGCTGTCGCCGTTCGGCAGCGGCGTGAAACGGTCCGTCTCCTCGCCGCCCTCGCCCGTGTTCGACTTGCCGCCGATCCGGTTCATGGCGATGGCCAGAGTGGTGTGCGCCTCGCGGCTGATGGAGCCGTAGCTCATCGCGCCGGTGGCGAAGCGCTTCACGATGCTGGCGGCGCTCTCCACGTCCTCAAGCGCGATCGGCGTGCGGCCGTCCGACTCGGCGGTGTTGAAGCCGAACAGGGAGCGGATGGTCAACGGCGCGTCCACGCAGTCATTGATCTGCCGCGCGTATTCGCGATACCGCTCCTGGCTGTTGCCGCGCACCGCGTGCTGCAGGTCGCGCACGGTGTTGGCGGTCCAGGCGTGGTTCTCGCCGCGCATGCGCAGGGCGTATTCGCCGCCGACTTCCAGCGCATTGCGCAGAACCTGCACATTGCTGAACGCGTCGGCGTGGCGGCGCACGCTTTCCTCGGCCACTTCGGCCAGCCCGATTCCCTCAATGCTGGTTGCGGTGCCGCGGAAGTAGCGCTCCACGAATTCACTCTTCAGACCAACGGCATCGAAGATCTGCGCGCCGCAATAGCTCTGATAGGTCGAGATGCCGAGCTTGGAGGCAACCTTCAGAAGCCCCTTGCCGACGGACTTGGTGAAGCGGGACACCGCCTCATATTCCGAAACCTCGACGGGGAAATCACCCGAGCGATGCATCTCCAGGATGGTCTCGAACGCCAGATACGGGTTGATCGCCTCGGCGCCATAGCCGGCCAGGCACGCGAAATGATGCACCTCGCGCGGCTCGCCGCTTTCCACCACGAGGCCCACGGAAGTGCGCAGGCCCTTGCGGATCAGGTCGTGATGCACGGCCGCCGTCGCCAGCAGCGCCGGGATCGGGATCCGGTCCGCGCCCACCATGCGGTCCGACAGGATGATGATGTTTCGGCCCTCGGCCACCGCCGTCTCGGCCTGAACGCACAGGGCCTCGACAGCGGCTTCCATGCCCTCGGCACCGGCTTCCACCGGATAGGTGATGTCGAGCGTGCAGGTCGAGAAGCTGGGCTCGATATCCGCGATGTGGCGGATCTTCTCCAGATCGGCATTGGTCAAGATCGGCTGGCGAACCTCCAGCCGCTTCTTGTTGGCCGTGCCCTCATGGTCGAGGATGTTCGGGCGCGGGCCGATGAACGACACCAGCGACATGACCAGCTCTTCGCGGATCGGGTCGATGGGCGGGTTCGTCACCTGTGCGAACAGCTGCTTGAAATAGGTGAAGAGCGGCTTCGACTTCAGCGAAAGCGGCGAGATGGGCGTGTCCGTGCCCATGGAGCCGACAGCCTCCTGCCCCGTCACCGCCATCGGCGCCATCAGCAGCGTGAGGTCTTCCTGCGTATAGCCGAACGCCTGCTGGCGATCGAGCAGCGGCACACTGCTGGTCCAGTCCGGCACGTCGGAAACCGTGTCGAGGTCTTCGAGCTGGATCTGAGTGCGCGCCAGCCAATCCTTGTAGGGATGCTCGGCCGAAAGCTGCGTCTTCACCTCCTCGTCGGAGACGATGCGGCCTTCCTGCAGATCGATCAGCAGCATCTTGCCCGGCTGCAGGCGCCACTTGGTGATGATCTTCTCTTCCGGCTCCTCGATCACGCCCATCTCGGACGCCATCACGACGATGTCGTCGGAGGTCACGAAATAGCGCGCCGGGCGCAGGCCGTTACGGTCGAGCGTGGCGCCTATCTGCCGGCCGTCCGTGAAGGCCATGGCGGCGGGGCCGTCCCACGGCTCCATCAGCGCGGCGTGGTATTCGTAGAAGGCGCGGCGGTCCTCTTCCATGTGCGGATGGCCGGCCCACGCCTCGGGGATCAGCATCATGGCCGCATGGGCGAGGCTGTAGCCGCCCTGCACCAGGAATTCGAGCGCGTTGTCGAAGCACGCGGTGTCGGACTGGCCCTCGTAGGAGATGGGCCACAGCTTCTCGATGTCGTCGCCGAACAGCGGCGAGGACACGGAAGCCTGACGCGCTGCCATCCAGTTGACGTTGCCGCGCAGCGTGTTGATCTCGCCGTTGTGCGCCACCATCCGGTAGGGATGAGACAGCTGCCAGGACGGGAACGTGTTGGTGGAGAAACGCTGGTGAACCAGCGCCAGCGCGCTCTCGAAATCCGGGTGCCGCAGATCGGGATAGTAAACGCCCACCTGGTCGGACAGGAACATGCCCTTGTAGACAAGCGTGCGGCACGACAGCGACGGCACATAATAGCCGCGCGTGCACGGGTTTGCCGCCCGGTAGATCGTGTTCGAGACGTGCTTGCGCAGGATGTAGAGCTTGCGCTCGAAATCGTCCTCGTCCGTCACGCCGGCGCCGCGGCCGATGAACACCTGGGCGTGGTGCGGCTCTGTCGGCAGCACGGAATAGCCGAGCGTGGAATTGTCGGTCGGCACGTCGCGCCAGCCGAGCAGCACCTGCCCCTCGTCCGCGATCACCTCAGCGAATGTTTCACGAATGATTCGCTGCCCTTCCGCATCGCGCGGCATGAACACATGTCCAACAGCGTACATTTGCGGCTCAGGCAGCGAAAAGCCCAGCCGTTCGGCCTCGGCGCAGAAGAACTTGTGCGGGATCTGCACGAGGATGCCGACGCCGTCCCCGGCGCGCTCATCCGCGCCCACGGCGCCGCGATGCTCCAGATTGGCGAGGATCTTCAGCCCCTTCTCCACGATGTCGTGGGAGGGCACATTCTTCATATGCGCGATGAAGCCGACGCCGCAGCTGTCATGCTCGTTCGCCGGATCATAGAGGCCATCGCGCACGGGCAGATGCGGATCGCGCGCATGGGTGCTCAGCGAGCCCCACGGCAGCGTGCTTTCGTCAGGATAAATCCTGGTCATGGCCTTCACCTCGCAAAAGCGGCCGGTGGCGCCCCGGCCCCGCCCACACCTTGAACCCCTCGCCCGTCGCGGTTTTGCGGCCGCTCCGACAGGCACATCCAGGCGACACCGCTCCGCCCGGTCCCGCAAAGCAGGCCGAGAGGATAGAACGGTTCCACCTGGACACAAACGGACAGCACCGCTGTCCTATTCAGCGGCCGGAAACTACGCGAAACAGATTTGGAACACAAGCGGGTTTTGGAGGGGTTCTAGGTCTTCCATGTTGTGTGCGCTGCGGGCAATCCTGCTCTCAAGCCGGCCATGCGCGCACTACACCCGGGAATCTGCAATTGCCCGATCGTTTAGCTGCGAGATTTGCTAATGAGCAGGTGGCCGCCAAACGCGGCGACAACACGAACCTGAGGGGCGAGCCGATCTTGGACAGTCAGGACCTCACGCGCATTTTGACGCTTTTGAAGCCCGGCATGGTGCTTACCGTGCCTGATGACTGGCTCGATACTGCTCTCGAGGGAACGCGGGCGCAGAAGGCCAACCGCGTTGCGGCACTCGCGAGTGAGTTCTGCTGCGTGCACAAGCACGGGATCGGTTTCCAGACCTTCGAGCGGGTTGATTATCCGCGCTGCGGCTGAGCGGCTAAACCCAGGCGACCTCGGCATCCTTGCTGCCTCATCCTGAGCTTGTCGAAGGATGTTCAGGTTGCTCAGGAATGCCTCCACCATCCTTCGACAAGCTCAGGATGAGGCCTTCGCTAGCTGATAGGACATGAAAAGCCCCCGGGCCTGATGGCGCCGGGGGCCTTGTTCTTACGCAATAGAAAGCGGGATCAGGCGGCCTTGTTGCCGGCCAGTTCCTTCACCTTGGCTTCGAGGCCGTGCACGTATTCTTCGAACTTGGCCGGGTTGCGGAACGCCTCGACCACTTCGGTGGTCCAGGTGTTGTGGCGCAGCGAGAGCTTGGTGAACGCCGTGGCGGTGCCGCCCTTCGCCGTCAGATGGTTCTGGATGCGGAAGGGAATGGCTTCCAGCACGTGATAGTCGGAGGTCGGGTGCTCCTTCTCGAACACCAGGAAAGCCTCCGAGGCCTGGCGGTACTGGCCGGCATTGATGAGGTCCGTCGCCTTCTCCAGAAAATCGGTGAGCGGCTTGTGATGAGCGGCAGCGTTCATTCTGTTTCCTTCCGGGTGACCTGAAACCTTTGGCACGGCCGGGAGCCGCGCGCGTGGGCCCGAAGCCCGCAGGGTCGAGGTAAGAGGGTGTACACGCCGGGTCAAGGTCGCAGATCGCCTCGGCGGCGCGTGCAACAAAAAAGCGCCCCGGTTTTCCGGGGCGCCCTGTAGCCGTCACATCCTGATGGATCAGGCAGCCTTGTTCTCGATGACCTGCGGACGGCCCGCTTCGGCCTGGCCGCTGCCGATCTGGATGGTGCGGGGCTTCTTGGCCTCCGGCACTTCCCGGACGAGCTCGATGTGGAGCAGCCCGTTTTCAAGGCTGGCGCCCTTCACCTGCACATAGTCCGCGAGCTGGAAGCGGCGCTCGAAGGCGCGCGAGGCTATGCCCTGATGGAGCACTTCGCCACGGCTCTCCTCGGCCTTCTTGTTGCCGGTGACCGTCAGCGCGTTCTCCTTGACCTCGATGTTGAGGTCGGACTCGCCGAAGCCGGCGACAGCCACGGAGATGCGGTACTCGTTCTCGCCAAGGCGCTCGATGTTGTAGGGCGGATAGCCCGGCGCGGCCTGCGCCTCGGCGGTGCCGAACTGGTCGAGCAGCGAGAACAGACGGTCGAAGCCGACGGTGGAACGATACAGGGGGGTGGGGTCGAACGTACGCATGTTGTCACATCCTTCTAAAAGCGATGCCGTGTCTGACCCGCCATTGCGGCCGGGCCATTTTGGTGTTGCACACCCCGTTCGGGCCTGTGCATCACCGATGTGGTAAGCACGATTTTCGCGTTCAAGAGCCCCCAGTCCACATTTCATGACACCCCCGCCCCTCTTCGCCCATCCCGATAATCCCCTTCCTGACGGTGGTGTTCTCGTGCCGCTGAAGGCCCCGGATGGGCTGGTGCTGCGCGCGGCGCGCTTCCCTGCGGCCCGTGATGCAGCGTTCAAGGGCACGGTGTGCCTGTTCGCCGGACGGGGCGAGTTCATCGAGAAGTACTTCGAAACCATCTGCGACCTGACCGCCCGTGGCTTCGACGTGGCCTCCATGGACTGGCGCGGTCAGGGTGGTTCGAAGGCGAAAGGTTCGCGTCGCGGGCACATCAAGAGCTTCGACACCTTCCAGCGCGATATCGACGTGTTCATGGAGGATTTTGTGCGGCCAGACTGCCGCCCTCCCTACTTCGCGCTGGCGCATTCCATGGGAGGCGCGCTGATCCTCGAAGCCGCGCGCCGGCGCACCACCTGGTGGGAACGCGTGGTGCTGAGCGCACCCATGATCGGCCTCCCGGGATTGGCTGGCGGGCCGCTGGTGCAGCGCCTCGCCGCCCTGTCCGGGCTGACGGGGCTGGGGCAACTCTACGTGCCCGGCGGTTCAGCGCGCTCGTCCTACTCCGGGCGCTTCGAGAACAATGTGCTGACGGGGGACCACAAGCGTTTCACCCGCGTGCAGACGCTGGAGCATGCGGCGCCCCATCTCGTATTGGGGGCCCCGACGCTCGGCTGGCTGAATGCTGCGGGCCGTGCCATGGCCACGTTCGGGGATCCTGAAAGGGTGGCGCAGATCCGCACGCCGACCCTCTTCGTCGCGGCGGGCGATGAACGCGTGGTCTCGAATCGCGCCATGACCCTGCTGGCCTCGCAGATGCGGACCGCCAAGGTGGTGACGTTGCCCAGCGCGCGGCATGAATTGATGATGGAGCGGAACGCGGTGCGCAACGCGTTCTTCGCAGCCTTCGAGGCCTTCGTCCCGGGGACGCCGACCTTTCCGGACTAAGACGGCTTGAAGCGATTGGTCCGCGGGAAGCCCTTCGGGGCGAGCCTTCCGGCATCGGCACGGTTGCCGATCCAGTCGCGCAATTCCTCGCCGGCCAGTGTCCAGGTGCGGCCGGACGTGTCGAGCCAGGTCAGGCCCTTGGCGTTGTCGAAGGTGCGGACATCGGCCACGCCGCCATCCTTGTACTTCTGCATGCGCACGCCCCGGCCGCGCGACAGCTCCGGCACCTGCACCAGCGGAAAGACGAGGAGCTTCCGGTTCTCGCCGACAATGGCCACCATGTCGCCGTCCACCACGGGCGCAAGGCGCACCTTCACGGCGGCATCGAGATTCAGCACGTTGCGGCCCTTGCGCGTGGAGGCGATGAGGTCGTCTTCGCGCACGCTGAAGCCGCGCCCGTCATCGGCCACCAACAGGCGGCGGGCTCCCGGCACATGAGCCCAGGCCAACGCGATATCGGCACTTTCCTCAAGGTCGACATGGTGACGGATGGGATCGCCCTGCCCGCGCCCGCCGGGCAGCCGCGAGGCATCCAGCGTGAAGACCTTGCCGTTGGTGGCCAGTACCAGGATCTTGGCGGTCGTCTCGGTCGGCAGCGCAACGAGCAGGCTGTCATCCGCCTTGAAGGACAGCGTCGAGAAATCCGCCACATGGCCCTTCAGCGTGCGCACCCAGCCCATGCGCGAGACGATGACGGTGACCGGCTCGCGCTCGATGAAGGCTTCGGTGATCGCCGCCATTGGCTTGTCCGGAGCCTCGGCGAAGCTTGAGCGACGCTTGCCCAGCGCCGTCTCGGGACCAAAGCTCTTGCGAACCTCGGCGATCTCCTTCTTCACCTTGTTCCACTGCCGCACATCGGAGGCGAGCAGCGCCTCGACCGAGGCCTTCTCGGCGGATAGCCCGTCATGCTCCTTGCGAATGGCGATTTCTTCCAGCTTCGCGAGCGCGCGCAGGCGGATATTGAGGATCGCCTCGGCCTGAACCTCGGTAAGTTCGAAGCGGCGGATGAGTTCGGCCTTGGGGTCATCCTCCTCGCGGACGATGCGGATCACCTCGTCGAGGTTGAGGAAGGCAATGAGCAGCCCGCCCAGCACCTCCAGCCGGCGATCGATGGCCGCGAGCCGGAAGCGGGCGCGGCGCACCACCACGTCGCGGCGATGCGCCAGCCATTCGCGCAGAACGGGCGCAAGGCCTAGCACCTGGGGCACCCGCCCCTGCACCAGCACGTTCATGTTTAGGCTGATGCGGAACTCCAGATCGGTGAGCTTGAACAGGCTCTCCATCAGGATCTCGGGATCGACCGTGCGGGCACGCGGCTCCAGCACGATGCGGATGTCGTCGGCGCTCTCGTCGCGGATGTCGGCGAGGATCGGCACCTTGCGGTCGATCACCATGGACGCCAGTTGCTCGATGAGCCGGCTCTTCGGAACGAGGTAGGGAATCTCGGTGACGATGATCACCCAGGTGCCGCGCCCGGTGTCTTCCTTGTGCCAGCGGGCGCGCACGCGGAAGCCGCCGCGGCCGGTGCGGTAGGCGTCGGCGATGGAGGAGGCCTGCTCCACGATCACGCCGCCCGTCGGGAAATCCGGGCCCGGAACAAGGTGCAGTATCTCGTTCGTGCCGGCGGCCGGATTGTCGATGAGGAGGATGGCCGCATCGAGCAGTTCAGACGCGTTGTGCGGCGGGATCGACGTCGCCATGCCGACCGCGATGCCCTGAGAACCGTTTGCCAGCAGGTTCGGAAACGCGCCGGGCAGCACGAGAGGCTCCTCTTCGGAGCCGTCATAGGTCTCGCGAAAATCGACGGCGTCTTCGTCCAGCCCGTCCAGCAGGAGGCGTGCAACCTCCGTCAGCCGCGCCTCGGTGTAGCGCATGGCGGCGGCGTTATCGCCGTCCACATTGCCGAAATTCCCCTGCCCCTCGACCAGTGGCCAACGCTGGGAGAAGTCCTGCGCAAGGCGCACCAGCGCGTCGTAGACCGACTGGTCGCCGTGCGGGTGGTATTTGCCGATGACGTCGCCGACCACGCGGGCCGACTTCTTGAACGCCTGCCCCGGATCCAGCCGCAGCAGCCGCATGGCGTAGAGCAGCCGGCGGTGGACCGGCTTCAGCCCGTCGCGCGCATCTGGCAGGGCTCGCTGGGTGATCGTGGACAGCGCATAGGCAAGATAGCGCTCTTCAAGCGCCGACCGTAGATCGATCGCCTCGATGCCGTCTCCGCCTGATGGCGGCGTAACCTTCTCGCCCATGGCCTTGGGCTAAAGGGTACGACGAGTCGAATCAATCACCTGTGGCGCGTTGTCCAGAACGTGTCTCCATTCCGACGCACGCCACATAGGCCGCCCGCGCGTCCGGTACCGCCACGCCACGTGGCTCGTAGATGTTGCGGTCGAGGAAGTGCCCGGTCAGCGCGAAGCCCGCCAACACGTCGCGTGTATCGGCGGTGACGTTGCCCCCTGAGCCGATAAGGAAGGACGGCAGCGGCAGGAGGCGCGCCGCGTAGGGAGCACCTGCCTCTGCCGACACGGCGCGGGAAGATTTGGGTGAGACGTAGATCAGGTCGTCCAGCCGCCCGGTCGCGGCACAGGACGACAGATCGAGGCCGAAGCCCATTTCGGCCAGCATGGCCAGTTCGAACCGCACGACGAGTGCCGGCCCGATATCCGGCTCGGACAAATGATCAAGGACCAGCCCAAGAGTCTCGAACACGGCGGGATGGGGGTCGCGTTCAGGCAGCAGCCGCGCAAGCGCCGATAGCCAGGCGAGCCCGAAGATGGAGGCGCGGCTTTCCATCAGCGCCGCCGCCCGGAGGGTCAGGCCCTCCACCTCATAGTTGCCTAGATGGTCATCGATACGGGCACGCCACTCCGCCCGCACAAGATTCCCGGGCTGCAGAGTGGGACGGCGGGTGCGGGAACGCCCGCCCCGAACCATGCCAAGATGCCTGCCATGCGCAGCAGTAAGCAGTTCGAGGATAACGCTGCTTTCGCCATGCGGACGGGCGGAGAGGATGATGCCGTCGTCCGTCCAATGCATCTAGCGGGGGAATTCCAGTCCCATTTCGCGATAGCGCTCCGGATCGTCCGACCAGTTCTCGCGCACCTTCACGAACAGGATGAGGTGAATCGGATGCTCCGCGATGCCGGCGATCTCGTGCCGCGCGGCCATCGAGATGGCCTTGATCGTCGCCCCACCCTTTCCGATCACGATCTTCTTCTGGCTGTCGCGCTCGACATAGATGGTCTGCTCGACGCGCGCGGAGCCGTCCTTGCGCACCTCCCAGAGCTCGGTCTCGACCGTGGAGGAATACGGCAATTCCTCGTGCAGCCGCAGGAACATCTTCTCGCGCGTGATCTCGGAAGCCAGCATCCGCATCGGCAGATCCGACATCTGGTCTTCGGGATAGAGCCACGGGCCTTCCGGCACCTCACCCGCGAGCCAGCGCCGGAGATCGGCCACCCCATGGCCTTTGTGCGCGGAGATCATGAAAACCTTCACAAACGGGTGCCGCTCGGTGGCGTCCTTCGCCAGCTTCAGCAATTCCTCATGTGGAACAAGATCGATCTTGTTCAGGATGAGGAAGACGGGGCGCTTCACCTCGCCAAGCTTCTCGATGATCTTCAGGACCTCATCGTCGAGGCCCTTCTTGGCATCGACGAGCACGCCAGTGAGGTCCGCCTCCATGGCGCCGCCCCAGGCTTTCGAGACCATGGCCCGGTCCAGCCGACGCCTCGGCGCGAAGATGCCGGGCGTATCGACGAAGATGAGCTGGCTCGCGCCTTCGGCCGTGATGCCGCGCACCAATGCGCGCGTGGTCTGCACCTTGTGCGTGACGATGGAGACCTTGCCGCCGACCATGGTGTTGAGCAGCGTAGACTTCCCGGCATTCGGCGCACCGATGAGGGCCACGAAACCGCAGCGGGTCGGCGTCTGGCCGGTGTCGTCATCCATGCTGCTCACCTTCGCTCCACTGTCCCTCACGCATGAGGATGGCCTTTGCAGCCGCTTGCTCTGCGAGCCGTTTCGGGCGCCCTTCGCCCTCCGCGCTACCATAACCCGGTATGGACACTTCCACCCGGAACAGCGGGTGATGATCCGGGCCCGTTCGCGCTACCTCCCGATAAGCGGGTATAGGCAGCCCTCGACCCTGCGACCATTCCTGCAGGGCCGTCTTGGCGTCCTGCAGTGGACGGCGCGGGTTCATCATACGCTCACGCCAGTGGGTTTCCACCAGCCGCCGCGCGGCCTCGTGCCCGCCATCCAGGTAAACCGACGCGATCACCGCTTCGCAGACGTCCGCGAGAAGGGCTCGCTTGCGCCGGCCGCCATTGCTGGATTCGCTGGTGCCGAGACGCACCGCGTCACCTATCTTCAGTTCGTCCGCGACTTCCGCGCAGGTTTCCGCGCGCACGAGTTCTGCCAGGCGCTGCGAAAGCTCACCCTCCGGCACATCGGGAAAGGTGGCGTAGAGCATGTCCGCGACGACCAGCCCGAGGACCCGGTCGCCAAGGAATTCCAGCCGCTGATAGCTGCCGGTTCGTGCCTGATCGGCGGGCACCGCACTGACGTGCGACAGGGCTTGATCCAGCAGTTCCGGCGTGGCGAAGCGATGGCCCAACCGGTCTTCCAGCGCCGCGCGAGCGGCGGCGCGCGGGTTCTTCACGACAGCCAACTGAGCAGGCGCGACCAGCGCACGGTCCACGGCCAGTTCCAGAATGCCCATGCGTGACGGCCTTCATCCACGGAGAAGAAGATGATCTGCGCCTTGCCAACGAGGTTGTCGAAGGGAACATAGCCGACGGCCGAAAGCACGCGGCTGTCCGTGGAGTTATCCCGGTTGTCGCCCATCATGAAGTAGTGGCCCGTCGGCACCTCATAAACCGGCGTGTTGTCGTAGAAGCCGTTCTCGATCAAATCGAGAGTCTCATAGGTCACGCCGTTCGGCAGCGTTTCCTTGTACCGGGGCACGCGAACCGCGCGGCCGCCCGGCTCCTGCTCGACATAGTCTTCAATCCGCACCTTAGGCACGGCCTGACCATTGATGTTCAGGACGCCGTCGATCATCTGGATGCGGTCACCCGGCAGCCCGATCACGCGCTTGATGTAGTCCGTCGAATTGTCCGTGGGCAGCTTGAACACCACCACATCGCCGCGCTGCGGCTCCGCGGCCCATACGCGGCCCGAGAAGAGGTTGGGCGAGAACGGGATCGAAAACCGGCTGTAGCCGTAGGAGAACTTCGAAACGAAGAGGTAGTCGCCCACCAGCAGCGTCTCCTTCATCGATCCGGACGGGATGGAGAAGGGCTGGAACAGGATGGTGCGGATGATCACCGCGATGATCAGCGCATGAGCGATAACGCGAAGGGTTTCGAGGAAACCGCCCTGCTCGCTCTTCTTTTCGGTGGCCAAGCTCATTTGCCTCTCGCTGCGCCCTGCGCGGGTGCTTGCCCTCTTTGCGCAGGCTGCGCCATCGTCGCGGGCGCATCCTGATAAACGCTTGTGCCTGTGCTCACAATGCATCCCGTGAAAGCGGCACGGCGCTGATCATCACGAAGGCTTGCGCCAGCGGATACTCGTCGGTGATGGTCACGTCTATTCGCGCGGTATGCCCGGGTGGTGTCAGGCGCTTGAGATGGCTATTGGCACCGCCGGTAAGTTCCATCGTGGGACGGCCGCTTGCCAGGTTTACGACCCCCATGTCGCGCCAGAATGTGCCTTGCCTGAAGCCGGTGCCGAGCGCCTTGGAACAGGCTTCCTTGGCCGCATACCGCTTCGCGTAGGAAGCGGCACGACCTGCGCGATTCTCCGAGCGACGCTGCTCGACCGGCGTGTAGACGCGCTGGATGAACCTCTCGCCGAAGCGCTCCAGCGTCTTTTCGATGCGGCGGATGTCGACGATGTCCGAGCCGATGCCGAGGATCATGCCGTCACCTCTCTCCCTGCACGTCCCTGCTCCATCGCGGTGCGCATTCGGGCGATGGCGTTGCCCAGCCCGACAAAGATGGCCTCGCCGATGAGGAAGTGTCCGATGTTGAGCTCTCGAATCTGCGGGACTGCCGAGATGGCACGTGCCGTCGCGTAATCGAGCCCATGGCCGGCGTGCAGTTCCAGTCCCAGTTCTTCGCCGAGAGACGCCGCCGCCACGATGCGCTTGAACTCGGTTAAGGCACGCTCCGCATCGCCGGCGGCAAGAGCGTCGCACCAGCTTCCGGTGTGAAGTTCGACAACTGGCGCCCCGAGTTCGGCGGCTGCGGCGAGCACGTCCGGCGATGCCTCGACGAACAGCGAGACGCGGATGCCGGCATCGCTCAGGCGGGCTATCGAATCCGCAAGCACGTCCCGTTGACCCAGAACGTCGAGCCCGCCCTCGGTGGTGCGTTCCTCGCGCTTCTCCGGCACCAGGCAACAAGCGTGCGGCCGCAAACCGACCGCCATCGCCACCATCTCCTCCGTCGCCGCCATCTCGAAGTTCAGCGGAACCGGAAGCTCCCGCAGCGCAGCGATGTCGGCATCCCTGATGTGGCGGCGATCTTCCCGAAGATGGGCTGTGATTCCATCCGCTCCGGCCTCCAGCGCGGCACGGGCTGCGCGCACCGGATCCGGCAGCACGCCACCCCGTGCGTTCCGCACCGTTGCCACGTGGTCGACATTGATGCCCAGGCGAAGATCCGAAGGCATCAGCCCGCCTTCACCACCTGGTGGGCAACAGACGTGCCGCCAGGTGAGTTAGAGATATGGCGAATGATCATCATGATCAGGCTATCGCGCCCGGCGGTGGCAAAGTCATGGCAGCTACTTCGTGGCACCAAGGCTGCGCGAGCCGGGTTTGGTCGCGGGAATGGCAGCAAGCTCAGGCGGCAGCGCATCGGCAGCATAGGTCGGGATGTCCAGCGTGGCCAAGGCCACGAGTTGCACCCCGAGATTCGCCGCGCCCCCGGAACGGTCGATCAGGCAAGCGGCACCGACGATATCGGCTTCCGTGTCAGCAATAGATGCAAGGCATTCACGCGAAGAGAGGCCCGTCGTCACGATGTCCTCCACCATGACGGTGCGAGCGCCTGGCGGGATCTGGAAGCCGCGGCGCAGGCGGAACACGCCGTCCTCACGCTCCACGAACACGGCCTTGGCTCCGAGATGCCGGGCGGTTTCATAGCCCGGAACGATGCCGCCGATCGCAGGCGAAACCACGTAGTCGACCTGACCGAACTCATCGCGGATCTTGCCAGCCAGCGCGCGGCACAGCACCTCCGTCCGGGCCGGATCCTGGAAGATGAACATCTTCTGCAGGAAGACAGGGCTGTGCAGGCCGGACGACAGCACAAAGTGGCCTTCCAGAAGCGCTCCGGCATCCCGGAAGTTCTGCATCACCTCGTCCTGCGTCATCGCATCCCCACTGCTGCTGTTGTCGTTGCCGGCCTCAGCCATTCACCCGCTCCACACTGCTGATCACGGTCGAGCTCTTCAGATCGCGCATGATGTCCATGAGGTGTTTCAGATCGTGGACGCCGAGATCAAGCGTGACCTCGTGGAAATCTGACGAGCGCGCAATGAGAGAGATGTCGTCGATATTGCCGTCATGCCGGGCAATGGCGCCCGTGATGTGCGCCAGCGAACCCGGCTCGTTCATGCAGGCAACCTTCAGGCGCGCGGGGAACCGCAACGCCGCCGCGGCCTCAATATCCCAGCGCACGTCGATCCAGCGGTCCGGCTGGTCTTCGAAATCCGCCAGCACCGGCGACTGGATGGGATAGATGGTCACGCCCTTGCCTGGCTCCGCGATCCCGACGATCCGATCTCCCGGAACGGCTCCGCCATCGGGGGCGAAATGGACTGAGAGATGCGGCTTGATCCCTAGGATCGGGATCGATGGCGTGCCGTCTGCCGAGACATTCGACAGTTCCCTGAGGGTCGATCCGTGCTTCACGGCTTGAGAGCCAGACACATGCCCTGCCTGCCGCAATGCGGGGCGGTCCACCTTCACTTCTGAATAGACGGCGCGAACCACATCGTTGGACAGCATCTCGCCGCGGCCCACCTCGGACATCACCTCATCGACCGAGTTACGCGCCAGCCGCGGAAGGGCCGCTTTCAGCAACTCGTCACTGTAAGGCTTGCCGACGCGCTCGAAGGCACGCTCCACGATCTGCCGGCCGAGGCCTGCATATTGCCGGTGCACGGCTTCGCGCGTGGCACGACGGATCGCAGCCCGCGCTTTGCCGGTTCGAACGAGCGATTCCCAGGCAGCCGGCGGCTGCTGCGTGTCGGCGCGGATAATCTCCACCTCATCGCCGTTCTGGAGTTCTGAGACCAGAGGCGCCGTGCGCCCGTTGATCTTGCAGCCAACGCACGAATTACCGACGCGGGTGTGGACCTCATAAGCAAAATCGATGGGCGTCGCGCCGCGTGGCATGGCGATGAGGCGGCCCTTGGGTGTGAAACAGAACACCTGATCCTGAAAGAGCTCGAGCTTGGTGTGCTCCAGGAACTCCTCCGGGCTGTCCCCCTCCGCGATGACTTCGATCGTGCGGCGGAGCCATTCATAGGCACGGCTGTCGCGGCTCAAGCGGCTGTCCGCATCGCCGTGCACGCCGTCCTTGTACAGCGTGTGGGCGGCGATGCCATATTCCGCCACTTGGTCCATGTCCGCGGTCCGAATCTGGAGTTCGGCCCGCTGATGGCCGGGACCGATGACGGTGGTGTGCAGCGAACGGTAATCGTTCTGCTTCGGCGTCGAGACGTAATCTTTGAACCTGCCCGGCACCATGGGCCAGGTGGTGTGGACGATACCCAGCGCACGGTAGCAATCGGCCACGGTCGGCACGATGACGCGGAACGCGAAGACGTCGGAAAGCTGCTCGAAGGCCAGTTCCTTGCTCTCCATCTTTCTCCAGATGGAGTAAGGCCGCTTCTCTCGTCCCTTGATCTGCGCCTCGATGCCGAAATCGCACAGTTTGCCAGACAACTCGGTCTCGATCCGCGCTATCAGGTCACTGGACCGCTCCCGGAGCACTCCAAGCCGATCTACGATGGTCTTGTAGGCGTCGGGGTGGAGGTGGCGGAAGGCAAGCGCCTCCAGTTCCTCGCGCATCTCCTGCATGCCCATGCGGCCCGCAAGCGGCGCATAGATGTCCAGCGTCTCTTCCGAGATGCGGGCGCGCTTCGCCTCCGGCACCCAATGAAGCGTCCGCATATTGTGCAGGCGGTCGGCCAGCTTCACCATGAGGACGCGAACATCCTCGGAGATCGCCAGTAGCAGCTTGCGCAGGTTCTCTGCCTGCGCCGCTTGCTTGGAGACGAGGTCGAGCTTCTTGAGCTTGGTCAGTCCTTCGACAAGGGCGCCGATCTTGGGACCGAACAGCCGATCCACCTCATCCTTGGTGGTGCCGGTGTCCTCGATCGTGTCGTGCAGGAGCGCCGCCACGATGGATGCGTCGTCGAGCCGGAACTCGGTGAGGATCGCGGCGACTTCGAGAGGGTGGGAGAAGTAGGGATCGCCGGATGCGCGGGTCTGCCCGCCGTGCGCCTGCATGGCGTACACATAGGCGCGATTCAGAAGCGCCTCATCCGTGTGCGGATTGTACTTCCGGACGCGGTCGACAAGCTCGTATTGGCGGATCATGCACTGTGCGGCGGCCAAGCTGCCGCCTTATCTCCCGCCGGTATATGGGGCGGCACTGCGCCCTTCGGCAAGCACAAACGCCGCGCTTTAGGGCGCGGCGTTCGATTAAGAACCAGCAGTGGAGACCTGGCTTACTCGCCCTCGTCTTCCGTGTTGTCCACCGGCGGCGCCAAGCCTTCGAGGCCGCGCAGCAGGTCTTCCTCGGTCATACGATCGAAAGCCACGTCGCCGTCGCTGCCATCGTTCGTCAGGAGCGGTACGGGCTCCGGCTCCGGCTCGTCGACCTCGACGTGCTTCTGCAGCGAATGGATGAGGTCTTCCTTCAGATCGTCGGCCTTGATTGCCGTGTCCGCGATCTCACGCAGCGCCACAACGGGGTTCTTGTCGTTATCGCGATCCACAAGCAGCGGCTGACCGCCCGCGATGAGGCGAGCGCGATGCCCGGCGAGCAGCACGAGCTCAAAGCGGTTCTCGACCTTGTCGATGCAATCTTCGACGGTGACGCGGGCCATGGGCGGCCTCTCCTGTCCATAAAGATGTGGGGCTTTGCCCCGACATACTCTTCTTGGGCACAGGGTTCAAGGCGCCTTGACACCCTGAACAGGCGCTCGCCATGGTGCCACCCACGTTTTTCCAGGGAGCACTTGGCCACCGGCGCCGGCATCCTTCTTTCGTCCCGATTCCCTGCATAGATGGTCAGCAACGCTCCTCCATGAACCAGACGCCCCCACGGATCGCCCTCTTCATCGACGGTGCGAACTTCTATTCCAGCGTGAAGGCGCTTGGATTCGACGTGGACTTCCGAAAACTGCTAACGGAATTCGGATCTCGGGGCTCGCTGCTGCGCGCCTATTATTACACGGCAGTCACGGACGATCAGGAACACTCTTCCCTACGCCCGTTGATCGATTGGCTCGACTACAACGGCTATGCGGTGGTGACCAAACCGCTGAAGGAGTACACCGACTGTGCCACCGGGCGCCGCAAGCTGAAGGGCCGGATGGACGTCGAACTCACGGTCGATGCTCTCGAGCTCGCAGGGCGGCTGGACCAGATCTTCCTGTTCTCCGGGCATGGCGACTTCCAGGCTTTAGTAGCGGCTCTGCAGCGGAAGGCGGTCCGCGTCACAGTGGTCTCGACCGTTGCCACGCAGCCGGCAATGGCTGCGGACTGCCTCCGGCGGCAGGCCGACGAATTTATCGACCTGTCGGATCTGATGGGCCGGATCGGCAGGCCACAGGCCGAACGCCAGGCTCCCGATCGGCTGCCACGCTTCATACGCGGCCCGGTCGTCGAGGACGATGTCGAAGCGTGACAACGATCGTGCGAGAACCAAGGCAGGCACCACGCGACTGTCCGCTATGCCCACGCCTCGTCGCATTCCGTGAGAAATGGCGAGAGCAGGCGCCCACCTGGCATAACGCGCCGGTAAACGGGTTCGGGCCGCTCGACGCGGAACTCCTCATCGTTGGCCTTGCTCCTGGACTTCAGGGCGCCAATCGCACGGGAAGACCTTTCACCGGCGACTGGGCCGGTGATCTTCTCTATGCCACGCTCCTTCAATTCGGATTTGCGACTGGCGTCTACGACGAGCGCCCCGACGACGGGCTCGAACTCAAGAACGCGAGGATCATCAACGCAGTTCGGTGCGTGCCACCCCAGAACAAGCCCGTGGGTGCCGAGATTGCGACGTGCCGCACCTTTCTGGTCGACGACTTCAACGCGTTGGTTGATGCACGGGCCGTGATCGCCCTGGGCCGGATTGCGCATGACAGCATCCTGCGCGCGCTCGGCCTCCCCGCCTCGGCAGCCGCCTTCGGACACGCTGCAGAACATGACCTTGGCCGCTTCAGGCTCTTCGACAGCTATCACTGCTCGCGATACAACACGAACACCGGACGCCTCACGGAAGAGATGTTCCACACCGTCTTCCGCAATGCGCAGGTTTACCTGAGAGCCACTGCCTAGCCCTTGTCCCGCAACAGCCGGGCTTTCTCGCGGCCCCAGTCACGGTCCTTTTCCGTCTGACGCTTGTCGTGCAGCTTCTTGCCCTTTGCCAGAGCGAGCTCGACCTTCGCCCTGCCCTGCTCGTTGAAGTAGAGCTTGAGTGGGACAACCGTCATTCCCTCGCGCTGCACCGCGGAGACCAGCTTGTCGATCTGGCGACGGTGCAGCAGCAGCCGGCGCGGACGCTTGGTCTCGTGGTTGAAGCGGTTGGCGGCGAGATATTCCGGAATGTACGCGTTGTAGAGGTAGAGATCGCCGCCATACTCGCCGGCATAGGACTCGCCGAGCGTGGCCTTGCCGATGCGCAGAGACTTCACCTCCGTGCCGGTCAACGCAATGCCCGCCTCGAAGACGTCTCCAATCGCGTAATGGTAACGGGCCTGCCTGTTGTCCGCGATGATCGTGCGGGCTGGATCTGCTTTCGCTGCGCTCATGCGTCGAGAACGCCTGCATGGATCATTGCGTTGCGTATGGCATCGCGCGCTGCAGGCGTGGCGGTGACCAGCGGCAGGCGCACCTCATCCGCGATCTTGCCCAGGAGGCTGAGACCCGCCTTGGCTCCAGCCACGCCGGGTTCGACGAAGATGGCATGATGAAGCGGGATCAGCCTGTCCTGGATCTCCAGCGCCCGCGCGTAATCACCTGCGAAGGTGGCATTCTGCAGTTCTGCGCAAAGGCGTGGCGCGATATTGGCAGCAACTGAAATGCAGCCATGGCCGCCTGCAGCATTGTAGGCAAGCGCCGTCATGTCCTCGCCGGAGAGCTGATTGAAGTCCCGTCCGACGCCCGCACGCTGAAGGCTCACGCGCGCGATATTTCCGGTCGCATCCTTGACGCCTGCGATGTTCGGAAGTTCGAACAGTCGCGCCATGGTCTCCACCGACATGTCCACCACGCTGCGGGGCGGGATATTGTAGATGATGATCGGGATGTTGATTGCGTCGTTCACCGCCTTGAAGTGGCGGTACAGCCCCTCCTGCGTGGGCTTGTTGTAGTAGGGCACGACGGTCAGGACGGCATCGGCGCCGGCTTCCTCGGCCGCACGCGCCAGATCGACAGCCTCCGATGTGGAGTTGGAGCCCGCACCGGCGATCACCGGCACGCGGCTGGCTGCCTCTTCGAGGCAGATGCGCACGACGGCCTTGTGCTCCTCATGGGTCAGGGTCGGGCTTTCACCCGTCGTGCCGACCGGCACCAGGCCATGAGAACCTTCCTCAATCTGCCAGCTCACCAGATCCCGGAAGGCGGCCTCATCCACGGAGCCGCCTCGGAAAGGGGTCACCAGAGCCGTGAAGGACCCCTTGAACGGGGGACGATGAGCCATGAGAATGCAAACTCCAGGGAAGAGCCGGCGAGGTTTAATCCTATGTGGCGTGCCGGGGAAGCCCCGAGAGGCGAGCGCGACATGCTTTTGCCGCCATCTCGCTGCATCAGGACACCTATCCGGTCGCCTTTACCGCGCGGGTTAGCGTTTCATAAACGTTAGCGGGTGAGGATCGGGTAACCTTTCGGAGAACCCGCGTGACCTCGAGACCGCTTTTCGCCGGCCTCTCTTTCCTGTTGCTGAGCACCGCCTTGGTGTCCGCTCAGGACATGCCTCTGCCGGCACCCAGCCCCTGGAACGCTTCGCCTTCTGCTCAGCCCGGCATGCCGGCCAACGCGGCCGCGACCGCAGTGTCCAACGCCTTTGCAGCGGCGCCGCAGGCCAGCAGTTCGGTGTCGTCGCTCATCGGATCGGCTTCCGGCGGCGGCTCCTCCGCGCCTGCCGGCGTCGACGCGCCGGTGATCAAGCAGGCGATCGATCTGCTCGACAAAGGCCAGCTTGCGGCGGCGATGGAACTGCGTGGCCGGTTGCGTGACCGTGCAGCCGTGACGCTGTTCGACTGGCTTTGCATCCGCTCGGCATCGCGACAGATGGGTTTCCAGACCATCTCGGCCTTTCTGCGGGACAATCCCGATTGGCCGGGCAAGGCGCTTGCGCGCCGACGGGCCGAGGAGGCGCTGTACCTCGAGGATATCGACGGCGGGACGGTGCGCTCCTTCCTGGGCGGCGCCATGCCTTCGAGCGGAATGGGCAAGCTGGCGCTGGCGCGGATTTCCTCCCGCACCGAGGCGGCGAGGCTCGTCAAGGAGGTATGGCGCGACGAGGATCTCTCGCCTGCCGTTGAAAGCAAGGCACTCGCGGACTTCGGCGGTCTCCTGAACACGGACGACCACGCCGCCCGCGCGGAGCATTTCTTCTTCGAGAAAGATCTCGCCGCGGCACAACGCAATGCGGCGCGCGCAAGCAGCGCGTATCAGGCAGTTGCCAAGGCTCGCGTCGCTGTCGCCCGACGCACCAAGGATGCAGACGCATTGCTGGCGGCAGTGCCCTCTGCGGGGCGCAAATATCCAGGCTACCAGTATGCGATGATCGACCGCCTGCTGCGGCAGGACAAGCATAAGGAAGCCGCCCGCATCATGACCGAGGTCACGCGTGACCCGGCCGCGCTGGCGGACACCAATGCCTGGTGGGAAAAGCGGCGCTGGCTCGCCCGCGACATGCTGGACATGGGCGACGCCCGCATGGCCTATCGTATCTCCGCGGGCCACGCGAATACGCGGCCGGCCGACATCGTGGACGCCGAATTCCATTCGGGCTGGATCGCGCTGCGGTTCCTGAATGATGCGGCCACGGCAAAGAGACACTTCGCGCAGGCTGGCCGTGCGGCCAAAACGCCTCTCAGCCGGTCCAGGTCCGATTACTGGCTGGGACGCGCCGAAGAGGCCGCCGGCAATCGCGGCGCTGCGCAGTCCTACTTCGCGTCTGCGGCGGCGTATGGGTCAACCTATTACGGGCAGTTGGCCAAGGCGCGTCTGGGTGGCGGGAACGTTCCGGTCGGCGTGGTGAAGCCTTCCGCTTCCGCACGAGCGGCGTTCGACCGCTCGTCAGTAGCGCGCGCTCTCCGGCTGCTCTACGCGACTGGCAACAGGGACAAGGCGATACCGCTGTTCATGGAAACAGCGGAGAACCTGCGGGACGCGGAAAGCCTCGCGCTTCTGGCGGAGCTCGCGGATAAGAACAAGGATCCCCGTTCCCTTCTGGCGGTCGGCAAGGCCGGCGTGGCGAACGGCTTCCCGCTTGAAGCCGCGTCCTGGCCCACCAACGGTGTGCCCGCGTTCAAGCCGGTCGGACCTTCCATAGAGGCTTCGGTCGTGCACGCCATCGCACGGCAGGAGAGCGGCTTCCATCCGTCTGCCGCGTCAGGCGCCGGCGCGAAAGGCCTGCTCCAGATGCTGCCGGAGACTGCCCGGCGGACAGCGTCCAAGGTCGGCATGCCCTTCGATGCCAAGCGACTCAACGAGCCGACCTTCAACGCCACGCTTGGCGCGGCGCATCTCGGCGAATTGGCGACGAACTACGACGGCTCCTACATCCTCACATTCGTGGCCTACAATGCCGGGCCCGGTCGCGTGCGCGAATGGGTGCAGCGCTACGGCGATCCGCGCAACCCATCGGTCGATCCGGTGGACTGGGTGGAGCGGATACCTTTCACCGAAACGCGCAATTACGTTCAGCGCGTTATGGAGAACGTGCAGGTCTACCGCGCACGCTTCGGTGTGCGGGCGCCGCAGAACATCGACGCGGATCTTCGCCGGGGACAGGGATAGAGCGCCTGCACGCGGCTGAGACAATCACCCCAAATCAGAACAAGAAAAAGCCCCGGAGCAAACGCTCCGGGGCTTTTTTAGTTCAGGAGAATGAGCCCGGCAAGCCGGGCTCAAACCTTATCAGAAGCTGCGCTGAACGCGGGCAACAACCGAGAGGTCGTCAGCGTCTACCGTGTCGCCGTCTTCGTCGAAGGCCGCGATGTCACCGTCGATCGTGCCGTAGATTACAGCCAAGCCGAGGTCGAGGTTCTTGACCGGAGTCCAGAACACGTTGGCTTCTGCGAGGATGAAGTCGAACTCACCACCGCCAGCGAACTCAACATTGCTGAGGGTAGCCGCACCGTTGAAAGCAACAGTCTTCGTGGCCTGGAAGGTGACGCCGCCGCCGACCTGCCACATCGTGTTGTTTTCGCCGCCGAAGAAGGACTGGTCCGGAACAAAGACGCTGAGGTCGATCAGGTTACCGAACACATCTTCAGCACCAGCGTAGGACAGCGCGCCTTCCGAGTAAGCGCCCTGCGCCCAAACATAGGAGCCCTCGCTCAGGAAGCCTGCATTGAGCTTCACGCCGGCCTGAACAGCCCAGCCAACGCTGTCTTCAGTGCCCTCGAAGGTGTCACCTTCGTTGTCCTGAACAGCGGCCGAGATCTGTGCAGAACCCCATGCCTGGTCAACACGAATAGCAGCGATGACATTCGGCCACACCTGATCCAGGTCCGAGGAGCCATCATCAAGATCCACGTCGCGGGGAAGCGCGCGGAAGTACTTGTCTTCGATGCCGATCGTGGCTGCGAAGCCCGAGCCGAACGAAGCGGTATAAGCGAAGGTGTTGACCGTCTCAGCGGAGAAGAAGTCGGCAACGGTCGCCGCGTTCACGAAGTCGTAGAACGAAGAGGCCTTACCAGCGGTGAAGCCGGCGAACTGAACGAACGCTGCTTCGAGCGCGATCGAGTTGCCAGCGTCGTCATAGACATCCGCCTCGATCGAACCGGTATTGCCTTCATATTCGATGTACGAACGAAGCGTACCCCATTCAGTTTCCGAACGGGCATCGACGGCGATCGTGCCACGAGCGTTCGTCAGGAAGTCGTTCGAGTCATCTCCGCCGAGAAAGCCGTCATCATCGCCATCATCGCCATTGGCGTTGAATACCGAATCAAAACGAACGTAGCCGGAAATCTGCAGGCAGGTGTCTGTGCCCGGAATGTAGAAGAAGCCCTCACCATAGGTGGAGCAAACCTTCACGTACTCAACCGGCTCTGCCATCGGAAGGTCAGCTGCCTGTGCCCCGGTGAAAGCAGCAAAACCCGCCGCGGTACCGAGAAGAAGGGTTTTCACCGTCTTCATTTTGTTCTCCAAAAGTTTCGAGACCCTCTGGGACACCCTGGCGTTCTGCCTGAGCCTCCCCCCGTTCCCGCCGGTTCTTACGTTCCCGCGAGCGACCTGGAGCTTTGCCCTCGTCGTGAGTTCGACATTGACTATGACAGGGGTGCGCCGCAACGGTTCTGGCCGTCAAACCGCCGCTCTGTTGCCGCATTGGGGGGTAGGTGTTGCCAAAGCGTCACGATCAGGAGTGGTGGACGCTTAATCCTTAGGCCGATGCCTACTCCGCAGGCGCAGCATGGCCCGGTAACGCGCCATGCACCGCTGCGTCTCGGTGCTGTCGGGCGATCAGCGAATACGCCACCGGTACGACGAACAGCGTGAGCAGCGTTCCCAGGGACATCCCGCCGACAATGACCCAGCCGATCTGCTGGCGGCTCTCCGCGCCAGCGCCGGAGGCAAGCGCAAGCGGTATGGCGCCAAGCACCATGGCACCCGTGGTCATCAGAATAGGCCGCAGCCTCATCGCCGCTGCTTCGACCACCGCCTCCAGGCGGGGGATGCCCGCCTCCTGCCGCTGATTGGCGAATTCCACGATCAGGATGCCGTGCTTTGTGATCAGTCCCACAAGGGTCACGAGGCCGATCTGCGAATAGACGTTCAACGTCCCACCGGTAAGGTACAGCGCGCCCAGCGCGCCCGTGATCGAGAGGGGCACCGTCAGGAGGATGATGAAGGGGTCGATGAAGCTCTCGAATTGCGCGGCCAGCACGAGGTAGATGAAGGCGATTGCGAGGACGAAAACCAAAGCCAGACTTTGACTGCTCTGCTGGTATTCGCGGCTTTGCCCCGCATAGTCGGTCTGGATATTGGCCGGCAATGCGCCGGCCGCCGCGCGCTCAACCTCGGCAAGCGCGTCACCCAGGGTGAAGCCCGGCGCCACATTTGCGGACAGAGTCGCTGCCCTGAGCTGGTTGAAGCGCCGGAGCTCGCGGGGGGCCACAGACTCCTCGACTTTCACGATATTCGACAGCTGCACCATGTCACCGCCCGCGGAGCGCAGGTAGATGGTGGAAAGGTTCTCCGGCGAGGCCCGGTCTTCGCCAGCCAGTTGGACGACAACGTCGTATTGCTCGCCCTCGCGTTCAAACCGGGTGACTTGGCGTCCGCCGAGCAGCGACTCCAATGTGCGACCTGCAGTGGAGACGTCGATCCCGAGGTCGGCCACCTTCTGCCGGTCGAGGACGATCTCGAACTCCGGCTTGTTCAACACAAGATCGCTCTCGACGTTCTCCAGCACGGAGGACTCCGACAGCTGATCCACCAGCTTGTCGGCCATCACCCGCAGGTCTTCGAATGTTCCCGAACTCTGGATCACGAAGTTGACCGGTTTGCCGCCAAGACCGCCGCTGCCACCCAGGGATGGCGGATTGGATGCGAAGGCCTGAACACCCGCGATACGGCCAAGCTTGCGCTGAACCTCGGCACTGATCTCCTGTTGCTTGCGCGACCTGTCTTCCCAGTCCTTCAGCAGCCCGATGCCGGACATGTTGGTGACCTCGGGCGACCCGGTGTTCACGGTGTAGAACCGCATTTCCGGAACGCCCGCGAGCACCTCCCCCACCTGATTGGCGTAGCGCCTGGTGTAATCGATCGTCGCGCCTTCGGGCGCGCGCCCGAACAGGCGCATCAGCCCCCGGTCCTCAACCGGAGCCGTCTCCGACGAAAGCTGGGTGAAGAAGTAGCCGCTCGCCCCGGCCACGCCCAAGGCCAGGATGATCACCAGCGGACGCACTGCGAGCGAGAGCCTCAGCACCCTTGCATAGCCCGCCGTCATGGCATCGAAGCCGCGCTCCAGAAGCATGAACAGCCGGCCATGCTGCGTCTGGTGCTTCAGCAGCTTCGAGCACATCATCGGCGTTAGCGTGAGGGCCACGAAGCCTGACACGAGCACGGCGCCCGCAAGCGTCAACGCAAACTCAAGGAACAGCCGGCCAGTGCGCCCTTCGGCGAACGCAATGGGCGCGTAGACGGCCGCAAGCGTTATCGTCATGGCGACGACCGCGAAGAAGATCTCCCGCGAGCCCTTCATCGCAGCGTCGAAGGGTTTCATCCCGTCTTCCACGTAGCGGTAGACATTCTCCAGCACCACGATGGCGTCGTCGACAACGAGACCAATGGCCAGGACCATTGCCAGCAGCGTGAGCGTGTTAATGGAGAAACCCATCGCATACATGATCGCAAAGGACGTGATCAGGGAGACGGGGATCGTGACGATGGGGATGATCGCCGCGCGGATCGACCTCAGGAAGAAGAAGATCACCAGCACCACGAGCAGGACGGCTTCGCCGATGGTGTGGAAGACCGCGCTGATGGAGCGGTCGATGAAGACGGCGCTGTCGTAGCCGACCTGTGCGTTCATGCCCTCCGGAAGGCTTGCCTGAAGGTCGGGCAGGATCTGCTGCGCGGCATTGGAGACATCGAGCGGGTTCGCCGTAGCCTGCTTGATGATGCCGACGGTGATCGCATTCTGGCCGTTCAACTGGCTGACGCGGCGCTCATCCCGCGGGCCAAGCTCAACCTTGGCCACATCGCGCAACTTAACCTGGTAACCGCCGGCAAGCTTGAGGACGATTTCATCGAACTGCGCGGGCGAGGTCAGGCCCGTTCGCGACAGCACGTTGAATTCGCGGTCCGAGCTCTCGATACGCCCGGAAGGTATCTCGACGTTCTGAGCGCGAAGCGCCGCCTCCACGTCCTGAACGGTCAGGTCGTATGCGGCGAGACGCTCGCGATCGATCCAGATGCGCATGGCGTATCGCCGCTCGCCATAGATCTGCACATCGGCCACGCCCGTCATGTTCTTCAGGCGGTCGACGACGAAGCGATCCACGTAGTCCGATATCTCAAGAGGGCTAGCGCGGTCGCTGGTGAAAGACATGAAGAGAACGGCCTGGGCGTCGGCCTCGACCTTGGCGACCGTCGGCTCATCGACTTCATCGGGAAGATTGCGCCGCACGCGCGAGACGCGGTCTCGCACGTCGCTGGCCGCCACGTCCGGATCGACATCGAGGGTGAACCTCACCGTGATGCGACTGGTCTCCGACCGGCTCTGCGATTCGATCGTGTCGATCCCGGCAATGCCGGCGATCGAGCCTTCCAGAACCTGTGTGACCTGTGTCTCGACGATTTCCGCGGACGCGCCCGTATAGGAGGTCTGCACCGAAACCACGGGCTCGTCGATATTCGGATATTCGCGCACCGTCAGGCGGTCATAGGAGACCACGCCCAGCAAGAGCATCAAAAGGCTCATCACCGTCGCGAAGACGGGACGGCGAATGCAGAGCTCCGAGATCCCCATGGGTCAGACGGGCCCGGCGCTGCTGACGACTTCGACAGAGGCACCGTTCCGCAGCCGCCCCTGCCCCGCAGTCACGATCTGCGTGTCGGCGGCCAAACCCTCGACGACCTCGACGGAGCCCGCCATCCGACGCCCGAGCTTCACCCGCGTTTCCTGCGCCTGCCCGTCCGCGACGCGGTAGACGAATGTCTCCTGCCCCCGGGGGACGACGGCACCTTCCGGCACCATCACGACCTGTCCCCTGTCCTTCCCCTGCACCGTCACTCTCGCGAAAAGGCCTGGCCGCAGGCGTGCCCCGACATTGTCGAGGCGAGCGCGGATCCGGACCGCCCGGCCATTCACGTCCACGAGCGGGTCGATGGCGAAGATGCTGCCGGTGAACTTCTCTCCGGGAAAGGCATCGGCGGTTACCGTGACGGTCATCCCGACAGCCACATCTTGGAGATTGACCTCGGGGAGACGGAAATCGAGCTTAAGCGTGTCGATCTTCTCCAGATTGACAAGGGTCTGCCCAATCTGGGCGTAGGCCCCTTCGGAGACTGTCCGCAAGCCCACCACACCGGCGAACGGAGCCCTGATCTCCATCTTATCAAGCCGCACGCGTGCAAGCTCGCGCTGCGCCTGCGCGGAGGCCCTGGCCGCCTGCGCCTCGTCGAGCGCTCGGCCAGTACCCGCGCCGCTGCGTGACAGCGAAGTGGCACGTTGCAGATTGGATTGCGCAAGATCGAAGGCCGCATCCGCGGTTGCAAGGTCGGCACGCGCAAACGCGTCATCGAGCTTGACCAAAACCTGACCCGCTTTGACGGGCTGGCCTTCTTTGAAGAGAATCTCGGAAATCCGTCCCGCCACCTCGGACGCGATGGCAACCGACTCGTCCGACACCAGCGTGCCGATGGAGTTCAACTCGGTGCGCGCCACGCCTGCCTTCGACAAGGCGACCTCCACCGGCGCGGCGCGGCGCGGAGCATTCTGCTCCTGCGCAGGGCTCGCGGAAGCCTGGGACCATGGCAGGTCTCCGTCCTGCCATTTCAGCACGCCGTAGACCGTCACGACGGCAAGCAGCATGCCGGCGATCGCGATCATTGTCTTCTGCATGCGAGGATCCCAAGCGTTTCATCGGAACCATAGCCGATGCGGGTGAACGGATGTGACACAGCTTCGCGAGGAAACCACTGTGAACACGGGCTTCAACGCATGTGAGGGTCGTTCCCTGCGCTGACGCGGACATTGTGGTGCCGGCTTTCGGGCTTGCAAACCATCCGCTTGGCCGCTATGTCCCCTCCCGTCAGCGCGCGCCGCCTGCCCGGTGCAGCGTGAGCCCGTTGGGGAATAGTTCAACGGTAGAACAGCGGACTCTGACTCCGTTAATCTAGGTTCGAATCCTAGTTCCCCAGCCAACCGCCACCGAGCTCGTCGCTGCAGAGAGCTCTCCCGGTTCAGCATAGCCGCAGCCGCGATTGCTAGATCGTGCTGTCATTTCGCGAGCGCAGAACGTCGGCACCGACATATGTCGCCTTACTCTGGCGATCGAGTATTCCGGCGGGCCTTCCCCTCATAATCCAACACTTGCGCGGAAGCAGCCAAGCTGCTGCTTTGAAGCTATGGCGGGCCTGCGACGACCTCTTCCTTTAAGCTCGAACTGACCCGTGGCTGACCATTCGGTAATTCGCCATGCTTGTTCTAAAATTTACGACCTCACTTGGCGAGGTACACTTTCAGCTTGAGGCCCAAGAGAACCCCCAGCGTGCAGAACAGCAGGAAAATCCAGCCTGCCAGCGCTGCCGCCTGAATGCCGGAGAGCAGCAAACCCACCGTGCAGCCTAAGGCCGTCATGGCACCCCACCCCATCAGCACGCCGCCTGAAAGGCCGTTCCACACCTGCCAGCCGGTTGGCCAGGACGGCTTGAACTGCCCGGCCACGAGAGCCGAGGCAAAGCTGCCGAGCACGATGCCGAGCACGAGATGGCCGTTGGCTGTGAGCCAAAATTGCTGGATCGCCGTGGCACAGCCGCGAAACGTGTCGAGGCCGTACAGCGTCTCCGGCAGAAGGCCGAAGGCTCCCGAGACGCTGCGCGCGCCGCTGCCGATCTGCGACGTGACGCCCAGAGGGGCAAACCGAAGATACGCAAAGGTGCCGATGGCGCCGACCAGCAGGCCAGCCGTCACCGGAGGCCAACGCTCGATGAAGATGGCACGCGCAGCGGAGATCTCGCCGCCTCGTGGAAGCGGCCTAGAGCGCCACAGGACTGCGATGACGAGAAGGCTGAGGGCGCCCAAGGTGGCGGCCAGCGCTCCGGCATAGCCGAGAAGATGCGGAAGCCAGATGACCGGTCCCTTCGCGAGATCGGCCATGAACAGGGTGTTCCAGGTTTGAAAGCCAAGAGCGAAGCCGATAAAGGCGCCGAGAAGCGCGAATGGCGATGTCGGGGAGCCCTCGCCCAGCCGGTAGATGTGCGCGGAGATGCACGAGCCGGCGACAACCATGCCGATGCCGAAGACGAAGGAGCCGAGCGCCAGAGCGGGGCTTACCGGGCCGATATGCGCATCCGGCGGCAAGCGATCGGCGGTGGGGACGGGCATCCACGACCCGAACACCACGAAGTAGCCTACGGCTCCGGCAGCCAGCGCAACGAAAATGGCGAGCACTCCGCCCCCATCCCGATGAAGGACGAAGTCGCGAATATTGCAAAGGAAGCAGAAGCGCGATCGTTGAAGCACGATGCCCAACGCCGTACCGGTAAGTAGCGCGAACGGCAGGTTCCGATTGCCGCCAAGCGCGCCAGCGAGATAGGCACCAAGGGCGGCGCAGCCCAGCACCACGATGGCAAGGGCGGTCGAGAAGGTCCGGCTCATGCAATACTCGTCGTAAAACGGAAAAAGGGCGCGCCAGAGCGCGCCCAAGTGTTGGGAGTGAGAAGCAGTGAGTACTACTTGCCCTGCCAGACAGTGCCCGCAAGATTCGTCACCGGCACGCCGACAGCGTTGCCGTACTCGGTCCATGAGCCGTCATAGTTCTTGACGTCGTAGCCCAGGATCTTGGTCAGCGCGAACCACGTATGGCTGGAGCGCTCGCCGATACGGCAATAGGTAATGATGGGCTTGGAGCCGTCGATGCCGATCTCGGCAAAAGCTTTCTGCAGGTCGTCCTTGGACTTGAAGGTGCCGTCTTCCTTCACCGCTTTGGCCCATGGGAAGTTCTTCGCACCCGGAATGTGGCCGGCCCGGACCGCCAATTCCTTGAAACCTTCAGGCGCAACGATCTCGCCGGAATATTCCTTGGGGCTGCGGATATCGACCAGCTGCGTGCCTGGCGCCGCGGAGGCTGCGACGTTCACGACATCCTGGAAGCGGGCGCGAATCGAGGTGTCCGCATCCTTGAGCGTGAGGCTTGTCGCGGTGTAGGTCGGCACCCGGCTGTCGAGCGGCAGGTTCTGGGCTTCCCAATATTTGCGGCCGCCGTCGAGCAGCTTCACATCGAGGCCGTAGACGTCGAAGACCCAGGCTCCCCAAGCCGCAAACCAGTTGTTGTTATCGCCGTAGAGGACGACCGTCGTGTCCTCGTCGATGCCTGCTTCCTGCAGCAGCTTCTGCAAGCTCTCCTTGCTGGCGATGTCGCGGCGGACAGGATCGACCAGATCTGAGTGCCAGCGGATATTGGTGGCGCCAGGGATATGGCCGCGCTCATAGATGCCCGCATCCACGCTGACCTCGAAAATCCGCACCTTTGGATTGTCGATGTTCTTCTGAAGCCAGTCAGCGGTGACAAGGGAGTCCGCTGCGGCCGCCGGTACGGTGAACAACAGGCCGACGGCAGCGATCGCGGAAAAAGTCCTACTCGTCATGTTTAATGCCCCACAGTCACGAAGAAGATATGTTGATTAGGATCCTCATGCCCCTGCCTCTGTCAATCGGTATGTCTACGCAGCTTATATATTAAGTACGATGAATTACATATATTCTCTGTGCTGAACGTCGGTGGTCCATCTCAACCCGGCCGGCATTAGATCAGCCAAATCTGCTCAGCAGGGAATGCCGATCCCCATCACGATCATCGAAAATCGTTTAGCGCAGAGACCGTGAACCTCACGCGGGCGTTGATGCTGCCTGTAATCAGCCTCACCCTATCTTCGGCGACTTCGTTACAGGCGCGGGGAATGCAGGCCTTAAAAAGGCGGACTTAGATGCTGGCGAAAACCCAAGGCCGCGTCGATCGCCGTCGCCTGATCGGATGCCGACGGCAGGTGCAACGGCTAGGCAGGTTGGGCATGCCCGCGTCCGTCTTCATCATCCAGTGCAACACTCGTTGCATTTTCTGCATCAAGGCTGATAACGGCGTGCATGGCCGACAGCTTTTCCAGCCTCGTTGATCGAATACGCTCACGTTTCGTGGACCTAAGTCCTCAGCAGCGAATTGCGGCGGCCTTCGTGCTGAAGCGGCCGGAGGACGTGGCCATCGTGTCCATGAGGACGCTCGCGGCACATGCCGGCGTCCAGCCGGTCACTTTTGTTCGGCTGGCCCGCACCTTGGGTTTCTCGGCCTGGGAGGACTTCAAGGAACCGTTTGTCGAGCGCATGCGTGTTGCGCCGGCCCTTTACTCGGATCGCGCGAAACGACTGGCGGAGGTTGACCCGCGGGAGGTCCATCTCAGCCACTTGAAGACGCTAGAAGCCACGCAAGGCCTCAACGACACGCCGACATTCGCTGCCGCGGCCGAAGCTTTCGAGCGCGCCCCGAATGTCTTCGTTGCCGGCTTCCGCGCCTGCTTCGGTCCTGCTCATGCTTTTGCCTATGTTTATCGCCTCTTCAGACCGGACGTGGTGCTGCTGTCTGGAATGGGGGGCGGCCTTGAAGCGGAGCTGCGCGCGGTGGACGAGGAGGACGTCGTCGTCGTGATGGGCTTCCGGCCGTATTCCCGAGAAAGCGTGATCGTGGCCGAGCATGCGGCGCGACGTGGCGCAACCGTGATCGCCATCACGGACAGCCCTCTGGCGCCGTTCGCCCGGGAGGCGAAAATCGTGCTGACATTCTCGACCGAAGGTCCCAGCTTCTTTCCATCACTGGTTTCCGCATGGGCTATAGCCGAGCAGTTGCTCGACGTGATCGTCGCGCGCGGCGGCGATGCGGTGCTCGAACGCCTGAAATCTGCGGAGGCGCAGCTTCAGGCGCTCGGCGTCTTCGTTCCGGCTTACGACGCCTCCGATAACTGACCCGGCGGTAAGAGAGGCTTCAAGCCGGCTTCGATCTCTGCACGGCGCGGCTCAAGGAATGGCGGCAAGGCCAGCCTCTCTCCAAGGGTCTCCAGCGGTTCATCAACCGCAAATCCCGGGCCTTCCGTCGCCAGTTCGAACAGGATGCCGCTCGGCTCCCTGAAGTAGAACGAGCGGAAGTAATAGCGTTCCACCTCGCCGGAGTTCGGCAGCCTTGTGGACGCGATCCGCTTTGCCCAGTCCGTCAACTGTTCATGCCCGCCCACGTTGAACGCAACGTGGTGCACGCCGCCGGCACCTGGCCGGGTGGCCGGAAGGTCTGGCTGGACGGCGACATGAAGCTCCGCACCTGCACCCCCTTTCCCCATCTCGAACACATGAACCCTGTGCTCAGGGCTGTCCGGATGTGCGTAACTGCCGGTCGAACGCATGTTCATGACCTGCGTCAGAAGCGGCTCGGTGCGCGCGAGATCGGGAACGCTGATCGTGATCGGGCCGAGCCCGCGGATCTGATGCGCAGCGTCGACAGGGCTCCGATCCCAGGGATGGGCATCGGCATAGGCGCCATCATCCACCAGCATGAGCCTCTGGCCCTCGCCATCATCGAAGCGCAGCGCCCGACGTCCCGCCTGATCGACCTCCTGAACTGAAAGCCCCCTCGCCTCGAGCCGCTCCCGCCAGAACGACAGGCTCTCGCCGCCTGCGATCCGCAGCCCCGTGTGGGTGATGGCTCCGGTGCCGCGTTTTTCCGGCCCGACGGGGAAGTCGAAGAAGGTCAGGTCCGTGCCGGGACTGGCCAGCCCGTCGGCATAGAACAGGTGGTAGGCCGTCACGTCGTCCTGGTTCACCGTCTTCTTGACAAGGCGCATTCCGAGGAGGCGCGTGTAGAAGTCGAGGTTTTCGGCTGGTCGCGCGCTGACGGCGGTCAGGTGATGCAGGCCATGCAGTTCAAGAGACATCGCTTCATTCCTCACCGGCCAGTGCCGGTTCATCAGGAAAGGTGGAGGTTCGCTGCGGTCGGTGATAGCCCCTGCTTTGCACGGCATCTTTGCGGATCTGCACGCCCCGGCTTCTCCCCACATATATCGAATTGATATATGTGGGGTTGATATAGTATGTAGGCGTCATGAACATCCGCACTGCCTGCCTCGCGCTGCTCGCGCATGGTGAAGCCTCGGGCTACGACCTCAAGAAGCGATGGACGGAGGGCCCGTTTTCCCGCTTCTTCGATGCAAGCTTCGGCTCCATCTATCCGACGCTTGCCAAGCTCGAGCAGGAGGGCCTCGTTCTGTTCCGGCAGGAAGGCCAGGCGGGCAAGCCGCTTCGCAAGGTCTACTCGCTGACCGAGAGTGGACGCCAAGCCTTTATGGAAGCGCTCAGCGCGCCTCCCGAGCCCGACGTGTTCCGCTCGGCCTTCGCTCTTCTTGCCCTCTGTGCGCCGTTCCTGCCCGCCCAGGTTCTCGAACGGGCCATCGAGGTTCGGTTGAACGATCAGCGTGCGGAATTGGCCGAGCTGGAAGCGATCGCGAGCACCGATACGCGTGCGCCTATCTCGTGGCTGGTCGCCTGGGGCATCCACCATTTCCGCAGCGACATCGCGTTTCTGGAAGCCAAAGGCGCGGAACTCGCTGCCATGGCGGGCAGCGCCGAGCCGGGTGGAACATACGAAGTCTGCCCATCCTGCACTTCAGGAGCTGACGCATGATCCTCCCCTCCTTCGTGCCCGCTCTCGCGCTGATCATGGGCCTTGCAACACTTTCCGCCGCCGCCGCTGAGCCGGAGCAAAGCGCCGCTGCCCCGGCGCCGAGCGTCACCATCGTTCGTGCCGAGCGCGGAGATATCGCCGAAGAAGTGCATGTGTCCGGCACCATCACCGCGCGAGAAGAAGTCTTGGTGGCTCCCCAGATTGACGGTCTGGCCGTGACGGAAGTTCTGGTCGAGGAAGGCGACATTGTCGCCAAGGACCAGGTACTTGCCCGCCTGTCCCGAAGTGCGCTCGAAGCGGAGAGCGCGCAGGCGTTTGCCTCCATAGCTCAAGCTCGCGCACAGATCGCCGAGGCTGAGGCCTCCGTGCTGGAAACGTCCCAGGCACTGCGGCGCATCAGTTCCCTTCGGAAGACAGGAACGGCAAGTGCGCAGCAGTTGGAACAAAGCCTATCCACCTCGCAGGTAGCCGAAGCGCGGCTGAACGCTGCCCGTCAGAACCTCAAGGTCGCAGAAGCCCAGAAGCAGCTGGTGGATGTGCGAATGGCACGCACGGATATACGCGCGCCGGCGGCAGGCCTCGTCAGCCAGCGCAATCTGAAGCTCGGCGGTATTGCCTCGCTCGTGGCGGATCCCGCGTTCCGCATCATCGAGAACGGTGAGGTCGAACTGCAGGCCGAAGTCATCGACTCCGTTCTTGCCAAGTTGCGGCCGGGGCAGACGGCGCGCGTTCTCCCGGCGGGCTCCCAGCAGCCGCTCGAAGGAACCGTGCGCCTGATTTCCCCGCGCGTCGATCCGGTAACCCGGTTGGGACGGGTCATGATCTCGCTGCCGAAAGGATCCGCCGCCAATGTCGGCTCGTTTGGCTCAGGCGTAGTGGAGATCGGCCGCAGGACCACCATCAGCCTGCCCATATCCTCGGTCACCTTCGCAAACGGCCGCAACACAGTGCAGGCGCTGGGTGATGACAACATCGTCGCCACCAAGATCATCGAAACAGGGCTCCGGGCACCTATGCGCATCGAGATCTCGTCGGGATTGCAGGAAGGTGAGCGCATCGTCGCGCGCGCCGGATCCTTCCTGCGTGATGGAGATCGCGTCACCCCGGTCGAAGTGAATCCCACGGAAGGTTCGTCGAAGTGAGGATGAACATATCCGCCTGGTCGATCCGCAACCCTATACCGGGCCTGGTGCTTTTCGTCGTTCTGACGGTGCTGGGGCTGTTTGCTTTTGAAAAACTGCCGGTCACCCGCTTTCCGAACATCGACGTGCCGATCGTCTCGATCCAGGTGGTCGAAGCGGGTGCCGCGCCATCAGAGCTTGAGGCTCAGGTCACCAAGCAGATCGAGGACGCAGTCGCCAACATCACGGGCGTCAAGCATGTGACCTCGACCGTCTCGGACAGCATGTCCGCAACGATGATCGAGTTCCATCTCGGCACCGACACGGACCGTGCCGTCAACGACGTGAAGGATGCCATCGCCAAGATCCGTGCGGACCTGCCGCGTACGATCGAAGAGCCGGTGGTCGAGCGCATCGACGTCGAAGGCCAATCAATCGTCTCCTACGCCGCGTCCTCGCCGGCGATGACGCTCGAAGCGCTCTCATGGCATGTCGACGATGTCGTGAGGCGGCAGGTTCAGGGTCTGGCTGGCGTCGGGCGCGTTGAGCGCATCGGCGGTGTGAACCGTGAAATCCGGGTGGAACTGGATCCGGACCGTCTCGCAGCGCTGGGCGTCACCGCGGCCGACGTGAACCGTCAGGTGCGGGCGCTGAACACGGATCTTGCCGGTGGTCGAGGCGAGATCGGCGGGCAGGAACAGACGATCAGGACACTGGCGGGTGCACGTACCGCCGAAGCCTTGGCCAACCTCAAGATCTCGCTTGCTAACGGGCGGCAGATCCGGCTGACCGAATTGGGAGAGGTGCGCGATGCAGCAGAGGATCCCCGCTCCTTTGCAAGCCTCAACGGCCAGCCCGTGGTGTCGCTCAGCGTCTATCGGAGCAAGGGAGCCAGCGACGTCGAGGTCGCGCGCGAGGTGGACGCGAAGCTGGAGCAGATGCAGGCGGCCAACCCGTCGGTGACCTTCTCCAAGATCGACGACTCGGTTGCTTATACGGAGGGCAATTACGAATCGGCCATGCACACGCTGCTCGAGGGCGCAGCCTTGGCCATCGTGGTGGTGTTCCTGTTCCTGCGGGACGGGCGCGCGACGTTCATCGCAGCCGTCGCGCTGCCGCTCTCCGTAATCCCGACTTTCTTCATCATCGACATGATGGGGTTCTCCCTCAACCTTATCAGCCTGCTGGCGCTGACCCTCGTGACCGGCATCCTTGTGGATGACGCGATCGTCGAGATCGAGAACATCGTGCGCCACATGCGCATGGGAAAATCGCCATACCGGGCGTCCATGGAAGCGGCGGACGAGATCGGTCTCGCCGTCATTGCCATCACCTTCACCATCGTTGCCGTGTTCGCTCCCGTCAGCTTCATGGGCGGCATCGCGGGCCAGTACTTCAAGCAGTTCGGGCTGACCGTCGCGGCGGCCGTGCTGATCTCGCTGCTCGTAGCCAGGCTGATCACGCCACTTATGGCGGCCTATCTGCTGCGGCCCCATGCTCATGTGGAAGAGCGTGATGGCAGGCTGATGCGGCTCTATACGGCCTCGCTGCGCACCACGATCCGCCACCGCTGGCTGACGCTTATCGGAGGGCTCGCGCTGTTTGCGGTGTCGATCTGGAGCGCCAGCCTTCTGCCTACGGGGCTTATGCCGAATGAGGATTCCTCCAGGATCGTCGTCACCGCCGAACTCGCACCGGGTTCGCGTCTCGAAGACACCCGTGCCGCGACCAACCTGATCGCCGGCAAACTGCGCGAACTCCCCGAGGTCGCTTCTGTCTTCGTCATGGGCGGCACGACTCCGACCGGCTCTCTGGACGTGCGAAAGGGCGCGATGATCATCCGCCTGACGCCCAAGAACGAGCGCGACCGGAGCCAGAAAGACCTTGAGGCCGTTGTCTCCCGCGTTGTCGCTGATGTTCCGGACGTCCGCGCCTGGTACGTCAACGAGCGAGGTGAGCGCGAACTGTCCATCACCGTGATGGGACCGACCGCTGAAGGCGTGCAGCAGGGTGCGGCCATGCTGGAGGCCGGGATGCGTCGCATCCCCAACTTCATCAATGTGGCCCCCGGCACGGGCCTTCCGCGCCCGGAATTGCTGGTTGCGCCGCAATTGGACCGTGCCGCGGATTTCGGTCTGACCACGGACGTCATCTCAGAGACCATCCGCGTCGCGACCATCGGCGACGTGGATGCGAACCTGCCGAAACTGAACACCGGCGAGCGCCTCGTGCCGATCCGAGTGCAATTGCGGGAGAGCGCGCGTGCGGATGCTGGCATCCTGCAATCGCTGGCAATCCCAATCGGCAACGGCGCTTCGGTGCCGCTTGGTGCCGTAGCTCAGGTCTCCTTCGGCGAGGGTCCCTCCTCCATCGACCGATACGACCGCCAACGGCGCATCACGCTGGGAGCCGACCTCACCGGCGGCATGCAACTCGGCGACGCTGTGAGCGCAGTGTTGGCGCTGCCGGAAGCCGGTCAGTTGCCTCGAGGCGTGCAGATCGTTCAAGGTGCCGACGCCGAGATCATGAACGAGGTGTTCGGCGGCTTCGCGGTCGCCATGGGCACGGGCATCATGCTGGTGCTGGGCGTGCTCGTTCTGTTGTTCGGCGGCGTGTTCCAGCCGTTCACGATCCTAGCCTCGCTACCCCTCGCGCTGGGCGGCGTGATTATCGGCCTCGTTCTAACCGGCAATTCGATCTCGATGCCTGTCGTCATCGGCATCCTGATGCTGATGGGTATCGTGACCAAGAACGCCATCATGCTGGTGGATTTTGCCGTCGAGGCGGAACGTCACGGTGCAGAGCGTGACGATGCCATCATCGATGCCGGGCGGAAGCGTGCCCGCCCGATTGTCATGACCACCATCGCGATGATCGCGGGTATGATCCCCTCCGCCCTGGGCATCGGAGAAGGCGGCGAGTTCCGCGCGCCGATGGCCATTGCGGTGATCGGCGGTCTGGCGGCGTCTACCCTGCTCTCGCTGGTCTTCGTGCCGAGCTTCTACACGATAATGGACGATCTCGGCCGGTTCACCGCCCGCATTCTCGGACGTTTCATCGGGCCGACCGAAGACATGGATGCCGAGCCCACAACCTCGACGCCGGAGCGGCCTCGCCTCGCCGAGGCCGCTGAGTAACCTGCTCAGGCGCTGGACGCAGTGTCCGGCGCCGGCACTTCCGCCTTCGTTGAGGCCGTATGCTCGCGCGACAGGCGGCGATAGCTCACGAAGGCCCATGGAATGGCAGCCAGGTAGAGGATCGCGACGACGCTCAGCATCTCGAAGGTGTAGCTGACGAGGATTGCCGTCAGCAGAACGACGCACACGAAAACAGGGGCAACCATGTCGCGCCTCACCCGTGCCGTCGATTTCTTGAACGACCAGGTAGGAAGCTGGCTCACCATAAGCAGCGCCACCACGACGCAGAAGATCAAGGAAACAGTGGCGCTGACGACGGGCAGGTCCAGCGAACCAAGATGCCCAAGATAAATGGGCAGCATGACGAGAATGGCGCCCATGGGTGCCGGAACACCGACGAAGAAGTCCTGGGTGAACGCCGGCTTGGGTGCATCGAGCGCGACGTTGAATCGAGCCAGGCGCAGCGCCGCCGCCACGGCGAACACGATGGCTCCGGCCCAGCCGATCGACTTCAGGTCATGCAGCGTCCAGATGTAGAGCAGGATGGCGGGCACGACGCCGAAGTTCACGAAGTCGCAAAGGCTGTCGAGCTCGGCGCCGAACCGTGAGGTCCCTTTCAGGAGCCTCGCGAGACGACCATCAAGCGCGTCCAGAATTGCGGCGGCCACGACAGCGCACACCGCTAGTTCCATGCGGCCTTCGATGCCCATGCGGATGGCGGTGAGACCAATGCAGATCGCCAGCAGGGTGATGAGGTTCGGAATCAGGACCCGAATCGGCACAGGCCCGATGCTGCGCGGCTTGCGCTGATCCTCATCCGGCTCGAATGGCGGAAACACACCGGACATCGCATCCTCCTCGTGCGGGGCAGGCCCGCTCATTCGGAGCGGAACACGGTCTGGCTGTAGCCGCCGACGAGCTGCGCCAGAACGGTTTCTCCACCCACGGCGGTTTGCCCCACGGCCACCTGCGTCGTGCTCTCCACTGGAATGTACACGTCAAGACGGGACCCGAAGCGGATCAGCCCGAAGCGGGAGCCAGGCAGCGCAACATCGCCCTCGCCGACCCAGCAGACGATGCGGCGCGCGATGAGACCGGCGATCTGCACCACCGCCACCTGCGCGTAGGTGCTGTCGATGACAAGCGAGTTGCGCTCATTGTCGACGCTGGCCTTGTCGAGATCGGCGTTGAGGAACTTGCCCGGCGTGTAGACCACCCGGGCAATCGTGCCGCCGACCGGCACGCGATTCACATGCACGTTGAACACCGAAAGGAAGATCGAGATGCGCCGGCGCGGCTCGACGCCCATGTTCAACTCTGGCGGCGGCACCGCCAGGTCTACCGCCGTCACCAAGCCGTCGGCGGGTGAAAGAACAAGTCGCTCGTCCGTCGGAACGACCCTGATGGGATCGCGGAAGAAGTAGGTGACGTACACGGTCAGGATCAGGCCGACCCAGCCGAGTGGTTCCCACAGCAGCATCAGAAGAAGCGCTGCAACGAACGCAATCGCGATGAAGGGATACCCCTCGCGATGGATCGGCGGCATGAACTTGCGGATAGAATCGAAAACGGACGAAAGCATCAGGTCCTCACGCAGAACAAAGGCGGATAGCACAGATGCCCGGTGCTTGCAGCGTTCTCGCGATTGTCGCTGGGATCAACTTACCGTCGCCGCAGCCACTGCAATCACAGGCGGCTTGTCCATGTCGTCTTCGGCAGAGGAGGACATGACCTCCTTCGGAACAAGATCAGCATCCTCTCCCGTGCGCGCCAGCAGCTCACGCGCCTGATCCGCCTCGCGTTGCCGCGCCCACATGCCAGCATAGAGGCCGTTGCGGTCCAGAAGCTCTCCGTGCGTGCCGCGTTCCACCACCTCGCCGGCAGCCAGGACGATGATCTCGTCGGCGCCGATGATCGTGGACAGCCGGTGCGCGATGACGAGGGTGGTGCGGCCCCGCGAGACGCTTTCCAGGGCCGACTGGATCTCCTGCTCCGTGTAGCTGTCCAGCGCCGACGTCGCTTCGTCGAGGATCAGGATCGGCGGAGCCTTCAGGATGGTGCGGGCAATCGCGACGCGCTGCTTCTCGCCCCCGGAGAGCTTCAGCCCGCGTTCGCCGACCTCCGTGTCGTAGCCTTTGGGCAGCGAGCGAATGAAGCCGTCGATCTGCGCCATGCTCGCGGCGGCCTCGATCTCCTCCTGAGACGCGTCCCAGCGCCCGTAGCGGATGTTGTAGAAGATGGTGTCGTTGAACAGCACCGTGTCTTGCGGCACCATCCCGATGGCGTCGCGCAGGCTCTTCTGCGTGACATCACGAACGTCCTGTCCGTCGATGGTGATCCGCCCGCTGCTGACGTCGTAGAACCGGAACAGCAGCCGCGAGATCGTGGACTTGCCTGCCCCCGAAGGACCGACGATCGCGACCGTCTTGCCTGCAGGAACTTCGAACGAGATGCCCTTGAGGATGCGGCGCTCCGGCTCGTAGGAGAAGCGCACGTCCTCGAAGCGAACGACCCCGCCCGCGACCGCCAGCGCCAGGGCATCTGGCTTGTCTTCGACCTCGACCTCTTCTGCAAGCAGCCGGAACATTGCCTCGATGTCCGTGATGGCCTGCTTGATCTCACGATAGACCCAGCCGAGGAAGTTGAGCGGCTGGTAAAGCTGGATCATCATTGCATTGATGAAGACGAAGTCGCCCACGGTGTTGCGGCCGGCGCGCACGTCGATGGCGGCCATGGCCATGCAGACGGCAAGGCCGATCGTGAAGATAACGGCCTGTCCTGCATTCAGCCATGAGAGCGAGGTGTAGGTTTTTACCGCCGCAACCTCGTAACCGGCCATCGAACGATCGAATCGGGCCGCCTCGCGCTCCTCATTGCCGAAGTACTTGACCGTCTCGTAGTTCAGCAGGCTGTCGATCGCTTTCGAATTGGCGTCCGTATCCTGCTCGTTGAGCACACGGCGAATGCCGAGACGCCATTCGCTGGCGACATAGGTGAACCAGAAATACACCGCGAGGGTGATGAAGACGGCAAGAACGTAACGCCAGTCGAACTGATAGGCGAGAATGCCGAACACGAGCACCAGCTCGATGATAGTAGGTGCCACCGTCAGCAGCGCCGTTCTCGTCAAGGTCTCGATGGCGGTGCGCCCACGCTCCACCACCCGCGAGAGGCCGCCGGTGCGGCGCTTCAGGTGGTATCGCAGGCTCAGGCGGTGGATGTGCTGGAAGACCTGCAGGGCCAGCCTGCGCACGGCATGCATGACGACAGCGGCGGTCAGGGCGTCGCGCGCCTGCGCCAGCACCACCATCCCCACCCGGCCGAGCCCGTACAGCGCAACCAGGAAGACGGGTGCCGCAAGTGCTGCCGCGAACCAGCCCGCCTCGGTCTGGGGCACGGGCGTCCCATTGCTGGCGATCGTCAGCGCATCCGTCGCCCACTTGAAGGCGTAGGGCACCGCGACCGTGACCAGCTTGGTGAGGACCAGCAGGACAAAGGCAATAGCGATGCGCAGACGCAGGTCTGGCCGGTCGCCCGGCCACATGAAGGGCTGGAGGTCGCGCATCGCGCGAAAAAAGCCCGCGCCCTCAGCGGTGACTTCCACCTGTTTGGGAGCAGCGGCTTGTGCGCGCGCCGCAGGGCGCGCGTGCGTCGTTGATGACATGAGGGCGATCCGGATGCGGGCGTGCTTCCCATATAGGGAGTTCGCGGCGCCGCTGCGACCCCTGCCTTAGCCGCCTTGCGCCTGGTCGGGCGGCATGACGAAGACCTGCCCCGGATAGATCAGGCGCGGATTTCGGATCTGCTGCGAGTTGGCCTCGTAGATCGTCGAATAGCGTATGCCCCGGCCATAGGTCTGCCGAGCGATCTTCCAAAGATTATCGCCTCGTTGAACCTGCAACGTGCTCAGTTGCGCGATGACCGGATTGGCGTCTGCGCCGGCTTGCGCCAGCAGCGCATCCTGAAGGGGCGCCGAAGGCTCGCCGCCGCTCAACGACGGCTTTGCCTGGGAAGAGGCAGGCACTGCGGCGGCTTCTTGGGTACCAACGCTGAAGGGCACTTCAGCCCTCGCGGAAACGCTGCCCTCCTGCCCGATCTGGTCCACCCTCACAGAATAATCGCCGGCTGGGATGCCTTCCCGTACCGTCAGCGACCACTTGCCATCGGCGCCGATCCTCGCGCCCGCGACGGCCTGGTTGTTGAGGTAGATCTGCGCCTTCTCGCCGGCAGGACCGGTCCCCTGTACGAACAGTTGGCCAGCCTCTGCCTCTACTGCTGCGATCTTGAGCGGAAGGGACGGAGTAGCTGCAGTTCCGGACGCCGGCTGATAAACCTTGGCCTCAGCTTCGTCGCTGGAAGGCTTTGGGCCGGCCTGAATGACATCCAGAGGCCTGCCGGGCTCCCCGGCCACGACCAGCACATCCTTGCCCCCCGGCTGCGGAACCGACACCATCACCGATTTTGCGGAAGTCTGTCCGCCTGAGCGGAGCAGGAGTTCATGATTTCCGGGTGGAAGCGATGGTGGGGAGATCACGAAGTCACCGGCTTCGTTCGCCTTCGTACGATCAAGCACAGTGCCGTTCGCTAGCAGCTCGACCTCGCGGCCAGGCGAGGTTCGGCCGGCAATCAGCGCCGAGCCATCCGGCTCCACGCGGGCGATGTCGAAGCTTGGCGGCTGATCCGTCGGCGCTGCCGCCATCGGTTGCGGCGTCGGTGCTGGCGACGCAGCCTCCTCAGGAGGCTCCTGCGGCAACGGCGTGCCTGGTGCGCTCACCGTTCGTGGTGGCGGCGGGACCGCGTCGTCACCATGTCGCCAATAGGCTGTGAGGCCTGCGACCGATGCGAGCCCAGCGAGCCCGAGAAGTATGGTGATCGTGCGAAGTGTCATGAAAGCTGTCCGCACACGTCAACAAGGTACGTGTTCAGACATGATTGTCATGACCCTGATGCGCTGATCAAGTTCCAGTTGCAACGCAAGCCTGAGGCGATCCACTTTCAGGTCAAGCCGCCTCTGCTTTCGCGAGTGCGGGTGAGGATTGAATATGCAGTTGATGAAGTCCGTGTGCGTTTATTGCGGTTCTGGACCCGGCCGCGACCCTCAACACGAAGCATCTGCCAAAACGCTGGGGCGCCTGATGGCGGAAAACGGCGTCGAACTTGTCTATGGCGGCGGCGGAAATGGGCTGATGGGCACCGTCGCGCGCAGCGTTCTGGAGAACGGCGGCAAGGTTGTCGGGATCATCCCCGAATTCCTGGTGCGCCGGGAAAGCATGCTGGAGACCGTTCAGGAGCATATCGTCGTCGAGGACATGCACACGCGCAAACGCCTGATGTTCGAACGCGCTGACGGATTCATCGCGCTCCCGGGCGGGATCGGGACGCTCGAGGAACTTGTGGAGCAGCTGACCTGGGCGCAGCTCGGCCGCCATCACAAGCCCATCATGATCGCCAATGTCGGGGGCTATTGGGATCCGCTGCTCGCGATGTTCGAGCACATGACGGCGCACGCATTCATCCGCGAAAGCCTTTGGGTTCCGTACCTCGTGGCCGAGCGGATCGAGGACGTTCTGCCGGCCATGGAAGATGCGGCTGAACAGGTGCTGGACGAGGGCATGGAGCCGAAGCGCAGCGTCGCCGGCACGCCACTGGGCCGCATGTAGGTGCGCAGGCGCCGGCTCAGGGGGCCGGCGCGCCGCTCTTCAGGAGCTTGTAGGTAACGCTGTCGATCAGTGCCTGGAAGCTGGCATCTATGATGTTCGGCGAGACGCCGATCGTCGTCCAGGTCTCGCCGCTCTCGTCCGACGATTCGATCAGCACGCGCGTAACCGCTTCGGTGCCGCCATCGAGAATGCGCACCTTGTAGTCGACGAGCCTGAGATCACGGATGAAGGGCTGGTAGCCGCCGAGATCCTTGCGCAGCGCAAGATCGAGTGCGTTCACCGGACCAATGCCCTCGGCGACCGACATAAGGCTCTCACCGCGCACACTGACCTTTACAACCGCCTCGCAAACAGTCGCCAGTTCGCCCTGTGCATTGTGGCGGAGCTCTACCGATGTGCGGAAGCTCTCCACCTCGAAGAAGCTTGGCACATCTCCCAGGGTGCGCCGTGCCAGCAGCTCGAAACTCGCCTGGGCTCCCTCATAGGCATAGCCGGCCGTTTCGCGCTCTTTCACAGTATCGAGCAGGCGTGAAACAGCAGGATCGTCCTTGCCAAGCGGGATGCCGACGCGCTCCAGCTCTGCCAGCAAATTGGACTTGCCGCCCTGGTCCGACACCAACAGGCGGCGGCGATTTCCGACGGTCGCGGGTGCGACGTGCTCGTAAGTTCGCGGATCCTTCAGGATCGCAGAGGCATGGATGCCGGCCTTGGTGGCGAAGGCGTTCGTGCCGACATACGGCGCGTGGCGATCGGCGTTCCGGTTCAGCATTTCGTCCAACTGGCGCGACAATGCCGTGATGCCACGCAAACCTTCCTCCGAAATCCCGATCTCGAACGTCTCCGCGAAATGCGGCTTCAGCTTCAAAGTCGGGATTAGAGAAATGAGGTTCGCATTGCCGCAGCGCTCACCAAGTCCGTTCAGGGTTCCCTGGATCTGACGGACGCCAGCCTGAACGGCGGCAAGGCTGTTCGCCACCGCGCACCCGGTGTCATCGTGGGCATGGATGCCAAGGTGGCTACCGGGAATCCGGGCTGCCACCTCGCCGACGATGCGGGAAACTTCGTTGGGCAGCGTCCCGCCATTGGTGTCGCAGAGCACAACCCAACGTGCGCCAGCCTCGTGGGCCGCACGAGCACAGTCGAGCGCATATTCGGGATTGGCCTTGTAGCCGTCGAAGAAGTGTTCGCAGTCGATCATCACCTCGCGGCCGTTCTGAACCGCCAGGGTCACCGTCTCGCGGATCGATGCCAGATTCTCATCAAGGGTGACGCCGAGCGCGAATTCCACGTGGTAGTCCCAGCTCTTGGCAACAAAGCAGAATGCATCTGCCTTCGCCGAAAGCACGCCCTGCAGGACAGGGTCGTTGGACGCCGAGCGCCCTGCCCGCTTGGTCATGCCGAACGCGGTCAGCTTGGTGGAGCCGAGATCGTGAGCTTCGGCGAAGAATGCGGTATCGGTGGGGTTCGCTCCGGGAAAGCCACCCTCCACATAGTCCACGCCCATCGCTGCCAGCAGGGTTGCGAGTTTGGTCTTCTCTTCCACGGAAAAGTCGACGCCCGCCGTCTGCTGCCCGTCTCGCAGTGTCGTGTCGAACAGGTACAGACGCTCCTTCACCGCGCCACTTCCCATGTCGAACCCTGCGGGCTGTCCTTCACGACGATGCCGCGCTCGGCCAGCAGGTTGCGGATGCGGTCCGCTTCCGCAAAGTCACGGGCTCCTCGCGCGGCAAGTCTTTGCTCCAGAAGATCCTCGATCTCCTCGATCGACATCGAAGGCTCGGGCGCAGTGGCCTCCCGCCAGTGCTCGAACAGCTTCGGACGGAAGCCCAGAAAATCGAGCGTTCCCGCCAATGCCTTGCGGGCCGACTGGCTGCGCAGCTGGTGAATTTCCGTGATCATCTGAGGGGTGTTCAGATCATCGCATAGGGCAGCCATGACAGCTGGTGCCGGGCGCGACTCGGCGCCCTGCCCTGCCGCATCGAACCACGAGGCGAGCGCCTTCTCCGCTTCCTGAAGGTTCTTCAGCGTCCAGTTGATCGGCTGGCGATAGTGCGTGCCGAGCATCGCAAGCCGCACCACGTCACCGGGCCAGTCCTTCAACACATCCGCAATGGTCACGAAGTTGCCGAGTGACTTCGACATCTTCTCGCCTTCCACCTGCAGGAAGCCGTTGTGCATCCAGACATTGGCCATGACGGGGTTGCCGAAGGCGCAGCAGGTCTGCGCGATCTCGTTCTCGTGGTGCGGAAAGATCAGATCGATGCCGCCGGCATGGATGTCGAACACCTCGCCCAGATGCTTCCACGACATGGCCGAGCACTCGATGTGCCAGCCCGGGCGACCGCGTCCCCAAGGGCTATCCCAGCCGGGGAGATCGCCCGGCGAAGGCTTCCAGAGCACGAAGTCCATCGCGTCCTTCTTGTAGGGCGCGACTTCGACGCGCGCGCCGGCTTCCATCTCGTCCAGCGAGCGATGGGACAGGCCGCCATAGCCCGACATGGACGGCACATGGAAAAGCACGTGACCTTCGGCCTCGTAGGCATGGCCGCGCGCGATCAGGCGCTCGATCAGTGCCTGCATCTCAGGGATGTGGTCCGTGGCGCGGGGTTCGAGCGTCGGTGGCAGCGTGCCGAGTTCGGAGGTGTCGCGGCCAAAATCCGCGGCGGTGCCGTCGGTCAGGTCGCGAATGCTTATGCCGCGTTCGGCAGCGCGTGCGTTGATCTTGTCGTCCACGTCCGTGATGTTGCGGACATAACGGACCCGGTCGGCACCGAAATGGTGGATCAGCACCCGGAACAGCATGTCGAAGACGATGATCGGACGCGCATTGCCGATATGAGCGCGATCATAGACCGTCGGCCCGCAGGCATAGAGGCGCACCTGGGCCGGGTCGATCGGCACGAAGTCAATCTTGCTGCGCGTCAGCGTGTTGTAGAGCCTGAGAGACATGAACATCCCGTGGGTCGGACCAGCCCCGGCGATCGTGCTCTCTGTATCGATGTCAGACAGAAACGGCCGCGGCTGGCTTAGGGGCTAGCCGCAGATAATAACGATCGAACGAAGGGTGATCGTGTGAGCCATCGCGGCGGAGAATGGTTACAGCGTCTCACATCGTCAAGGAAATGTTGAACCGGGTCATTGGCCGCTTGCGCCCGGCCGCTCTTTGGGGCTTCACACTACGGCCCCATTCACGCGGTCTACCGACTTAGCCCCAGGGCCTTTCGAGGTTGATGATGTTCCAACGGCTGTCTTGGCCCCTGCTTGCTGTTCTTGCCGCTGCCATGACCGTGCCTGCCAGCGCGCAGCAAGGATCGCCCACCTGCGTCCAGTTGGAACGTCAACTGGCGGCGCTCGACAACCAGCCGTCCGGGCGGAACGAACGGGTGGAACAAAGCTACGCAGTGGCTCGGCAGAACCTCGATCGAGCCACGGCTCAGTTCCGCGGCATGGCTTGCACCAAGAACAGCCTGTTCGGCCCCCGACAGACGCCGGAGTGCCGAGGCCTGGACGCTCAGATCAACCGACTTCAGGACCAGGTTGAAGATCTGGCCGATGAAGTGCGCCGCAGCCGCTCCGGCGGGGGAGCATCCGATCCCCGGCGTCGCGGCGTGCTGGCTGCGCTTGCACAGAACGGCTGCCGTGGCGGGCAGGCAGCGGCAGCACCGCAGGAGCGCCGACAAGGCGGCCTCTTCGGTTTGCTGTTCGGCAACCGCGGGGCACCTCCGCCGGAAGCAGCGCCCCCGCCTCAGGCCCCTGCCGAGACGGTGAGAGCCAATACGTTCCGGACGGTTTGCGTGCGCACGTGCGACGGCTTTTTCTTTCCTGTGAGCTACGCAACCACGCAGTCGAACTTCGGGAATGACGAGAACATCTGCCGTCGCACCTGCCCCGGCACGGAGGCCATGCTGTTCGCCTATCCCAATCCGGGGGGCAATATGGAACAGGCGACATCCCTCTCCGGCCAGTCCTACAAGGACATGCCCAACGCGTTCGCCTACCAGACGAAGTTCGTGAAGGATTGCTCTTGCAAGCCGGCGAACCAAAGTTGGGCGCAGGCGCTGGCAGGCGCCGAGGATGCGACCGTCCGAAACGGCGACATCGTGGTGGATGAAGATCGCTCGCGCGCCATGTCCCAGCCTGGCGGCGGAAGCGCACGTACCGGCCGTGCGGAGGCATCGAGGGCTGCGCAGGACAGCGCCCGCTCGGTCACGACCGAAGGCCCGCAAGAGGAAGAGGCGGCTCCCTCAGTGGTAGAGCCTGACGTGCGAACGGCAAATCCGGTTTATGCCCCGCCCCGCACCTTTGATGCGCCGGTTTACGCCCCGCCGCGCTAGGTGGCGCCCGCCTCACCGTTGTCGCGGAACCCGTTGGTGATGGGATAACGCCTGTCACGGCCGAAGTTCTTCTTCGTCACCTTGACGCCGGGTGCAGCCTGCCGACGCTTGTACTCCGCGAGGTAGAGCAGGCGCTGTACCCTCGCCACGACCTCCTGGTCATAGCCTTCGGCAACGATGTCACTGACGCGCAGTTCCCGTTCGACAAGCCGCTCAAGAACCGCATCCAGCACCTCGTAGGACGGCAGCGAATCCTCGTCCTTCTGATCTTCCCGCAGTTCTGCCGACGGCGGTTTGGTGATGATGTTGACGGGGATCACCTCACCGGAGGGGCCAAGCGCATCGTGCGGCTTCCAGCGATTGCGAAGGTGGCAGAGGCGAAACACCTGCGTTTTGTAGATGTCCTTGATCGGATTGAAGCCGCCGTTCATGTCACCGTAAAGCGTGGCGTACCCGACCGACATCTCCGACTTGTTTCCCGTGGTCACGACCATGGGTCCAAACTTGTTGGACACAGACATCAGGATCGTGCCGCGCGTGCGCGACTGGAGGTTCTCCTCCGTCAGGTCTCGATTCGTGCCGTCGAACAGAGGCGCGAGCGCCTTCTCGAAGCCCTCAACCGGTTCGGCGATCGGCACCACGTCATAGCGAATACCCAGCGCGCGTGCACAGTTCGCGGCGTCCTTCAGGCTTTCCTCCGACGTGTAGCGGTAGGGAAGCATGATCGCGTGAACTCGATCGGGCCCCAAGGCGTCAACGGCCATAGCGGCGCAGATCGCCGAGTCGATGCCGCCTGAAAGTCCGAGAACGATCCCGGGAAACCGGTTCTTGTTCACGTAGTCACGCAGACCCAGCATGCAGGCCCTGTAGTCAGCCTCGTCACCTTCTTCGAGATGCGCCTTCGGGCCGTCGACGCAGAGCCAGGTGTCTCCCTCGCGGCGCCATTCCGTGAGGACAACCGCTTCTTCGAAAGCGGGAAGCTGGAAAGCCAGCGAGCTATTCGCGTGGAGGGCGAAAGATGCGCCGTCGAACACCAGTTCGTCCTGGCCACAAACCTGATTGGCGTAGATGAAGGGCAGCCCGCTCTCGGCGACACGCAGAGCGGCGATGTTGAGCCGCTCATCCATTTTGCAACGCCAGTAGGGCGACCCGTTAGGAACGATAAGGATCTCCGCTCCCGTCTCCGTGAGGCATTCCGTGACGTCGGGCTCCCAGATATCCTCGCAGATCGGCACGCCGATGCGCACGCCCCGGAAGTCCAAAGGTCCCATCAGCTGGCCGGGAATGAAGACGCGCTTTTCGTCGAAGGGGCCGTAGTTCGGCAGTTCGACCTTGAAGCGGCGACCAGCCACCTGACCACCATCCAGAAGCACCACTGCGTTGTGCACGCCAGCCTTGACCCGCCAGGGCGTCCCCATCAGCAAAGCGGGACCGCCGTCCTTTGTGTCTTCCGTCAAGTCGGCGATGGCATCTTCGCAAGCATCGAGGAAGGCCGGCTTGAGGACGAGGTCTTCCGGCGGGTAGCCGCAGATGAAGAGCTCGGTGAAGACCACGAGATCGGCTCCGGCAAGCGCCGCCTGCTGCCGTGCAGCGCGTGCCTTTGCCAGATTGCCCGAAATGTCACCCATCACAGGGTTGAGCTGCGCGATGGCTATTGAAAGCTTGTCGGTCACGGTCATGTTTGCGATCTAGCGCGCCCCTGCGCCCACATCAAACCCCGACCGGATGTCCGCATATAAAAAGGGCCGGCGTTGCCGGCCCTTTCGTGTTCACTCGGCGGCGACGACCCGCGGCCTCTCGCGTGCCTGCCGCTCCCGCTTGAGTTCCTCGGCCAGCAGGAAGGCCAGCTCGATGGCCTGTTCCGCGTTGAGCCTCGGATCGCACTGGGTGTGGTAGCGGTCGGACAGATCCGTCGCCGAAATCGCGCGGGCACCGCCCGTGCATTCCGTGACGTTCTGCCCGGTCATCTCCAGATGCACGCCGCCGGCATAGGTGCCTTCCGCGCGATGAACCGCGAAGAAGTCCACCACTTCCTTGAGGATGCGGTCGAACGGGCGCGTCTTGTATCCGCCTGCCGAGATGGTGTTGCCGTGCATGGGATCGCACGACCACACAACCTCGCGGCCCTCCCGTTTGACGGCGCGGATCAGCGCCGGCAGATGCTCGAAGACCTTCTCGTGCCCGAAGCGGCAGATGAGGGTCAGACGCCCGGGCTCGTTCGCCGGATTGAGCATGTCGATCAGCTCGATCAACTCATCCGCCTTGAGCGAAGGACCGCATTTCAGCCCAAGTGGGTTTTTCACGCCCCGGCAGAACTCCAGATGCGCATGATCCTTCTGGCGGGTTCGGTCACCGATCCAGAGCATGTGTCCGGAGGTCGCGTACCAGTCGCCCGATGTCGAATCCACGCGCGTCAGCGCCTGCTCATAGCCGAGCAGGAGAGCTTCGTGGCTGGTGTAGAAATCCGTGGTGCGCAGTTCCGGATGCGCCTCCGGATCGATCCCGCAGGCGCGCATGAAGTCCAGCGCCTCGGTGATGCGGTCCGCGATCTCACGATATCGGCTCGACTGCGGGCTCTCCTTCACGAAGCCGAGCATCCATTGATGCGCTTCGTTCAGGTTGGCATAGCCGCCCGTGGCAAAGGCGCGGATCAGGTTCAGCGTTGCGGCGGACTGCCGGTACGCGCGCAGCAACCGGTGCGGATCCGGCACGCGCGAGGCCTCCGTGAACTCGATGTCGTTGATGATGTCGCCGCGGTAGCTCGGCAGCGACACACCATTCACGGTCTCGGTGTCGGACGAGCGAGGCTTGGCGAACTGGCCCGCGACGCGGCCGACCTTCACCACCGGTGAAGATGCCGCAAAGGTCAGCACCACCGCCATCTGCAGGAAGACGCGGAAGAAATCGCGGATGTTGTCGGCGCGGTGCTCGACAAAGCTTTCCGCGCAATCTCCGCCCTGAAGCAGGAACGCCTGCCCGGCAGCGACCTTTGCGAGGTCACGCTGCAGCTTGCGGGCTTCACCGGCAAAAACCAGCGGAGGGAATGTGGCCAGCTGGGTCTCGACGCCAGCCAAAGCGGCTTCGTCCGGATAAGCCGGCATCTGGACAATCGGTTTCGACCTCCAGCTATCGGGCTCCCAACGATCAGCCATGACACTACTCCTGCACGTCCCGGCAGCAACGGCTCCGAGGAAACGCGTCTTATAGACTTACAGTTGAACCAAGCAAAGCTGCAGCGCGGCTCTCGTCAATGCGTCGCCGCAATGCCGGTTATGTCCCGGCGGCGGTTGCGGCTGAAGGCGGCGATACCAACCAGGACGCCGCCGAAGAGCAGCGAGGCACCGGCAGCTTCGCTGATGGTGGGCCAACGCTCTTCCCACAGGAAGCCGTAGATGACGCCGAAAGCGGGCTCGCCGACGAAGAGCTGGCCGGAGACCACCAGCGGGAGCCGGGACGTCGCGATGACCCACAGATATGAAGCCAGCCACGATCCGAAGAAGCCCGTAATGAGGGCCCAGACCAGAAGCGGTTTCGCCTCTGGCCATTGCCAGCCAATTCCAACAAGGTGAACAGCGCCGGTTGGTGCCGCGATGAGACCGAACGCCAGTATGCCGATGCCGGCACCGATGCCGTGCAGGCTTGTCCAGGCGAGCGAGTTCATTCCCGGCAGCCGCGCCAGTGTCCGCGCGTTCAGCACCGAAAACATGGTCCAGCAAACCACCGAGGCGAGGGCCGCGAGCACGCCTGTGGCGAGGCCGATCCGTTCATGAGGCGTGTCGGCCGCGAGGAATGCAGTTCCATGCACGAGCGCCACGCCCATTGCGATCATCACGATCGGAGCGGCAAGGCTGCGCCACGGCATCCGCCCTCCGTCGAGATTTCCGATGATGGCGAGCAATATCGGAAGGAGCCCGATCACCATTGCCGAGATCTGCGGACCCGCTCGAGTAACTGCCAAGACGAGAAATCCGTAGAAGGCTCCGTAACCGATCATGCCGAGGCCGATCCCCAGCAACAGGTCCCGTCTGGAGAGGCCTGAAGCTCTCGTGGAGGGAACCGCGAGCAGCACGGCGACTGAGGTCGCCGCGAACACCAGATATCGGCCGATTGCCAGGTCCACTCCCGAATAGGGAAGTACGGCAAGCGGTGCGATGAAGATCAGGCCCCACAACGCTCCGGTCGTGAGGCCTGCGAGCAGCCCGCCGAGCATCTTACCCGCTCCGGCTCATGCGCCGCCTGGATTAGGAACATGGACGCGCTCCCGCAGGGTCACGAGTTCCTCCGCGGCAGTGGGATGAACCGCGACGGTCCGGTCGAAATCGGCCTTGGTCGCGCCCATTCCCATAGCAACTGCGGCAAGCTGGATCATCTCCCCGGAGTCCTCGCCCATCAGGTGAACGCCGAGCACCTTGTCGGTGGTGGCATCGACGATGAGCTTCATGAACGTCCGCTCCTGCCGACGCGTGAGGACATGCTTCAGGCTGCGGAACTTCGCAGTGTAAATGTCGAAGGCCATCATCTGGTCGCGGGCATCCTGCTCGGTGAGCCCCACCGTCGCAATCTCGGGCGTCGAGAAGACGGCTGTGGCCACGACAGAATGGTCCAACACCCGATTCATGCCGCCGAAAAGGTTGTCCGCCACCGCATGACCTTCCCGAATAGCAACCGGGGTAAGGTTCACACGGTTGGTGACATCACCGACCGCGAAGATATTCGGCACGTTCGTTCGCGAATGATCGTCCACCAGAATCGCCCCGTCGTCGCGGACCGCTATTCCGGCCGCGTCCAGCCCAAGGCCCGACGTGTTCGGTGTTCGCCCGGTGGCGAAGAAGACCAGGTCGAAGGTGTCTGAATCGCCACTGACGTAAGACACGGACTTTTCGCCATCGGCCGCCCCTTCGATGGAGGCGACCGCATCGTTCATCTTCAGGGTGATGCCTTCGGCCGCCAGGCTGAGCATCAACTCATCCCTCAGATCGTCATCGAAACCGCGGAGCACCTTCTCTCCGCGGTGCACCAGGGTGACGTGCACGCCCAGCCGCCGGAACATGCAGGCGAATTCGAGCGCGATGTAGCCGCCGCCGGCGATGAGCATTCGGCTCGGCAGTTGCGGAAGATCGAAGGCCTCGTTCGAGGAGATCGCAAGTTCAGCACCGGGAATGTGGGGCGCGACCGGATGGCCGCCGGTGGCGACCAGAATGTTCCGCGCCTTGATCAGCGAGCCGTCGGACGTCAGTTCGACAGTGTGCGCATCCCGAAGGATTGCGCGGCTCTGGTACACCTGCACTTTAAACCGGTGCAGGTTCGCTTCGTAGACGCCGGTCAGGCGCGCGATTTCCTTATCCTTGGCCTCGCGCAGCGCCGTCCAGGAAAACTCGGGCGCCTTCGGAAGAGTCCAGCCATAGCCGGCTGCGTCGTCGAAGGCGTCGGCGAAGCGGCTGGCCAGCACGAGCAGCTTTTTCGGCACGCAGCCGCGAACGACGCAGGTGCCACCGATCCGGTACTCCTCGGCCACCCCGACGCGAGCACCATGACTTGCGGCAATGCGGGCGGCACGCACGCCGCCGGAGCCGGCTCCAATGACGAAAAGATCGACGTCGAAATCCATGACCGCTCCTGTTCTCGCCCGTACCTCGCCCTTTGCCTGAAGGTCGTCAAGCACGGACAAAGATCTGCCCCTCGACACCTGCACGCGGCAGCACCAGAATGGGTCGGAGCGGCGGGACAGCCGCGGGGGAGGACGTAATGGTCGATCTGAAGAGTGTTCTGCTTGCGGCTTGCGTCACGTTTGGCCTTGCAGCACCTGTCGCGGCGCAGGATTTCCGCATCGTTGCTCCAGCGGCACCCGGCGGTGGCTGGGATCAGACAGCACGCTCCTTGCAAGCCGCACTTCAAGGAGAAGGGCTCGGCAAGAACGTACAGGTGGTCAATGTGCCCGGCGCCGGCGGCACGATCGGCTTGGCGCAGTTCGTCAACCAGTCGAAGGCAGATCCGAAGGCGCTGATCGTCGGCGGCTATGTGATGGTCGGCGCCGTAATCGCCAACAACGCCCCGGTGAAGCTCGATCAGGTAACGCCGATCGCCCGCCTGACGGGCGAATACGAAGCGGTGGTCGTGCCGACAGGCTCCGACATCAAGACGATGGGCGATCTCGTCACTAAGCTGAAGGCAGATCCGGGTGCCGTCAGTTGGGGCGGTGGATCGGCCGGCGGCACGGACCACATCGCGGTCGGCCTCATCGCGAAGGCTGCCGGCGTGGAGCCCACGAAGATCAACTACATCCCCTTCTCCGGCGGCGGCGAAGCGCTTGCCGCGATCGTGGGTGGCAAGGTGACGGCCGGCATCTCCGGCTACGGCGAGTTCGAGGGTCAGGTAAAAGCCGGCAAACTGCGCGTGCTTGGCGTCAGCGCACCGGAACGCCAGCCGAACATCGATGCCCCGACCTTCAAGGAATCGGGCGTGGATGTGGAGGTGCAGAACTGGCGCTCGGTATGGGCGGCGCCCGGCATCACGGATGCGGAGAAGGCACAAATCATCGCGACGTTCGAAAAACTGAACGCGTCCGAGACCTGGAAGAAGACGCTCGAGACCAAGGGCTGGGCAAACACCTTCCTCGCTGGCGACGCCTTTGCCGAATACCTCAAGGGTGAAATCCAGCAGACCACCCTCGTCCTCAAGGACATCGGTCTGGCGAAGTGACCGACAGCGTCGCGCCCGCAAGAAAGCACCGCCCCGATTGGGCGGTGCTTGGCATCGCCTTCTTCCTGGCTGCGCTCGCCGCCGTGATCGGCTGGGATGCCGAACACCTCAACAGCGCCGTGGCCGCCTATTCGCGAGTCGGAGCGGCGGCTTTTCCGCTGGCAATCGCGGGTGCGCTCGCGGTGCTTGCAGTGTTCACCGCGCTTTCCGCATTCCGATCCCGGTCGGAGGCGCGCGAACCTCTGGAATTCACGCCCCTCGCCTACATCATCGCGGGCTTGGTCCTGCAGATTGTGCTTTTGAACAGCTTGGGATTTTCGATCGCGACAGGACTGCTGTTCGCGCTCACGGCGCGCGGATTTGGAGGCAAGCCGTTGTGGCTGACCATACCTATCGGCATTGCGCTCTGCTTCGTCCTGTACGTCATCTTCTCCCAGGGACTGCAGCTCAGCCTGCCGCAGGGCCCGCTTGAACGGCTGATCTAGAACCATGGACAGTCTCGAACCGCTTATGCAGGGCCTCTTGGTAGCCCTGCAGCCCATCAACCTTCTCTACGCGCTCATCGGTGTCACGCTCGGCACCGCTGTCGGCGTCCTCCCGGGAATCGGTCCCGCATTGACCGTTGCCCTCCTGCTGCCGGTCACGTTCAAGCTTGATCCGGCCGGTTCGCTGATCATGTTCGCCGGCATCTATTATGGCGGCATGTATGGTGGCTCCACCTCCTCCATCCTGCTGAACACTCCCGGCGAAAGCGCCTCGATGATCACGGCGCTTGAAGGCAACCGGATGGCCCGGGCGGGCCGAGGCGGGCCAGCTCTGGCTACTGCCGCAATCGGATCTTTCGTTGCGGGACTTATCGCGACGCTAGCACTCGCGTTTCTCGCGCCACTGGTGGTGGACATCGCCCTCTCGTTCGGACCCGCCGAATATTTTGCGCTGATGGTTCTGGCGTTTACCACCGTGTCCTCTGCCTTCGGATCATCGGCACTGCGGGGCCTGAGCAGCCTCTTCGTAGGGCTGTCTCTCGGGCTCATCGGCATCGATCTTCAGACGGGCCAGTCGCGTCTGGCATTCGGCGTCCCGGACCTTTTGGATGGCGTGGAGGTCACCACGGCGGCCGTCGCGATGTTCGCGCTTGGTGAGACGCTCTACATCGCCGCGATGGGATCGCGGATGAGTGAGACCATCGAGCCGGTGCGTGGATCGCTATGGATGACTCGATTGGACTGGGCGCGCTCCTGGAAGCCCTGGCTTCGCGGCACCCTGCTGGGCTTCCCCATCGGCGCGCTGCCTGCTGGCGGCGCGGAAATCCCCACTTTCCTGTCCTATTCGATGGAAAAACAGCTCTCGAAGCACAAGGAAGAGTTCGGAAAAGGCGCCATCGAAGGTGTTGCCGGTCCGGAAGCCGCGAACAATGCGTCCGCGGCCGGCACACTCGTCCCGCTCCTGACGCTGGGACTTCCGACTTCGGCCACCGCCGCGATGATGCTGGCAGGCTTCCAGCAATACGGGCTCAATCCGGGACCGCTGCTCTTCACCACCAACCCGGATCTTGTCTGGGGCTTGGTCGCGAGCTTGTTCATCGCCAATGCCATGCTGCTGGTGCTGAACCTGCCGCTGATCGGCCTCTGGGTGAGGCTGCTCGCTATTCCCCGGCCATGGCTCTATGGCGGCATCTTGGTGTTCGCCACGCTCGGGACGCTTGGCGCCAATCCGTCACAGTTCGAGCTGGGTATGCTGCTGGTACTCGGCTTCCTCGGCTTCCTGATGCGGCACTTCGACTATCCGATTGCGCCGGTGATCATCGGGCTCATCCTTGGGCCGCTGGCGGAGCAACAGCTGCGGCGTGCTTTGTCCATCAGTCAGGGCGATCCTGCGGCACTGGTCGAGTCGGGACTCGCGATCGGCATCTACGTGGTCTGTGCGATCGTGCTTCTTCTGCCGCTTGCCTTGCGCGTTCTTGTCAAGCGCAAGACCCCGGTGTCGCCTCCGGCTCAATAGGCTGCGGAGCGGGCTCCGCAGCCTGGGGGCATCAGATCTCGTGGCCCTTCTTGGCCATCTCAGCCCGGATCTGGCTCATCACCTCTACGCTCATCCTGCGGGACCAGTCCTGGGCGAAGACAAAGCTCTCCCGCAGCACATCCGGCAGGGCGGCCGTCATCTTCTGGCCGGTCGGAGATTGATAGAAACCGGCGATCTCCTTCAGCTCGGCTTCCGAGAACTTCGACGCATAGACCTTTGCGATCGAGGTCAGCAGTTCCTCGTCGCGGTTCGCGAGCTTGGTGTTCAGCTGAAGGATCGCTGCATCCAGATCAGCCTGCAGGGTCGGCCGCGTGCGCAGGATGACGTTGCGCGCGTCTTCCAGCAGCTTGGGCACCACGCCATCGAAGGAGGTGCCGGCGCCGGTGAAATCCAGCACGGCGCGGGCAAGGGCAAGATGCTCGGGCGTCGGCTGCGCGGTCTGCGCGAACGCCGGAGCGGCCAGGGAACCGGCGATGAGCAGGGCACAGCCTGCACGGCGCACAAACGGGAACAGCATAGACATCCTCCAGATCAATTTGCGGGACGCACCAATCGTTCGATGCCGCCCTCTCCCGCCACGAAAGCCTCGTCTGCAAGGCCGATGAAGAGGCCGTGCTCCACCACCCCGGGCACCGCATTTAGCAGCAGCGCCAGTCCTTCGGGATCGGGTATCCGGCCAAACGAAGCGTCGAAGAGCAGGTGGCCCTCATCCGTGACCAAAGCATGTCCGACGCCGTCCATTCGGAGAGAAACATCTCCGCTGCACCCGACGGCTGCGCCGGCCGCTATGATCGCTCGCCGGGTCGCTTCGACGCCAAAGCGCACGACCTCGATCGGCAAGCGAAATGCACCGAGCGTCTGCACCTTCTTGCTGCCGTCAGCGATTACCACCATCCGGCGGCTGGCACTGGCTACGATCTTCTCTCGCAGCAGCGCCGCACCGCCACCTTTGATCAGCCGAAGCGCGCTGTCGATCTCGTCCGCGCCGTCGACGGTCAGGTCGAGCTCCGGCGTTTCTTCGAGCGTCGTCAGGGATATTCCGCATTCCTGCGCCAGGCGGTGGGTCGCCTCCGAGGTTGGGACCCCAATGACGTTCAATCCTGCCCGGACCCGCTCTCCCAGAAGCTCGACGAAGTGAGCGGCCGTCGATCCCGTTCCGAGCCCCAGCTTCATGCCGGGTACAACCAGTTCCAGAGCAGCCGCGGCCGCCAGCCTCTTCGGGTCGTTCACCGGTCGAGTCCACCCAGCATCACATACTTCAACTCGGTGTACTCCTCGACGCCGTGCCTAGATCCTTCGCGGCCGATGCCCGACTGCTTGACGCCACCGAAAGTCGCGACTTCCGTGGAAATGAACCCGGCGTTCACACCCACGATGCCGTAGTCCAGCGCCTCGGCGACACGGAAAATCCGCCCGATGTCGCGGGCATAGAAGTAGGCCGCCAGCCCGAATTCCGTGTCATTGGCTTGGCGGATGACCTCATCCTCGTCCTCGAACCGGAAAACGGCAGCGACCGGCCCAAAAGTCTCCTCACGCCCAGCACCGAAGTGGGGCACGCGAGCGATGATCTCGCCTGTTGCGGGATTGGTCACATCATTGGCGCCATCACCGACCCATTGGCCGCCGATAAGGCACTGCTCGCGAAGCAAACGCGGATTGGTGAGATTCATCTCTGCCCTGCGGATCGATGGCAGACCGGATTAGCACGGTGCCTTACAGGCGGTCACGCTCAACGGGCCTGCGGCGTGCACACCACGCGTTCTGCCAGCACATAGCAGACGCTGACGTCGCCCGTGCGGTTGTTCACCCGAAAGATGCCTCCCTCAGCCTGGTGATTCGATGCCATCAGGTCGTAGTCCCCAGGGATGGGCTGAGGGCCGGCGCCCTCTCCCGCCGAATAGCAAAGTGCGACGCCGACCGAGCCTTCGCTCATGGCGTACTGGCAAGCGCCCATCTCGCCTGTCAGCCGGTTCACCTTGTAGAGGCGGTTCAGATCGGTCTGCGCTGGGGCCTTGAACCTGTATTCCTCCGCATGCGCCGCAAGCGGCAGGAGCAGCACGGGAAGCGAAGCAAGGATGGGCAGGCAGAGGCGGCGGAAGGTCATGGATCGTCTCGTCACCGGAAAGGTGCGGTGATATTAGCCCGCCAGGGCTCCGGCCCCAATCCTTTCCTCGCCGAGGACACGACAGATGATCCAGCCAACCGCCGTGTTCGATCTCGACGGCACCATTGTCGACACAGCGCCCGATCTTGTCGCTGGGCTCAACGTCGCTCTCGCTCTGGCAAACCTCGAGCCCGTCAACACGCATGACCTCCGAAGCCTTGTCGGCGGCGGTGTGCGGGTGATGTTGACCCGAGGGCTGGCACTTCGAGGCCACTCCGTCGGGGAAGAACGGTTCGCGGAACTCTCCAAGGCTTTCCTTGCGCACTACGAACTGCACATCGCCGACCATTCGACGATCTATCCCGACGTGGCCGAGGTGCTGGACGAGCTTTCCGGCAACGGCTTCCGGGTCTGCGTGTGCACCAACAAGCCGGAAAGGCTGGCGAAACTGCTGCTCTCAACGCTTCAGTTCGACAACCGCTTCGAGGCCATCTGTGGCGCTGACACCTTCACTGCCCGCAAGCCCGATCCGATCCACCTGCTCGGCACCATTGCGCGGGCCGGCGGCGATCCCGCAAAGGCTGTGATGATCGGCGATTCCATCACCGACCTTAATGCCGCTCGTAACGCGTCCGTCCCCTGCATACTGATGGACTGGGGGTATACGGACATACCGGCATCGGAGTTGGGGGCGGACACGGTGCTGTCGCGGTTCAGCGAGGTGCCGGCCGCGATCGAAAGGCACCTGAAGCGTTAATTCCCGAGAACGGTCACGTTAGCGGTGCGCCCGACGATGAGCTTCGTGCCGGACGGAATATCTTCGATCCTGATCCGCACCGGCACACGCTGTGCCAGCCTCACCCAGCTGAAGGTGGGGTTCACGTTGGGAAGAAGACGGGTTGTCCCAGCCACTTCGCGGTCATCGATGCCGGCTGCAATGCTCTCCACCCTTCCCGCTATGTCTTCGGCTTCCCCCATCAGCCGAACAGCCGCACGGTCGCCGATCCGGATCCGGCCCAGCTTTGTCTCTTCGAAATAGCCCACCACGTAAAACGACTCACTGTCCACCAGCGCGGTCACTGCCACGCCGGCTGAAACGTAACTGCCGGGTCGCAGCGAAAAGTTCGTCACCACTCCGGGCACTGCCGCCTTCACGTCGGTGCGGGCCAGATTGAGTTCGGCAAGTTCCTGGTCGATCTGGCTCTGCTTCAGTGCGGCTTGCGCCTCGGCGACCGCTTGGCGGGCCTGCTCCCGCCTCTGCTCGCTGACGGCGACCTCGTTCAGCGTCTGATAGCGAGCCTCATCGCGCCTGGCCTGTTCGAACGTCGCGGTCCGCGCCGCGACTTGCTGACGCGCCTGGGCAACCGCAAGTTCGTAGCGAGCTCGGTCCACGCGGAACAGGACATCGCCCTGTTCGACCTTCTGATTGTCACGAACCAGAACTTCACTGACGAGCCCGGAAACATCAGGCGCGACGCCCACCACGTCGGCGCGGACACGGCCGTCGCGCGTCCAGGGCTCCACCATGTAGTAGACCCAAAGCTGCCAAGCGACGACCGCCGCTGCCGCGACTACGGACAGCGTGACCAGAACACGTACGACGCCAGACAACGATTTCATGATGAAAACCAGATCCGCGAGAGGGCAAGAAGCGTTCCGATAAGGATGATCAGCAGAGCCAGGTCGAACAGCGCAGGGTGCCAGACGAGCCGGTAGAAGCCGATGCGATGCAGCAACCGCCGGATAACCGCACCAAGAAGCAAGGCCGTGAGGGCGATGACCAGCAGGGGCGAAACGAAGATGCCGTAAAGGTCGAACTCAGCCATGCGCGGATATCTCCACATCCTCGCGCGTGGATCGCCGATAGGGCGCGGCATCTGGCGCGAGCGCGCGCCGGATGCCGACCAGCCCCTGCACGACACCGGCGGAACGATCGGTTCCAGTGTCGGCCACGGCGTCGAGCGCAACATCGACAGCTTTGACCAGATCGGTCCTGCTCGCCTCCTGCCCTGCAATCTGAGCGCGATAGAACGCTGATACAGCCTGCAGCACGGCCGCGACGCGCTGTCTCACCGGTGGTGCAGAATGCCGGTCGCCCTGCAAGTCTATGATGTTGAGTCCAACCCGAACATCCGCAATCACATCCCGCGCCGTGGTGGTGTGATCCGCCGAGAGGGCGGACAGACGCGGCACGATCAAGCCAAGCCTGTCGAGCATCAATTGAGCGAACGGCCGCGTATCCAGTCGATCGCCCTGCTCGGCCGCCTGCGCGATCTCGCGCCAGTTCTTCCTTAGCAGGTGGCGCACCCTCCATTCGACGCCCGTAAAGCGAATGATCCTCGTCACCCCGACAGCAAGGCTCATTCCCAAAACCGTTGCGAGCGTGCTGTTGAGGTAGCTGGCGAAATCGACCGAGAACTGCGCCTGGATTCCAAGCAGCACGGCGGTATTCACCGAGAGAGCCATCCCCAATCCGAAGGTCGCAGGCCGCGCCATGAGTGTGCCGACCCACAAGAAATAGGGCGCAAGGACGATCACGAGCGGGAGGAACCCCGTGACGTGGGGCAGCAGCAAAAACAGGTATATGCCAACCACGAAGGAGGCCCACAGGGTGTTACGCAAGAAACCTGCGATTGCCCGGGCTGGATCGTCCTGAGCCGCAAGGATACTGCACGCGACAGCGGCCATCTGGGCCGCGATGGCTCCCTCGGGCCATCCTGTGATGATCCAGAAGAGACAGGCCAGCGCTGTGGCTGTACTCGCTCCTATCGCCGACAGCACTGCAATGGAGCGGTCGGCGTGCGCGGTGTAGCCGCGAGGATTTCCGACGCCTGTCTGCAGCGACCTCGGAAGGCCGCCCTTGCCCTGGCTCATGTGCAGCCAGAGGAGACGAAGCTCAAGGCGGATTTCGACATAGTCCCTGAGGCGGCTTAGAAGACTGAGCCTGAGAACACCGACCCGGCCGGCAACAGCGCGAGCCGCCGCAAGCTCCGCACCGATCCTGCGGAGCAGCGGGTCTGCATGGTCGGAGCCTCGCGACGGGCCCGCCTCTGCCCACTCTGCGATGTCATTCATCAGGCTGCGCAGCTCCGATGAGATGCCGTCTTCTTCTCTCGCGAGAACCGCAACGCGATCGCCAATGGCAGAGAGGACCGGCATCAGCATAAGCATGCGGCCGTGGAGGGCATGCATTTGCCGGGTGGTGCCGACAAGATGGGGCTCGAAATCGAGGTGGATCGCGAGACCACGCATTTCCGCGACATCTGCTGCCAATCGTCCTTGATCGGCTTCTGCGTTGATGCCGCCTGAGAATGCATCTCTTGCCCAAGCATCCGCCCCGGCAAACCAGTCCGTAAGCCTTTGCAGAAGCACGGTGCCAACATGCCTGGGCAGAACGATGCGCCCGACGACAGTGGCGGAGATGATGCCAACGGTTATCTCCTCCACCCGCGCCACAGCCGTGTCGAAGACAAGGTGCGGATCGGCGACGCTCGGAAAACCGATGATGGCTGCGGTGTACCCTGCAAGCATGAAAACGTAGCTGCGTGGGGTACGATCAAGAAGAGAGAAGTAGAGGCAACCGCCCACCCAGAGCGACAGAACCAGTGAAAGCAGTTCAGGCGCGTTGACCAGATTGGGGACCGTGAGGATCGCGAATATGCCACCGGCCAAGGTCCCGAGCCCACGAAAGAGGGCCTTCGAAGCCAATGCTCCCGAGAGAGGCTGCGCCACGATGAACACCGTGCCCATCGCCCATGCAGGCCGGGACAGGTCCATCGCCAGCGAAATGTACAGAGCCAGCATCGCCGATGCGAAAGTCTTCACCGAGAAGACCAACTCATCTAAGCGAGGGACGAACAGCATGTGAGAACCCGGCACGCTTCACAGTTATAGGACGTTCGAAGGCAGTGTCTCACCACATCGGACCATCCAGAGGAAGGGTTGGAAACCGCGCAGTGCAGCAGCCCTTCTGCGTTCTTGACAGGAACGGGCGGCACCCCTAGGAAGCGCATCGGATGGGCGCGTAGCTCAGCGGGAGAGCACACCCTTCACACGGGTGGGGTCGTTGGTTCAATCCCAACCGTGCCCACCATCCAAAATCTCCAAGAGCTTCTAAGCGATTTCTTAGACAGACATCGGAGATTAGCTGCTCCGAAAATCGCGATTGTCACACTCGGGTCACACCAGAAGGTGCGAGAGTGGCGACTATTCGTAAGCGTGGCAGCACGTAGCAGGTTCAAATTCGCAGACAGGGGTGGAAGAGTTGCTCTCGCTCCTTCCTCAGCAAACGAGAAGCCGAAGCTTGGGCTGCTCGGACCGAAGCTAAGTTCCTGCACGGGAAGCCCGATCCAGCCACGTCCGACACGGCATCGATCAAGGTATCGAATCTCATCGATCGGTATATCGAAACCGTTGCGGTGAAAAAACGGAGCAGCGCAAACGAGATCACGAGTCTCAGAGCGTTCCTGCGACAGCCTTGGGCCGAACTCTCTTTAAATGAGATCACACCATCTCATTTGGCTCGCTACCGTGACGAGCGACTTACCCGCGTCCGACCATCCACCGTGCTCCGCGAGCTAGGGATTTTGCGCCACCTGTTCAGAGTCGCAATGTCTGAATGGGGTGTCTCCCTGAACGCCAATCCTCTGAGCAGCGTGAGGAATCCACGTGCAGACCCTAGTCGAACCCGCAGACTCGAATCGGGCGAATGGCATCGCTTGGAAAGAGCCCTCGCCTCTTGCCGAAACCCGCTAGTTCCTCTCGTTGCGCGGTTCGCATTGGCAACTGGAATGCGAAGAGGTGAGATATTGTCCTTGCGATGGTTTGATGTGGATCGCTCTAAGCATCTGGCCCATCTTCGGATGACAAAGAATGGTCAGCCCCGCACTGTCCCACTCAGCTTAGAAGCTATGCAGGTGCTGGAAGAGGCGAGATTACGAACAGACCCACTGGACGATCGTGTGTTCTCAACAAGTGCTGAGGCCGTGAAACTGTCTTGGAAGCGAGCAGTTAAACGAGGCGATCTCGATGATCTACGGTTCCACGACCTTCGGCACGAAGCGATCAGCAGGTTCTTCGAGAAAGGACTGAGCCTTCCCGAAGTGGCCCTAATCAGTGGCCATAAAGACCCGCGAATGCTCTTCCGCTATACGCACCTCAAGGCGGAGTTGATAGTCAGCAAGCTTAACTAGATTTTCAAATCGGTTTCCCACCGAGCCGTTTAAACTTGACTTTCCGACGCGATCATTGTATACTTTGAGAATACCCGCTACATTTGCATGTGATGATGGCTCCCGGAGCACCAGTAGTGTGGATGGGTGGAGATCGTCGTTCCATATATACTCTTGTAGCTTAAAACGCTGCATCACCGTAGTTGCGGTAATCACTTCGAAGACAATGGTCTGGAGTCCAGGGGCTGACTCAATTGCGAAGCCCCCGAAGCCCAAAACAAGAGGGCGGGTCCGAGCTAAACCTCGGCAGGTGGATCGAAGCACTGGCAGAATGACCCGGCTCTTGAGCCGGAAAAATGGATGGTGCTCTGTTTTTAAGACAACACCAGACCGAACCGGTCGCAGGTCGTTTCGCCGTTCAGTTGCCGTCATTGTAGCTAACCACCACAGAAGCAGCCCGTAAAAGCTAACAGGATGACCCTAGCTGATCTCTTCGGAGTTGTGTCAACGACTAGTGATCCGAGACGCTGAATCAGGAAAACCACTTCGCCCCGCAAGGGCGAAGTGTGTTCAAACATTGAATCAAATTAAATTTAGCAAAAATAAAGAAAGAAAGAAAGAAAGAAAGAAATTCTAGTGAACTTCAAGAAAGAACTTCAGTCAATCGTTGACAAAAAAAAGAAGAGAATCTATTTAGCTGTTTTAACTGCTTGGAAAAGCAAATCTTCGAACTAGAGCTTTACATAATTAAGGGTCATTACAAATAAGGTTGCGCGAAGTCGGTTTACCGCTTGTTCTTCAAGAACTGTAGGGGAGATGATCTCTGCACGCCACTCCAGTGGAATTCAAGAGACCCAAGCTTGAACACCCATGAGGACTAAGATTGGCAAGATCGCGACTTCTTTAACTAAAATTCCCAATACGAGCGTCAGTTTAACAAGGCGGAATCAGTTCTGTAAGCCCGAGCAGAGTCTGCTTCTTGGTTAATCCAATTGGATTGCATCCAAATCAGATATCGCTGCAGATCGAGCGCTCGGATGCCGAAGTGGCGCTTGAGAGCGATCAGGCCGGGGATGTAATCGTCATATTCCGTCTCGTCGGTGATCTCAGGCGAGACATTCAGAGGGTTCCAGTGACGCCAGAGCACGTCACGCACCTCTAGGACCTCCTGCGTGACGCTCTTGGGCCTCTTAGGCTTTCGCAGAGAAGGCATCAGAGCCAACTCCGCTCCGTTCTCCGTCAGGTCCAGCCACGGGCAGACAGATGTGGGGCCTTGGAATAGATCGACGACTACGTAGTCGGGGGTTCTCTTTTGGTCTGTCCCGCGAAGACCCCTACCAATGAGCCCCACGACGAACTGCTGAACGTCCAGTGGGTTCTGAAAGCTCACCGCAACAAGATCGCCATCGGTCCTGTAGGTGCCATTCGCGATGGGCCAGATAGCCTCCTGGCCTCCTGGAACGCGCTCGCTGATAGCTGCATGGCGGATGATGGCTGATATCGAGGCGAGATAAAGTGCCAAGAACACACCTCGTGTGTGGGGCGATCGGACAGCCGCAATACAAAGGACAGGGATGCATTGATCCACCCGATGCCAACGTCAGTCCCAGAAGCCTCCAAGCTCCATTCGCATCGAGTAACTTTGGCAAGCAGGACAGAGATAATCTCCGACGTCACCCGTTGACGGGTTCACCCACTGACGATCGGGCACAGTCCACGGGTCTTCCAATGTAAATAGTGACGCTGCAACGGCTTCCGCCCCGTCAACGGTATGGATGTCGCGACCCGCATTAACGTAGGCCATCACGCGCTCACCCTTGCTGGTTGCCCCGGGCCACAATTCACGCGAGAAGCCACACGCGCACTTAGCTTTCACAATGTGACCCGGCATCAATGCCATCCGGTAAAGCGAACCAAGTCCGATTTTGTCATCACCTTAGCTGGGCCGTGGCGTATGCAATCTCTGAAAACTAGATGTTCTTGAAGCAGCCAGTGCCCCCTCGCTCGGACCTCATAGAGGCTGTCGCGCCTATCAAGCAGAGCCTCTATCTGGCTGCGATCGAAGTGATGGATCAACCGGTAAAAGCGGAAACTTCCGTCGGGCATCTCCTCCCGATATAAAGTCCCATGGTTGAGAAACCTGAGCCATTCGTCTTCTTCCGCGCAGTGAGTCGGAATCGGCGGAGCCCGTAAGCTTTGCACAGCAATGCGGATTTGCCTTTCTCGCTTCCGACGGTGAAGCCAACGCAGAAGTCCCACGATCCCACCTTTCTGAGATCGGACCAATCTAGCAGCGAAAGCGATCGTCTAAGGTTCTGATGCTGCAGCCCTATGTAGGAGCAGCCAAGCCGAAATTCGCGTCTTCGCGATTTCTCCGGTTCAGGAACAGATCATTCTATGCTGCGCTCGGCACTTATCACACGCTCCCAAGCGTCTGAATCGATCAGGTCTCAGGTTCGAAGTAGCGCATATAGACGTTCTTGCATGTCGCATACCAAAGATTGGCAAGAAGCACGTTGCTCCTACTCCGCATGAGGTCCTCTTCGAGCATCGCCTTCGGTGCCTTTAGATGGGTGCCTTTGCGATTGTCGGGATACAGGGTCATGAGCACGCCCATGCTCGGATCGTCGTTAGGAGCGATGGTCGCTTCCGCCTTCGTGCAATCCGCTCTGAGATACATGGTCTCGTTGGCTTCCCGAGCAAAGCCAGGCTGTCCGATGAAGCGGGCATACACCTCCCAAAATCCGGGGGACGACTCCCATTTTTTCTCGATGTAAGTGTCAACACCGATCTCGGTATGAACCCGAGGACCCTTGCCTTTCACATAGGCATGGGCAGGAGAAATCGCGGAAGCGAAGATCGCAGTGAACATTCCCATCACGGCCCTGTTCGGGAAGCTCGTGCGCTGAACAATGGCCATGGTTGCCCCTAGTTGGTGATTTTCAACTTTCTTCCGCCCTTGATCGGCTCTGGCGCTTCGCTGCCGAGTTCGTCAAACAGTGATGACGGCTGAATGGCCAAGGCTATTGAGACTGCGCTGATGGTCTCCAACGTCGCGTTCTTCAAACCCCTCTCCAGCTTGCTGACATACGCAACCTCGAGCTTGGCTCTGAACGCGAGTTCCTGCTGCGTCATGCCCTGTTTTAAGCGAAAGTGCCGAACGTTTTTTCCAAAGAGATGATGGATGTCCATCTGCGCAGATCGCGCCGATAGACAGACTAAAATCCAAGTCCTATAGGACCTATATAACAGGTTGTGGGAACTTGGAATGGCGTCGTTGCGTGGGAAGCTCGTTGGAGCAGCGATTGGAGGGTCTGCGATTGCGGGACTAGGGTCGTCAGCAGGTCGTGACCTTTACTGGACGACGCGTCGGAATGCCGGGAACGTCCTCATCTTCGGAGCCATCGGTGTCTCGTTGGCGGGTTCAGCGTTCGCAGGATTTTACCTCTCGAACTATCACCGCAAGAAAGGCATCTTGATCCTGCGTGAAGACGACGAGAACAAATGCGTCGAGTTCCGCGTGGAAGGTCAGAGAGGATTGCGCGCGTTCTTGTTCTTGGACGAGGCTGCAATCGCCTACTTCTACTCGGGAGTGGTGGAAAGGGCTGATCTGGCTGAGGTGCAAGCCGCAGCGGATGAGGCTCGGCAGGAGACCCAGGATGAGCGATTTGGGGCTATCCGCGACATGATCGAGAACCGAGCGAAGATATCCCGCGTGAGCAAGCGTTACCTGCTGAAGAAGTTCCCGCTGCTGCTTGCCTGAACCAAGAGCTATTCGTCCTCCCGTAGCAGACGGTCGAACTCCTCCGGCGAAAGGTGCTGAAGAGCGAGTGCCGTTCCGTCGCTGTATCGTCGATCGTTTGGCTCACGACCCTTTTGTGCCTTCCGCCCATAGAGCGCCACGAAGGTCGCGATCTCTGCTGCCTTCAGAGCCCTCTTCTGGGAAGCATTCATCTTTCTTCGCGAGGTGTCTGGCATTTCTGCTTCCTAGTCCAAGTAGGCGAGAGCAGCTATGCCCTCCTGCGGCAGGACGATCAGAACTGCGCCCGGGTGCCGGGCAAAAAAAGAGCCCTCAGAGGTGCTCCTTTTCTGGATGATCTTCTCCCAAGCGTCGTCCCCGTAGCAGGAAAACCCGAGCCACCCCCGATTATCATGATCGAACCCTTTCATTCCATCTTGCAGTGGCGTCTCTCGCCAGTTTCCAAACTGCCCGGGCGAAGGCGGAAGCGCCACTATTCCCCGTAGGATCAGTTCTTCCTGCGTTCGGCTTGCAAGTCGGAAGACTACCGCACCGCAAGCTTCCAACAGGCCCAGCTTGCTCCCTTCCGAGATGATCCCCGTCACCCCCAGTCCGTCTGGCAAATTGCGCAAATAGCCCGAGTGCTCCACAGACGCCAAAGCTGCGACAGGTGAACCAGCGAGCAAGAGGAGGAAGCCCAACCATCGTGGCCTCCCAAAAAGCAGCAGGGAGCCTCCGAAAGAGAGCAACACCGCTGCGGGAAGAATTCTTTTGGCGAACCACGAACCTGCTGGAAGCACAGCGAACCCAACTGCGATCAGGATCACGCTGAGGAGCGCACCCAAGACTAGCGAGCGATGTCGGTGGGGCAAGAGGCTCACGTAGTTGATCATCTGGCCTTGGAAACCCTCATCCAAGCTCCAAATGACGAGCATAGCGGAAGCCGTTCGCACATACCTCGAGGTTCCCCTCAGCCAAACCTTTCAGGGCTTGGCTGACATTCGGGGAAGCGGTGGTGCCCATGAAGACGAGAACTGACCACGCTGGATGATGCTCGACTACGGTCTCTAAGATGTCGCAAGCTACCTCGCTGGTGCTCCAGCCAACCTCAGCCTTGAATGTCGTGAGGAGCATCGAACGTGCGGGCAAGCTCGTCCAAGCTGCTTCGGCAATTTGTCGGTTCTCAGCGGTGTCCACGATCCACACCGGACCGCACGCGATTAGCTCTTGGAGGTCGCTCGAGCACATTCGGTCTAAGACGATGGTCACGATCGATCCCACTCATCTTCCTGCGGATAGGGTGACCTGCAGAGCCGCGAAGTCGTCCAAGTCCCTCGCTGCGAGTGACTCTGAGATGCGCTTAATCCGCTCCAAGTCACAACTGACGAGTGCTGCTTCAGACAAGCCCATCTTCACCATGAGGAGTTCACGCCACCATCTTCCTTGAGAAGGTGGAAGAGACAAACCAAACTTGAGCGGCAGACTTAAGGGGCTAAACGTGGTTCAGCCAGAGCGCGATAGACAGAAGCTCGACCTATTCCTAGGGCCTTCGCGATCTGACTGACGTTCTGGCCTTCCGCCTGAAGGCGAAGAACATCCCCGCTCGAAGCTCTCGTTGAAGCACTCAATGCCAGACAACATGGCCTCCGAAGGCGCATCCAATACGCCTTCAAGGAAATATTTCCTGATCAAGATCAGTCATCTTGGTGGGCCTCAGAAGCTAATTAGATTCTCGAAGATCATAGCCAGCTCTGAGGATTTATCGCGCGCTTCATCCCTATGAGCGAACTAGGTCTGAGGCAACTTGGCTGGAGATCAGTCCGAGCGAGATTGCGGAGCTAAGGCGTTACGCTCGAAAAAGGAAGGGACGCAGCTAAGGGGCTTCAGGCTCTCTTCAGCGGGAACTTCACCCTCTCCGTGATGGCGATCTGTCACAGAATCTGTCACAAGCAGAACCATCGAAGCGTCCGACGTGTGGCAATCACGGCGAAAGTTTTGGAGCCTGATAGAGGGTGCACCCCTAGAAAGCGCATCGGATGGGCGCGTAGCTCAGCGGGAGAGCACACCCTTGACACGGGTGGGGTCGTTGGTTCAATCCCAACCGTGCGCCCACCATCCATCCTGAAAACTCGGATCAAGTTGCGCGCACGTCACACTGTGGCTGCAATGTGGCCTGTCCGGGTGCTTCGCGATTGAGTTCAACACGCGGTGCTCTCTAAGTGGCTTCTTCTTCGGCCGTTCGTGCCGCCGGGAGGTCTCCAGATGCGCCTTGGATTCTTGAGCTTAGTTGCCGCCACAGCGGCGCTTGCATGTGGCACCGCCAGTGCTGCCGGCATCATGGTCGATCCGAATTCCGGACAGACGATCACGGCGCGTTACCGCTCGTCCTCAGTCGCAGCTTCACCGATCCCGCGCGAGATCGTCGCCGCGCCTGCCGGAAAGCACAAGCCCGGCACCATCGTCGTGAACACCACGGAACGCCGTCTGTATCTCATACAGACGGACGGCTCCGCGCTTCGCTATGGCATCGGCGTAGGGCGAGACGGCTTCCAGTGGGGCGGAGTGCATTCCGTGACAATGAAGCGCGAATGGCCGGACTGGCGCCCGCCCGCGGAGATGCTGAAGCGGCGGCCGGATCTTCCCCGCTTCATGCCGGGTGGACCGAACAACCCGCTCGGTGCGCGGGCCATGTATCTCGGGTCGACGATCTATCGCATCCATGGCTCCAACGAGCCACAGACCATCGGACAGGCCGTCTCCTCAGGCTGTTTCCGCATGACGAATGAAGACGTCGCGGATCTCTATGAGCGTGTGAAGGTTGGCGCCAGGGTCGTCGTCCAGCGCTGAGCGATCGTGTCTGAAAGGAAGGCCGGCGTGCGGGCCCGGCCTTCGTTCAGCGTCAGCGGCTCAGGCCAAGCTCCGCGAGTTTCTTCAGGTATTCGCCCCAGATCAGTTCGCGGCGATCAACGAGTCCGCGTAGATAGCTCCAGGTGAAAATGCCCGTGGTGTGACCGTCGCTGAAGTCCAGCCGGACCGCGTACGACCCGACGGGCTGCACCGCCATGATGCGGACGTCCTTCTTTCGGTCCACGATGGTCTTCTGGTCGGGCGAATGCCCCTGCACCTCGGCGCTTGGGCTTTCCACGCGCAGATACTCCGCATCGAGTTCGTCGGTGCGCCCGTCGTCGTAACCGATCTGGAGGGTCCGCCGGTCCTGAATGACCCTGATCTCGACGGGCCAGGGCTGCTGTGTGTCGCTCATAGCGGTGCCATCAATTGAGCGCGCGCAGCCCAGCTTCCGGCTCGAACTCCTCATTGGCCGAGAGCACATCGAGGAAATCGCGGCACCAAGCCGCCACATCGTGCTCCAGGAGCTTCGGCATCATGGAATTATAGCGCTCACGCCGGGCTTCGACCGGCATCGAGATGGCCCGCCCTATTGCGTTCGCGGTTGCCTCCACATCGTACGGATTGACGATCAACGCACCGTCCATCTCGCGGGCCGCGCCTGCGAAGCGTGAGAGCACCAGCACTCCAGGATCGGTGGGGTCCTGGGCAGCCACATATTCCTTGGCTACGAGATTCATGCCGTCCCGCAAGGGCGTCACCAGACCGGCTTTGGCGATCCGATAAAGTCCCGCGAGAGCCCCTCGGCCCAGCGTCTTGTTGACGTACCGGATCGGCGTCCAGTCGACATCGCCCAATGATCCGTTCACGCGCCCGGTCAATTCGGCGATATCGCGCTGCATCTGCGCATATTCGGGAACTTCGGACCGCGATTTGGGCGTGATTTGCAGGAAAGTCACCTGCCCCTTCGCGCTCGGGCTCATCTCGCAGAAGCGCGAAAAGGCCTCGATGCGCTGGCCGATGCCTTTCGAATAATCGAGACGGTCGACGCCGATCACCAGATCGCAATTGCGCAGGCTGTCACAGGTGCGCTTCACGATGGAGTTCTTCATGCCCTCCTCCGCCATGGCGACGAAGGTCTGGGTATCGATACCGATCGCGAAGTTGCCGACCTGGAACTTGTGGCCGTAGCTCTCGAACCAGCCATGGCCGAGCGATTTGCCGAAGCCCTCGCGGATCATGCAGCCCGCAAAGTTCTCCACGTCGTAGTCGGTCTGGAAACCAACGAGGTCGTACGCCGCGAGCCCACGCATGATGGTGTCGTGGACGGGAAGCGTGGAAAGAACGTCTGCCGGCGGCCAGGGTATGTGGTGGAAGAAACCGATGCGGTTCTTGACCCCCATATGCCGGAGTTCCGCGGCCAGCGGGATCAGGTGATAATCGTGGACCCAGATGAGATCATCCGGCCTCAGCAATGGTGCCAGGAGTCGGGCAAACGATCGGTTCACCCGAAAATAGCCCGCCATGTCTTTGCGGGAGAAGTCGGTCAGGTCGAGCCGGTAGTGGCAGAGCGGCCAGAGCGCGCGATTGGCGAACCCGGTGTAGTATTCATCGACATCGCGCCGGTTCAGATCGGCCACGGCATAGGTCACATTACCGTGGTCGCGAATTTCCAGCCATTCGATCTCACGATCGCCGCTCGTTTTTCCTGACCAGCCGAACCACAAGCCGCCACGGCTCTTGAGCGCTGCCTCAAGCGCAACGGCCAACCCTCCCGCGGCCGCAGTGCCACCCTTGGCGCTGGGAACGGGAACACGGTTCGAGACGACAACCAGACGCGCCAAACTCGAAATCCTTCCTAAGCGAAGAACGCCACCCGGACGGGCGCAGTCACGACGCCGCTAATTAGTGTTTTAAACCTGCCCGGCCATCCGGGCCAGCCATTCCCGCACCGCATCTGCGTCCGGAAGATTCTCTTTCGCCTCCGTCGGCCGTATGTCGCGGCCCACGCGGATCGAGCGCCCGCCACGTGCGTTCACCGCTTGAAAGGCGGATTCATCCGTCCAGTCATCGCCAATGAACAATGGCTCCCGACCCCGGAACGGCTCGGTCTCCATGAAGATGTCGATCGCTGCTCCCTTGTCCGCGCGTGCCGGACGGAGTTCGACGACCATCTTTCCGAGTTGAAGCTCAAGCCCGTCATCGGCAAGACTCAGGGCCTCGCGCGCCACGTTCTCGACAGCTTGGCAGAGTTCCGGCACCTGGCGAAAATGGATCGCCACAGCGCGGCCCTTCTTCTCGAGGATCAAGCCTTCGTTACGCTCCACAAAGGACTGAAGGCGCGCCGTGACTTCGGCAAGATGCGGGTGTGGGGGAAGACCAACGTCCCGGCCGTCCGCCAGACGAATCTCAGCTCCATGCACGCCCGCGACGGCGAGGCGCAGCGGCGCGAAGAACCCGTCGACGGTCGCGATCTCCCGCCCCGTCACCAGCGCGAGCGCACCGCCACAGGCCTCGCGAAGCCGATCGAGCGTCCGCGGCAAATCCTCCGGAACGACGACGCCTTCGGGACGCTCCGCGATGTTCAGCAGAGTGCCGTCCACGTCGAGGAACACCGCAGTCCGGTCGTGCGAGATGTCAGCCAGTCTGTTTGGCATCTGAACCATTTCTGCCGCCTTCATGGCTTCCGCCTTCCTATCGCGTGCGAGTGAACTGCCGAGGCTACGACGCAAGCGTAGCGGCTGTTATTCAACCACGATCCGAGGCGCGGGGCGTTGCCCCGTACCGGATTCGAGTCGGTGCCAGATCATTCCGGCGATCGAGCTGTACATCTTCGCGTGCTCGCCCTGCGGCTCCAGCGCAACAACCGGCGTGCCGGCATCGGATAGCTCCCGGATACGCGAGTGCAAGGGCACCGCGCCAAGGAACGAAACACCAAGACGACGGGCCTCGGTCTCGGCGCCGCCGTGCCCGAACAGATCCGTCCGGTGACCGCAATTCGGGCAGCAGAAATAGCTCATGTTCTCGATGATGCCGAGGATGGGCACATCCACTTTGCGGAACATGGCAATGCCGCGGCGCGCATCAGCCAGCGCGAGGTCCTGCGGCGTCGATACAATGACGGCGCCTGAGAGGCGCGTCTGCTGAGCCATGGTCAGTTGCGCGTCGCCTGTGCCGGGAGGCATGTCGACCACGAGGACGTCCAGCTTGCCCCAATTGACGTCCTTCAGCATCTGGCTGATGGCGCTCATTACCATTGGCCCCCGCCAGACCATGGCGGTGTCCTGCTCGATCAGGAAGCCGATCGACATCAGCTTTATGCCGTAAGCCTCAACCGGCTCGATGATCTTGCCATTCGACGTAGGCTTGTGGTTCACGCCGAACAGCACCGGAACTGAGGGTCCGTAGACGTCGGCATCCAGCAGTCCCACCTTGTGCCCCTTGGCGGCAAGACCAAGAGCGAGGTTCGCGGCCGTGGTGGATTTGCCGACGCCGCCCTTCCCCGAGGCTACAGCGATGATGTGCCGGGCATCCAGCTCGGCTCCGGCTTTGCCGGTCGTCGGCGGAGCCGCCATCGGCGCGGGAGGACGCGGCGGCTTGGCCGCCCCCGCAGGCCGCTCACCTGTCAGCGCAACCAGCGCACCCGTCACGCCGGGCACCGCTTTCACGGCGGCCTCGGCCGCGCTGCGAAGAGCCTCCAGCGAGGCGGCACGTTCCGCCGTTGTGACGATCGCAAACGACACCTTGTCGTCAAAGATGGAAATCTCGGTCAGGTCGGGCGAGTCCGCCAAGGATCCTCGGCCGTCAGGTGCCGGCACGGCCTTGAGCGCCCGGATGATATCGTCCCTGGTAAACGGCATGTCAGACCTCGCGAAGGGCGCCAACATAGTGCCCGCGCGGCGTGGGTCAAATCTACTGCCCGGTGGAACCGCCGAGTTTTGTCTGCGTGCCCTCGCCATTGTCGGCATGGCGGGATCGGATCCCTGCCCTCAACTCCGCAGGAGCGTCCTTAACTGCAGCGCCGACGGAAATCTGTACCTGTTCCTGAAGCAGGCTCGTTTTCTCGCGCAGTGTTCGGAAGGCGGCATCCAGCCGCGCCTGATCCACCGGGTCGGCTCGCATTTCCACACGCACGGCCTCGCGCGCCGCACGCATTTCGGTAAAGGCGTTCTCCATGGAGGTTCGATCAGCCTGAAGCCGCTGGTCGATTCGGATCATCAATCCATCTGGAGCACGACTGATGCCGGCCAGCGAGACGAGCCTCCCCAACTTCTGGTCTGGCCCCGTCAGCAGGGGCATCAGGAAGAAGCCGGCGGCGAACAGGTTACCTACTAGGGACAGCACGCAGACTGTGATCAGGATGCGGTCGCGGCTCAACGATCAAACCCCAGCCCAGCCGCATCGAGATCCACGAAGGCGATCTCCACCTCCTGCACATCCTGCGCGACGCTCGACCCGGTCCAGGCACCAGCGCTGAAAACTAGGATCCCAAGCCCAAGCAAGGCAGCGAGCTGGCGCTGTGAGAACAGCCGCTTCTGCGCCGGGGCCCTTCGCCGCGTCTCAAGTCCCTGGACGAGACGTCCGAGCTGCGGAGCCGTCAACTGCCTCGTTGTCATGGCCTGGGACAACACCCCCGCAAGCCGCTCCGCTTCACCATGCGAGCGCCGGGCTGCAGGGTCAGCTTTCAGCAATCCTGCCGCCTCGGCCCGAAGGCCGACCGGCCACACCGAAAGATCAGCGCCGCAGCGATCCAGAGCATCTTCGAACTGCGCGACCGTCATCGTCATTGGCTCAGTTCCTCCCGTTCCCGGAGCTTGGCCCGCAGGGTTCGCCGCGCACGGACCAGAAGAGATTCGACAGCTTTCTCGCTAATCTCCAGCACGTTCCCGATCTCTTGGTTGCTTCGTTCGCCTTCGGCGGCCAGCAGCAAAGCGGCCCTCTGACGTGGAGGAAGCTTCTGTATGTCGGCAAGCACCGCCTGCAACTCGCTGCTGTTCTGGAACTTCCGGTCGGCGCCAACCTCGTCGCTCGGCGCGTCCAGGCCGTCGAGGAACGGCAGGAACTTGCGCAGACGTGCGCGGCGCTGCCGGTCGATGCAGAGATTAACGACGACGCGGTGAAGCCATGTGGGAAAGGCCGCGACCCCCGGTCGCCAGGCGGGCATTGTCTTCCACGCGCGCCAGAACGCGTCCTGAACCACATCTTCCGCATCGGACGAGGAACCGAGGAACCGCGCGGCAAGAACATGCGCCCGTGCAGCGTGGCGCCGCGTGAGGACAGCAAAGGCCGCCTCGTCACCCTGTCCTGCCCGTGCAATGAGCTCATCATCGCTGGAAGCGGCATTAAGCATTGCACATTCGGGGGCTGGAACTCACGCCGGATCCTTGTCGCCGCAGCTGTGGTGCCACTTTCAATGCAGGGCATCAACTGCTTCGCCCCCCTTTGCTACCGGCGCATGCGAACAATCGTGCGCCCAGGCGGTGCCGGAGAGCGCTCCTACCAAGCTTGGCAACGACAGGGCGGCAGCAACCGCGAGAACACGGATCGTGCGCTTCAGCAGACCGAACAACGGCGCCCCCTCCTTCCACGGGTTCGGCTTTGATACGCGTATCCGGTCGCGCCCCTGCGCGGTCAGGAGGAAAATCACTCGCGACTGGAGTCTGGTATCCGAGGCAATACTGAAAGGTCTCGTCAACCCTGTTGCTCAGCACGGGCTTAAGGTTTTCAGTTCCTAATGCCGACCACGTAAAGTGGTCCCCATGGCGCATGAGATAGACGATCGTCTGCCAAGTTCCGGCAAGCCTCTTCTTGCTACGGACGATGCTGCGTGGACGATGAACGAGATCCGGCGCCGGCTCGCAGAGGCAGGGAGCGACGAAGCCGTTCAGGCCCGCGAGAAACGCCGTCACGTCACGCAGAAAGTGCGCGAAGCGCGCGCGCGCCTGACTTCGGAAGCCGGCACGCAGCCAGCCTTCGATCTGGAACTGGCCCGCGCCTATTGCCAGAACCGGCTCGCGGCGGCCGTGCCTGTCCTTGGCATCGAACTCGGCATGGCTGCGGCCTTGCTGATGTGGTTGCCTTGGACCGCAGTCGCGCTGTGGCTCCTTCCCGTGCTGGGCACGCACGCAGCCGTGCTGTTCGTCGCGCAGCGTTTCAGCCGCAAGCAAGACGGCCGGCGCGAGCCCCTTGCCGCATGGCGTCGGCGCTTTCTCGTCGGCGAAGCATCGAGCGCGACGGCATTTGCGCTGATCGTGTTGCAACTGGCCGATCAGCCAGGCCTCAGCGCGCCGATATTCCTCGTCTTCGGGCTTCTGCTGGGCGTCGCGAGCCGCGTGATGCTTGCAGCCCCGCTGGGGCCGCTCGTCTACGGTGCCTCGCTGCCGATCACGGCAGGGCTGGCGATCTTCTTTCTGATGATGCCCGATCCCCAGCTTCGGGCTCTCGCTGTGCTGTCGCCCTTGTCGCAGCTGTTCTTCATCATTCTTGGCCGCAGGCTGTTTCGCGCTTCGCTGACGGCCCTGCAGTTCCGCGCCGAGAAGGACGCCTTGATCGGGGAGCTCGAGCAGGCGAAGTCGAACTCCGATGAGGCTCGGCGGCGCGCGGAAAGCGCGAATGTCGCGAAGTCACGCTTCCTGGCGGCGATGAGTCACGAATTGCGGACGCCGCTGAACGCCATCCTGGGCTTCTCCGAGGTGCTGAAGAGCGAAGTCTTCGGGCCGCACGTCAACCTGACCTATCGTGAATACGCCGGGGACATCCATGCCAGTGGCGAGCATCTGCTGAATCTCATCAACGAATTGCTCGATCTCTCGCGCATCGAAGCGGGCCGCTATGAACTCAACGAGGAGGCGGTCAATCTTGGTCATGTGGTCGAGGACTGCCACCACCTGCTGAAGCTGCGGGCCAAGAACCGGGGTCTCACCATCCACAATACGGTGGATGCGGGATTGTCACCGCTCTGGGCCGATGAGCGCGCCATTCGCCAGATCACGCTGAACCTGCTGTCCAACGCCATCAAGTTCACGCCGCAAGGCGGTGAGATCAGGCTTGAGGTCGGCTCGCTGGAGAATGGCGGCCAGTTCATCTCCGTGCGCGACACCGGCCCCGGCATACCGGAAGACGAGATCCCCATCGTCCTCTCCTCGTTCGGACAGGGTGCGATCGCCATCAAGACGCCTGAGCAAGGCGCCGGTCTGGGTCTTCCCATCGTGCAAGGCCTGGTGGACCTTCACGGCGGCACGTTCGATCTTCGCAGCAAGCTGCGGGAGGGTACAGAGATCACCGTAGGCTTCCCCGCCTCCCGCGTGATGAGCGCATTGCCTCCTGCCGACGCAGAGGATGACTGGCTTCGTCGCGCCAGTTGAAAAGATCCGCGACTTAGGATGCCGGCGCATTGCTCTATATAGGGAACGATGCGCAATCCTCTTGCTCTTGCGGCTCTTGCCGTTGTTGTCACGGCCATTATCGGCCTCGTCGTTTTCGACAGCCTGGGCGTCATGGACGATGCTTCGGGAGACCGGATCGCCGGGCTGGTCGCGGCCCTTTCGCTGGCCGTCCTGATCGGGAGCGGACTGTTCGGGCGTTACCGGGCGGGCTCCTCCGGCGGACCGCTCATCCACATCGCGATCTGGCTCGCGATCATCGGCGCCATTGCCCTGCTGTACGTCTGGAAGGACCGACTGGCCGCGATGTTCGGAGCCGGCTGATCAGACCAGCACGCCGAACAGGAAGCGTGCACCCATCAGGAGAAGGAAGGTGCCCAGCGCAATTTCAAGCTGGCGCGACGAAAAACCGTGGGCGATTCGCACGCCTAGGGGAGCCGTAAGCATCGCGACCGGCGCGAGCAGCAATGCGCCGATCGCCGACACATAGCCAACGGACAATGGCGGCAGGATCGCCATTTCCGGCCAGCCTGCGATCATGAAGCCGATGGCTCCCGGCACCGAGATCAGAAGGCCCAGGCCCGCTCCCGTGCCCACCGCCTGGTGCATCGAGCGGCCATGAATCGCAAAGACGATGTTTCCAAGAGAGCCGCCGCCAATCCCGATCAGGGATGAGAACAGACCGATAGCGAGCCCATAGGCAGACATGCCGGCGGGTCCCGGGAGGTCGTCGCGCACTTTGAGGGTGCGGGTCCCGAGAACCAGCATCTGCAAGCCGATGACGATGCCGAAAACCGCGAAGGCCAGTTCCAGTCCCGCGGACGGGATCAAGGCCGCGAGCAAGGTTCCCAAAGCCGTTCCCACGGCAACAGGCACAGCCCAGATTCGCAGCGCCTTGAAGTCCACGGCTCCGCGGCGATGATGGCTCATCAGCGAGCGGATCGAGGTGGGGATGATCACGGCAAGCGATGTGCCGACGCACAGATGCATCCGCACCTCGTCCGGCACATCGAGGAAAGTGAACAGCTGGTAGAGCACCGGTACGATGACCGCGCCTCCGCCAACCCCCAGCATTCCGGCGAGAACGCCCGACGCCACGCCCGCCGCGAGCATGGATCCGACGAGGACCGCCAGATCTCCCGCTGCTATGCCAAAGAGGCTCACGCGGCCTGCACCAGGGCCGCATCCTCGACCATGGACAGCGCATCCCGCAGCACTTGGCCGGACGCGCCGGGCTGGACGGCATAGGTGGAGAGGTGACGGCGGAAAGCGCGTGCACCTTTCTGCCCCGGGAACAGGCCCAGCATATGCCGCGTCACATCGCTTGCTTTGCCGCCACGGCCCACATGGTCGTCGATATAGGGAATCATGCTCTCTGCAGCGGCCCGCGCACTCTCGAATTGGGGCTCTTCACCGAACATCAGGTGGTCGACTTCCCAAAGCAAACCGGGATTATGGTACGCGGCACGCCCCAGCATGACGCCGTCCGTCCGCTCCAGATGCTGGACGATCTCAGGCATGTCCGTGACACCACCATTGATGCAGATCGGAAGATCCGGCAGCCGCTGCTTCAGACGGTATACGCGGTCGTAGTCGAGCGGCGGCACGTCCCGGTTCTCCTTGGGTGACAGTCCTTGCAGCCATGCTTTGCGGGCGTGGACGATGAGCGCCGATGCTCCCGCCGAGACAACCGAATCGGCCATGGCGTCGAGCGCCGGCCCGGTGTCCTGCTCGTCCACCCCGATCCGGCACTTCACGGTGACGGGAACTCGCACCGCCTCCACCATCGCGGAGACGCAGCGCCCTACCAGTTCCGGCTCGCGCATCAGGCAGGCGCCGAACCGTCCGTCCTGCACGCGGTCGGAGGGGCAGCCGACATTCAGATTGATTTCCTGATAGCCGAAGCCTTCGCAGATGCGCGAAGCCTCGGCCAATGCCACCGGGTCCGACCCGCCGAGCTGGACCGCGAGAGGATGCTCCTCCTCGGAGAACCCCAGCAGCCGGTCTCGCGGGCCGTGAATCACGGCTCCTGTCGTCACCATCTCGGTGTAGAGGCGAGCCCGCTTGCTGAGCCGCCGATGGAAGACGCGGCAATGCCGATCGGTCCAATCCATCATTGGTGCGACGGAGAAGCGAAGCTGCTCGGGCTGAAGGCTCAACGGTTCCGATCCACATGGCCGGGGACATGCCGGCTCTGGAAGCGTGACATGGACCCGGGCAGCGCCCGCGTCAACGCGCGCCAGGGGCACGAACAACACGAAAAACCCCGCCCCGGCTGAGCCGGAGCGGGGTCTATCAGTTCCGATGGTCCCGGAGGACCGTCAGATCAGTTGCCGAAGAGGCTGTCGAACTTGACGTTCAGGCGGCCACGAACAACGTCGTTCGTCAGGTCGATGTCGCCGAGGCCCAGATCGTCGTCGCCGATGGTCTCATCGCCGAACTCGTAGTGCAGGTACTCGACGCCGAGCGTGACGTTCTGCGTCAGAGCGAACTCGACGCCGCCGCCCGCAACCCAGCCGAAGTAGTTGGCGTCGTCTTCGCCGCCATCAGCGAACTCGAAGTCCAGGCCGGTGAAGGCCGCGCCGCCGGTGCCGTACACCAGGAAGCGATCAAAGGCGAAGCCGAGACGGCCACGGGCGGACACGAGGTAGTTCTGCTCGATACCGAAGCCGAGAGCAACACCGTCGCCGTCCGGATCGGCCACATCGTCGGAGTTGTCGACGTAGGAGCCATCGAACTCGAGACCGAACACGATGTTGTTCATCTGCCAGTTGTAGCCAGCCTGGCCGCCGATCACGAAGCCGTCGGACTCGGTCTCACCGAAGAAGCCGTCTTCGCCGGTCTCGTTCCAGTTCCAGCCGCCGTGGATACCGACGTACATGCCGGACCAGGTGTTCTCGACCGGAGCCTCGACAACCGCAGCAGCTTCAGCCGGGTAAGCAGGCATGTCAGCAGCAGCAGCGCCGCCAACCATTGCAAAAGTGGCCGCGCTGGCCAGCAGGATGTTGCGGATCATTGTGATACCCTCGTTTGAACTCAACTGATGCCCTGAACCTACCGCAGAGTCGTCACAATGTCCGTGTCGTTCGTGTCACACACGCGGCCGTCAGTGTCACAAAATGAGGCACAAAAGCGGCAGGCCAACGGCTTTTGTGTATTCGCCCCTGTAGGAAAGGGCAATTCTTATCAACACCTTAACAGGCAGACCTCGCTCAGCGGTCAAGCCGCTCAAGAAGGTCCTGCAGCAATTGTGCCTGCCGATCGCGCGCCCGGCGTTCGTTTGCGTGCACTCCGGATTCGATGGCGACCACCAGAAGCTTCAACACCTCCACGAGGTCCCGGAACGTGGCCGTGTCCACCATCGTGCTGCTGAAGATGGCCATTGCGGGATCGGGAGGCGTTTCGCGGCGCGCGGTGTTCCCCTTCTGAGTGCCCAGATAGGCGGTGAGAATCGCCGTCCCCGCACCCAGGATCAGGACAGCGTCAGGGACGGTTATACCGAGCATCGAAAGCCGCCCAATAGATGCTGAAGATCTCCGCCATGGCGAGACAGCCATAGGCTGCAAAGCCGGTGCCGGCGTTTCCCGTCGCCAGATAGCTGGTGCCGAACATGGAAGCGATCTGCCCCCAGAGCAGCAGGCCCGCTCCCGCGCCGATCATCCTGAGCAGGGGCGTGCGCGGCCATCGCCCGTTGATGTAGAGCGCGGCGAGACGCACGCCGCCCAACGCCCCGAAGACATAGGCCAGACCATCTTCCGCGACCCCGTGCGCCGCGGATTCGCTGAAGTTCGCCGCCGAAAGGGTGTCTCCCGGCTGCGCGAGGATGATTCCCCACGCCACCATGATGATCGACGACAGCCATTCGAGCCCCCTCTCCCGCGCCTGCTGCTGATGCCGGCTCATCTTTTCAGCGCCGAGACGACAGTCTTCAAGCCGGCACCTACGAAGAGGGAGCCGATCAGCACGCCCATCCACTCGTCCAGCGGCGGCGGCAGCGCCGCGATGGTCCATACCTGCGGGAAGGCGCATCTCTCGCACCACAGCACACTGTAGATGCACACGGAGGCGAACCAGAACCCGGCAGGCCCCAGGAACAGCAGCGGAAACCACCATCCACGCCCCGCGAGCACCTGCACCTGTGCCTGCATGTAACTCGCCACGAGATCCGCCTTGATGCGCTCTCGCTCCGATTCGCTGTCCACGCGCTTCTCGACAGACGTGAGCAGGCGGTCCAGGGCACCGCCGCCCAGCCAGCGGAACAGGGTTCCAAGCACGGCGATCATGGCACCGTCCTCCGGGTCACCTGCAGGCGGCCGGAGGACACGAGCCACGCCACCGCCAAGGCCATCAGGCTCAGGCAAACGAGGGTCAGCGCTGCCCACGGATTGTTGACGGCTGCGACAAGCCCCGTTCCGCCGGCCGCCATGAAGGCCGCCAGCGCCGACAGCACGCCCGCGCTCTCCACCGGCCGCACATCGTCGGGTTGGGCGGCCCGCGTGCTGACATCGGCAGGACGGGGCGAGGAGAGATCGGCTGCTGTCACCGCTCCCAGGAACTGCGCATGGTAGCTCGCCACCAAAGCGGCTTTGTCACGCCCGTTGACGATGGCACGCGCCCCGACCGGATCGTCCTCGGCATCGTTGAAGAAGTCGGCGAGCTTCTTTCCCGTGAAGAGCCCTTCCGCCATGCCCTTCAACGCGATGAGGGCGCTGGTCCGCAGATCGAGGGCGAGATCCGGCTGCTCATACAGCCGCAGTTCGAGCGCCTTGCCCAGCCGGCGGTAGTTCTCCGCCCAGGTCAGCTGTATGGCGCCACGTCCGTAATAGACGTGGCCCGTTCCCGCATCGCGTTTGCCGTAGCGCCGCTGCGCCACCACACGGCGGGCCTCCGCGTCCGAGGCGGCAAACCCCTCGCGGACGGGCGACATGCGCCCGCCCGTCTCGTGGAACACCTGGGCGCAGACATTGGAAAAATGGCGGGCATCGCGGCCGTATCTGCCGCTATCCCACTCATCCAGAAGGGCGTCGAGCCCTTCCACCTGCTGGCGCGACAGCCTGTTGCCGAATGGCGCACGGCGCGCATAGGCGAAGAACGTCTTCCGATCGAGACGCATCCGCAGACCTCCTGATCCAAGGCACAAAAAAACCCGCTCGAAGCGGACGGGGTTTGGGATTGCAGGAGCCGGTTATCCGGCCAACCTGGGTGCCAGCGCACGCATCTGCGCCGCCGCGTCATAGGACGTCCCCAGATTGGTCAGGTGGGTGCCGTCCTGATATATCGCAGCATCCTCCGAAGCTCCCGGCGCCGCGAAAGTCGGATCGGCCGCCACATCGGACACGCCCGCCAGCCCATTCGCCAGGAGGAACGAGGCGGAGCGGATCGTGGTGTTGTACGCTTGGCGCTCCGTCTCCCGTTGCCCCGAGATGTTGCTGCGCGGCAGGATGGTGGCGATCAGGATGGGGGCCTGCCAGCCGGCCGCTCGCACCGCCGCAAGATAAGCTGGCACGGAGGTGCCGGTCATCGTTGCGGCATAGCCGACCGTGCCGCCATTGGCTTGCAGGTCGTTCGAACCTGTCCCGAAAAGCAGGGTCAGTGACGGCAGGTTCGCTTTGTAGAGCTGCGGCACCCACCGGGCGATCTGCGTGGCCTGCGTCTGCGACGCAAAGTTACCACCCGAGATGGCGACATTGTAGACCCGCGTCGGGCGGGGCGACATCTTCATCAGCCTGCGCGGCCAGCTCTGGAAGTCGGTTGCGAATGCCCCTTCCGTGATGCTGTCTCCGTCCACCACGATCGTGTCCCGCGCTTGCGGGCACAGGCGGTGATGCGCGTAGAGCGAGGTCATCACGGCCGAATATTCCGACGCGGTGATCCCCCGAGAGAAGATCAGCAGCGCGCCCTGCACGTTGTAGCCGAAATCCGGGTCGCCATTGCCGTCGGTGAAGAGCGTGGTGCCGCCGACCAATCCTCCCGCAAGCGCCGTTCCGCTGACCGGGGAAAGGGACGTGGAAGAACTGTCCTCGCCCCAGAACTGCAGATTGGAGGCGGAGGACGAGAATCCCGTCACCACGGCGTTCATCGGAGGACGGTAGCCCGCGAGCCATTTCCAGGATGCGCCGAAGCGCGCCGCAAGGGACGCGACACCGTTCTGGTAGGAATTGCCGAAGCACATCGCAGCCGTCTGCCCCGTGGCCGGGCTGAGTTCGATGATCGGACTGTTGCGCGTCACATGCGCAAAGCTGGCGAGCGACACGACGGATAGCGCGTTGGAGTTCGCCGTCAGGCTGGTCGGCAGCACCAGCGACTGCTTCACCTTGCCGCCCACGGCGTTGAACGTCACCTGGTGATCGAACAACACGCCGCGGTCGCTGCCGAAGAAATCCTCGGCTGTGGCGTTCGGCAGGTTCGTGCCGGAGGTCGCGTGCTGTCCATTGCCGCTCTGGTCGTACCACACGGAAACCTTGCCGACGGTACCGAGCAGGAACTTGTCGAGGGCCGGTGTGTCGAGGCTGCCGTCGCTGCGGAAGCCGATGTCCAGCGCCGCATTGTCCGAGGTGCGCGTCACCTGCAAGCCCGGGCCACTATACGCCGAAACAAGTTTGCGGATGCCGAACGCGGCTGCCAGCCCGGAAGCGATGTCTCCCGCCAGTGCGATCGCCGAGGGCTGGCGTTGCCAGGCTGCGGCGCCGGTCGTGACCCGCAAGGCACGGTAAACCTGTCGATCCTGTGTCACCCAGATATTGCCGACGCCGTACCCCTTGCTGGCGTCGTCGGTTTGCGTGGGCGGGCGGCGGTCCACCGGCTGGCGCGCGATGAAAGCCAGCGCAGCGCCGAGCGCACGGGTGGACGTCCAGCCTTCGGCTGCCACCGGCGCAGTCTGCATCAGCGGGCCAAGCGCATTGGCCAGTGAAGCCAGTGCCTCACCGGGAGCGGCAATGTCGATGTTGCTCATTCAGATTCTCCATTCAGAAAAGAAAAAGCCGCCTCGCGGCGGCTGTGGTTGAAGCTGTCAGCGCTGGCCTAGCGTCAGCGGACGGTGGCCAAGGAAGATCGGACTCCCGGCCAGCGTAAGAGCCCGCGTGGCGGTCTCCGGCGGCAGCGTCGTGCGGCGCCGCGGCGAAAGCAGAGGTGAGGAATGACCGGGGCTGCCGCTGAACTGGCTGGTGGCTCGAAAGGCGGCGTTCATGCCTGTCGCCTTCACGCGTAGAAGGAGAGCGTGATCTGGCACTCCGACGGCGAGATCAACGCGATCTCCGTTGCCTCTGGCGGGATGGACCTTGCGCCGGGGTTCAGCTCTGCCGCACTGCCGTCGATGACATCGCCGGAAGGCAAAGCCACCACCAGTCCGGCCGCACCGAAGCGGGCGTAGAAGTCAGCTGTCGGGCTGAACAGCACGAAGCGTGCTCCGGCGGGCACCTGATGTGACTTGGCCTGGTTCGCCGGCAACGCCAGGCGGTCGATATGATCGGCCTGTACCGGCGCCAGGCTCGCCCGCGCACCCGTCAGCGGGTAACTGCTCTCGAGGAAAGCTCTCATTTCGGAACCTCTTGGTTGGTGAATGTTGGCGGTGTACGCCCGGGCCCGCGATCGCCGGCCCGTGCTGGCCCTCGGCAATCGGCGGTGTATGCTGCGCACGACTTCAGCCAGTGAGAGCCGAATGCGTCCTGAACAGCCGAGCGCCGTGAAATTGTCCGAGTACAGGGTGCCGGACTTCCTGATCGACCACGTCGAAATGGACGTGGTGCTCGACGGCCCGGCCACGCGGGTCTCTGCCCGTATGTCGCTCCGCCGCAATCTGCAGGGCAGGCCCGATGCGCCGCTCATTCTGGATGGCGACGATCTTCGCTTGTCCGGCCCCTTAGAGATCGATGGCCGCGCATTGCCGCTGTCCGACTACTCGGTCGCCGCGCAATCGCTGGTGATCCCCGCCCCGCCTGAAGGGCCCTTCGAACTTCATCTCGTCACCGCGCTGGACCCGGCGGCGAACACCAAGCTGATGGGCCTCTACCGATCGAGCGGCACCTATTGCACCCAGTGCGAAGCGGAGGGCTTCCGCCGCATCACCTATTTCCTCGATCGACCGGACGTGCTGGCCACATACCGGGTACGCATCGAGGCGGATCGGGCCGAGGCTCCGATCCTGCTCTCGAACGGCAATCCGGAGAGCGCAGGCTCCATTGAAGGCACCGATCGGCACTTTGCGGTCTGGCACGATCCCTTCCCCAAGCCGTCCTACCTTTTCGCTCTCGTCGGCGGCGATCTCGCGCAACTGAAGGACAGCTTCCGCACCATGTCCGGACGCGATGTCGAACTCGGCATCTATGTGGAGCACGGCAAGCAGGACCGCGCCGGCTACGCCATGGACGCACTGAAGCGCTCGATGCGCTGGGACGAAGAGAAGTTCGGCCGCGAATACGATCTCGACGTCTTCAACATCGTCGCCGTGTCGGACTTCAACATGGGGGCCATGGAGAACAAGGGCCTGAATGTCTTCAACGACAAGTACGTTCTAGCGAGCTCGGACACAGCCACGGACGCCGACTATTCCGGCATCGAAGCGGTCATTGCCCATGAATACTTCCACAACTGGACAGGCAACCGCATCACCTGCCGCGACTGGTTCCAGCTTTGCCTCAAGGAAGGGCTCACGGTCTTCCGTGATCAGGAATTCACCGCCGACATGCGGTCACGTCCCGTAGAGCGCATCAGCGATGTCCGTGGACTGCGCGCCGTCCAGTTCATGGAGGATGCCGGCCCGTTCGCGCATCCCGTACGTCCGGAAAGCTATCGCGAAATCAACAACTTCTACACGGCGACGGTCTACGAGAAGGGCGCCGAGGTCATCCGCATGCTCAAGACGCTCATCGGAGCTGAGAGCTTCCGCAAGGGCATGGACCTCTACTTCGAGCGGCATGACGGCCAGGCCGCCACGATAGAGCAGTTCATCGCCTGCTTTTCGGAAGCGTCCGGCAGGAACCTCGATCAGTTCCGCCTCTGGTACTCGCAAGCCGGCACCCCCACCGTCCGGGCAAAAACCTCATGGGATGAAGCCGGGGGCACCTTCACCCTGGAACTGGAGCAGGCCGTGCCGCCCACTCCTGGCCAAGACACGAAGAAGCCGATGGTGATTCCCCTCGCCTACCGCCTGTTCGGCGAGAACGGAACGCCGCTTTCCGTGGAAAATTCTTCAGGCGATGGAGAACTGATCGTTCTTTCCGATGCGCACAGCCGCATCGATTGGAAGGGGCTTCCGAAGCGGCCCGTTCTCTCGCTCAACCGGGGGTTCTCGGCGGCCATTAATCTGCAGACCGATCTGCCCGAAGCAGACCGGCTGTTCCTCGCGCGCCACGACGACGACGCGTTCAATCGCTGGCAGGTGCTGCAGACTGCGACCACGGAAGTCTTGATCAAGTCGGTTCATGCCCTTCGCTCCACCGAGCCGATGCCGGATGATGCGCCGCAGATCGAGGCCTTTGCCGCAGCACTGGCGCACACGGCGCTGGACCCTGCCCTTCTCGCACAATTGCTGACGCTTCCATCGGAAGCCGATCTCGCACGAGAGATCGGGCGGGACGTGGATCCGGACGCCATCTACAACGCCCGGCTGCGGCTGAAGCAGTCCCTTCTTGCGGCGCTGGAGGATGACCTGCGCGCTCGCTACGAAGCAACGTCCGTGCCCGCTCCTTATGTGCCCGATGCCGCAGGTGCTGGACGCCGCGCGCTGCGAACCGTGCTGCTCGACCTCCTGACCGCACGCCGGGACGAGCGGTCTGCCCACATCGCCTATGCTCAGTTCGTGTCTGCCGATAACCAGACGGATCGGATCGGCGCGCTCGCCGTGCTGTCCCAGATCGAGAGCAGGCTGAGGGAAGACGCCTTGGACGCTTTCGCATCGCGCTTCGCGGGCGATGGCCTGGTGCTCGACAAATGGTTTGCCCTCCAGGCGTCCATACCCGAGGCCGGCACTCTGGAGCGGGTGCAACGCTTGATGCAGCATCCCGACTTCAGCCTGTCCAACCCGAACCGCGTCCGCTCATTGATCGGAGGGTTCGCCTCCGGAAATCCCACGCAGTTCACCAGGCCCGATGGCCAGGGCTTCGCCTTCCTTGCGGACAACGTGGTGCAGTTGGACCGCATGAACCCTCAGGTGGCGGCACGCCTGCTGGGAGCTTTCCGCACGTGGCGGGCACTGGAACCCGTTCGCCGCGCCGAGGCTGAAAAGGCGCTCAGAAAGATTGCGGAAAGTGGGTCACTGTCGGCGGATGTTAACGATCTGGTAAGCCGCGCGTTAACCTAGACTCTAGACAAATCAGCTCCCTTTGATTCGAATGCGATCAATCCGTTGCTGCCTTGTATGTCGTGGCCGGGCTTACAGTGATCGCTACCTGAAAGGGAGCCCTACGCATGGCGCAGGCTCATACGGCCACTTTGTCTGCAAAGCAGGATAGCAAACGTCCAGCAAAAGCTGCCGCGGCCGCCTCACCTATGCTTGCCGGTACGCAGTGGCTGATCCGGCACTCTGTGGTGGTATTGACTGTTCTTCTCATTGGATGTGCGGTTTCAGCGGCCGTACTTCATGGGGTACAGACGCGAACCCGGGTGCTCAGCCAGTCCAGCGAGACGCTCAGTCTGGTCGCCAGCCATCTTGCGGGGGAAGCCGAGCGCAGCGCGATCACCGAGCCCGACCTCGCGTCCCAGGCCTCTGCTTTCATCCGCAGTGAGGCCGTTCTTTCCGCCACCACTCTCGGCAGAGGTTTGTTCGTAACCAATCCTGCAGGACAGATCATTGCTGTGACCGGCACCGGCCTTGGCACCCTCGGCGGCGATCTTGAAGCCGCTATCGGCCCGGCTGGCGCGCTCACCACCTTTGCCGCTCAGGCCGGCGTCATGACCCTTGAGCCTCCGGGCTCAGGACCGATCATGGCCACTGTGCGGAACCTGCCCGAAGCGGCGGGACAACTCACCCTCGTCTGGCCCCAGGAAGACGCTCTTGCCGACTGGCGCGCCGAAGTCCGCCTGATGGCGATGTCGATCGCGGCCATGTGCGCACTCGCAGCTCTTTTCGCGACAGCCTATTACCTGCAGTCCGCGAGGGCGCGCGGCAACGTTGCGCTCGCAAGCCAGTTGCAGACGCGGATCGATACCGCCCTCTCCCGCGGCCGGTCTGGACTGCTGGACTGGGACCTCGCGCGCGGACGCATCTTCTGGTCGCGGTCGATGTACGAACTGCTGGGAATGGAGCCGCGCAACGAGATGATCTCGTTCGGCACCTTCCTTGGCGTCGTCCACCCGCAGGACGTCGACCTCTACGAACTTGCCGATGAACTGCTGCGCGGCGATTCCTCCGCCATCGATCAGGCGTTCCGCGTGCGCCACACCTCCGGCGACTGGATCTGGATGCGCATCCGCGCCGAGGTGGTCCGCCGCCACGGCCAGTCCCCCCGCGTCATCGGCATCTGCGTTGACGTTACGGAGGAACGTAGCTTGGCGGAGCGCACCGTCACGGCCGACCTCCGGCTCCGCGATGCTATCGAGACCATTTCCGAGGCTTTCGTGCTGTGGGATGCCGACAGCCGCCTCGTTCTCTGCAACTCGAAGTTCCAGCACTTCTATGACCTGAACGATGCCGCCGTTGCCGCCGGCACACCCTATGAGCGGGTGATCTCGGCTGGCCGTGCTCCGGTGGTGCGCACGCAGATCAGGCCTGAAGGTCGCCCCGAGGAAGGCGCCAGGACCTACGAGGCGCAGATCGAGGACGGCCGCTGGCTGCACATCAATGAGCGTCGCACGAAGGACGGTGGATTCGTGTCGATCGGCACCGACATCACCTCCTTGAAGCGCCACGAAGAACGCCTGCTCGAAAGCGAGAAGCGCCAGACCGCGACCATCGCCGACCTGCAGAAGACGCGGCAGGCGCTGGAGCTACAGGCCCGGCAGTTGCACGATCTGGCTGAGAAGTACGCCGAGCAGAAGGCCGAGGCCGAAAGCGCCAACAAGACCAAGTCCGACTTCCTCGCCAATATCAGCCACGAACTCCGGACGCCCCTGAACGCGATCATCGGGTTCTCGGAAATCATGAGCTCCGGCGCCTTCGGCCAACTCGGCTCGCCAAAATACGAAGAGTACTGCCGCGACATCGGAGACAGCGGCAAATACCTGCTGGACGTCATCAACGACATTCTCGAGATCTCCCGCATCGAGAGCGGCCATCATCGCATCAGCCTGGAAGACGTCGATCTGGACGCCACTGTCCTCGACGCGATGCGGGTCATCATGCCGCTGGCTCAGGAGAAGGGGCTTGCCCTTCGCGCCGAGGCGGCAACCGGCATCGTCACCAAAGCCGATCGCCGCGCGCTCAAGCAAATCCTGCTGAACCTTGTCTCCAACGCCGTGAAGTTCACGCCGCCCGGAGGCCGCGTCACAGTGCGCGCACGTCCGGTCGGTGGCGCCATCAATATCTATGTCGAGGACACCGGCATCGGCATCCCCCGCGAAGCGCTCTCGAAGCTAGGTCGTCCGTTCGAACAGGTCGAGAACCAGTTCACCAAGACGCACAAGGGCTCCGGTCTCGGCCTCGCCATCGCACGTTCGCTCGTTGAACTGCACAATGGCAGCATGCGCATCCGCTCCACCGTTGGAGCAGGCACCATCGTCCTTGTGCGGCTACCGCTGTCCGACGACGCCCAGCTGCCTCAGGCCCTCGCCAGTTGATCTAGCCGGGGATGATCCGGGCGACGACCTCCTGCACGCGTTGCTGCTGGTCGCGCAACTCGGCGTCCAGCGAGGCAAAGTCCGGCACCTCACCCTGACGAGCCAGGAGAGCCCGCAATCCAGCGCTCGCGGTTTCCGGATCGAACGGCCCGGTAAGGCAAAGCCGCAGCACCTGCGTCAGGTTGTGCTGCAGTCGGGTGGCCGACTGCAGGATTTCCGTATCCCCTGCGCTGATGAGACCGGCCTCACCTGCCGCGTCGAAGACCGCAAAGGTGGCGGTCTTGAGGATGCCGGGATGGGTCCGGCCATGAACCAGCTGCAGGTATTGCGCCAGAAATTCGAGGTCGATCAGCCCGCCGGGGGAGTATTTAAGATCCCAGTGCGTACGGGCTTCCCTCTCCGTCTTGAGCCGCTCGCGCATGGCTCGAACATCTGTCGCGGCCTTCCCGACATCGCGAGGTCTCTGCAGCACGTCCATGACGGAGGTGAGAACGGTTTGCTGGAAATCCTGGGGTCCCGAGATCGGCCGGGCGCGGGTCAGAGCCATGTGCTCCCAAGTCCAGGCCTCGGAAGCCTGGTAGTCCTGGAAAGCCCTCAACCGTGTAGCGAGCGGTCCGGAACGGCCGGATGGCCGCAGCCTGAGATCGACCTCGTACAACGCCCCTTCGCTGGTGGGCGCTGAAAGGGCTGCGATCAGCCTCTGCGTCATCCGTGCGTGGTATTGCGCGGTTGCAAGCGGCCTCGGGCCATCCGACTCCAAAGCATCGTCGGGATGCTCGTAGATGAGGATCAAGTCGAGATCCGACGCCGCAGTCATCTCGCGTCCGCCAAGCTTGCCCATCGCGAGGACGCAGGACTGTGCTCCTGGAACCCGCCCATGGGCGCTCGCCATCTGCTCGGCTACCGCGCGGTGCAGCCTGTTGATCAGAAGGTCGGCAAGCCGCGCATAAGCGGCACCGGCAGCGTCCGCCCCGATGGTGCCGGACAACACCCTCATGCCGATCAGAACCCTCTGCTCCTGGCCGAATATGCGCGCGCGATCGAGAACCTCCTCGTAGGCGCTGGCTTCGGAGAGTGACCGGTCCAGTCGCTCGGCGAGCTCTTCCATCGTCGGGAGCCTGGAAAAGAAGGCCGGCTCGAACACCACGTCGAGGACATGGGGCCGCTTTGAAACCACCTCCGCGATACGCGGCGCCGTTCCAAGCGCATCGGCAATCAGGCCAAGGAAGCCGCCATTCGAGCGCAATATTGCAAACAGCTCGATGCCTGCGGATAGCCGCTCGAGCAGTCTGTCGAACGCCCGCAAGGCAAGATTTGGATCGGAAGTTCGGCCAAACGCATGCAGCAGGGCTGGAACCAGTTCCGTCAGCAGTTCCCGCGCCCGGGCGGAGCGGGTAGCTGGCGTCCGTCCGTGATGCCAGCCTCTCACAAGCGCCGCGACCTGCGCAGGATCCGAGAAGCCGAGCTTCGAAAGGGTCATCAGCGTTTCGGGATCGTCTTCCTCTCCCGTGAAGACAAGGCTGCCGATGGAGGCGTCGAGCGGCGGTGCATCCTCGAACAGGCGTTCGTAGTGCCCCTGCACCGTCTCGAGACAGGGCTGAAGCGATGCCGCCAGTTCGTCGCGGTCGGCATAGCCGGCGAACCTGGCGAACCGGGAGATCTTTTCCTCATCCGAAGGCAGAGAATGGGTCTGCTCGTCGGCAACCATCTGCAATCTGTGTTCAAGGCCTCGCAAGTAGCGATAGGCATCGACCAGTTCACACTGCACGTCCTCGCTGATCCAGCCGCCGCGGACCAGTTCGGCCAGCGCCTCTTCGGTCCCACGCACGCGCAGGGAGGGTATGCGCCCCCCTGCCACCAATTGTTGGGTCTGCACGAAGAACTCGATCTCGCGGATGCCCCCGCGCCCGAGCTTCAGATTGTGCCCTTCCACGGCAATCTGCCCGTGGCCCCGGTGCACGTGGATCTGGCGCTTCATCGCATGGATGTCCGCGATGGCCGCATAGTCCAGGTACTTGCGCCAGATGAAGGGCACCATCTCCTTCAGGAAGGAGCCGGCAGCCTCGATGTCGCCAGCGCAAGGCCGTGCCTTCAGCATCGCGGCACGTTCCCAATTCTGGCCGACGCTTTCGTAGTACGAGATAGCCGCCTCGACCGAGATCGCGACAGGCGTTGAGCCAGGGTCCGGCCTCAACCGCAGATCGGTCCGGAACACATAACCGTCCGCCGTTCGCTCCTGCATGATGCGGGCAAGCCGCTGCACCAGGCGCGAGAAGAAGGACGCAGCGTCTGTTCCGTCTGCAAGCGGTGCTCGCTCACGGTCGTAGAAGACAACGATATCGATATCGGACGAGTAATTGAGTTCGCGTGCGCCATGCTTGCCCATGGCAAGGACGATGAGCCCGGAGCCCTCCTGCGGATCGTCGCCTGCCGCGACGAAGCGGCCTTTCGCGGCCTCCGCGCGCAGCAGGAACTGCAATCCCGATTGCAGTGCGATATCGGCAAGATCACTCAATGCTGCCGTAACAACGGGCACGTTCCAGACGCCGCCAAGATCTGCTAGGGCAGTCAGAAGCGCGATGTCCTGCTTCGCGAGACGAAGGGCGGACATCAGCGCCGCCTCGTCGGAGGCGGCGGCAGCCGACCGACACCTGATCAACGCCGCATCACGCTCCGTTTCCGGAGCATGGCTCAGCAACCGCTCCAGCCGGTCCGGCTTTGTTGTGATCAGTCGCCACAGATACGGCGACCCTTCGGCGATGCCCGCCAGCAGTCCATGCACGGTCGTATGGCGTCGCACCAATTCGGCAAGACCTTGATGGCCCCCGAGAAGATCCTCCACCTTTTCCCGGCCATCGGGTCCAGAGATGGGGCCTGCGATGATACGTTCAGCGAGCATCGAGCCGGAATTCATGCGGCTGTCTTGGGAAGTGAGATCACGGCGCGAAGTCCTGGTTGGTCATCGGCAAGCGTCAGCGTGCCGCCATGCAGATGTGCCACGGCGTTCACAAGGCTCAAACCCAAACCTGAACCCGGCTGCGATCGGCTGGTCTCCAACCTGACGAAACGCTCGAGAACACGCACCCGGTCATCTGCCGGTATTCCCGGCCCACGGTCAGCGACAACAAGCTTCACGCTATGGTCATCCTGCTCCAGCGAAAGCTCGATCTTGTTGATCGCGCCGCCTTCGCCGCCCCGGCCATACTTTATCGCGTTGTCGATGAGGTTGGACACAGACTGCGCCAGTAGTTCCCGGTTTCCGTGAATCATCGCAGGGCCCGAGACCTTTGCTGAAAACGTGAAACCCGCATCCTCTGCTACCGGCTCGTAAAGTTCTGCAACGCCCGCAAGGATATCCGCGGCATCCACCTTCTTCATCACGTCGCGTGCATTGCCGGACTCGGCCCGGGCGATGAGCAGCATGGAATTGAAGGTGGAGATCAATTGATCGGACTCTTCGAGCACCTTCTCAAGTGCTGCTCGGTGATCGGCGGTTTCCCGGCCGTTGCGCAGTGCTTCCTCGGCGCCGCTGCGGATTCGCGTCAGCGGCGTTTTTAGGTCGTGCGCCACGTCATCACTGACCTGCCTGAGGCCGTCCATCAAGCCGGTGATGCGCTCGAGCATGGCGTTGACCGCCACGGCGAGCCGGTCGAATTCGTCGCCTGAGCCCGATACAGGCAAGCGCCGGGAAAGATCTCCGGCCATGATGTCCCGGCTCGTGTCGGTCAGGGCGTCGATCCGCACCAGAACTTGACGGGCGACAAAAAGGCCACCGGCAAGGCCCAAGACAACGACCAGCACCAGTCCGCCGATGATCGCCCGTGCAAGCACCTCCGCGAACCGCCGGCGTTCCGCGATATCCTGGCCCACAAGGAGCCGAAAGCCGCTCGGCAGCACGAGCACCCGCACATAGGCGGTCCCGCGCGCCTCGCCTGCAGAACTCCTGCGCGTGTAGTCGGTCTCTGTTTCTCCGGTGCGGTCGATCACGCCGGGCGGCAAGGAAACGACATTGCCAACGAGAGGTTCACCCGTTGGCGCGCTCACAAGATAGATAAATCCATTGGTGCGGGCAGAACGGTCCTCGACCTGCCGCAGCAGGCCCAGCAAGCCCGCGCCCGAATAGCTTTGGCGGAGGCTCACGATTTCCGTCGCGACCGAAGCGGCGATTTGCTGCTGTATAATTCGGCCGGATTGCCAGAGCACATAGCCCAGGCTGAGCGTCGCGGTCACCGCAAAGGCCGCAAGCAGGCCAAGCGCCAGCTTGAAAGCGGTGGTGCGGACAAGCTTAACGAGCGCCGTCACGGATCATGTATCCCGCGCCCCGGACAGTGTGCAGCAGAGGGGTGTCGAAGCCCTTGTCGATCTTTGATCGAAGGCGGGACACGTGGACATCGATCACATTGGTCTGCGGGTCGAAGTGGTAGTCCCAGACATTCTCCAGCAGCATGGTGCGCGTCACCACCTGCCCGGCGTGGCGCATCAGGTACTCCAGCAGCCGGAACTCGCGAGGCTGAAGAGGCACCTCTTGCCCGCAGCGGGTGACGCGGTGCGCCAGCCTGTCCAGTTCGAGTTCGCCCACCCGGTACACCGTCTCGCCCGCAGCCGACGATTGCCGACGTCCGAGCGCCTCGACCCGCGCCAGCAATTCCGTGAAGGCATAGGGCTTCGGCAGATAATCGTCACCGCCTGCCCGAAGACCCAGCACGCGGTCGTCCACATGGCCCAGAGCGGAGAGGATCAGAACAGGGGTGCGGTCGCCCTCTGCCCGCAGCCGCCCGATCAGGGTAAGGCCATCCATCCGCGGGAGCAGCCGGTCTACCACCAGCGCGTCATAGCCCTCGCGTGCGAGGGCGTAGCCCTCTTCGCCGTCTCTGGCGTGATCGGCGGTGTGCCCGGCCTCGTTGAGGGCTTTGGTCAGGTAGGCGGCCGCGTGGAGGTCGTCCTCGACGACAAGGATTCGCATGCTCTTTCTCTTACACGTGAAGGCATGCCGGAAAAGAGAAGCGGGCGGCAGGGGCCGCCCGCTTCGTCAATGTCAGCCGCGCGAAACAGGCACCGCCACATAGCGGGTGTTGTCGCCGGTGCGCACCCGCATCAGCACGGAGCGCGTACCCTTCTCCCGAGCGGACTGGAATGCATCGCCCACATCCCGGGGCGTCGACACCTTCGTGCCCCCGACTTCGAGAATCACATCGCCCACCCGCAGCTTCTCGGAGACGCCGCTGTTCTCGCTGATGTCCGATACAACCACGCCATCGCTTCCCGCACCGCTGACGCGTGAGGCCGACTGGAGCGTCAGGCCGAGGTCAGCCAAGGCAGGCGGAGTAGTTTCAGGCTCGCTCTGGGTTCCGCGATCGGTGTCGCGGTTCGACGCCTGCTGGTTCTCGGCAGGCAGCGTACCCAGATCCACCGTCACCTTCTTCTCCGCACCAGCGCGCCACAGCGTGATGTTGACCTTGGTGTTCGGCTTCAGGCCGGCAATCGTCCGTGACAGGTCGCGAGCGTCTTCAACCTGGTGCCCATCGACGTTGAGCACCACGTCGCCAGCCTGGATGCCCGCCTTCTGACCCGGGCTGCCGGGTTGGGGTTCAACGACAAGTGCACCCTTCGGCTCCTTCAAGCCCAGCGAATCGGCGATCTCTTCGCTAACCGGCTGAATCTGGATGCCCAGCCAGCCGCGCGTGACCGATCCACTCTGCCGCAGCTCGTCGATGACCCGCGTCGCAACTTCAGAAGGAACTGCGAATGCGATGCCGACATTGCCGCCCGACGGCGAATAGATGGCGGTGTTCACACCCACCACTTCACCCCTCAGGTTGAATGTCGGACCGCCGGAATTGCCGCGGTTTACAGCTGCGTCGATCTGCAGGAAGTCGTCGTAGGGACCGGCGCCGATATCGCGCCCGCGAGCGGACACAATGCCGGCCGTAACGGAGCCGCCGAGACCGAACGGATTGCCGATTGCAACCACCCAGTCGCCCACGCGCGGGGACTGCGGCCCGAACGAGACGAACTTCAGATCCTTGACGTCGTCCACCTTCAGCAGCGCCAGATCCGTACGAGGATCGGTGCCGATCACGCGAGCCTTGTAGGTCTTGCCGTCGTCAGTGCCGACTTCGACCTCGTTGGCATTCTCGACAACGTGGTTGTTGGTCACCGCATAGCCGTCAGCCGAGATGAAGAATCCGGATCCCTGTGCCATGCCGAACTGGCGCGGCCCACGACGCTGCGGACCCGGGCCCTGGCCCTGATCGCCACCATTCGGGCGACCGAATTCATCGAAGAAGCGGCGTAGCGGATGTCCCTCGGGCAGATCGCGGAAGAAGCCCGGCATCTGGCTCTGAGCGTTAGCGTTGTCGGGAGCGGAGGTCTTCACCCGGACGCTGAGAACCGCCGGCTTCACGGTCTCCACCACGTCGGCGAAGCTGATCTGCTGCTGGCGGGGCGCTTCGTCGCGCAGATTGTTGTTCTGGCTCAGGTTCTGCACCTGGGTGACCTGGGCCTGAGCGTCCGTGCTGCTGGAGAGCATGGCCTCTCCCGCTACCAGACCGCCGAGGCCGAGGGCGAATGCAGAGGCGAGCAAAGCCCGCTTGCGCCGCGCCAGCGCACCGCCGGAAACCCTGTTGGTGTTGAATGGCATGCTAGCTTCCTTCTCTGATCGGGCGGGATCGACCGCTTCGTCTCCAAAGATGGTGCACCGGGCCTTACGGCTCCATGTCCGGCACATGAATTCTTCGTAAGGTTCGCTAGCGCATCTTATCGAGCAGCGCTTCCAGACGACGTTCCTCGTCGTCGCTCAGCTGCGGTTGCTGATGCAGCCGACGCCGTCGCGCGAGAAGCATCCCTACGGCACCGCCCACCAACACGATCCCGGGCGCCAGCCACAGCAGCGCCGTCTCACCGCTGAAGCGCGGACGCAGCAGCACGAATTCGCCGTAGCGCTCCACCAGGAATTCCTTGATCTCCTCACTGCTGTCGCCCGCACTGACGCGCTCGCGCACCAGCATCCGCAGATCCTTTGCCAAAGGTGCATCGGAATCGCTGATCGACTGGTTCTGGCAGACCATGCACCGCAATTCGACGAACAAGGACCGCGCGCGCGCCTCGGCGGCAGCATCCGGCAGAGCTTCACCCGGCTCCAAAGCCAGAGCATGCATTGGCAGGGCGAAGACCAGAGCAAAGGCGAGCGCTCGCATTGCGACCATGGCCTTCATTCCGCCGGGACCGGGGCCACGCGCCGTGCCCGCGCGGGCCGCGGCACGCCGATGCGAAGGCGGCGATCGGCAATCGACAGAACTCCACCCAGAGCCATCAACACCGGCCCAAGCCAGATCAGCAGAACCAGAGGCTTCCATTCAGCCCGGACGGCAACCGTGCCGTTCTCGCCAAGCTCACCCAGCGACACGTAAAGTTGGGAGAAGCCATAGGTCAGCAACCCCGCTTCGGTCGTCGTCATCTGGCGGGCCGTGTAGAACCTCTTGCTGGACTCCACCCGCTTCTCGACCGTGCCGCCGCGCCGAACGGCGAAGCTGCCGACAATGTCGCGGTAATTGGAGCCCATGCGCTCGCCCACATTCTCGAGAACGAGGTCGCGACCCCCGAATTCGATCATCTCACCCGACCGCAGCGTCTGGATCCGCTCCTCGTTCCAAGCCGTCGCGCCGACGACACCGAGCAGGCAAAGGCCGAGCCCCGCATGGGCAAGTGCACCGCCCCACACCGCACTGGGCACGCCCGTCGCACGCCTGAAACTGTGAGACAGCGGTTGCCGGAACAGGCGCGTGCGCTCGGTCAGTTCCGCAAAGGAACCGACAATGATGAAAAATGCGAGCGCCACGCCAAGAGGCGCGAGAACCGGCCCGCCGGTCATGAAGAGGGCGGCACACGCACCTCCGAGCACCGCTACCCCGGCGGCCGCCCACAGCCTCTGAACTGCCCAGAACAGGTCTCCGCGCTTCCACGCAAGCAAAGGTCCGAACGGAACGGCGCACAGCAGGGCCAGCGCCAGCGGCCCGAACGTGGCGTTGAAGAACGGCGCTCCCACCGAAATCTTCTCTCCCGTCACGCCTTCCAGCGCCAGCGGGTAGAGCGTGCCCACCAGCACGGTCGCGGTCGCTGTCGAGAGCAGAAGATTGTTCAGCACCAGGGCGCCTTCACGCGAAACCGGGGCGAAGATGCCACCCTGCCTGAGCTTTCCGGCGCGCAGGGCGAACAACGACAGCGAGCCGCCAACGAAGATAGCCAGGATCACGAGGATGAACAGTCCGCGCGTCGGGTCCACCGCGAAGGCGTGAACCGAAGTCAGCACCCCAGACCGCACGAGGAAGGTTCCCAGCAGCGAGCACGCAAAGGTCAGCAGTGCCAGGAGCACGGTCCAGACCTTCAGCGCCTCACGCTTCTCCATCACCAGCGCCGAGTGCAACAGGGCGGTGCCGGCAAGCCAAGGCAGGAGCGATGCGTTCTCCACCGGGTCCCAGAACCAGAATCCACCCCAGCCAAGCTCGTAATAGGCCCAGTACGATCCCATCGCGATGCCGAGCGTCAGGAAGATCCAGGCTGCGAGAGTCCAGGGCCGCACCCAGCGTGCCCACGCGGCATCGATCCGTCCTTCGATGAGGGCTGCGATGGCGAAGGCGAATGCGATGGAGAAGCCGACATAGCCCGCATACAGAAGGGGCGGATGCACCGCGAGACCGATGTCCTGGAGAAGCGGGTTCAGATCGCGGCCCTGCACCGGCGCAGGATCGAGCCGCGTGAACGGGTTGGATGCGGCAAGCATGAAGATGAGGAACGCGCCGGCGATCCAGCCCTGAACGGCCAGCACATTGGCACGCAGCGTGAGCGGAAGATTTCGGCCGAACGCTGCTACCGCGGCGCCGAACAGGACGAGGATGAGGACCCAGAGCAGCATGGAACCCTCATGGTTCCCCCAAACTCCCGAGACCTTGTAGATCAGCGGCTTTGCCGAATGTGAATTCTCGACCACGTTCAGCAGCGAGAAGTCCGACGTCACATAGGCGGCGGTAAGCGCGGCAAAGGCAAACGAGACGAACAGCAACTGCCCGAGCGCCGTCCCCTCTCCCACGGCCATCAGCCGGGCATCACCTCGACGCGCACCCCAGAGCGGCACCGTGCTCTGCACAGCCGCCAGCGCCAGCGCCAGAATAAGCGCGTAGTGCCCCGCCTCCGCGATCACGGATTGCCCTTCCAGGTGCCCTGCTCTTTCAAGGCCTCGGCCACTTCCCTGGGCATGTAGCTCTCGTCGTGCTTCGCCAGCACGCTGGCCGCGCGGAAAGTACCGTCAGGCTCCATGGCGCCTTCCGCAACCACGCCCTGGCCTTCCCTGAACAGGTCGGGCAGCAGTCCGGCATAGACAACGGGAACCCGGCTCGTGCCGTCCTCCACTGCGAAATGAACCTCGGGACCTTCGCGGCGGACGCTTCCGTTTTCCACGAGCCCGCCCAGCCTCAGCCGCGTGCCGGCAGCCGGCGGCTGCTGGACGATCTGGGTTGGGCCACTGAAGAACACAATAGTGTCGTTCAGCGCGTTCAAGACGAGTCCGGCCGCGATCGCGAGCACTGCTCCGGCGCAACCAATGAACGCGAGCCGTCTTCCTTTCCTCGTCATGCCGGTCCCTTGTCCAGATCGAGGCCCAGCATCAGGTCATCGATGCGTCGGACCGCCTCGTCGCGTCCTGCAAAAGTCTGCCGCGCCGCAGCGGCCGCGTCTTCGGCTTTGGCGCTTTCGCCCATCATCATCCATGCCCGGATCAACCGGAGATGCCCGGCCAGATCATCCGGAGAGGCGCGAAGCCGGCTTTCCAGACCTTCGACCATGCTGCGGATCGTCACAACACGCTGCTCCAGGGTTTGGCCGGCCAGTGCGCCTGGATCTACGGGGGGCGCCGTACCATCGCTGCCCAATGCGAGCCGCGCCAATGAGCGGCGCGCGGCAGGAAGCCAGGCTGCGTCCTTTTCCGCCGCCTCGATCAAGCCTCGGTACACGCCCGCCGCCCCTTTGAGGTCTCCGCGTTGCTCGCGTGCACGCGCCAGTTGAAGATGGGCCTGCGGCAGGCCCGAATCCAGTTGGAGCGCTCGTTGGAACGCCTGCTCCGCTTCAGCGGTCACGCGGCCATCTGCCGCCTGAACGAACGCCTCGCCCAGACCGGCCTCCAGCTCCGCCGACGAACCCAGCAGCCGAATGGCGCGCGAATAGGCGTCCGCTGCTTCTGCTGAACGCCCGCTCCGCAGATAGACCGGAGCGATGACCTGCCAGCCGCGACCATCCTGGGGCCGGCTCGCAAGTTCCGCCTCCACTCGCGCCACCAATTGCGACAGCGCAACCGCCGGCTCACTTTGCTCGCGTGCCGCCAACGAGCGATCCGGAAGATCCGGCCTACCGAGACCTCCGTAGATCCCGAGGGCCAGCACTGGAACGCCGATCAGTCCCACGAGAGCCGCAGCCCGCCGCCGGGCGACATCTCCGCCGCTCTGTGCTGTGGCGACTGGCTCAGATGCGGCGAGCAACCTCCGAGCCACTTCCGTGCGGGCAGCAGCCGCTTCGGCCGCACCTATGACGCCATGTTCCCGTTCGCGGTCGATCTCGTCCAGCTGATCGCGGTACACCGCCGCCTCCCCGCTCTTCGATGGGGCGGTCACGCGGCTCCGCCGGCCGAGCGGCCACAGCACGGCCATAACGGCCGCGGCGGTCATCAGCGCAAAAGCGATCGCGAGCATCATGCCGCTTCACTACCACAACGGCCCGACCCTGTGGCGAGGCTCGACCGTGACGGGATGTCCCGTGCTTTGCCGGTGCGGGTCGGGCAGCTACACTCAGTCAATCGGCGCTGATTCATTTGAGTACAGGCATGGCACGAACAACCCGCCGATATTCCCTCTTGTCCCTCATTCGGGAAGGCCGGCGCCATCACTCCGGCTGGGCGCCAGCTTGGCGCAAGGCGCAATTGCGCCGTTCCTATGATGTGGTCATCGTGGGAGGTGGCGGACACGGCCTCGCGACCGCTTATTATCTGGCGAAGCGCTTCGGCGTCCGCGATGTCGCAGTGATCGAAAAGGGCTGGCTCGGCGGCGGCAACACGGCTCGCAACACCACGATCGTCCGGTCGAATTACCTGCATCAGCCCAGCATGGCTCTCTACGGGCTGTCGCATGGGATGTTCGAAGGCCTCACCGCAGAATTGAATTTCAACACCTGGTTCTCGCCACGCGGGCTCATCGAACTCGCCTTCTCGCAAGACGAACTGGACAGCCTCTCGCGCACTGCCGACGCAAACGCGCAATTCGGAATCAAGTCCTGGATGATCCCGGCGAGCGAAGCCCGCTCCATCCTTCCGCTCCTGGGAGATCCGGTACCGGAGGGCCGTTTGCTCGGGGCCTTGTGGCAACCTCGCGGCGGCGTCGCCAATCACAATGCGGTGGCCTGGGGCTATGCCCGAGCCGCCGCAAGGCTCGGCGTGGACATCATTGAAAACTGCGACGTCGAAAGTGTCTTGACCGTGAATGGCCGGACAACAGGTGTGCGGACCGCGCAGGGCGACGTGGCGGCTGGTGCCGTTGTCCTCGCAGCGGCTGCGGGAAGTGCAGGTCTGGCGCAGAGTGCCGGCGTGCACCTGCCTCTGGAGGCGACATCGCTAAGTGCTTTCGTTTCGGAGCCTCTTAAACCGGTGCTCGATGTCGTTGTGCTGTGTGGCGCCAAACGCCCTTATCTCAGCCAGGCGAACACCGGAGAACTTGTTATCGGCGGTGCGACGGACGGACACCCAAGCCTTTCACCGGGCGGATCTCTGCGCGCGGTGGAGGACACCGCCGCCTCCCTCATCAGTCTGTTCCCGTCCTTTGCGGCCCTTCGCATGATGCGGCAATGGGCAGGAACGGTGGACCTGACGCCTGATCGATCACCGATCCTGGGACCGGCGGGGCCCGATCGCCTTTACCTGAGCTGCGGCTGGGGCACCGGAGGGTTCAAGGCCATCCCGGCCGCTGGCCTCATCACCGCGAGCACAACGGTCCATGGCAAGCCGCACGCGCTGGTGCAGCCGTTCACGTTGGATCGGTTCACCAGCGGCCGGCTCGTCGACGAAACTGCGGCTTCCGCCGTTGCGCACTGAGGCCGACATGCTTCTCATCACCCGCCGGGCGAGCGGCATTACGGGAGGAATGGGGCTGTGAAGGCACGCAAGCGCCTCCAACCTGGCCGCGACAATCGTTTCGGTCGGCTGATCGACCGGGCAACTCCCCTGCACTTCACATTCGACGGCCGGACCTGCCTCGGATTTGCGGGCGACACCATCGCCAGTGCTCTTCTGGCCAACGGCGTACAGATCGTCGGTCGTGGAGCAAGGTTCGGTCGCCCGCGCGGCATCATCGCCATCGGTGCGGACGAGCCGAACGCATTCCTCACTGTCGCGGATGCGCACGCATCACGCCCCAACGTTCAGGCAACGACCACGCCTCTCATCGAGGGAATGGCCGTCACGAGCGGACATGGGCGGAGCCGCTTCGGCTGGAACCCTGCCGATATCCTCGATCATGCACGTCCGTTCATGCCGGCGGGGTTCTACTACAAGGCGTTCAAATGGCCCGCCAAGGCATCCCCGTTCTACGAACGGCTGCTTCGCCGCGCCGTCAGCGCCGGCCGCGCTCCTGCATCGACGGGCGACGCAGGCTACGAGCACGTGCACCTCCATGCAGATGTCCTCGTCGTCGGCGGGGGCCTTGCGGGCCTTGCCGCAGCGGAAGCGGCGGCGTCCCGCGGCCTCTCGGTCGTGCTGGCGGAGGCGGATTGTCGCCTCGGCGGGATGGTCGATGCCTATGACGGACGCGTCGAAGGGGTTCCGCTTCTTGAGTGGACGGCCAGAAAGGCTGCCGGGCTGGCCGCTTTCGGCAACATCCACATCCTGCGCGGCACAACGGCCATCGGCTTGTTCGAGGGTGGCCAGGCCGTTCTGGTCGAGCGTGTATCGGCTCCCGGTACGGACCGGCCTCCGCTTGCCGAACGCCTTTGGAAGCTGCGCACCAAGGCCATCGTCGTGGCAACAGGTGCAACCGAAAAGCCGCTGATGTTCCCCGGCAATGACCGGCCGGGTGTCATGCTGGCCACGAGCGCCCGTCTGTTCGCCCGCCGCTACGGCGTCCTCCCCGGGCAACGGTTTGTGATCGCCACCTCAGGCGATGAAGGCTACCGCACCGCTGCCGACATCTCCGCCGCCGGCGGCGAAGTCGTGCGCATTGCGGACCTCAGGATCCAACCGGACGGATCCCTGTTCCACATCTCGAAAGCACATGGGCTCTCTGTCTCGCCCGGCACCGCGCCGGTTGGCACCGAGTGGCGGCGGCGCGGCGGGATCAATGGCGCGACATTGGCGAACCGGCTCACGTTCGACGCTCCCGCGCTTGAGCAGCGCGTGGAATGCGACACCGTGCTGGTGTCGGGCGGGTGGAGCCCTTCTTTGGGCCTTGTCGGCCAATTGGGCGTCCCGCTCGACTTCGATGAATCCGTCGGAGGCTTTCACCCGAAGGCCTTGCCCCCCGGCCTGTTCACGGCTGGCGGAGCCAACGGGATCCTGGACGCAGCCCCTGTCCTTCAGGATGGCTGGCGCGCCGGAGAGCAGGCAGCGGCCTACGTGCTCGGCGCGGCCTCGACCGGCGACAGGGTCCGACCCTCTGACGTCGATGTCGACATCACCTGGGACGAGCCCGCGGAAGCGGTTGGAATGTTGCCGGACATCGCGTCACCGGAGCAGCGCTCCACGGCCTTCGTTGATTTCCGTCAGGACGTGACCGTTGCAGATCTCCATCTGGCCGCTCAGGAAGGTTACACTTCGCCGGAACATCTGAAGCGTTACGTGAAGCTCGGCCAGGGCCTCGATCAAGGCAAGATGGCCGCATCAAATGCAGCAATGGTGCAGACTCGCCTGAAACTCGGCGAGAGTGTTCAGCACACCACCTCGCGCCCTCCGCTCGTTCCCGTAAGCCTCGCCCTCCTGGCAGCCGCACATCATGGAACGCACCCTCGACAGGCCCGGACAACGCCGCTGTCGTCGCGCCTGAAAAGCGAGCTTCTTCAGGAAACCGGCGGCTGGCTCATGGCATCGGCCTTCCCGCAAGGCGACGAGGATCACGAAAGTTCGGTGCGCCGCGAGGTTCTCGCGGCCCGGCACCGCGTTGGCATGCTCGACGCTGGCTCCTCTGCCCGGATCGTCGTGGATGGTCCCGACGCCGAGAGGTTCCTCGGTCTTGTCAGTTCGACAAAGCTCGATGGCATCCCGATCGGGGCCTCGCGACCTGCCGCGCTGCTGGACGAGGACGGCTTTCTTCGAGACCAGATCGAGGTGTCGCGGATATCGGCATCGCGCTTCATCGTCAGCGCGGGCATCGAAGCCGGCGCCGGGTTGTGCGATTGGCTGGAGCGCTGGCGATCATCGGAGGGGCCCGCCCTTCGGGTGACGCTTGCCGACGAAACGGAACGCCTGGGCAGGGTGGTCCTGGTCGGCCCGAATGTCCCCGCATTGCTGTCGAACATGGCACCCGACTTCGACGTGCATTCGATACTGCGTGGAGCAAGCTTCCGAGGCGAACTGCTCGGCACGGAGATGCACCTTCATGCCTCCTCACACACCGGAGCCCCTGAACTTGAGATCGCCCTGCCCGCCGGTTACGTGGCGGATTTCTGCGCCCAGGTGGCAGCCCTCGGCGCGCCTCTTGGACTGACTCCGATCGGATTGGGCGCCCTGCGGCGGCTCCAATTGGAAGCAGGTCTCATTCCGGGACAGGTACTCACCGAGAAGGTAACGCCCTTTGACCTGGGGCTGGATCGACTTGTCGACGTCGAGAAGCCGGAGTTTGTCGGCAAGAGAGGTTTGGCGCGGCCGGCTCTGTCCTTCGCGCGCCACCGGATCCACGGCGCCCTTCCGGTAAGTGCGACGCTTCTTCCTCCCGTCGGTGCAAGTCTTGTCCTCGATCCCGAAAAGCTGCCGCCCCGCACGGTCGTGGGGCACATCTGCGCGTCCGGCTATTCGCCAACCCTGCGCAGGCCGATAGCTCTTGCGCTGGTCGGCACAGGCCACATCGAGGGCACCAAAACCTTCATCATCCAGTCCGGTGCGGGTCAGGAGATCCGGTTTGTCGATCGCCACTTCCTGGCGAGGGAGCACGTCCAATGAGCCCGCTTCTGTGGATGGACACGCTCGACGCTCCGCGCTCCTTCGCCGCCGCCGACAGCCTTGCTATCGTCATCCTCGAGGATCCGGGCGTTGTCGAGGTTCGCGCCCATACGTCGGACACGTCGCTGTCCGGCCTTGAGGCCGCGCTCAGGGGTTTTCCGAGAGAGTTCTCGCAAGCAGGACAAACGGCCGAATGGCGCACGATCAGGCAAGATCCGGGGCATTGGCTGGTGCTTGGACCACGCGAAAGCGCCTCGGAATTGAGCTGCCGCCTCCGGGAAGGCTCCCGGGATGCGCTCGTCACGGATGCGACGGGAGGCTACAGCCTGTTGCGCATCATGGGCGCGGACACCTCCGAGTTGATGCTGCGGCTGTGCTCTCAGGATCTCTCGGGAGTGCAACCGGATGACGCGCGCGGCACAGCCTTGGCAGGGATACACTGCCTGCTGATCCGGGAACGGGCGCCACTGGAATCCTGGCTGGTCCTCGTTCCGCGATCTTGGAGCACCGTCCTATCGGAAAGGCTGGTCCGGACCGCCGAACTGGCAAGGCCGCTGGGCCTCTTCAAGCCGGCTCCACCGCCTCCCGTGTGAGATGCCGGGCAAGGTTGTCCCTGCCCGGCATCCGCTGATCGTCAGACAGGTTCCCAACGACCATCCGGCTGGCGGCACGCCACGCCTCGGGCGGTCTGGGGACGTCCGTCGATGTAGACGGTGTGCGCGTATTCACGGCAACGTTCATAGCCCCGGCGGTCCTCATAGGGACCCGGTGTCACGGTGCCGTAATAGGCCTGCGAACGCCACGCCACGGGCGCACCGGGATTGCCGTATTCAAGCGCGCGGTACTCTGCCTCATAGGCCTGCTGCCGCGCTTGATCGTCCATGGACCGGCCGATCTGGTTGCCGACCAGGCCGCCGACGGCTGCGCCGGCGAAGGTCGCGACAGCACGCCCGCTGCCCGAGCCAAAGGTGGATCCGATAAGCCCGCCCGCGACCGCGCCGGCGACGGTGCCCACACCCTCGCGGGGCCCTGCATCGCCGGCCGTCTGATTACAGCCGGCGAGGCCAAGCGCCACAACGACAATTGCTACGATCTTCTTCACAGCTCACCCCGCCCTTGAAACCTTACCCAAGGCGGTAGCCGCCGATTGGGGCAACAATCTGGCTTTATCAGGCCACCACCATCGGGAGCTTCAGTTCAGCACGCAGGCCCCCCATCGGAGAGGCCCCGAGTTGGAGAACGCCTCCATAGAGCGCCGCCAGTTCAGACACGATGGCCAGACCGAGCCCGGAGCCCGGCTTGGTCTCGTCCAGTCGGTGACCGCGCGCCAGCGCCTGCTCCCTCTGGTCGGCATCAAGCCCAGGTCCATCGTCGTCCACGGTAACGGTCAACGAGGCATGCTGGGCCGAAGCACGCAAGGGGCCTGCATCGACGCTCACCACGATGCGGCCCGCAGCCCACTTGCACGCATTGTCCAGAAGGTTTCCGACCATCTCCTCCAAGTCCTGCTGCTCTCCACGGAAAAGGCCATCGCCAGCCTGCACATCGATCTGCAGATCCCGGTCGCGATGCACCTTCGTCATTGTGCGGGCCAGTGCATCCAGGATCGGCCGCACCTCTGTGGCAACGCCGACCATGAGCACGCCCGCACTCACGCGGGCCCGGTCCAGGTGATGGTCGATCTGCTGCCGCATCAGCAGAGCCTGCTCCCTGATCTTTTCCGTAGCCGGGTCAGTGCCCTGGCTGGTTTCGTTCAGGATCACGGAGAGAGGCGTTTTAACCGCGTGGGCAAGATTGCCCGCCTGCGTACGTGCCCTCTGGACGATGTCGCGGTTGCCCTCGAGCAAGGCGTTCAGTTCCCGCGCAAGAGGCTCCACCTCAGCCGGCACGTCGCCCTCGAGCTTCAGGCTCCGCCCGGCGCGGATATCGGCGATCTGCGCGGAGATCTTCTTCAGCGGCCGCAGCCCGAACAGGACCTGGATCGCCGCCGAGAGCACCAGCCCGAGACCAAGCAGCACGAACGTCGTGAGCAAGGAGCTGTTGAAGGCCTCGACCTCGGCGGCTATCTCGCTCGTCTCTCCCGCGACGGTCACGATGTAGCGTGCGGAACCGACCTGGATGATGCGCTCGATCTGCCGCAGTTCCTCCTTGTCCGGTCCCTGGACGTACGCCTCGCGGGTGGCCGTCTCGTCCTTTTCGGGGTCCTGATCGATCAGGAAGGAGAGGTTTCGGTCGAACAAGGACGGCGATGAACGTCCCGGCGATTCGCTGCTGTCGCGGCGCCCGATCTGCCAGTACCAGCCGGAAAGCGGCAGCTCGAACCGTGGCTCTCCGATGTTGAAGTTGACCTGCTCCAGTTCGGATTCGCGGGCCAGCCCTCCGACCAGGGTTTTCAGGTAGACGTTGAGACGCTGGTCGAACCCCCGCTCCACAAGTCCCTTGTAGTAGGAGGACAGCGTCAGCCCGGTCACGGTGAGGACGATCGTCACCCAGAGCGCCGCCGCAAAGAGCAGCCGGGCGGCAAGCGAATTGTGTCTCAAGTGGCGGCGGTCTCGGGTGGCATGATCACATAGCCAAGCCCGCGGACGGTTTGGATGATATCCACGCCCAGCTTGCGGCGGATGCGGCCGACGAACACCTCCACGGTGTTGGAGTCGCGGTCGAAATCCTGATCATACAGATGCTCGACCAGTTCGGTTCGCGACACCACCCGTCCCTGGTGGTGCATCAGGTACGACAAAAGCCGGTACTCGTGCGATGTCAGCTTGACCGGATTTCCATCGACCGCAACACGGCCTGATCGGGTGTCCAGCCGCAAGACCCCGCATGTGAGTTCGCTCGACGCGTGCCCCGCAGCCCGCCGCACCAGCGCGCGCAGCCGCGCAAGGATCTCCTCCATATGGAACGGCTTGGGGACGTAATCGTCGGCGCCGGCGTCGAAGCCCTGGACCTTGTCGCTCCACCTGTCGCGCGCGGTCAGCAGCAGCACCGGGAAGCGGCGTCCTCCGCGTCGCCATTCCTCGAGCACCCGCAGGCCATCCATCTTCGGCAGCCCGATGTCCAGCACCACTGCGTCATAGGGCTCCGTCGACCCGAGGAAGTGCCCTTCCTGGCCATCGAAGGCGCGGTCGACGGCATAGCCGGCATCGACCAGCGCCGTATGCAACTGCCGGTTCAGGTCGGGATCGTCCTCCACCACGAGCACGCGCATTGTCTATTGCCGCACGTTGAGGAGCCGGCCACTTGCGGCATCCAGGGTGACGTAGGCAACCTTTCCGGAAGGGCTGAGAACCGTCACCACGTAGGCGAGCTTTCCGCCCTGAGGACAGATGTCGGCGCTGATCATCTCGCCACTGGCGGCGTTCTCGGCCTGATCGCGGATATCGCTCAGCGGTCGAGCCTGCCCCGACATCACAGCCTTTATGGCATCGCGGCGGGATAGGCAGCCCTGGCGCGGCACGACCTGTGCCAGAAGAACGGCCCCGTCGCCGGCCTGAGCCGGAGCAGCGCCGGGAACGATCATGCAGGCACCGATCATGACGCTCGCGATCCTCTGGAATACACGTCTCATTCCTGACGACCCTGCCCGTCCACCACTGAACCCTTGCTGAATGATTCCCGCTTCAGCGTGTGGGAGCACCTTAACCTAGAGGTACTGCCCCCCGCTGGCCACCGTGCCCGCGAGATTACCTGGCAAGGAGCCCGCCGAACCACCGGTACGAACGACGCCATTGCCGGATGCGAAGTAACGCTGGCCTGACGCCGGGCCGCTGAAGGAGTTCCCGGTCAGCACGAGGCAGCCGAGCATCGTCGCTTCCGCGAATGCTCCGAAGGCAGGGGTGCCGATCAGTGAAACGGTTCGTCCCGTCACTGCCACAAGTCCTCCCGCTTCCGCATGCACGTGCCGCACGGCACCTCCACTAACCGCGTAATTGCCGGCAGCACGCACCTCCGCACCAGTTGCCACGGCGGCGATATGGCGCCCGGCGCACGCGCCGAACACAACGTCGCTGACGTCCAACCGCCCGCTCGCCCCCGCATGTATGCAGTCACCAGTCCCGCTTGTCGTGAGGGTCGCCCCGAGCACTGAAAGCCCGGTGGTCAATGGCACGTCCCAGGCAAGCAGATGCCCGGATCCCGACAGGACGGTCAGCCCCGGTCCTGCTCCGGCGATGGCAACGGCACCGCTGCCCACCGTCGCGGCGCCGATCTGCAGGCCCGCGAAGGTGCCTGCGCCCATCTGTATCGTGACCCTGTAACCTGCGAGATCCAAGCCTCGGGCAACAAAGTCATAGGCGCGCTGGAGCGTCTGAAACGCCTCGGCTGGCGTGTTACCGGAACCCGTATTGCTGTCGGCGCCATCCGTGCGGACATAGAAGGTACGGTCGCTCGCGAGCACCTCCCGCACGCTGCCCATCGGGAAACGAACCCGGCCGGTAAAGCGGTCGATCTTGATCGCCTCGTGCCAGGTCTCCCCTTCCGCCGATACCTTGAAGACGAAGTCGTCCTCGCCGACGAGACCGATCTCCGCGCGTCCGCCATATCCCGACTGCATCAGCAGAGACAGCACGTTCCCTTGTGCCGCCTTGTTCATCACGAAGCGCAGATCGCCCGTTCCGCCTTCACCATCCTGCGCGGTCCAGAGAGCCGTGTTCAGCTTTGCCACGAACGGGCTGTTATCGTCCGCGACGGTGCCAAATCCGAATCGCGTCAGGTTCCCGATCTCTCCGGACGTGCCAAACGTCGTCCACGCGCCAATGCTGAAGACGAACATGGAGGCGTCGGCCTCCACCCAGCAGCGCCAGCCCTCCCGCGGGGCAACGAACCGCCAGCCGCCGTTCTCCCAGAATGCCAGCGCCCCATCACGGCCCGCCCATTCGCCGGACGCACCCACGCCGACAATATAGCCGTCGCCTTCGGCGGCCTCTTGCGGTGGGAGCGCCAGACTGCGACTGCGCACCGAACACTGAACGATCCTGTCGAGCTGTCCGAGCGCTTCATTCACGGGAACATGCTTCTGCGCCTGCCCCGGCGCGACCAGCGGCAATCCAAGGAGGGTTGTGGTCTCAGGCATGGAATGTTCCTTCCGCCGGCTTCCCCGGCCCCGCGACTGCGGAAATCTGCGCTACCCGGAAGCCGATGACCGTCTGTGGCGCACCGAAATCGGCGGTCTGTTCTGCGGCTGTGTAAAGATGACCCGACGCTCCTGTTCTGATCTGTCGCACGGCAACCCCGTCCTTCATGATCTGCAGGAGATAGGCCTCGTTTTCTTCCGCCAATGGCACCTCTGTCGCGTCCCAGGTGTCGCCACCGGACCGGGTTCGGCGGATCCAGCCGATTGCAATGTCATCGTCCTGCCAATCGGCTCGAAGATGCACCGGCGCCCAGGGCAAAAGTGCCTCGGCGGAAGAGGTAACGGTCACCCCCACGGCGTCTTCGTCGGCGAAGTCGCGCCCCGCCGCCGAGACTCGGAACGTGGTCGGACGCCCGAGCGCATCAACACCGCTGACCAGGGGGAGAACCGCATCGTCCAGCAGGACGAACCGGCGCCCCGGGGACTTCGGCGCACCCGCCGCCGCCTCGGTGCCGGATTGCCCCCGCAAGAAGTGCGAGAGCCGGTACACCCCGGTCGAGACAAGCTCGGCGTTGCCGAACTGCAGCACCTCCCAGCCGCCATCTTCCGTTTCGATGGCTGCGGCATTCGCGCCCGCGAACAGGCGCTCATCGCTTGCGCCCATCAGCTCCGCACCTACGACGCGAACATGCACGAAGGAGGAGAGGTCGAACCGCCAGACCGCACCCGGCGCCAAGGCGTCGAGTGTCTCGCCCAGCACGGCCGGCGTCGTGGCACGCAGCACCGGGTCGAAGCTCCCGCCACTGTCCTTCCAGACGATCATGGCACGGGGCCACGGCTTGGCTGCGATCGCGATCCGCGAAAGTACCGCAGACGTTCCGCCGCCGCTTTCGGGAAGATCGAGCACCATGACCTCCGGCGCACCGCCCTCCTCCTGATGCCTCTCCGGCAATCGGGCGAAGCCGAGCCGCGGTGCGTCGAAGATTGCCGGCTCCACGGCACGGCAGGACACCCGGCGGACCGGCCCGTCGGCGATCTCGATCACCTCGAAACGCTTGACACGCCCCGCCACGGGCAGGGTCACCAGGTCACCCGGCTCAAGCGCAACTTCCGCAGGAGCGAGAGAGAAGTTTGCGATGTCGCGCGCGATCCAGAGGTCCTGGAGGCGGATGGCAGCCGCGCGGCCCATCTCCGGCAGCCCGCCCACGATGGACGTCTGCAGCGTCACCATGGCGTCGGCCCCCACACCGCCGCGCCGGGCTGATGTCACGCTAGGCCGGTAATCGGCGGCCAGATCCTCAAAGCCGACCGCGATTTCTGTCGGAATCTCGCTTTCCTGACCGCGAACGAAAGCCGGAGCGGCATCCCCTTCGTTCTCGGCAAGATCATTGATCACCAAGTTCCGGACCTGCCCTCGTCCACGAGGAACGAGGTGGATGGCTCCTTCCCTCTCGAATGCCCCGAAGCCGAAGAGGTCGGCAAGGGGCTCGAGCAACTCCCGCGCTGAAGCGGGACGGTCGACCACATAGCCAGCCACGACACCTTCCAGCTGATCGGATCGGTAGCTGTCGGCGCCTGCTTCCTGCAGGACCGCGGCAGTGAGTTCGGCAAGGGGTGCCTGGCCCAATCGACCATTCAGCCAATGCCCGGTTTCGTGCGCCACGCCGTCGGACCAGACATCGAGGTTCCTCGGAAATTCCGGGAACGGACGGGCATCCCAGCACCAAACGGAACTGTGCTGCCCGTCGACCATCCACCCGGCGTAAATCGGGGAGACGGGGTTTCGGTCGGACGTCGCGTCATAGGTGTCGAGAACGGCTTCCAAGGCACGCCGCTGCATGAGGTCGTCGCGTCCACCCGATGAGAATGGGGGGATGCTCGCAGCGGAGGACTTGTCGTCCGGGAACATGTTCGGCGCGTTCGCGCCCTTGTCGACAGCGGGGCAGCCGATCTCGGTCAGCCAGATGGGCTTCGAACCCGGCATCCAGTCCGTCGGCTCCGCGTGCTCCACGCCTCCCGTACGCTCGACATGCGGCTGGCTCCACCAGCCGGCAAGATCCTTCGCGCGGAAGGTCCACGGCTTGTCGAGGCCGTCGGTGATCGGTAGCCGGTGCTGCGCCAATCGGTCAGCAGGGCCGGCATAGAACCAGTCGAATGCCTCGCCACCAGTGACGTTCGCCGCCAGGCTTTCGGCGTCGTAGACGCTTTCCTGACCGGCCAGGCGGTCGAGATGCGCTCCACCGGCGCGCCAGTCGGCAAGCGGCGGATAGAAGTCGATCCCGACGGCATCGAGATGCGAGCTGGCCCAAAGGGGATCCAGGGGAAACCGCACGGTCGCGCCTCCGTCGAGGACATCTGCGCCGTACTCCGTCCAGTCGGCGGCATAGGTGATCCTGGCGCCAGCACCCAGTGTGGTGCGCACTTCGGACGCCAGATCCACCAGCTCGGCTGCGGCAGGATAAATTCCGTCGGCGTCGCGGCTGCGCGTCAGGTCCCGGAACTCGGACCCGATCACAAGCGCATCCACGCCACCTGCCACCCGCGCAAGATTGGCGGCGTGCAGGACAAAGCGCCGCCAAGTCCATTCGGCTGGCCCGAGATAGATCACCTGTTCACCCAGCCTCAGGAAGTGCGATGCTTTCGCATCTCCGAAGAAGCGGGCCACGTCAGCGCCGGCCGCTGCGGGGTCCTCCGCAACCACTTGCCCGCGCCAGGGGTAAGGAGGCTGTGGCGCGGTGCCGGACACGGGATCGGGCAGTGTGTTCCCGGCCGGAATGTCCATCATCAGGAACGGGTACAAGGTCACGCCGAGGCCACGGCCCTTGATGGCCCTGATGGCGCGGACCACGCTCTCGTCGGAGGGCGAACCGCCATAGGCCGGCCGGCCCTCCACCATGGACACCAGGCGGGCATCGTCGCGCTCCAACCCGGCAACGCTCCATGTCGCGCCAGTGGTGCGTTTGCTCTTGGAGTCCACCCGCGGGGCAACGCTGCAATAGCCGGCGCGCAGGTCATCGCCGAACCAGGCGACGATAAGCGAGACATTCTGCAGGTTGGGACAGAGCGCCTGCAACTCGTCCAGGCTGGCCTCGAGATTGGTCGACGCGGATCGCGTGTGCCGGTTCTCGCTCGCGGTCTCGCCCAATCCCATCTTCCGCGACACGGCCCGCGTGTCGTAGCCGAACTCGGTAGCTCCGGGGATCAGGCACACGGAACGGATCTTGTTCTCCAACGCGCCGACGGGACGGATGACCTCGAAGGAGAGCTGAGGAATGCGGTTGCCGAACTCCTCCAGCGGCAGGTTCTCGAACACCGCATAAGCCAGCCCCCGATAGGCCGGAGCATTGGCTGCGCCCTCCTTGGCGATGATCAGCGGGTCCGGCTCCTGTTCCTCGGCCCCGAGATAGATGCGCATCGCCAGCTTGCGCGTGTTCAGCGGCTTTCCATCGGCCCAGACGCGGCTGACATGCGCAATCGGCCCCTCGCAGATCCCCAGCGCCACATTGGCGTAGTAGCTGGTCGTCTTGACGCTGCCGCTGCTGGCCAGCCCCTTGCCGCCGGAATCGCGGCTGCGCGTCACGGCCTTCAGCCGGGTTGCCCAGATGATCTGCCCCGGCAAGCGCGCACGTCCCCATACGCGCGCGATGGGGGTGCCTTCGGTGGAGGCGGTGACGTCGAGGTTCTTCAGCTTCGGCGACGGACCGGCGGCCCCGCCACCCAGCAGCGAACGGTCCACGGCAGCCCCTAGCAGGCCACCTGCCGCTCGCCCGATGATGCTGCCGATCGGCCCGAACATGCCGCCGAGAGCCGCACCCGCCGCCTGAAAGACAATGGTCGCCATCGGCTTAGCTCAATCTGTTTCGGGGAAGGTAAAGCGGTAGGCGATCCGCCGCCGCCACTGCCGTGCGATCGGCACTTCGGCCACGCACGCGCCATCATGGGCGTGGATCATCCGGTCCGAACCGGTGGCGATCGCCAGGTGCTTGGCGGCAACGCCGTCCCGCCAGCGGAAGATCAGGACCTGCCCAGCCGTGATCTCGCCGCCGGATACGGGCACCAGATGGCGGTGTGCCGCATCGGCCAAGGGTTCGCCCACGCCGGCCTCCGCCCAATCGGGCGCATAAGGCGGCGGCGCCTCGGGTAGATTGCCGTACATCGCCCGCCAGACGCCCGCGACGAGGCCGAGGCAATCACATCCCACGCCCTTCAGGCTGGCGTGGTGTCGATAAGGAGTGCCGATCCACTGGCGTGCTTCGGCAACCACCCGCTCGGCCGTCACAGGAAGTAGCTCCCGCCGTCGAGCTCACCGTCTTCCTCGGACGGGTAGCCCAGCACGCGCTCCGTACCGGGCATGTGCGGAAAGCCACGAAAGTTCAGCACGTTCGCGAAGCGTTCGCGGCAGGTCGTGAAGCGCTTGTCGCAGCCGACTTGCACCTGGAAACCTTCGCCGAACGACACGGGCTCAGGCGGCGCTTGCCAGAGGCCGAGCCATGCCAGATCGCCCTCGCGTCTGTGGTCGCGGATATGGAGGGTGTGCCCGGCGTTCCTGCCGTCGGCCCAGGTCAGCCGTCCAGCAGCAAACCATCCGTCGGCGAAGTCCCGGAGACCGCTCACGACGAGTTCGAACGCGCTCACCGCTTCCAGGACAAGCCCTTGGCCCGTGAAGATTGGGCTCTGCAGATCCTTGCGGCAGCGGGCATCCCCAAGCTCGGCGTCGCAGGTCCCCGCGTAGAGCCGGCCGGTTTTCGCGTCGAGGCGGTGCATCATGGACCGCAGTTCGGCGCTGAACTCCGCACCTTGCCGTCGCACCTCGCCCACCTCAGCCACGCGCAGACGGATGCGCTGCTCGGTAGCCTTCCAGTTGACGAGGAACATCTCCACGCGCGCGCCATCCCAGCGCCCGGCGGACAGATCCTCTTCGCTGAGGCCCTCGGAGCTCAGCGCGCCGGCGACCTCGCCGCCGCCGACTGCGAAGCCCAACCCGCTCGAAGCTTCCGCCGCGTCCAGGCCGGTTCCGGCATGGAACACCGTGTCCTCGAAAGTGAGGTCTTCGTCGTGGTCGGTGAAGCCCAGTTTTACGCCGTCGCGCCGGGTCGCACGCCAGCAATGGCACAGGCTGGTCGTCTCGCCGGAGAGGTGTCCGGCAAGGTCGGCTGGTATGTCGCGCATGGTGACCGCTCCGGATCAGCTACGGATTTCGATGATCGGGATCGAAGGGATCGCCCCGGCCTCGAAAGCGGATAGGTCCACATCGAGGAAGTCGGCGTCGAAGCGCACGGGCACGTCGAACGCGAAGCCCGCGCTGAGTTCGGCGCCAGGCGGCGGCGGCTCCGCGAATGTCACGAGACCGGTCGTTGCATCCACGGACATGCCATCGCTCACCTCGGTGCCGTTCACCGCAACCCGCACGGACCCCTGCACAGGCTTATGGATCGGCCGGCGATAGGGATCGGCGCCGTCGCCGTAGATCTTCACCAGATGGAAAACCCTTTGCCCGCCATCGCCCAGCCCCAGCGGCTGGTCTGATGCGGTGGGTTCCACCCCTTCCGGTGAGGAGGTGTGGTCGAGCCGGTCGCGCCATCGGAAGCCATGCAGCCTCCCGCGCCGTTCTTCGAAGAAGGATACGACCTCGCGAAGGGCCGAGAAGCTCTTCACCCCCCAGCCTGCATCCCAGCGCCGCCGCGCATGCGCCCAGCGCGCATTGCGCTGCTCGCGTCCGGAGCCGAGCGTGACAATCTCCGTCCTACGCTCAGGTCCACCGCGCGCGCCAAGCGCAATTTCGATCGGGAAGCGCACCTCGTGGAACGCGGCCATCACATGCCCCTCCGCCCACGAGCCACCGCACGGGCCAGCTGCGCGGATACCTGGGCCTCGGAACGCCGGAAGCTCCCGGCGTCAGGCGTGCTGATGTTCACGGTCACGTGGCTGCCTCCACCGCCGCCGCGCACACCCAGCCGTCCGTCGCTGCCCCTTGCCAGCGGCAGGATGGCCTCGGACCCCGCCTCACCCATCAGGCCGGTGCGGCCACCCGCCATGGGAAAGAAGGTGGGCGTGGACACCACTCCTCCGGTGGCAAAGGGCTGCACTTGACCGCCGACAACACCGCCCTTGGCGAACGGCAGCACTCCTCCGACGATATTGCCCAGCGCGCCTGCAATGCTGTTCTCGAGCGGCTTCATCGCGCTTCGGAGCGCAAGGTCCACGAGGCGCTGGCCAAGTCCCTGCAGGACCGTGGACAGCGATTGCCCACGAACTGCCGCGCCTTCCAGCGCAGATGTCAGGGAGCGGCCGAAGCCCCGGGAGAGCCGGTCCAGCTCGATGAGCGAGCGCTCAACCTTGCTGGTGTCGGCGTCGATCGTCAGGACGCGGGTTTCTTCGTCCAAAGCCATGGTGTCGAACCTCGTCAATCAGGAAAGCGGCTCATCAGGTCGTCGAGTTCGCGGCGGGCCAGCGGCGCGTGCGCCGTGCCGAACAGGCCCTCGCATGCCGCGGCGAATTCGCGCGGCGTCATGGCCCAGAAATCGCGTGGGGAAAGGCGCATCACCCCGAGCCCGGACGCCATGACGTCACGCCAGGGAAAAGCCCTCGGCCCGGATTGTGCGCCTACCGAGGGTTTGCGGAAGCGGCCTCAGCCGTGCCGAACGTCGCCGAAAGAAGCCGCGCAACGATGTCGAGATGCCCCGCCAGCCCTCCGGCTGCGGGCAGCGCCGCAACCTCGTCGTCCTTCATGGTGTTTCCGGCGCCGCGCAGCCCTGCGCCCAGGATGCGGATCGCGTCGCGTGCGGAGAGCCGGCCGCTTTCGAAGCGCTCGGCCAGCGCCATCAGGTCCTCGGCCCCGAATGCGGCTTCCAGTTCGGCAAGCGCGCCCAATGTCAGGCACAGCGTGTACTCGCTGCCGCCAAGTTCAGCGGCGATCTCGCCGCGATGCAGGTTCGCCATCGAACCCTCCTAGATGTCCGCGGTGAAGCTGAGCTCGCCCGCGCTTTCCAGCGAAAGGTCGAACGTCACCTCGCCCATGTGGTCGCCGCGATATTCCAGGCTGGTGATCTGGAAGAGCCCTTCGATGGTCCCGAAGCTCGGCACGACCACCTGCCACTGGAGCAAGGTGCCGGCGAAGAAGATCTCCCGCGCCCTCGCATCGGAAGCACCGTCGCGGAACACGCCGGATCCGGAGAGGCTTGCGCGCCGCACTCCGGCTCCCTCGAGCAGTTCACGCCAGCGGCCGGCGCTTTCGGAGTGTGTGACGTCCACCGTCTGCGCGTTCAGCATCAGCGTTCGTGTTCGCAAACCCGCAATGGTGATGAAGCCGCCTTCCCCGCTGCCCACCTTCAGCAGCAGGTCCTTGCCCTTCTGAGCCGTCATGATGTCTGGATCCTTGAATAGAAAAGGCCCCTGTTCCGGTCGGAACAAGGGCCTTCGAGATGTCTGGAAGCTGCGGGTTGAGCGCTAGGCGAAGGGCTCGGTCACGGCGCGGAAGCGCAACGCTGCAAAGCGATGGCGCCCGTCCGCTGCGCGCTTGGCCTCGGTGGCCAGCCAGCGAAGGTTGGAGACATGATGCCCCGCCACGTCGAGATTGACGCCATCGAGCGTCGTCACCACCTGGTTGGCAGCGGAAAGGGCTTGGCTCATGCCGGGCTCGTCGGACCAGATGTTGAGCGTGAAGCGATGCTCCTCGCCCTCGTCCCGCGAAGCTCCGGCCTCGCGGCTGTCGATGGCCGCAAGAACGACGTAAGGCACCGACGCTTCGCGCGGCACCTCATCGTAGATCTTGGTGCCACCGAGAAGGCCGGCAAGCACGCTGTCGTCCTGAAGCCTGTCCCGAACCGCCGCCCGCAAAGCGAGCGCGGCGCTCACCGATGCGTGGCCCGCACGGCACGCGCTGCCACCGGAACAAGGCCCGGCCATGCATCGCCACCGAGCACCATGTCGGTCCGCTCGCTGCGGATGCTGCGAGCCGGCGCGGTGAGCTGATCGACATATTCGGCAGCCGCGGTTGCGATCTTGCGAACCTGAGCCTGGTAGCTGTTGAAGACGGCCGACACGTTCATGGTCGAAATTCCTCTGTCTTGGCGACGAGAAAGCGGCGCTCTCCGGTCGGATCAAATGTAGAACGTATGAACAAGATGCTTGTTCCTGAGCGCAGCCGGTGCGCGGTGGTCAGATCGTCCCTCCACCGCATCGTCACCCTCTGTAGGCGCCCCGTGCCCTGGGCATCACGTTCGCGAGAGAAGGCGGCGTCCTCGTGCACCGCGGCCCAGACGCGAGCGACTGCCTGATGGGTTCGCCGGTAACCCCCTGCTCCGTCTGGCTGATCCACGGGCGCCTCGATCGTCAGCCTGTGGCGAAGCGCGCCGATTTCGGGCCCGCTCATGCCAGCCGAACCCGGCGCTCGATCGCGATCAGCGCCGCCGCCGCCAACGGCAATCCATTGCGGGCGTGATCAGCCCCGGACCGATGCTCGAACAGATGCGCCACCAGAAGCCGGATGGCCTGCACGACGTCTTGCGGAACATCGCCCGCATCGCCGAACCCGGCTTCGACATCGATCTCGATCCCCGCGAACGGGCGGCGCACGGCTACATGCGTGTCCGTGTGCAGGCGGTTCGCCCCATCGACACTCCAGTTGGTGATGTCGAGCGGCACCTCCGTGCCATCCACTTCGCGCAGCCGGGCAGCCGCGATTCCGAGCACGGGCGCAAGCGGCAAGGACACGACGCCAGCCACCGGCCACGCATCGAGCGAGAGCCGCCAAAGCTGGCGGACGAACCGCTTGCCGGTGGCATCCTCCAAATGGCGCCGGGCGGCCACGATCAGGCTGCCGATCAAGGCATCCTCGGCATCATTGTCGACGCGGAGGTAAGCCTTGGCGTCGGCAAGCGACAGCGGCTCCTCCTCCGGCTTCGTCAGCAGGATCAAAGGCATGGGGCGATATCCGGGATATGGGCGTGAGGACAGCCCGCCGCCTGGGCGGCGGGCTGGAGGGCTGAAGGCTCAGGAGACGCCGAACTTCATCAGCTTGATGGCGTCGAAATCCTGCACGCCGCCGCCCACACGCTTGGTCGTGTAGAACAGCACGTAGGGCTTGGCGGAATACGGGTCGCGCAGCACCCGCACGCCCAGGCGATCCACCACCAGATAGCCCCGGCGGAAGTCGCCGAAGGCCATCGAGAACTGGTTGGCGCCGATGTTCGGCATCTCCTCGGCCTCCGTCACGGGGAAGCCCAGCAGCGAGGCATCGCCACCCGCTTCGGCCGGCGGCAGCCATAGATAGCGACCATCTCCGTCCTTCAGCTTGCGCACGGCGGCCTGCGTGCGGCGGTTCATCACGAAGCGCGCGTTCTGTCGGTAGCCGGCCTTCAGCGCGTAAACGAGGTCGACCAGCCGGTCTGACGGGTTGGCGGCAGCGAAGTCGCCGGCGACGCCGGTCGCGACATAGCCGATCTTCCCCCAGGCCCAGACCTGTTCCGCGACCTTGTCCGGGAACAGGAAGCCCTTCGGCTTCTTGTCGCCGTCGCCGTTCACGAATGCGGCGCTCTCCTGCGCGGCGAAGGCTGAATCCACCTCCTCCGCGATCCAGCGGTCGAGATCGACAGCCGCATCGTCCAGCAGCGTCTGCGTCGCCGCCGGCATGGCGTAGAGCTCCATGGCCGGGAACTCGAGTTCCGCCAAAGTCGGCGTCATGGTTTGGGCACGCACCTCCGTCTCGCCCACCCAGCCGGTGGCGAAGCCGTCGGTCGCGAACGGCTTGCGATAAACCGAGGAGGAGATCGTACGGATGCCCGCGATCGCCCGGATCGGCGAACTCGCCGTCAGCCTGCGGCCGATCTCGCGCTCCGTCTCGTCCGGCACCAGATAGCCGCCGTCGGACGCTGAGCCCACCGACAGGCTCTTGCCGTCCAGCCGCATCATTGCGGATGCATCGCCGCGCCGGACACAGCCTTCGAACGCCGTCTTGTGCTCCCGCGTCACGAGGCTCCAGCGCTCGGGCTCGGCGCGCATCGCAGGGCGTCGCGCCTTCAGCACCAGTTGATCCAGCACATCCTTCTGGCGGTCGAGCGCGGAATCGATGCGGGCAAGCTTCTGTTCCGTGAGCGGATCGGAGGACAGCCGGTTCTCGATCTCGGAAAGCCGCTCGTCATTGGCCTCGCGGTAGCCTTCGAAGGCGCGCATGAAGGCGTCGTAGGCCTCCACCACATCGCCGGTGCTCGGGTTGTAATCCGCGCCCTTGCATTCGGGCGCACGGGCCATCGCAGTTGCGTTCATCTTTGTTCCTCGCATGTGGCGGAAAAGCAAAAAGCCGCCCCTGGGGCGGCCTTTGAGAAGTCGGGATTGGCTGCGGTTCAGCGGCGGAAAACGGTCTCCGCGCGGGCGCGAAGCAGGTTGCGGGAACCGCCGAAATCAGCCGACGCCTTGAAGGGCGGTGGCGCGGCTTTGGACGCCGCGATCCTTGCCTCGGGCAGCATGGGAAAGGTCACGATCGAGATCTCCCAAAGATCGAGCTTCTCGAGCCGGCGCACACCCGTCCGTGCATCGCGCCGCGCGGTCACCGCCTTGAAGCCGATCGACAATCCATCTATCGCGCCCTCCTGGATCAGCGACCAGACCTCGGCGGCACGCGCCACCTTGAGGGCCAGCCGGCCGCGCACGCGCAGGCCCATGCTGTCCTCGCGGATCTCATCCCACACGCCGATGGGTTCGGTGGGATCGTGCTGGAACAGCATCCGCACGCGGCTCGGTCCGTTGCGCCGCAGGCTGTCCATGAAGGCACCTTTCGCGACGACATCGCCGCCAAGGTCGGTCTCTCCGAACAGGCTCGCATAGCCGGCAATGACGCCGCCGGAGGCCACCGCGCGCGGCGGCCTGGCCAGGCGTTTCGTCTCAGTCACAGGGGTCCACGTGTTGGGCATAGGGTCTCCTTCGCAGCCGGCGGCCCGGCGGCGTTGGTCAGTAGGATTGTGCGAAGGATCAGTTTTGCCGCGGGCCGTAGCCGACAGCCGCGCGCTTCTCGTCCTCGGTCAGAAAGCCGGCCGCCTGGACACGACGCCACAAGGCCTCGCGCTCGGTGCTCAGCGCCTCGATGCGGTCGAGATCGGGCTCCAGCCGCAGCGCACCATCCCCGAATGCAGGTGCCAGCCAGGCGGCAAGATCGCTCGCAACGCGCTGGACCAGCGGCAGAACCGTTTGCCGCCAGAGCGCACGGTTCGCTTCCTGATAGTTGGCGTAGGTGTTGTCCCCGGGGATGCCGAGCAGCATCGGAGGCACGCCGAAGGCCAGCGCAATCTCCCGCGCAGCCCCGTTTTTGGCCTCCAGGAAGTCCATGTCCTTGGGGCTTAGCGCCATGCTTTTCCAGTCGAGCCCGCCGTCGAGAAGCAGCGGCCGGCCCGCATTGCGCGGCCCCTGAAACTGCGCTTCCAGCTCGGCCTTTAGCCGCTCGAACTGCTCGTCTGAAAGGTTCGCGCCGTCCGGTCCGGAATAGACCAGCGCACCCGATGGCCGCGCGGCGTTGTCCAGCAGCGCCTTGTTCCAGCCAGCCGCCGCGTTGTGGAGGTCGATGGCCTGCGCCGCCGCTTCCATCGGCGAGAGGCCGTAGTGATCGTCGAGCGGATGAAAGAAGGCGATGTGCAGAATCGACGCCACTCCGCCCGCACCCTGGCGAAAGCGAACAGTCTCCGCACCGACGGAATAGTCGTAGGCCTCAGGCCAGCCATCGGCTCCCGGCACCACCTTCATCCGGTCCGGACGCAAGGCGTGCAGTTCACGCGGCACCCCATCGAGCGCCGCCGCTTCCGCGTAAGCATTGCCGGCCACCAGAAGATGGCTGATCAGGCTTTCCAGGAAGGCTCCGCCACTCTGCCGGGCGTTTGGCCGCGCCAGCAGATCCAGCAGTGGATGCCGGTCAAGCTCGCGCTCGTTCTCGTAGAGCAGCAACGGCACGGACGCCGCAGCCTCCGCGACAAGGCGCACGCTGCGGAACACGACGGCATTTCGCACATAGCCCTCGCGTGCCAGCGCCGCATAATCGCGCGGCGTCCATACGGGCCGCCCCGCCTCATGCAACGCGATCAACCCGTGGGCGCGCGACGCCTTGGCCTCCGGCGGGCCACCCCGCAGAAGGTTCTGCAATCCATGGAACATGATGTCTCCTGAACCGCCGCACCGGCGGGATAAGTCAGAGCGTCAGAAGCGGAGCAGCCGGGGCGCACCCTTTGGGCCGTCGAGGGCCAGCGCCGTCACGGCCCAGACCAGCGCATCCAGCCGGTCCGGGGAATGCCCGCCGGAAAGCCCGTTCAGGCCGAAGTCGCACATTTCATCTTCAAGCGCAGGCAGCGGCCCGACATGGCGCACCCGCCCTTGCGCATAGAGGCTAGCCACGGGCTCGGCCCGCAGCCATTTTCCGCGCGTCGCATGCACAAGCGTCACCGGCACCGCAGGGTCTGCCTGCGCAATGACGGAGCGCACCATCTCGCCGCCCTGGTTCGCCTCGGCGATCAACGCATCCGCCTCGTGCGCATGCCAGCAGCCGACCGCCTCGGCGGCCCATAGGTCCGGCCGGGCAACCGACACCGTCCAGTCGGCAATCACATAGACACGCTCGTCTGACCCTATTCCGGCGGCAACGATGCCGCAGGCGTCGGAGCGCTTCCCGCCCCCGGCCGGCGGATCGACCGCGACGACCACCCGGCGCAGATCCGGCGCCGCATCGGCGCGTGCGCTCTCGATGGCCTCCCGGGTCCACAGGGCATCGGGACGGTCATCGATGATCTCGCCATCAAGTTCCTGCCGCCCCAGCCTTGTGCCCGCATAGCGTCCGACCACCGTCTCCAGAAAGGTGGGAGCCAGATTATAGGCATTCGCCTGCGTCGTGGCATGCGTCACCGCAGTGCGCGGATCCTTCATAAGTCGCTTGAGCAGCGGGATCGGCCGTGGCGTCGTTGTCACCATCTGGCGCGGCGAGCGGCCAAGCCGCAGGCCGAACTGCAGCATGTCCCACACCGCGTCCGCCTGCTTCCACTTGCCGACCTCGTCGCACCAGGCGGCTCCGAACTGCGGTCCCCTCAACGCTTCGGGATCTTCGGCCGAGAAGCACTGGGCGACGGCACCATTGGGCCAGATCAGTCTTCGGCGGGAAGGCTCCCAAAGCGGCCGATCCTTCCCGCTGATGGCCAGGATGCCCGAGACGCCCTCCACCATTACCTCCCGCACATCGGCCGCAGTCTCGCCGATCAGGGCGATGCGCCCGACAGGCTCTACCGCGAAGCCCGGCAGGCCGAGCGCCAGTCCACGCACCCATTCGGCGCCCGCTCGCGTTTTTCCGGCCCCGCGTCCGCCAAGAAACATCCACACCGTCCAGTCCCCGCCGCCTACCGCCTTGAGCGGAGGCCGCTGTTCCTCGCGACCCCAGATCATCCAGTCTGCGAGGAGGCGCCCGATTTCGTCGGCACCGAGACAGGCCAGGGCCTCATCGGCGGTCCCCGCCTGCACGCAGCGCATCAAGGCGGCGCGCAAGGTCGCGTCGGAACTCGTCGATATCGATTCCATCCTCGTCGGGGTCCTTTGCCGTGCCCGCCCCGGCGCCCGCTTCGAGCCGCTGGAGTTCGATCAAGGTCTTCACCAGGCTCGCAAGCGTCCGCGCCGCCTTCTCGGCATCGCCGCGCGGCACCAGTTCGTCGATCCGGGCGAGGCTGTCCTCCACCGTCGATATCTCACGCTCGACCGTCCGGCGTATGCGCGCGACCATGGCCCGCCGACCAACCGGAACATTTTCCTCTATTCGGTTCTGGCTTTCGTTTGGAACAGCGGGCGATCGACGCCAGCCCAGGGTGGAGGCTCGCTTTTGCAACGTTCTCTTATGGATGCCGAGAAGATCGGCGACCGCCTGTATGGACGCCCCGCCACCCTCATAGAGCCTCCGAGCGCGGCTCGTGAGCTCTGCATCCATCAGCTTTGCTCTGGCCATCCACCCTCCAAACAGAGGCGGCGCCAACCCTGACCGGGCGGCGCCGCTCACAATTCTTCAGCATGGGGATGTTGTACCCGAGCAGCGTCACGCTGTCAATGATTATATTCCATATTAGGCCTATAGTCCTTCCGCAACCGGCGACCCGAAGAGGGACAGAGCAAGTAGCGGGCCGGGCGCTGCTCCGGCTTCCGGCCCCTCGCCCCAGCTTTGCCGCGCATCGGTCAGGGCTGGTATTTCGGGGTGCATCCATGGACGCGCGCACCGGGGTCTAACCCCGGCAGGACCGGACCTTGCGGTGCGTGTCTGCTTTCCACGCCGCCGCTTACTTGCCTGTGCCTTTGCCCGCCGCACCACGAGCGATCTAGAGCCACAGGCTGCGCCCGCTTGGTTAACAACACGTCAACGCCGCTTCGCCCCTTTCGGCCAGGCTTGGGGCCAGCGCACAATCCGTTCCAGAATCTCCTCGATGCTGACACCGTCCTCGCTGGCAGAGACGCGGCCGCGCACCGATATCCCCGCCTCATGCACGCTGTCCGGCGTTCCGGATTTCAGCGGGTGCCAGCCCGGCAGATCGGCTCCCTTGGCCACCAGCCGGTACGCACAGGTAGAAGGCAACCAGCGCAGCCCCCGCACCACGTCGGGCGTCAGGCGCACGCATTCCGGCACCAGCGTCTGGCGCTCCGGATAGTTACGGCACCCGCACGTGTTCCCGTCCAGCAGCGTGCAGCCGACATCGGTGTAGGCAATCTCGCCGCTGTCCTCGTCTTCCAGCTTCACAAGGCAGCACCGCCCGCAGCCGTCGCACAGCGCCTCCCATTCCTCGGAGGACATCTCTTCCAGAGTCTTCGTCTTCCAGTACGGTTCGGCCACGATCCCGTCCAAATCTGCGTGCGGTGTCGGGCGGGCACTTGCGCCCCGTCCGGCTTGGGGTCAAGACATCTAGGTAGGGGCTGTTGCCCCGTTTGCACGAGGTTTCCCGGTGCGCAATCCGCTTCCCGGCATCAACATGGAAAAGATCAGGCGGGCGTTGCTCGGGCTGGATTCGGCCATCGATGCCGGAGCATACCGCCTCATGCGCGGGGCGGCTCGTATCTGGGACAGCTTCGTTGGCCTCTCCCAGGACATGCGCGTGCGCGGCTGGAAGCGTGGCTTCTTCGAAGTCGCCGGCGAGGCCGCGACCTGGGGCACCGCCGGCGCGGTCATCATGCTTGCGCTCGCGCAGCCGGCCTTCCAGGCCACAAAGGAAGACTGGCGCAAGCGCGCGGATCTCGCGGTGACGTTCCTCGACCGCACGGGCGCCGAGATCGGCCGTCGCGGCATCCTGCAGACGGATGCCGTGTCCTTGCAGGACATCCCGGACACGATGATCAAGTCTGCGATGGCCATCGAGGACCGCCGCTTCTTCCAGCATTTCGGCATCGACGTGCCGGGCACCTTCCGCGCGGTTCTCACGAACGCGCGCGCCAGCGGCGTGGTGCAGGGCGGCTCATCGCTGACGCAGCAGCTCGCGAAGAACCTTTTCCTGTCGAATGAGCGCACCATCGAGCGCAAGGTCAAGGAAGCCTTCCTGGCGATGTGGCTCGAGGTGAACCTCTCCAAGGAGGAGATCCTCAAGCTCTACCTCGACCGCGCCTATATGGGCGGCGGCGCCTTCGGGGTGGAAGCGGCCTCGCAGATGTATTTCGGCAAGTCGGCGAAGAGCCTCACGCTGGCTGAGTCGGCCATGCTCGCTGGCCTCTTCAAGGCGCCCACAAAGTTCGCGCCGCACACCAATCTCTCGGCGGCCCGCGCCCGCGCCAATGTGGTGCTGGACGCACTGGTGGCCTCCGGCTTCATGACGGAAGGCCAGGTCCACGCGGCCCGGCTCAATCCCGCCGCGCCTGTAGCAAGGCAGCGCGCGAGCAGCCCGGACTATTATCTCGATTGGGCCTTCAACGAGGTGAAGCGGCTTTCCGACGACGGAAAGCTCGGTGGCGTCCGTTCGGTCATCGTCAAGACTCCCCTGGACCCGGTAGTACAAGCCAAGGCCGAAGAGACGATCGAGAACATGCTGCGGCAATACGGCCCGCAATATGGCGTGAAGCAAGCCGGCGTGGTGCTGATGGAGCCGCAGGGCGCCGTGCGCGCCATGGTCGGTGGCCGGGACTACGGAGCAAGCCAGTTCAACCGCGCAGCCGATGCCCTGCGCCAGCCCGGTTCCTCGTTCAAGCCTTATGTCTACACCGCAGCGATGATGAACGGCTACACGTCCACTTCCATCGTCACGGACGGCCCGATCACCATCGGGAACTGGTCGCCCCAGAACTACGGTCTTTCTTTCGCGGGACGCGTCACGCTGATGTCGGCCATGGCACGGTCCCTGAATACGGTCCCGATCCGTCTTGGCCGGGCAATTGGCCTCGACAAGGTCATCGAGACCGCGAAGAACATGGGTGTTCGCACGCCTCTGCGCCTCAACCGCGCGCTGGCCCTCGGGACGTCAGAGGTGACGGTGCTGGATCAGGCAGTCGGATTTTCGAGCCTGGCGAATGGCGGCTTCAAGTCCGTCCCCTATGCTGCGACGGAAATCCGCGACAGTGCAGGCCGCATTCTGTGGCGTCACGAAAGGGATGCCCCGCCGCTGGAACGCACCATTCCTCCGGAAGCCGTCAGCGAGATGAACCGCGTCATGGTCAATGTGGTGGAGGCCGGCACCGGCCGCCGCGCAGCGGTCGATAATACCCGCATTGCGGGGAAGACCGGCACCAGCCAGGATTACCGTGACGCCTGGTTCATCGGCTACAGCGGCGATTTCACCTGCGCCGTCTGGTTCGGCAACGACGACTACTCCGGCACGCGCGAGATGACGGGCGGCAGCCTCCCTGCGATGAGCTTCAAGGAAATCATGACGGTTGCTCAGGCCGGCGTCGACCCACGTCCGATCCCGGGCCTTGCGCCTGTGGCCAAGGGGCAGCAGATTGCTGCGGCATCCGCTCCGGAGCCTTCTCTGGACAGCGGCAATGGCGGTCGCCTGCCGCGGCGTGCCTCGCTGCTGCTGGACGAAATCGACGGCCTCATGCGAAACGCATCCTCAAGCTTGGCCAGCGCGGGAAGCGCACGTCCCGGAACGTCGGATGTAGCGTCCGCCGGTTCCATGGCACCCCCGCCGCCCTCTGCTCCACAAAGCCTGAACTAGGCAGAGCCGGCGGACACAGCAGACGTGCGGCTGATCATTAATCTTCTCTTCGTGGGCATCGTCGCCGCGGCGCTCGGCCTCGCGCTGACCTGGCTTGCGGTCCAGCGTCCGCCGGCGTTCGACGCCATCCGCAGTGGCGCATGGACGGCGTTAGCCTCGGAAGGCACGTCGGACGTCGATGCCTATGCGCTGGCGGCGATCTCGCGACGTGGCGAGGTGCCGCTTGCCGTGGGCGACGGGCTGGCCTTCCGTGCCGTCGCGGATGATCAGGGCCGTCCGCTTACCGGCAAGTGCACTTACACGATATCAGGCACCATCCCCACCGTTCGGGCTTGGTCGCTTGCGGCCTATGACGAAGCAGGAGCGCCCATCCCCAACGCTGCGGAAAGGCACGCCTTTTCAAGCGGAGACATCGTGCGGGAGGCTGACGGACGCGTCGTCATCGCGCTCGGCCCCTCGGTGCAGCCGGGTTCCTGGCTCCCGGTCCCCGCCGGACAGCCTTTCGTCCTGGTCCTGCGGCTCTACGACACCACGGTCGGCGCAATCTCGGGCGGCCGTNGGCCCCTCGGTGCAGCCGGGTTCCTGGCTCCCGGTCCCCGCCGGACAGCCTTTCGTCCTGGTCCTGCGGCTCTACGACACCACGGTCGGCGCAATCTCGGGCGGCCGTTCCGCACCCGAGCTTCCGGCCTTGATCCGCAACGGCTGCTCGTCATGAGGCTGTTCCTCAGGACGTTCTTCCTCCTCATAACCGCGCTATTGCTGGGAGGTGTCGTCCACATCGGCTCGCTGTTGGCTGTGCCCTATGTGGCGACCCAGGATGCGTTCTCGCGCATCAGCGCCATGACGGAACCCAACAGCTTCGTGGCCCTGAACGCTTTGGAGGAAGGCCGCCGCCTGCCGCTGCTGGACCCGGCCTTTGCCTATCTGGCGTGCCCGTTCGACCTCTCCCAAGGCCGCGTCCGCGTGCGGGTTCCGCTCTCGGGAGAATACGTGGCCCTGTCCTTCTACGCGCCCGACGCAGTGGCCTTCTTCTCGATCAATGATCAGTCGGCCTCGGAATTGGGCATCGAGGTCGATCTTTATGACCCCGGCGACGCTTCCTATAAACCCGATCCGGCTCGTTCCAACGTCCTGCCGCTGGCATCGCCTGACCTGCGGGGCTTCGTCATGGTACGTGCCTTCGCGCCGACCAGCAGCATTCGCCCGACCGTGCGCACCGCGCTGGCGAGCGCAACATGCGAGCCTCTCGACTAGTTGGTCCGGGAGCCCTCGCCCCGACGGGTCTTCCTGATGACCGATGAAGAGGACGGCACCGGCGTTTCATGGCGCTCATAACGGACGCCGTCGAAGAGGATGATCTTGCCGGGGCCTTCGCCATGCGCAGGTAAGCGCCGTCTCGCGTCATTTGGCTGGAACGTCAGCAGCGTTGCCATCCTCGGTCTCCGTTCGTTCAGTCGTGGTCGATGCCCCCCAAGGCAGCGCCATCAGAACGCGACACGGTTAACAGACCGTTAGCGAAGCTCCTCAGACCAGATCGAGAAGGTGCCGACCGGCCGCGTCCTCGACTGCGAGCACCCAGATATCGGGATCGAAGCGCAACTCGCGCGCCAACCGCTCCTCGATTTCCGCTTCGGGCGCAGGGCCGAGGATGACGGTAAAGACGCGCTCGTTGTCCGCCGTGCCGCCTTGCGGGCCGGGCCCGAGAAGAAGAGCCTGCCTGTCCAGCCGGTCCACCACGATGAAGATGGCACCAGCAGTTGCTTCGCCCTTGCGCCGCACGAGCGCGTAAAGTCCCGCGCCATGGCAGCGTCGAATATAGGCTGAACACCAGAAGTCGGATGTGACCCGCATCTTTGCGTGCCGGTCTAGCGACCGGAATCCTTGGCGGCGACGGAGAGTTCGCGCTTCAGCGCGGCAGTGACCTCGCCCTTTTGCGGCAGGCCTCGCTTGGCCTCAAACTTGCGGATCGCCGTGCGGGTAGCCTCCCCCACTACCCCGTCGGGCTTCAGCCCGGTATGGCCCAGCTTGACGAGAAGGCGCTGCACCTGAAGCACGTCCGACGGCGGGATGCCGGCGGCCGCGGGCTGAGTGGGCTGCGTGTTGTGCCGCAGCACGGCGAGCAGTTCGGGTGTTGCCTCGCCATTGGCTTCGAGGCCCGCAGCGATCTGATAGCTGCGGATGGCGGAAACGGTGTTCGGCCCGGTGACGCCATCGGCGACACCGTCATAGATCCCGCGCCGCCCAAGCTCGGACTGAACCTCCTTCACCAGCGTGTTCGCCTGCTGGGGCCGCTCCGCAAAGGGCGCGGCAGCCGCGCGGGGAGAATGAGCGGGTGCAGCGGGATTTTGCAGAAGCAGTGCGTTCACGAGGATCATGATGCTCGCGGCGGCGGCGATGATCATCCCCACCCCGTCGATCGGGCGGATGCGGAACGAGGATGGGATGTCAGCTTCCATGTGCTGCGCCTTCTTGCCGACGGTGCGCGTCGGGGCCTTGCCGGTTTTCTTCACCCTTGGTCATCCGTTGGCGGCGCGTGGCACCGGAACGCTGCTGTCCTGGCCAACCATGGACGCGACCACGAGCGGAAGCTCAACGACCACGTTCGTGCCGTTGCCGAGACGGCTCTGCACGTCGAAGCGTCCGCCATGGAGGGCGATCAGGCCCTTGACCACGGAGAGGCCGACCCCGGTGCCTTCATACATGCGGGAATAGTTCGATCCTGCCTGGAAGAAGCAGGTACCAAGCTGCGGAAGGTCCTCGCTGGAGATGCCGACGCCGGTGTCCGAGACCTCGATCTGAAGCACGCCTGCAACTGCCTTTGCGGAGACCCGCACCTCGCCGCCGGGAGGGGTGAACTTGATGGCGTTGGAGATCAGGTTGATCAGGATCTGCTTGCACGCCCTCTTGTCCGCAAACACCTGGGGCAGATCCGATGCGATATCGGTGTGCAGCGAAATGGCCGCAGCGGCCACTTTCAGTTCGAAAAGCTGGAGGCAGCTGCTGATCACCGGACGTAGCGAGAACGGCTCGCGCTCAATCGCGAAATTGCCCGTTTCGAGTCTCGAGACGTCCAGCATACCGTTCACGACAGCGAGGAGATGGAGACCGGACTCGTGTATGAGCCCGGCATATTCCACGCGCCGCGCCTGATCGAGACCTGCGATACCCTGGTGGGTCATCAGTTCCGAGAAACCGATGATGGCATTCAGGGGCGTCCGCAATTCATGGCTGACATTGGCGAGCAGCCGACCCTTCAATCCCTCTTCATTTGCAATTTCCGCCACGTCTGAACGGGTCCGCAGCACAGTCAGCATCTCTCGCTGCCCGCTTTCGCGCTGCAGGCACATGGCCCGCAAGTCGACATTGACGAAATCCGGCGGGGCTCTTTCACCCCGGCGGCGCTTGAGGCGGAACGAGTGCTCAGCCGCCCCTCCCTCGCGAAGTTCGGCGAGCGCAGTCAGGAAGGCCGGCCGATCGCCGATATGGACATGATCCAGCATCCGCGATCCGGCGAGTGCCTCAGGCGCCACGCCCAGGAGACCCGCTGCTTCGGTGGAACCCCACAGGATCCGTCCATCCGGAAGATGGCGCAGCACGGCATCGGACATGTTGGAGGTGATAAACGCCATCTGCGCTTCGGCTTCGCCAAGATGCAATGCGCGCTGCTCGGCCAGTCGGCGCCGCTTCTCCGTCAGGAGATAGGCCACTGCCACCAACAGGCACACGAGCGTAAAGGCCAGCACGCCGTTGATGCCCGAAGCATCGGTTCGCGCGAGACCCGGCAGCAGATCAGCAGCCAGCAGCATGGCTGGAGCACCGACGGCCCAAGCGGCAACGACCGACCTCTGAATGCCCGCCTGTCCGAACGCCGCAAACGCCAAGGGCGGTATGGCGATCATCAAGGGCGACAGAATGCCCCCCGTGCACAGCGCCAGCCCCAGCACCAGCGCGGCGGTCGCGGTGATCGACTGCCCAACAGCGGCGCCAAGATCACCCGTCCGCGAAAGCCCCAGAGCCACGGCGATAGGAGCGATCAGCCAGCAAAGCAGGACGATCTCGACAGCCGTCGGCTCGGCTCCCCGCAGGAGGAGAGCAAGGGGAAGGATCGCGTAGCCTGCGACGCCCGCAAGAAGATGCGACAGGATCATCCCGCGCTGCACCGCGAACTCACGTCCACCCGCTGAAGGGTGGACGAGCCCGTTGATGCATTCCTCAACCGCGGAAGATCTCATCATAGACGCAAACTCGACGGGCCGATGCGATCGGCCGATTCCTGTTCGCCGCAAGGATCGCAGCCCGCGCTTAAGCGATCGTTGCAGCGATCAAAGAAGCAGGCTGCTTTATCGCCGCAGAGCATTGATCCTTTGTTTTCCTTTACACGCGTAGAACGGCGGTAATCCTCGCCGGCAGGATCATCATGCTGTTCGTCCTGCGTGCCATCTTCTGGCTTTCTCTCGTGACGTGGCTCATGTCCCCGCCCTCAGGCGAGGACATCACAGGCACGCTCGCCCGTGATGCCGTGGAGCAGGCAACCGGATACTGCTCCGCCAATCCCGCTACCTGCTTGGGCGTAGCCCAGAAGCTTCACCAGACCGGCGCGTCACTCCTGGCGACCCAGCAACCACATGCCGTTCCCCTGCCCCAGCCGCGCCCGGTTTCGCTCGCAGCCGCCGCAAGACACGGCAACGCCTCTGTTCTTTCGCGCGTGGAAGACGATATAGCGGGGCGAGGTTCTGAACGATGACCATCGACACCATTATTGAGTCCTTCGGCTACCTGGACGATTGGGAGGAGCGCTACCGCTACCTGATCGAACTTGGACGCGATCTTCCACCCTTCCCGGACGAGGCACGCACCGCCGCGAATAAGGTGGAAGGCTGCGCCAGCCAGGTGTGGCTTCTCTCGCGCATGCAGCCCTCGCCCGAGGGTTCCGTGCTGACCTTCCAGGGCGACAGCGACGCCCACATCGTCAAGGGGCTGGTGGCGCTGATACTGGCCTTCTACTCGGGCCATACTGCACGCGAGATCGCGACGATGGACGCCGGCGCGCTTCTCTCCGATCTGGGCCTCAGCGATCATCTGACGCCGCAACGATCCAACGGCGTCAGGGCCATGGTCCAGCGCATCAAGGCAGAGGCCGCCCGGGCGCTGGTCACCAATTGACGGTGCTATGAGGCCTTCCGGCGCGTGCCTCCTTCGGCAAAATCGGAATAGCCGTAAAGTCGGGCCAGTCGCCCGAGGCCCAGCGACAGGATGATCTTTGCGGAACGGGCGGGCCATCGCCGTTCGCGCTCGACGTCTTCAAGGCGCTTCAGGAAGCAACAGACGTCCAGCACAACGCCGGCGAGCTCCGGCCCCATCCATTCCACGGCCTTGCGGACGCGTTGCCGCGCAGCAAGCGCGCCGTCGCTGGGTCCGGCAGCACCACCGCTGGCGCTATGAGCAGAGCCGCCGATGGCTTCCCAGTTCGCAGTGACGCGGGGCATCAGGTTTCCGAGCGTGAAATCCGAACGAAGCCGTTCCCCGGCCGCAAACTGTGCGGCGCCGATCAGGGGCTGGCCGTTGCTGTCCTTGCGTCGATGAAGCCAGAGAAGCGGACTTTCCGCCATCTCGATCCGAGCCCCGGGTGCGATGCTGTCGGCCTGCTCCACCTGCCCATGCTGGGCGCGATGCGGATCGGTTGTCACGGCAAGGCGCGCAGCATGGCTGCGCCCGGCATCGGTCAGCGCCATCGTGCCGTCGCGTTGCTTCTGCAGGAGGTCGCGCCGCAGGAGGTCGTCCACCTGTGCGGCAGCGAGGGTTATGCGAGTGCCACTGGCTCGGTAACAGGAGCCGGTTTCCGCCGGAACTGCGGTTCCGGCGGGGGCAAGTGCCCGGAGGAACCGCTCAGTGGGATCAAGCTTGCGCCGCGATGAGCCAATCTTCTTGGGATCGCCTGCGCGACCATGTTTCAACGACATCCCTGCACCTCCTGGTGCAAGGACTATCGTCCTCATCCTATGGTTGCAAGGACTATTTTCTGCAACCTAGCGGGCAACCTTTTTGCGCTGCTGTCCCAGGCCCATCTTCTTCGCCAGGTTGGAGCGAGCCTCGGCATAGTTCGGCGCAACCATCGGATAATCGGCCGGAAGACCCCACTTCTCGCGGTATTCTTCAGGTGTCAGATCGTACTGGGTGCGCAGGTGGCGCTTCAGGGATTTGAACTTCTTCCCGTCCTCAAGACAGATGATGTAGTCCGGCGTGATGGATTTGCGGACCGGTACGGCCGGCTTCGGCGCTTCCGCAGGCCCTTCAACAATACCGCCAGTGAGGCGCGCGAGTGCGGCATGCACATCGCCGATCAACTGCGGCAGATCGGACGTCGCCACCGAATTGTTGCTCACATAGGCGGAGACAATATCGACTGCGAGATCGACGTAATTGGGAGAGACGGTGTTTTCAGACATTGAATAGATATCCCGAGGTGATCTCGTAGAGATTTGGCAGCTTCAGCGGTTCGAACATCCTTGCCGGCGACTGGAATGAGCCCAGCAACAACCCGATTCTTCCGCAGAAACGTCTGCGCAAGGTAGTAGACCCCCAATCAGTTTTTAACAACATGGGCTGATCACAAATTCGCGGGTTGACGCTGCGTTATCACGGCAAGATGGCTGGCGTGACTACTTTAGCCGAGCGATGTGCTAGCTGATCAACAGTAGTTGCATCATTGAGGAGCAGCTTGGCAGACGTCCTATTGCCTCCCTTTGGTCAGGAGGCCCCGCCACCACCCTGCGGGCCTGAAGACTTCTTTAGCAACTGCCTGAACGAATCCGACCAGTTCTGATCGGAAGCGGACAGACGATCGGAAGGTCTTGGCGCCACCGGGGCGACAGGTGCCACGCCAAGGTCGGGCCCTGTCGGTGCTGCATCAGGCGAAGTCACCGGAGGAGCGCTCTCCACTCTGGATCCTGTAGCGTCCTGCGCCGGACGGACGTCCGGAGCCGTATTGCGTCCGCTGGACAGATAGTTCTGCCAATTGGCCGATCGCTCCTCGGTTGTGCGAGGCGGCGGCGATGCTGGCGCACTCTCTACGCGCGCGGGCTTATCAGGCGCGCGTTCCTGCGCTGGTGGGGCCGACGCTTGGTCCGTACCCGCCTCGACGCGTGGCGGAGCAGCGGCGCTCTGCTCCTGGTCGGCGCGGATTCGTTCCTCACGGATCCGGATGATGTGCTCGCGCGCCTCAGCCATGCTTGCGTAATGCTCGACGCCCTGCTCGTCTTCGGCCTCGATGGAGCCATCCGAGTAGAAGCGGTAGACGCGTCCGTCGATCTCGCCTTCGCGCACGAGGTTCCTCTCGGGAGCTTCCGCGTTCTGTACATCGTCCGCGAGCCCGGTCGGCGGAACCGGCGGCGCAGGCGGCGCCTCCACTGCCGGGACATTTTCCGGTTCACGATGGACCACGGGCGACGACGGCTGCCGGGCGGCAGATGGCGGCGACGAGATGACCACCTCCTCCGTCACGGTCGTGGAGACGGCCGCCAACACCGGCATTTCGGCTGCAGGCTCTGGTTTCATCGCCATGGGCGCGGACGGCATCACCGGCTCTGGCCGGCGCTCTTCCACTGAGGGACCGGACGGCGTTGCAGGCAGCGCCGCATCCCATCGCAGTGGCAAGGCACGACGCAGGGAATCGACAGATCTGATGATCGCGCCGAGCGCGATAACCACCACGCCCGTGCCGATCACTCCCGCCGCGATATCGAGGGTTGCGACATAGTCGCCCGTTGCGAGGATGAACAATCCCCACACGATCATCAAAGCCCCGAGCGCGAATACCAAATTGACCATCGTTCTGCACAACCTCTGGTGCCAAAACCGCAACACTGCCTTGGCGCGATTCGTTCCATCGCGCAGCATAGTCCTGTTGCCCGCGGGCTGTGAGGGCTCTATCTCTGGGCACTCACTCCCTGGCCGGACCGATCTTGTCCGGTCGCCATCACCGGAGGCTGCCGATGTCTTTTACGCTGCCCGAACTTCCTTATTCCTATGACGCCCTCGGACCGTATATGTCGCGGGAGACCTTGGAATTCCATCACGACAAGCACCACAATGCTTACGTGACCACCGGCAATAAGCTGCTCGAAGGCACCGGCCTCGAAAACGCCAGCGTGGAAGAAGTCGTGAAGGCTTCGTACGGCAAGAACCAGCCGCTCTTTAACAATGCCGGCCAGCACTATAACCACCTGCACTTCTGGAACTGGATGAAGCCGAACGGCGGTGGCCAACCCCCGGAGAAGATCGCTCGCAAGATCGACGAGGATCTCGGCGGCTACGACAAGTTCAAGGAAGACTTCATTGCAGCCGGCGTTGGCCAGTTCGGTTCCGGTTGGGCCTGGCTCTCGGTTCAGGACGGCAAGTTCGTCATCCAGAAGACGCCGAACGGCGAGAACCCGCTGGTTCACGGCGCGACCCCGATCCTCGGCTGCGATGTGTGGGAGCACTCCTACTACATCGATTACCGCAACCGTCGCCCGGACTACCTCAAGGCTTTCCTCGAGAACCTGGTGAACTGGGAACACGTCGAGAAGCTGTACGGCGAAATCTGATCAAAGGAACGGGGCCGAAAGGCCCCGTTTTCTTATCCGGGTCAGCGGCTCTTCGGGCTCCACCATGGCCGCACGGGAGCGCCGGGCTCATACCCCGCCCGGCAGTGATTGTAGATCGGCCGGGCATTGTACCGACTGGCCAGCGCCGAGAGCCACGCACGACATGCGCGGCGATCGGGGAAACATCCTTCGGCGGTGTGCACCAGGGTACCGCTGTGCCTCCGGGCAAGAGACGGCGCCGGCCTGCCACCAGCGAAACGCCCCCACCACACGGCCCCGCCGGGTGCGACGCCCCGGCACGACGATCCGCCGAACGCCTGAGGCCCTTCGGGTGCCGAGCCGCCGGGCTCCAGAGTGAAGAATCGTTCAGCCGCGCCGGTCAGCGGATCGCTTGCCGCCGAAGCGGGCGGGCTGAACCACAGAACCAGGCCCGCCAGAAGGATAAGGGTTCTTTTCATCGGCCTGCCCGTTCCTCTTCCTGTTCCGGTCCCAACTGATGGGACGCAAGAATCGCGCGGCCCCTGCCCGCCTCGGCAAGCTCCAAGACCAGCTTGTTGCGGATCGCCTCTGCAAAACGCTCACGCCCATCGGCGGTTTCCACGAACGCGCCCGGTCCGCCGATAACGTTATCCCGGTAGTAATCCTCCAGCGGCATGCCCAGCGACAAGGCCACGCTGCTCCCGGGCACGCGCACCGCCAGCGCGTTTATGGTGATGCCCTGCTCCAGCGCCGCCCGACGTGCTGTCTCGATCGGTGCCCCGCCGATGTTCGGGCCGTCGCCGGAGACGTCGATCACGGTGCGGTCGCCCTTCATCGGCGCCGCAGCGATACGCTCCAGCGCGAAGGTGATGGCATTCGAGATTGAGTTGTAGCCGTAGGTCTGCTTGGGGTGCGTGCGAAGCCGCGCGGCTACCGCCCGGGCCGCGGGCTCACCATCGATCAACGTCCAGTCCACCACCACCTCCTGGCTCTCGGGTGCGCCCCACTCGACGAACAGCACGCCGATCTTCTGGCGGGCGTTGGACCTGATGGCCGACAGCACCTGCGGGCTCATCAAGGCCTCGGCATAGCCCTCGCGCTGCATCCTGAACTCGTCGGGATCGATGGAGCCGGAGCCATCGGCAAGAAGCACAAGGGCGACGTCCACCGCCTCCTGCGCTTTGACGGGCCGTAGGGTGAGCGGCAAGGCCACGGCAGCACACAGGAAAATCGAGCAAAGGCAGCGAAGCAACATCGGCAGACCTCCTCAAGGCAACGCGGAGCATGGCATGCTTCCAGGGGATCGACACATGACGATCCCGCGCGCAAAAAGGCTTGGAAGCGCTGAACAGGAGTTTGCAATGCAGGTTGAGGGCAAGCTGTTCATCGGCGCCGGCGAGAAGCCGGAATACCTGACGCTGCGCCTGGCCAACCGGCACGGCCTCATCACGGGCGCCACGGGAACCGGCAAGACAGTTACCTTGCAAGGCCTGGCGGAGGCGTTCTCCGAGGCCGGAGTGCCGGTTTTCGCGGCGGACGTGAAGGGCGATCTCGCAGGTCTCGCCGCCAAGGGCGAGCCGAAGGACTTCCTGCTCAAGCGAGCGGAAGAGATCGGCCTTACGCCCTACGTCAACGACGACTTCCCCGTCATCTTCTGGGACATTTTCGGCCAGCAGGGCGCGCCTGTCCGCACCACTATCAGCGAGATGGGGCCCCTCCTGCTCGCCCGCCTGCTGAACCTGAACGACGTGCAGGAAGGCGTGCTGAACATCGCCTTCCGCGTGGCCGATCAGGAAGGATTGCTGCTCCTCGACCTGAAGGACCTGCAGGCTCTCCTGAACCTCGTCGGCCAGCAGGCCGGTGAACTCACCTCCCGCTACGGCAATGTGTCCAAAGCCAGCATCGGCGCCATCCAGCGGCAATTGCTCGTTCTCGAAAACCAGGGCGGCGCCCTGCTCTTCGGCGAACCCGCGCTTCAACTCACCGACCTGATGCGCACCACGCGCGACGGGCGCGGCACGATCTCCATCCTCGCGGCCGACCGGCTGATGCAGTCGCCCCGCCTTTACGCGACGTTCCTGCTCTGGCTGCTGTCGGAACTGTTCGAGCAATTGCCGGAAATCGGAGATCCGGACAAACCAAAGCTCGTCTTCTTCTTCGACGAAGCCCACCTGCTGTTCGACGAAGCGCCCGCCGCCCTCATCGACAAGATCGAGCAAGTGGTCCGCCTCATCCGCTCCAAAGGCGTCGGCGTCTACTTTGTCACGCAGAACCCGCTCGACGTGCCGGACACCGTCTCATCGCAACTCGGCAACCGCATTCAGCACGCGCTGCGCGCCTACACGCCGCGCGAGCAGAAAGCTGTTCGCGCCGCCGCGTCCACCTTCCGCCAGAACCCGGCCTTCAATACCGAAGAAGCCATCACTCAGTTGAATGTCGGCGAGGCTCTTGTGTCGACGCTCGAGGACAAGGGCGCGCCATCCATGGTGGCTCGCACCCTGATCCGTCCTCCCGCGTCCCGTCTGGGTCCGCTGACTGCTGAAGAGCGTCAGCGGGTGATCCAGAACGGCCCCGTCGCAGGTCACTACGACGTCGCCATCGACCGCGAGAGCGCCCACGAAGTCCTGCAGAAGCGCGCCGAGGCCAGTGCTGCGGCCGTGACGGAAGTTGAGGCCGAGGCTTCCAGCGGCGTGGGCGGGCTCCTGAACAGCATTTTCGGCACGGGCGGAAATCGTCGCCAGAAGCTGACGCCGGCGCAATCGGCCGCCCGTGAGGTCACGCGCACCGTCACCAACCGGGTGGCCGGCGACATCGCGGCCAATATCGGCCGCTCCGTTGCCGGCTCCATGGGCGGGTCGCTTGGCCGGGCTATCGTGCGCGGGGCACTCGGCAGCCTGCTGCGCCGCTAAAGAAGGATCAACAGATGTCCAAGACCGACGCCGTCCTCAAGGCGGCAGACGCCGGCCTGCAGCTTTCGCTCGACCTGCTGTTCCAGTTCCTGTCCATCCCGTCGATCTCCACGGACCCGGCCTACAAGCCGGAGTGTCGGCGGGCAGCACAATGGGCCTCAGACCAGTTGTCGGAGATCGGCTTCACCTCGCGCGTGGCCGACACCTCGGGTCACCCCATGGTGCTTGCCCACCGCCGGCCGGCCAACGCCCAGCGCCACGTCCTGTTCTACGGGCACTACGACGTGCAGCCGCCGGAGCCGCTGGACCTTTGGCAGACGCCGCCCTTCGAGCCCCGCATCGAAACCGGCCCTCGCGGAGAACGCATCGTCGCCCGCGGCGCGTCCGATGACAAAGGCCAGCTCTTCACCTTCCTGGAGGCGGCTCGCGCCTGGATTGCCGAGGCCGGTGAACTGCCCGTCGCCGTCACCGTGCTGCTGGAGGGCGAGGAAGAATCGGGCAGTCCCTCGCTCAAGCCGTTCTTCGACGCCAACAAGGAAGAATTGCGGGCCGATCTTGCGCTCGTCTGCGACACCGGCCAGTGGGATCCCGAAACGCCTGCCATCACCACCCGCCTGCGCGGCCTTGTGGGCGAGGAGGTCACGATCAGCACAGCCGGCCGCGACCTGCACTCCGGGATGTATGGCGGTCCGGCACTCAACCCTATTCGCGTGCTGACCGGCCTTCTCTCCGCCCTGCACGACGACAGCGGCCGGGTCACCGTTCCCGGCTTCTATGACGGCGTTGCGGAACTGCCGGAAGCGATTTCACGGCAGTGGTCCGGCCTGGGCTTCGATGACGCCTCGTTCCTTGGAGAGGCCGGCCTGACGCCGGGCGTTGCCGGGGAAAAGGGCCGCAGCGTCTTGGAGCAGATCTGGGCGCGGCCGACCTGCGAGATCAACGGCATCCATGGCGGCTATACCGGCGAAGGCTTCAAGACCGTCATTCCCGCGCAGGCCTCCGCAAAGATCTCCTTCCGCCTTGTCGGAAAGCAGGATCCCGCGAAGGTTCGTTCTGCGTTCCGCGAGTTCCTGAAGGCGCGCCTGCCGGAAGGCGCCACCATTGCGTTCCGCGAGCATGGGGCCAGTGCGGCCATCGAGTTGGAGGCCGACAGCCCTGCCCTCGCGCTGGCGGCTCAAGGGCTCCAGCAGGAATGGGGCAAGGAACCGATCCTCATGGGCTCGGGCGGCTCCATTCCCATCGTCGGCGCCTTCCGGTCCGAGTTGGGCATGCCGACGCTCATGATCGGCTTCGCTCAGGACGATGACCGCATCCACTCGCCTAACGAGAAGTACGACCTGAAGGCGTTCCACAAAGGCATCCGCTCGTGGGTTCGCATCCTCGGAAACCTCGGTGAATGGCGATAGCTCGCCACTCCCCGGAAGCAACGATGCGGGTTTTCCGGGCGCGCGCTCGCGAGGTCAGGCTCGATCGCCCCATCCTGATGGGCATCCTGAACGTCACCCCTGATTCCTTCTCTGATGGGGGCGACTTCAGTGATCCCGAAGCCGCCGCGCGCCACATCCAGCGGGCCGCCGATGAGGGGGCCGACATCCTTGACATTGGAGGGGAATCCACCCGGCCGGGCTCCACGCCGGTCGGTGCCGACGAGGAGTGCGCCCGCGTGCTCCCGGCGCTGCGGATCGCACGCGACACGCTCAGCCTGCCGCTTTCGGTCGACACGATGAAGGCCTCGGTGGCCGCCCGGGCCGTGAGTGTCGGCGCGGACATCATCAACGATGTGTGGGGCTTCCAACGCGACCGCGAGATGGCTCGTGTCGCCGCCGACACCGGCGCAGGCGTAGTGCTGATGCACAACCGCGACGCTGCCGATCCGTCCATCGACATCATGTCCGATGTTCGCGGCTTCCTCAGCCGTTCCGTAGAGATCGCTTTGCGCGCAGGGATGACTGAGGACCGCATCCTGCTGGATCCGGGCGTCGGCTTCGGCAAGACGCCCGAACAAAGCGCGGAGGTGATCAGCCACCTCGGTGATCTGCGCCGACTTGGTTTCCCCATCCTGCTGGGCGCATCGCGCAAGCGCTTCATCGGCCGTCTCACGGGCGTCGAGGATCCCAAGGCACGGCTCGCCGGAACCCTCGCGGCACATATCTGCGGCGTGTTACAGGGGGCCGACGTCATTCGCGCCCACGATGTCGCAGCCCATAGGGAGGCGTTCAGCGTGCTGGCCGCCGTGCGAGAACAGGACCGAGCCTAATGGACCGCATCACCGTCAGGAACCTGGCCCTCTTCGCCTATCATGGCGTCTTCGAGGGCGAGCGCGAGATCGGCCAGCGCTTCTATCTGGATGTCGTGGTGGAGGCAGATCTCGCCCCCGCATCGCGCTCGGATTCCGTGGATGAGACGGTGGACTACGCGGCTCTTGTGGACGTTATCGGCAAGGCATTCTCCGAGACACGCCAGAAGCTGCTGGAGACACTGGCCGAGCGCGTTGCCCGCCGGATTTTCGAGCGGTTCCCGATCGTGCAGAGCGCCGAAGTGACCATCCGTAAGCCAAGCGCGCCCATCGAAGCGGTGTTCGATTCGGTCGAAATCCACATCCGTCGCCAGCGCCATGCCTGAGGCGGCAATTGGTCTCGGTTCCAATCTCGGAGACAAGGCGGCCAACCTCAAGCACGCCGTGGAGGCGATTGCCGCGACCCCCGGAATCACTTTGCGTGCCACCTCGGCTGTCTACAGAACAAGCCCGTGGGGACGGGTGGATCAGGACACCTTCCTGAATGCCTGCATCATCGTGGAAACGTCACTGGCGCCGCGAGAGCTTCTTGCAGTCTGCCGCAAGGCGGAAGACGAAGGCGGGCGAGACCGGGGAACTGAGGAGCGCTGGGGGCCTCGCAAGATCGATGCCGACATCCTGCTCTACGGCGACCGCTCGGTGAACGAGGCGGATCTCGTCATCCCTCACCCCCGGATGACGGAGCGCGCCTTCGTTCTGGTGCCGCTTGCCTGCATAGCCCCGGATTGGCGGATCGACGGGGTGACGGTTCGTGAGCGGGCAGAGGCGCTTGGCCGGGATGGTGTCGAGGAAGCCCCGGAAGCCCGGCTATTCTGAGACGAAGCGCAAGCCCATCCGCTGCTCGGTGCGCCACGCCACGCGGCAGTTCCGCTCCAGCGTCCGGTCGTTGAGGCGCAGGATGATGACCCCAGGTATTCCCACGGTCGAAGGCACCTCCACCAGGGCGCCGGTCTCCGACATGTTGCGCACGATGCAGTCGAAGGTCGAGAAGAGGCCAGGGGCGACGAGTTGAGCGCCCTTGAAGGTGCGCATGCGAGGCGCATTCCGCTTGTTGCCATCTTCGTTGTCGGATGACGTCATCGGCATCACATCGCCAACGAGCAGCGGATCACCGCCGGGAAAAAGGCTGGTCGGCCTCGACCGACCAGCCCCATGATCACTTGAGGTGGGCTGCCAGCAGCTTGTTCATCTCGAACATCGTTACCTTCTTCTTCCCGAAGACTGGCTCAAGCTTGTCGTCCGACAGGATCTCGCGCTTGTTCTCGGGGTTCTGAAGATTGTTCTTCTTGATGTATTCCCAAATCTTGCTGACCACCTCGGAACGCGGAAGCGGGTCACTGCCGACCACTTCGCCAAGCTCCTTGGACGGCTGCAGAGGCTTCATGAACGCAGCATTGGGCTTCCGCGCGGTCTTCTCACCGCTCTCCGACGCAGGCTTCTTGGTAGCAGTCTTGGCCATGGATTCCTCCGGTTGGTGCGATGGCGACCAGGGGCCGCATCGGTCTAGGGGTTCAGCGTACGATTCCAGTCTTCCATCAACGTGGAAAGCCGTTTTGCGTTCGGAGTCAACAGGTCTGGCTGGGGCGGGAGGATTCGAACCTCCGCATGGGGGAATCAAAATCCCCTGCCTTACCGCTTGGCGACGCCCCAAAAGATGTTCGATCCGGCTTAGCGAAGGCCGCAGTTCGCTGCAAGCGGTCCATCAGTAGCGGCAGGGCCGAAGTAGCGGTGCGGAGCCGTTGGGAGCCCCGCACCGGAAGTCCTCAGCCCCTGAGAAGCTCGACCAGCGTCTTGCCGAGCTTGGCCGGCGAAGGCGACACGCGGATGCCCGCGGCCTCCATCGCCGCGATCTTGTCTTCCGCGCCGCCCTTGCCGCCCGAGATGATCGCACCGGCATGGCCCATGCGACGGCCGGGAGGAGCCGTGCGGCCTGCGATGAAGCCGACTGTCGGCTTCTTGCGGCCCTTGCGGGCTTCATCGGCAAGGAACTGGGCTGCGTCCTCCTCGGCCGAGCCGCCGATCTCACCGATCATGATGATCGATTCGGTCTTGGGGTCAGCGAGGAACAGTTCCAGCACGTCGATGAACTCGGTGCCCTTGACCGGGTCGCCGCCGATGCCGACTGCGGTGGTCTGGCCGAGGCCTTCGTTCGTGGTCTGGAACACAGCCTCGTAGGTCAGGGTGCCGGAGCGCGACACCACGCCCACCGAGCCCGGCTTGAAGATGTTTGCCGGCATGATGCCAATCTTCGATTCGCCGGCGGTGACGATGCCCGGGCAGTTCGGTCCGATCAGGCGGGACTTGGAGCCGTCCAGCGAGCGGCGCACACGCACCATGTCCATCACCGGGATACCTTCGGTGATGCAGACGATGAGCGGGATCTCGGCGTCGATGGCTTCCATGATCGCATCGGCCGCGCCCGGAGGCGGAACATAGATCACGGAGGCGTCGGCGCCGGTCTTCTCGCGCGCTTCGGCCACGGTGTCGAACACCGGCAGGTTCAGGTGGCTGGCGCCGCCCTTGCCCGGCGAGGTGCCGCCGACGACCTTGGTGCCGTAGGCGATGGCCTGCTCGGAGTGGAACGTGCCGTTCTTGCCGGTAAAGCCCTGAACGATGACCTTGGTGTCTTTGGTGAGCAGAACGGACATTACGCGGCCTCCTTCACGGCCTTGACGATCTTCTGGGCCGCGTCATCGAGGTCATCGGCCGCGATGACGTTGAGGCCGGATTCGCCGATCAGCTTCTTGCCGGCTTCGACATTGGTGCCTTCGAGGCGCACGACGAGCGGAACCTGCAGGCCCACATCCTTCACCGCCTGGATCACGCCCTGGGCGATGACGTCGCACTTCATGATGCCGCCGAAGATGTTGACGAGGATGCCCTTCACCACCGGGTCCGCTGTGATGATCTTGAAGGCAGCCGTAACCTTCTCGGTCGTGGCGCCGCCACCGACATCGAGGAAGTTGGCGGGCTCCATGCCGTACTGCTTGATGATGTCCATCGTCGCCATGGCAAGGCCTGCGCCGTTGACCATGCAGCCGATGGAGCCATCGAGGGCGATGTAGTTGAGATCGTACTTGGAGGCCTCGATTTCCTTGGCATCCTCCTCCGTCTCGTCGCGCAGCGCGGCAACGTCCGCATGGCGGTAGATGGAATTCGAATCGAAGCTGACCTTGGCGTCGAGCACCTTCAGCTCGTTGTCCTTGGTCACCACCAGCGGGTTGATCTCGAGCAGCGCCATGTCCTTGTCCGTGAACGCGGCATAGAGCTGGTTCACGAGGGCGCCGGCCTGCTTGGCCAGGTCGCCGGACAGGTTCAGCGCGCGGGCGACGGTGCGGCCGTGATGGGGCTGCACGCCGGTCGCCGGATCGACGGAGAAGGTGATGATCTTCTCGGGGGTGTCATGCGCCACCTCCTCGATGTTCATGCCGCCTTCCGTGGACACCACGAAGGCCACGCGGCTCGTCTCGCGGTCGATGAGCATCGAGAGGTAGAACTCCTTCTCGATGGCGGCACCTTCCTCGATGTAGAGGCGGTTCACCTGCTTGCCGCCCTCGCCCGTCTGCTCGGTCACCAGCGTATTGCCCAGCATCTCCGCAGCGGAGGACTTCACGTCCTCGACCGACTTCACGACGCGGACGCCGCCCTTGGCCTCAGCGCCGAGCTCCTTGAACTTGCCCTTGCCGCGACCACCGGCGTGGATCTGCGACTTGACGACCCAGACAGGCCCGCCAAGCTCGTGAGCGGCCTTCTCGGCTTCCTCGGCCGTGAAGACCGGGATGCCGCGCGATACGGGCGCGCCGTACTCCTTCAGGATCGCCTTGGCCTGATATTCGTGGATGTTCATCGGGGTGCCCCCCTCCGCTTTTGTTGATTGTTTGAGACGTGGACCGCTCCCGGCATGAGCGCACCCATTCCTTTTCTGTGCAAGGCACAGCAGTCGGACGCGAAAACCCCCGTGTCCGCGTCCGACTGGAATAGAAAGGCTTACTCGGCCGCCTGACGGACAGGCGCGCCGGTGGCCCCGGAGGCCTTGATCTGCGCGATCCGCTCCTCGCCGAGGTTCAGCACCTGCGACAGGATCTCGTCCGTGTGTTCGCCGAGAAGAGGCGAGCGCTCGACCGCGACATCGTTGTCCGAAAGCTTGATCGGATTGCCCACGGTGATGTAGGCGCCGCGCACCGGATGGTCGACGTTCACAAGAGTGCCGGTCGCGTAGAGCGACTCGTCGGCGGCGATCTCCTTCATGGAAAGGATCGGCCCGCACGGGATGTCCACCTCGTTGAGGATGTCCATCACCTCGAACTTGGTCTTCGTCATGGTCCACTCTTCGATCGTCGCGAAGATGTGGTTCAGTTTCGGCAGGCGGTTCACCGGCTTGGCGTAATCGGGATCGGTGAGCCACTCTTCCTTCCCGATGACGGTGCAGACCTTGTCCCACACCTGCGCCTGCGTGATGAAGTAGATGTAGGCGTTGGGATCGGTCTCCCAGCCCTTGCAGCGCAGGATGCGTCCGGGCTGTCCGCCGCCGGAATCGTTGCCCGCGCGCGGCACGGTGTCGCCGAACGGGATACCTTCGCCGAACTGGCTGTATTCCTGGAGCGGACCGCGCTCGAGGCGCTGCTGGTCGCGCAGCTTCACGCGGCACAGGTTCAGCACGGAATCCTGCATGGCGCAGAGCACCTTCTGGCCCTTGCCCGTCAGCGTGCGCTGGTAAAGAGCAGTCACGATGCCAAGCGCCAGATGCAGGCCCGTGCCGGAATCGCCGATCTGCGAGCCGGTCACCAGCGGCAGGCCGTCGCGGAAGCCGGTGGTGGAGGCGGAGCCGCCTGTGCACTGGGCCACGTTCTCGTAGACCTTGCAGTCTTCGAAAGGTCCGGGACCAAAGCCCTTCACGGACGCAACGATGATGCGCGGATTGATGCTCTGGATGCGCTCCCAGGTCAGGCCCATGCGGTCGAGCACGCCGGGGGCGAAGTTCTCGACCATCACGTCGCAGATCTTGATGAGCTCTTCGAGGACGGCGCGGCCCTCGGGATTCTTGGTGTCGAGCGTGATCGAACGCTTGTTCGAGTTCAGCATCGTGAAATAGAGGCTGTCGGCGCCCGGAATGTCCCGCAGCTGGGAACGGGTGATGTCACCCTCGCCGGGGCGCTCCACCTTGATCACGTCCGCGCCGAACCAGGCGAGGAGCTGCGTGCAGGTCGGACCTGACTGGACGTGGGTGAAGTCAAGAACGCGAACGCCGTCTAGAGCCTTGCCCATCTCTTTGCTTCCTCTCCAATGCATCTTGTCGTTCGACACATCCCTTCCGGGCGGCTGGGCCGCACCGGAGGGGACATGCTGTGCAGGGCGGCTTTGGCGCCGCCCCGGTCGGCCAGTTTTACTGGGCCTTTTTCTTGCTGACGGTTGAGGTCGGGTTGAGGTTTCCGATG